>NZ_JBLZQF010000006.1:0-321848 GCF_049199325.1 Rahnella sp. PD4 | reverse complement strand
TTTGCCTGGCGGCACTAGCGCGGTGGTCCCACCTGACCCCATGCCGAACTCAGAAGTGAAACGCCGTAGCGCCGATGGTAGTGTGGGGTCTCCCCATGCGAGAGTAGGGAACTGCCAGGCATCAAATAAGACAAAAGCCCTGCACAATGTGCAGGGCTTTTGTCTTTTCTGCGTTTGATAAGCCTTTGATTAAAGATGCGATATTCAAAAAAGCCAATCCCTCAGGATTGGCTTTTCTTATTTCTGCGCTTATACATTAGTGATTTGAACTTTGGGAAATCCCGATACCAGTTTGGGACCGCACAAATTGAGGATAGAAGCGTTCTCTCTCTTTCTGTCCTTCAAGTGAATTGTCTGTAATTGAGAAGAACCAGGTACCAACAAAAGCAACAATCATTGAGAACAGCGCAGGGTATTCGTAAGGATAAATCGGCTTGGTATGCCCTAAGATCTGAACCCAGATTGTGGGCCCGAGGATCATTAGTATGACTGCCGTAAGCAATCCGAGCCATCCACCTATCATAGCCCCCCGCGTTGTCAGCTTAGACCAGTACATCGAGAGCAGAATAATGGGGAAATTGCAGCTAGCAGCAATAGAGAAAGCTAATCCTACCATGAAGGCAATGTTCTGTTTTTCAAAAAGAATGCCCAATGCAATAGCAACAATACCCAGTAGGATAACGGTGATTTTCGAAACCCTTAACTCATCCCGTTCTGTCGCTTTACCGTCTTTGATGACACTGGCATACAGATCATGAGATACGGCTGAAGCACCTGCCAACGTTAAGCCTGCGACAACCGCTAAGATCGTTGCAAAAGCCACGGCAGAGATAAAGCCGAGGAAGAAGCTCCCACCGACCGCATCCGCTAAATGCACGGCAGCCATATTATTGCCGCCGAGTAATATGCCGCTGGCGTCTTTAAACGCCGGGTTTGAGCTGACCAGGACGATAGCGCCGAAACCGATAATAAAAGTCAAAATGTAGAAGTAGCCGATAAAACCAGTGGCGTAGAACACGCTTTTTCTGGCTTCTTTGGCATCATTCACGGTGAAGAAACGCATCAGGATATGCGGTAAACCGGCGGTGCCAAACATCAGTGCGAGCCCCAGAGACAGTGCAGATATCGGATCTGAAACTAATCCTCCCGGACTCATTATTGCAATCCCTTTAGAATGGACAGCAACCGCCTGAGTGAAGAGCGTATTGAAGTTGAAGCCTACAGATCTCATGACCATGATCGCCATGAATGTCGCGCCAGCCAGCAACAGAATAGCTTTGATGATTTGTACCCAAGTTGTCGCCAGCATCCCGCCAAACAACACGTAGAGCACCATCAGGATACCTACCAGGATCACCGCGACATGATAGTTAAGCCCAAACAATAGCTGGATTAACTTACCGGCACCGACCATTTGTGCGATCAGATAAAGCGCGACAACCACCAGCGAACCGCAAGCTGAAAGCAGCCGGATAGGTTTTTGTTTCAACCGATATGACGCGACATCGGCGAAGGTATATCTCCCTAAGTTACGCAGGCGTTCGGCAATCAGGAATAAAATAATCGGCCAGCCGATCAGGAAACCGATGGAATAAATCAGGCCATCATAACCTGATGTATAAACCAGTGCGGAGATACCCAGGAAAGAAGCGGCAGACATGAAATCGCCGGCAATCGCCATACCGTTTTGCAGGCCAGTGATGCGGCCGCCAGCGGTATAGTAGTCCTGACGAGAGCGGGTACGCTTTGCTGCCCAATAAGTGATGTATAAGGTCGCGCCAACAAACAGCACAAACATGACGATAGCTTCAACGTTAAGAGGCTGACGTTTAACTTCCCCGGCGATGCCCTCCGCAGCAAATAAACTGGACGGGAAAACGAGGGATAACATCAATAACAGAAACGTGCCGCAGCGTGCCATCATGGCTGCACCTCGCGGATAATGTCTGCTGTCAGACGGTCAAATTCGCCATTTGCACGAACGACATAAATCCCGGTCAGTACGAATGAAATAACGATCAGCCCAACGCCTACGGGAATGCCACGGGTAATGGTGGCACCGTCATAAAGAGGTGTTCCCAGCCACTGCGGATCGAACGCAATCAATAAAATGAAAGCGACATACAGAACCAGGGTGATGCCTGACAGTAGCCAGGCAAAACGACTGCGTTTTTGCACCAGTTCCCTGAAGCGCGGATTACTTACAACTCTCTGATAAATGAGATCATTCATCTCAGTGACTCCTGTGAGGCATTGATAGAGTTCACCGCGCCAGGGCGGTGAAAAATTATGACGGCACTTTCATTGATTGTTTTTCTTCCAGCAATTTATCGACTACGCCTGGATCCGCCAGCGTAGAGGTATCTCCCAGATTGCTTGTGTCTCCGGCTGCAATTTTGCGCAGAATGCGACGCATAATTTTGCCGGAACGGGTTTTTGGCAACGAATCTGTCCAGTGAAGAATGTCAGGTGTGGCAATGGACCCTATCTCTTTACGCACCCAGTTGCGTACTTCGGTATAGAGTTCCGGTGACGGTTCTTCGCCGTGATTCAGTGTGATGTAGGCATAAATAGCCTGACCTTTAATGTTATGTGGAATACCCACAACGGCAGCTTCTGCGATTTTAGGATGAGAAACTAATGCTGACTCAATTTCAGCCGTCCCAAGACGATGGCCAGAAATATTAAGCACGTCATCAACACGGCCGGTTATCCAGTAATAACCATCTTCGTCACGGCGCGCACCGTCACCACTAAAGTACATATTTTTAAATGTAGAAAAATAGGTCTGCTCGAAACGCTCATGGTCACCGAAAAGAGTTCGTGCCTGGCCTGGCCACGAATCAGTGATCACCAGATTACCCTCACACGCCCCCTCCTGCGGAACGCCTTCGTTATCTACCAGAGCAGGCTGAACACCGAAGAACGGACGTGTTGCCGACCCTGCTTTGAGCTCAGTGGCACCCGGCAGCGGGGTTATCATGAAACCGCCGGTTTCTGTTTGCCACCAGGTGTCGACGATCGGGCATTGGCTGTTACCGATAGTTTTGTAGTACCACTCCCACGCTTCCGGGTTAATCGGTTCGCCAACCGACCCCATGACCCGCAGTGACTCACGGCGGGTGCCTTCAATAGCTTTATCCCCTTCAGCCATGAGTGCACGGATCGCCGTAGGTGCGGTATACAGGATATTCACCTTATGCTTATCAATTACCTGTGCCATACGGGCTGGTGTCGGATAATTGGGGACACCTTCAAACATCAGGCTGATGGCCCCGCATGCCAACGGGCCGTAGAGCAAATAACTGTGGCCCGTTACCCAGCCGACATCGGCCGTACACCAGTAGATGTCGCCGTCATGGTAGTCAAAGGTGTATTTGAACGTCAGGGCGGCATAGACCAGATACCCTCCCGTGGTATGCAATACGCCTTTCGGTTTACCCGTAGAACCGGAGGTATAAAGAATGAAAAGCGGATCTTCTGCTTTCATTTCTTCGGGCGGACAATCTGCAGAAACGCCTTCAATCGCATCATGCCACCAGATGTCACGCCCCTCTTTCCATTCCCCCTGTTTGCCGGTACGTTTGAAAATGATGGAATGTGTGATGCTGGTAACCGCCGGATTCTTCAGCGCATCATCCACATTTTGTTTCAGTGGAATGGTACGTCCGGCGCGCAGGCCTTCGTCAGCGGTAATGACCAGCCTGGCGTTGGAATCTATAATGCGACCGGCAACGGCTTCCGGGGAGAAACCGGCGAAGATAACGGAATGTACAGCACCGATACGGGCACAGGCCAGCATCGCGACAGCGGCTTCCGGTACCATGGGCATGTAAATAGCGACAACATCCCCTTTTTTAATGCCCAAACTCTTTAAGACATTCGCGAACTGGCAAACATCATGATGAAGCTGTTTGTAGGTAACGTATTTGTTTTCAACTTTTGGGTCATCACCTTCCCAAATCAATGCGGTCTGCTCACCTTTGTCGGCTAAATGACGATCCAGACAGTTGGCTGCGAGATTCAGGGTGCCATCCTCAAACCACCGGATATCGACATTTCCCGGCGCAAATGAAGTGTTTTTCACTTTTGTGAAAGGTTTAATCCAGTCGAGTACTTTGGCCTGTTCCCCCCAAAATGCATCAGGGTCCTCAACAGACTGTTGATAATATTGCTGATATTTCTCAGGTGTGATCAGGGTACGCTCTGCCACAGAGGCAGGAATAGGGTGCTTATAAACATGGCTCATGGTTTTCTCCTTTAATTTGTTAATGATATGTCAATCAAAGGTTAAGTGTAGTTTGCGGTATGGCTTTGTTTGCTTTCTGGGGGGCAGATCACGCAAGCGGAGAAAAAACAGCAGGATATATTCATCCGACATGCGGGGCAGTCCACATAAGTCTGGAGAGAAGAGAAATAGCGGGAAAGGTTAAAAATAATGATTTTTAATGTAATTAAAGAGTTAAATAAAGCTTAACCTGAGCTCTGACAGGGGGATTTTCTTATCGATTACGGAACATTTAATATCAAATATTTTAACTTCTGAGTTAATTTCCTTTCATAAACCTCATGTTTAAAGATTAATCTGAGATTAAAATTCTTAATATTGCCAATTGACAAATTATTATAACGTTAAATTAAAAATATCAGTATATTGATCTGGCAAGAGAGGGGTGCTCTCTTCGGTACAGCGAAAAATATCGCTTAAAAGCTGCTTAACGCTTAATAGCTACCGTTAAATCTCAAGGACTCATTATGTTTAACGCCAAAAAAAAGACACTGATTATCGCTTTATCTGCCTTTATTTCTGTATCGGCTTTTGCGGATGATACTACACCTCCGACAGGAACCGATCAGGGTTCAGGCCGTATTCACTTTACCGGGACGGTGATTAATGCACCTTGCTCAATTGCAGCAGGTGATGAAGACATTAATGTAAACATGGGACAGGTTGCGAATAAGGTGCTCGAAAGCGGCAATAAATACTCTCAAAATGTGAATTACACTATTCATTTGCAGGATTGCAATCTGACCGCACAGACTGCGGGCGCAGTGGAATATCCGGCGATGTCCAAAGTTGCCGTTTCTTTTGCCGGTACGCCTGACAGCAGTGCCTCCGAATTACTGGCTAACACCGGCAGTGCAAAGGGTGCGGGCATCCGCCTGATTGACGCCAACGGTGACCTGCTCAAAGTGGGTGACACCTCGAAAGATATAAACCTGGTCACAGGGAATAATGAGTTGGTATTTGCCGCCCGTGTGGAAGCTAACTCTCAGCCTGTTTCAACAGGTACGATCGTTTCTCAGGCGACTTACGCGCTGAATTACAAATAAATATCGCTGCTATTTAGGGGAGTTCTCTCCCCTTTATTTTTTCGGTTGTGCCCGCACCGGGGAATGGTGTGGATGACTATTTTCGTAAGAAGTGATTTTATTATGTCGTTTGCGATGAATAGAACATCGGCTGAAATGAAGAGTGCCTTATGGTTTATTTTTCTTCTGTCGGGATGCTTTATTTCAGTCAGAAGCTTCGCAGTGGAATTTAACGTTAACTTCATTGATTCTGCCGATCGCAATAATGTCGATCTTTCACGATTTCAGGTTGCTGATTATATCGCGCCCGGCGAATACCTGCTGGATGTGGTGCTCAATGGTCGCACGCTCGGCGAACAAAGCGTGATTCACTATGTTCCCGCTGCGGATAAGAAAAACAGCCGTCTGTGTTTACCGCCTTCACTGGTAGATAAATTCGATCTCACCAAATACGCGCGCGAAAAACTGACTTTGTGGCATCACGGCAAATGCACATCACTCGATCAGCAGCAGGAAGTCACTGCACGTTACGATCAGGAAAGACAAACGCTGAACATCAGCATTCCGCAGGCCTGGCTGACCTTTCATGATCAAAACTGGGTGCCGCCTTCGCAGTGGGATGATGGCGTCAACGGTGCATTACTCGATTACAATCTGCTCGGCAGCAAATACATGCCGCAGTCTGGCGACAGCACCACCAGTTTCAGCAGTTACGGCTCCACCGGTTTTAACTTCGGGCCGTGGCGTGCCCGTGCCGATTATCAATATTCTTCGTCGCGTACAGCAGGCACGCCGGCCAGTGATAAGTTCACCTGGACGCAGACTTATTTGTACCGCGCACTGCCTTCTATTGGCGCACGCCTGACCGGCGGGCAGACCTATTTCAGTTCAGATATTTTCGATTCATTCCGTTTTCTCGGGGTTTCGCTCAACAGCGATCAGCGTATGTTACCGCCGTCGCTGCGAGGGTATGCGCCGCAGGTTACGGGTATCGCCAAAACCAATGCCAAAGTGAGCATCAGTCAAAACGGGCGGGTGATCTATCAGACCAACGTGTCACCGGGTCCCTTTGTCGTTCAGGATCTGACCGAAGCGGTACAGGGCGCACTGGACGTCAAAATTGAAGAAGAAAATGGCAGCGTGACGACTTATCAGGTGACCACCGCGACCATTCCGTTTTTGACCCGCAAAGGTCAGGTACGTTTCAAAACCGCAATGGGCAAACCGACCACCGGCAGCAGCAATCACGTCTTACAGCCGGGTTTTTACAGCGGCGAAATGTCCTGGGGGGCGCTGAATGATTTCTCGTTGTATGGCGGTCTGATCACCACCACCGGGAATTATCAGGCGCAGGCCATCGGTGTTGGGCAAAACTTGCAAAAACTCGGCGCCGTGTCTTTTGATGTTACGCGTTCCTCGGCAACCGTGCCGGTGGCAGGGAAACAAACCGGACTGAGTTACCGCGCCAACTATTCCAAGCGGTTTGACTCGACCGGCAGTCAGATTACGTTTGCCGGATATCGCTTCTCGGAGAAAACGTTTATGTCGTTCAGCCAGTTCCTGGACAAGGTAAATGGTGACGGTTACTCCCGCGATGACAAACAAACATACACCGTGACGGCCAATCAGTACCTGTCCTGGCCCGCCATCACGCTCTATCTCTCGGCGACGCACAAAGTCTACTGGAATGAGAGTGCGAGTAATAATTACAGCGTATCGGTCAGCAAGATTTTCGATATCGGCCGCTTTACCGGCATCTCAGCCACCTTTTCCGCCAGCAAGCTGAATTACCGTGATACCGATGAGAACCAGATGTTTCTGTCGTTCAGTTTGCCGCTGTCGTCAGGGCAGCAAATCAGTTACGACGCCCAGCAGGATTCGCAAAGTGGTTTCTCGCAAACGGCGTCGTATTACAACAGCCAGGATCCGAACAATAGCTGGCGTGTGGGCGCGGGCGGGAGCAGCCCGGATCTGCAAAAAGGCAACGGCGTGTTCCGCGCCAACTACCAGCACATGTCGCCGTACGGCCAGTTTGGCGCGAACGGCAGCGTGAAAAATAACGATTACCGCTCGGTGAACGCCAACTGGTATGGCTCGTTTACCGCGACGGCTGCGGGTGCAGCATTGCATCAGAGCAGCGCAGGCAGCGAGCCACGCATGATGGTGTCGGCTGGCGTAAAAGGCATTCCGATCAGCGACGGTGCGTCAGTCACCAACGATTACGGTATTGCAGTCGTGAACGGCGTGTCCAGCTACCAGACCTCCGATATCCGTGTTGATGTGAACCATTTGCCGGACGACGTGGAAGTTTACAGCTCGGTGGTCAGCAAAACCCTGACGGAAGGTGCAATAGGCTTTCGCAAAATCCGCGCCATTAAGGGCGAACGGCTGATGGCAGTGATCCGCCTTAAAGATGGCAGTTACCCGCCGCTGGGCGCTGCCGTAACGGACAACAGTTCAGGTTTTGAGGCGGGGCTTGTCGGCGACGGCGGTCTGGCTTATCTGGCCGGGGTCTCAGGAGAGAAATCTTTGACCGTCCACTGGGGAGACGAACAGCAGTGTCAGATTCAGGTACTGCCGCAGCCCGTTACCCGCTCAGGGCAGGTATTGCTGCCATGCACTTAATCTTTGAACAACAATTTCACCCAAACAGCTCAGGGAAGGAATAACAGGATGAACAAGCATTTATTACGGTTTTGGGCAACATTACTGCTGATGACGGGGGCCGTTTATCCGGTTTTTGCTGCCGTTAATCTGGACCGGACGCGCATCATTTATAATGCCAGTGATAAATCCGTCAGCGTAATGCTGGAAAACCAAAGCAAAGATTTACCGTATCTGGCGCAGGTCTGGCTGGAGAATGCACAAGGCGAAAAAATCACTTCGCCGCTGGTGGCGTTACCGCCAATGCAGCGTATTGATGCAGGTCAGAAAAGCCAGATCCGCATTCTGCAGTTACCTGAAACCGCCGGTCTGCCGAAAGATCGCGAATCCCTTTTTTACTTTAACGTGCGTGAAGTGCCGCCAAAAAGTGATATGGCAAACGTGATGCAGGTGGCGATCCAAAGTCGGGTGAAGCTGTTTTTCCGTCCGGCGGAAATAAGAAGTCTGGTGAAAGGCAACTGGCAGGAGCAACTGCAGGTTAGCCGTCTCAGTGACGGATTAAAACTGACCAATCCGACGCCGTTTTATATCACCGTTGGCTATCTGGGCAAAGATAACAAAGGCAATATTCCCGGTTTTGACAGTGTAATGCTGGCACCGCTTTCCACGGAAAATCTTATTGGTAGTCAGTATGTTAGCCAGCAATACAGCCTGGGTTACATGGATGATTACGGCGGATTGCAGGTAAATGAGTACCGCTGTCAGACCCAACAATGTCAGCGCATCAGCAAAGACGCGAAACATTAAGGAGTGGTGATGGCTGGTATTTGCAGATTTCAGGCAGGCCGGATGATATTGCTCCTGCTGCTGTTATTTTTTTCCCGTAGCGTGCTGGCGCTCGATTGTGTCGAGAAAGGTAGCGGAATAGTCGACAAACCGGCCATTCCTGTCGGGCAATTGGCGATTCCGGCCAACGTGCCACCAGGAACGAAAGTCTGGGAATCCAATGACATCAATGTCACGGCCTATTGCGACAATGTGCTGGGCTCGATCATTGACGTCGTACACTTCTACTTTAATCCTAAATCCCAGTCGATTGGCGAGGGGTTACTGCTTGGCGTCAGTTATAACGGGCAGGATCTGGAGCAGAACGAACAGCGACTGAGCACCAACAGCACACCGATCAAGAAAGGGCAGAATGTGACGGTGAATGTCACATTCCGTTTGTATATCAAAGTCAGCGGGAATGCGCCTTCCGGCGGGCATTATCAGGGAGCTGATCAGTTCACGGTATTCCAGCTCGATGGCAGCCGCGGTATCAACAAAACGCCGGGTGCAAAAAACCTCAAATACAACTTATCGGGTTTACAGGGGATCCGTTTTCTGGCCTGTGGCTCTGATCTGAAAGTTTATCCTGAGTCACAGATTGTCGATTTCGGTGCAATTCAAAGTACAACGTTGTCCCGATCGTCCGGCGTTTCACTGCCGTTTGCTATTAAAGCGGTAAAACAAGGGTGCCTGGATAACTTCTCACTGCAGGCGGAATTTTCTACCGCCAGCCCGTTGCTGGATAACACGGCAATTGACCTCGCCAATGGCGCGAAGCTGATGCTCTACAACGACCAGGATAAGGCCATCACGTTCAACCGCTACGATAACTTTGCGGAACTGAACAATGTGAATGAAGTGACTAAAAACTTTACAGCAAAACTGAGTGCGATCCCGGGAAAAACACTTTCTCTCGGGCAGTTTGATGCGTCGGTGATCGTCAAGATCAACTATTACTGACGCCAGCTTAAAAAGGGAGAACGATATGCTAAGAACGGCAAAATTGCGGGCGCAGGCACTCGAGGAACCGGTTTATTCGGCTCAGGCGCCGGAACTTATCGCAGAAACTCAAATTCACGCCTTGCTGCAAACACTGCGTGAAGATGCAGGGCTGAGTAAAACAGAGCTGGCCAGGCGGCTTGGCGTCACGCCACCCGCTATTACCCGCCTTGAAAAGCGGCCGGCGCAGGCCAGTTTTTGCACCTTGTCTCGTTATGCGCAGGCCTGCGGGTTTCAACTGTACCTTTACTATAAATAGATGACGTGCTGGCATCAGGTTGTATTTAAATACCTTTTTTGAAGACGCACAGCGTAACCGGAGACTGATTGCTTTCAATCAACAGGGTGTTATCGTCATATTTCTTCAGTGCCAGTGTATCTGTGTGACCGGTCAGAAAAAAACTGTTCATCAGCAGAAGAGACGACATTTTCCAGTCCATATTGTCTACACTGTCGATATTTATCTGGGTACTGGTGAGCGAATATGTGCCGGAGGATTTGCCTTCGTGAATGTAGTCATAATAAATATTCCTCAGCAGTGTTTTTCGTTGTGTAATATTCCCTTGTTTGTCATATAAATAACCTGTCCCACTCAGTGAAACTAAAATTTTGTGTCCGTCAAGAAAACTGAAGTAGAGAGTCGTTACCATTTTGGCTCTCTGATTATCATATTGTGCTTCTACAATCATATTTCCACGACACGGGATGTTAACCGGAAATACCTTCCTGTCATTCTTCACCCAATAACCTTGTAAGATTAAAATCAATATTACGATTGCAGGAAGTAAAGGCAGGATAATAATCTTATTTTCCCGGATGTTGAATTTTTTATCACTGGTCATGCGTGGTCCTGTCATTTGTATAATAGCTTATGCAAATGTTAGCCTTGTGATTATCGTCTGTAATGCACTGCGCCATGAAATCCCGGACTGAACCCGTATTGACAGGCGAAGTAAAACGCTCGCTTTGAAAAATGAAAATGTTCCCCGGTTTACATTTAATATTATTTTTATGCAGAAAACTCTCTGCCAGCTGAATAAACTCGAGCTTGCGGGATACAATTACAGGCACAGTTGAATACAAATCACAGACACCTATTTTGGCAACTTTCAGCTCCGTTTTCGGATCACGCACTTCATAGTACAGAATGAGAAATGCACTCAGAGTCAGGGCTGTCGTCACCAGGAGGCTTATCATCAGATCATGGCGGAGCTTCTTTTTAGGCTTGTCGGATTCTTTTTTTACCGTTAGGGGCAGTGCTGCCGGCACGCTGGTTTCTCCCTCCGGCATCGCTTCTGTCAGCCCAACTTCCGGCGCTGTTTTGAACTCCCTGTTATGAACGGGTTCCGGAGAAAGGTCATGTGTGAAATATGGTTCAATAATGATTTCTTTGCGAATAGTAAAGCCAACCTTAGGAACGGTAACGATGAATTCGTCAGGATAACCTAATGTCACCATCGCTTTGCGTAATTTACTGATACAATGGTTAAGATTGTTATTACTTGCTGTCAGTCCATAGTCTTCCCAAACTTTTTTGAAAAAAATCTCACGCTCTACAACAATACCCTGCTGTTCTATTAACAATAATAATATTCTGCGAGCAGGGTTAGAAACGGCAATCTGGTTTTCTGAATCACCCGGTAATGAAAGTGAGTTATCTTCAGGGTTGAAGACTATATGATTTTCAATCAGATAATTCATGTGTATTTTACGCCTCCCTGTTGAGAATATCCTGCTCACACACATGTTCATGTAATGAGAACAATGTGTGCCCTGCGCATATGTTTCATTTATATCCCACGCGACAGGGCAGCCAGTATAAACCGTTCAATTCTAAAAACAGATTTCTGTCGTAAATGTTTACAGAGCAATGGTGTGTCATCTGAGGGTAGGAGGCACAGGGCGAAGAAATATAAATCACCTACAGATTTTTAGTAGTACGTGATTTTTTATAATTACCGCAGATACTGGCTAACAATGTCAATGTGTCGCTCAGCGAAGTCAACAGAGATACGGGCTCCCAGCGGAAGCGTTAACATCGGATGGGTATGACAGCAGTCGAAGCCATCAACCAGCGGAATATCTTGCCCGTTAAGCACTTCCAGCAGTACGTCAGCAGGTTGCCTTGCAGATCCTGCATCATCGAACAGTTCATGTTTACCGAGCAGAATGGCACTTACACGGTCGAAAATCCCGTTCAGTTTCAGCATAGAAAAAGAGCGTTCAACGGTAGCGATATCATGCAGGCTGTCTTCGATAAATAAAATATCGCCCTGACGGATTTCAGGCATATAAGGGCTGCCCCAGATGCCCGACATCGTATTCAGATTACCCCCGATGACACGCCCCTCAATACGGCCTTTGCCCAGGAAACGGCAGGTATTGGCGTATAACGTTTTTGCCCTGACCGGTATGACATCATTCCAGTTGAGCTTTTCGTCCGTCCAGTGCTGCGGTAAAGCATAACGGTAAGGCTCTGAGTGGTGCGTCATCAGAATGTCCGAAAAAGACGCGTAGGTTTCGTTAACCAGTGGCGGGAATTCGCCAAAAGAAGCCACCAGCGCCGGGCCGTAAAAGGTGATTAACCCGGTTTGCGCATAAATTCCGGCCAGCAAAGCAGTCGTGTCGGAATAACCAATGATGATTTTCGGGTCGGCACGCAGCGCATCATAATCCAGATAAGGTAAAAGGGAGTTTGTGTTGTTACCGCCAATTGTCGACATCACACAACGCACCTGCGGATCACGGATCAACTGATTCAGTTCTTCAGCGCGAGCCTGAATGGAGCCGGAACGATAGTGATCATATTGGCCGGTCATTGTGCCCGCTTTCAGCACAAATCCTTTGTCTTCAAGGAATTTCTTCCCGCGCAAATAACGGTTGGGCGCGGTGGCAGTCACCGGTGATGAGGCAGAGAAAAAACCAATAGTGTCGCCGGCTTTTAATGCAGGGGGGAACAGCGTAAGTTCTGACGAAAGCATTTTACATCCTATAAATCTGCTCAATGTTCAACCCGCAATGTATCAATTCAATTGCAGGTTGAACAGGGCATACAGGATAAAACCGGAGGATTAATGACCGGTTGCGATTTCTTCCGGCGGTGCTTTTTTGCCAAATAATTCCGTCACTTTGCTCTGGCGTACCAGAATAGCCATTGCAATCACTCCAACGATCGCCAGACCGCTTGAGAGGATGAAGGCTGTCTGATAACCCCCGCCGTACTGAATTAAAAATCCGGTGATACTCGGGGATAAAATCCCGGCCAGATTCGCCAGTAAATGCACAAAACCGCCCGCCGTTCCGATACGGTGCGCCGGAACGATATCCTGCAACAATGACCAGCATGCCTGTGGCGTCATATAAGCAAAAATACTGGCGACTGTAATCAGCGCTACGGCGCCTGCGGTGTTGCGGGTATAAGCCGTCATCAGCACACAACCGGCAGCCACAATCAGACCTGCGAAAATCACCGCTTTACGTGAGAAGAGAAAATTCCCGCTACGTCGGAAAAGAATATCGGCGACGATCCCGCCCCCGATGAAACCCGCGGTTGCACCCAGCCAGGGCAAAATACCGATAATACTCATGCTCTTAATATCGAGATGCTGGAAATCAGTGAGATAGCTTGGTAGCCATGACAGGAAGAAATACTGGATATAGTTGAAACAGAAAAAGGCCGCAGCCACACCCAGCACCGGTTTGGAAAATACGTAATACCACAGGCTGTGTGCATCTTTTTCTCTGATATCGTTGGTGATCGGTGTTGCGGGGCGATCACGGGTAATCAGACGTTTTTCCTCCTCTGATACTTGTGGATGCTGTTCTGGTTTATCACGAAAAAAAGTCATCCACGCTGCAAGCCAGACAAAGCCCAGCGCGGCAATCACCACGAAGGCAATACGCCAGCCAAAATGCAGACCGACCAGCCCGACAATCGGCGCGGCGATGGCCGCCCCCAACGGTTGACCCGCGTTGGTAAAACCGACCGCGCGGCCCACTTCTTTGCGCGGAAACCAGTTAGAAATCGACTTGTTGGTGGTGGTCCCCATCGGGCCTTCGCCGATACCAAACATGACGCGCACGACCAGCAAATGCGCGAAACTGTTCACCAGCGCGGTTGCACCGCAAAATATTGACCAGAATGCGGCAGCGAAGGCGAAGACTTTGCGCGGACCAAATTTGTCTGCACTCCACCCGCCAATAAAGCAAAACAGGCAGTAGCCGATAAAGAAGGCGCTGAACAAAATCCCCATTTGAGCATCATTGATGTGCAGGTCACCCTTGATCAGGGGGGCCATTACCGATAGCGCTGCGCGGTCCAGATAATTGAGCATGCCGGCAAAGAACAGTAACAGGGCGATCACGACACGATAATTGGATTTACGCATGAGCGGCTCCGGCAGTCAGAGAAAGGGTTTTCGAGCTGATGAGATACTTCTTGATGACGGAAAGTGACGGCTCAAAGCCCAGCCCCGGTATGTCCGGCAACCGCATATAGGGTTCGAAATTCAGTTGTGAATAAAGCGCGTCTTGCCACTGTATGTAAGGCACTTCCAGGCTTACACTGTCATCGAGCATAGCGACCAGTTGGGCTGTGGCCATCAGGCCGGCACCATAATAAAAACAGTGCGGCACAACCCGGATTTGGTATTGCTCAGCCAGAGTAAATACTTTCAACATGGCAGTGATACCGCCGACTTTACTGACACTGGGCTGTGCGATATCGATTGCACCGCGTTCGAAATGTTCGGCGAAGCCTTGCACGCCTGCTGCATTCTCGCCAGCAGCAATACGCGTTCCTTGTTTTCGAACTTCCGCCAGGCCGGCCAAATCATCCGGTGGCCAGACCGGCTCTTCCAGCCAGCCCAGATTAAGAGACAGCAAAGCCTGTGCCTTTTTCACTGCCTCCTCCACGGTCCAGGGGCAGTTCACATCGATCATCAGTTCAGCATCGGCAGGTAATATTTCTCTGGCAGCGGCAATGGCCGGATAAGCCGTTTCATGCAGCTTAATGGCGCGGAATCCCGCCCGATAAGTACTCAGCACTTTTGCCGCTACCCGTTCAGGATGGTTACCATAACTGACCAGGCTGGCATAAATGCCGATTTTTTGACGTTTTGCGCCCAGCATTTGCCAAAGCGGCTGTTCCCGCCATTTCGCCAGTAAATCCCACAGCGCAATATCAACAGCGGAAAGGGCAAATATCACGGGACCGGTTCGCCCGAAAGCATGAAAGTTAACCTCGGCCTGCTGCATCAGTACGGCAATTTCCTGCGGGCTTTGCGGGCAGGTTTGGCCGAGGAAAAAACGCCCAACCAGACCGTTCAGCGCAGTTTCGGTCATGGGATTACAAAGATGTCCGAAACCTTCTCCCCAACCGTGCAGACCTGTGTCAGTCGTGATTTTTACCAGCAACGTTTCCATCCTGCTGAGTTCGGGAGACGCTGCGTTATAAGCCTCGGTCTGAGTCCCTTGTATTTTTTCCCTGCCGCTGCTGAACGGGATAGCAACGCGCAATACCTCAATTCTGATTATTTTCATGAGATGTTCCTGTTTTTGTAGGGCTGTGAGGATACTTATCAGCCTAAGTAAACAGTCTAAAACGCGGGAATATGGCCGTTAACGGACGTCGGCCTAACTTTTAAGCAGGATTAAACGGGAATTTTGGGCAAATGAATAAAGAAGTGAGAAGCAAGTCACGAAAGTGAGACTTTGACGTTTAGCGGAAAGCAAAAAACCCGCCATAGGCGGGTTCTTCTAAATATGGTGCCCGGACTCGGAATCGAACCAAGGACACAGGGATTTTCAATCCCTTGCTCTACCGACTGAGCTATCCGGGCAACGGGGCGCATTAAACCGTATCGGGCATGTGCCGTCAACGGCTTTGTCGTCTAAAACACATAAAAGACGTTTGTTTGCTGACTTTTCATGCAAAAAGGATGAAATCGTCGGGTAGCGAAAGGGGTAAGTCAGGAAAGTGCACCATGTTCACGGCAGCGGGCGATATTTAGAACATCCTCTGCCAGACGGCGTGCGACTTCCACATCGTTTAGCTGGCGCTTCACCAGCAGTTTACTCAGACACCCTTCGAGGATCAGTTCCATCTGCTGAGCGACCATTTGCGCATCATCCGAGCCCATTTCCTGTAAAAGCGACAAGGTGTAGTCGTAGGAGGCTCGTTTTTGCTGCTGAGCCAACTGATGAATAGGTGCATCGCTGTCAGGGAAAAACGTACAGGCTGCGATAAACAGACATCCCGGATAGCGCTGCTGCCGTACCTGCTCATCCAGTACCTTATAACGAGCCAGCAATTTCTGTGGCGCGGAAAGCGATTCATCCAGCATCAGCTGACGACGCCAGATATCAATCTGCTCACCGTGATAACGCAGGCTGTCATAAAGCAGGGCTTCGGCATCCGGCCAGAAACGGCGTAATTCGATGAGCGGAACATCAACCAGCTCGGCGACAGTTTCCAGTGACAATGTTGCAAGGCCACGTTGTTCCAGGAAATTAAGGGTTTTATCGAGAACTTGTTCACGTAGCACGTTTGCCTCCTCACAATTCGCGTACTTCAAAATGTAGTGTCGTTTACGGGCGGGCTTTCTGCAAATGCGTGCTGAATTCCTTCGCATTCATAAAACCCGTAACCCGCGACTGTGGCAACTCATGACCATCCGGCCCGAAGAATATAATTGTCGGCAGGCCAAGAACATTCAGACGAGTTAGTAACGCTTTCTGCTCAGGAGAATTTTGGGTGACATCCGCCTGGAGTAATAAAGTGTCCGACAGTTCATTCTGCACTTCTGGTGCCGGGAAGGTATACTTTTCGAACTCTTTACAGGCTACGCACCAGTCGGCGTATAAATCCAACATGACACGTTTTCCCTCCGCGCCCTGAAGGGCGGTATCCAGTTGCGCCACGTTATGAATTTTCTGGAAACTGAGTGCATGCGTCTGTGTCATTGTATTTTCCGCGGGTGCAAATGCCCAGTCCTGCAACGGCCGGCTGATGATCAGTACTGCAGCAAGAAACACAATTTGCAGGATGCGTACCACCCCACGGTGACTTTTCAGGCTGAGCAGCAATGCCCAGCCGAAGAAGGCCATGCCGAGCAGGCTCCACAAACGCAACCCCCAGATATCGCCAGTCACACGTTCGAGCAGGAATACCGGCAGCGCCAGAATGACAAAGCCAAACCCTTCCTTAACATATTGCATCCACGGCCCGCTTCGGGGCAGCAATTTATTGCCGAACATCGTGGCGATGATAAGCGGAATGCCCATACCCAGCGCATAGAGATAGAGCGTGCCTGCACCAGACAGCAGATTGCCGCTCTGGGCGATATACAGCAGGATAGCGCTGAGTGGCGCGGTGGTGCAGGGAGAACAAATCAGTCCGGCCAGTGCGCCCATAATAAAGACGCCGGGCAGTGAACCGCCTTTTTGTTCATTGCTCCACAGCGCGAGACGGGTCTGCACCGAAGAAGGCAATTGCAGGCTGAAGACGCCAAACATCGACAAGGCCAGCGCAATGAATATCATCGAAAGTACAATCAGCACCCACGGGCTCTGTAACGCGGCCTGGAACTGTAAACCGGCTGCGGCGACGACCATGCCGAGCAGCGTGTAAGTCAGCGCCATGCCCTGCACGTAAACCAGCGACAGCAGGAAAATGCGTTTCATGCTGTGAGGGCGCTTACGCCCGAGAATGATGCCGGAAATCAGCGGATACATCGGCAGAACACAGGGCGTAAAGGCAATCCCAATGCCGATCAGCAATGCCCACAGCGGAGAAAACGGCAATGGTGTGGATAGCTTTTCAGGTGTCGCGATAACCGGTGCGCTATCCGGTGCAGGCATGATGACACGCGTCGGTTCGGCGACGGCATTCAGCGGCACTTCACGGGTTTCCGGCGGGTAGCAGAATCCTGCGGCGGCGCACCCCTGGTAAGTAACACGAACAGTCGCATCAGCGCTGGCCTGTCGCAACGGAACCGTCAGGTTCAGGGCATTTTCATAAACTTCGCTGTCACCGAAAAATTCATCATGATGATCATGTCCTTTTGGCATCAGGAATGCTGCCAGCCGGGCATTTTTGGGCTCCAGCTCAATTTTGCTGCGATACAAATAGTATCCGTCACGGATTTGCCAGTTCAGTTTGAGATCGTGCCCTTGCTGCTGAAAATCAAAGCTGAATGCCTGATCGACGGGTACAAACTGCGCCGCGGCGGGTTTGCCAAATAAAGAGGCATTCGCCTGAAACGGCAAAAGACACAGGCTGCAAAGCAGGAAGAAAATTCGAAGAATGCGGTGATCCATGCGGAGTACAGTTCTCTTTGTCGCGGCAGATGAACAGCCACTGAGTGAATCGACAGAAGATGCGCACGGCGTCATGCCATCGCGCGTTGATGAATTGTGAGTATACCCTGACCAATCGCTGAGCAGAAAGTCCCGCAGTGCTTAACAGGGGCCGCAGCCCCCGGAAAACTGTCAGAGAATAATACTGCCGAAACCGAATCCGAAAAGTACCGCGAGGAATACGCCAATGGTGCCGGGGATAAAGAACGGATGGTTGAAAACGAAGCGCCCGATGCGGGTGGTGCCGGTGTCATCCATCTGCACGGCGGCAACCAGTGTCGGGTAAGTGGGCAGAATGAACAAACCTGACACGGCAGCAAATGAACCTACGGCAGTCAGGGGGGATACACTCAGCGCCAGGGCCATCGGCAGCAGGGCTTTGGTGGTGGCGGCCTGCGAATACAACAGCGCTGAACTGAAGAAGAAGATCACTGCCAGCAGCCACGGATGTACCTGGATCAATCCGCCCGCCGTTTCTTTGATCCAACTGAGATTGGCCTGCACAAAGGTGTCACCCAGCCAGGCCACGCCGAGAATACAAATACAGGCGCTCATGCCGGATTTGAATGTGCTGGATGTCAGAATGGCGTCGGTATCAATACTGCACAGCAAGGTGATTAGTGTGGCGACACTGAGCATGATAATCAGGATGGCACTGTTAGTGGTCATCACAGGTTGCGCGACCCAGCCCAGGCTAGGGCTGTTAATGACCGCATAAGCGACCACCGTCAGGACGCCGAGCAGGAACAGCAATACCGAAAGTTTGGCGCCGCGTTTGATTTCCAGCGCTTTATTACCACGCAGTTGGATCAGGCCTTCTTCATACCGTTTGAGATAAACCGGGTCATTGGACAGTTTCGAGTCAAAGCACGCGCTGACAATCAGTGACATCAGGATCACTGCGGCCAGCGTGGACGGAATCATCACCATCAGCAGATGCAAATAACTGACGCCGTGACCTTCCATGGTGGAAGCCATGTACACCACTGCGGCAGAAATCGGCGAGGCAGTAATTGCTATCTGGGCAGCAACTACGGCGGTGGAAAGCGGGCGACAGGGTTTAATCCCTTGCTCTTTGGCGACTTCAGAAATAACCGGTAATGCTGACAGTGAAATGTTGCCAGTGCCCGCCATAATCGTCAGAAAATAGGTGACAA
Organism: Rahnella sp. PD4; assembly: GCF_049199325.1. Taxonomy (NCBI): domain Bacteria; kingdom Pseudomonadati; phylum Pseudomonadota; class Gammaproteobacteria; order Enterobacterales; family Yersiniaceae; genus Rahnella; species Rahnella sp. PD4. The sequence goes on along the minus strand of NZ_JBLZQF010000006.1, from coordinate 302,589 downwards.
CAGGTGCGAGGAGGGTGATGTGTTTGGGATTTCGGCGCAGCAATTTTTCGGTTTGTTGCACCAGATAATCCATCCCGCCAGCCACCTGCATGGTCGAGATCGCGGCGATCACGGCCATGATGATGGAGATGACGTCAAAGGGGATAGTTCCCGGTTTAACGCCTATCAGGGCGAGCACCAGAACGCCAAGCCCGCCCGCGAAACCAATGCCGATGCCGCCTAAGCGCGCACCGAGGAAAATCGCCGCCAGTACGATAATAAATTCGATAATTAACATGGTTGTCCGTCCCTATTCCCCGCATTCCTTAAGGAATTGATAATTAATTGTTGTGTAATTGTTGTGTCGTGCAAAGTAAAAAGGCCCGCTGTTCCGCAGAACAACGAGCCTCAAAAGGTCAGCAGTGAAATCTGTTACTGTTCATTTTCATCGGTATAGCGTTTGGCTTTGTAGGCCGGATGTTTCAGGTTTTCGATAGAGAAAATATCGTCCAGCTCCGCCTCTGTCAGCAGGCCACGTTCGAGCACCACCTCTCTGACGCTCTTACCGGTTTCAGCACAAATCTTGCCGACGATATCGCCGTTGTGATGGCCGATGAACGGGTTAAGGTAGGTGACGATGCCGATTGAATTGAAAACGTAGAATTCACACACTTCTTTGTTGGCAGTAATACCGTTGATGCATTTTTCCAGCAGATTGTAACAGGCGTTAGTCAGGATATGCACTGACTCAAACATCGCCTGACCAATTACCGGTTCCATCACGTTCAGCTGCAACTGGCCTGCTTCAGCCGCCATCGTGACGCAAACGTCGTTACCGATGACTTTAAAACACACCTGATTCACTACTTCAGGGATCACCGGGTTCACTTTGGCCGGCATAATGGATGAGCCCGCCTGCAATTCCGGCAGGTTAATTTCGTTTAAACCCGCGCGCGGTCCGGAAGAAAGCAGACGCAGGTCATTACAGATTTTAGAAAGCTTCACGGCCAGGCGTTTCAGTGAGCTGTGGACCATCACGTACGCGCCACAGTCTGAGGTCGCTTCAATCAGATCTTCTGCCGGTACGCAGGCCAGATTGCTGACTTCTGCCAGCTTTTCTACCGCCAGTTGTTGATAACCTTCTGGTGTATTCAGGCGTGTACCGATTGCCGTCGCCCCGAGGTTGACTTCGAGCAGTAATTCGCCGGTGCGCATCAGGTTGCGGGTTTCTTCTTTGAGCAGCACGTTAAACGCGTGGAATTCCTGACCGAGCGTCATCGGAACGGCGTCCTGCAACTGTGTGCGGCCCATCTTGATGATGTTTTCAAATTCTTTCGCTTTACGCTCAAAACCATCCCCTAACTGGGAAATAGCATCAACCAGCTTTAGCAAAGACGCGTACACGGCGATACGAAAACCGGTCGGGTAGGCATCATTGGTCGACTGGCATTTGTTCAGATGATCATTTGGATTGAGGAACTGGTAATCGCCTTTCTGGTGTCCCATCAGTTCAAGACCGATGTTCGCCAGCACTTCATTCGTGTTCATATTTACCGAGGTTCCCGCGCCGCCCTGATACACGTCGATAGGGAACTGGTCCATGCATTTGCCTTTATCAAGCACTTCGTCGCACGCCTGAATAATGATATCCGCAATATGGCGTGGAATGGTGCGCAGTTCTTTGTTAGCAAGAGCCGCAGCCTTTTTCACCATCACCATGCCACGAACAAACTCAGGGACATCGCTGATCTTGGTGTTGCTGATGTAGAAGTTTTCAATCGCCCGCAGGGTGTGAATGCCGTAATAAGCTTCTGCCGGAACTTCGCGCGTGCCCAGCAGGTCTTCCTCGATACGAATGGTGTTTGACATGAGAACCTTCTCTTCGGTACAGAATGTGTTATGCGATGTTTAAAATTATGTTACTTGCCGTGATAAATTTAAAACGATCAACCGTTGTTTTAGCAACGAAGGCGATCATATGCTGCTCCAGATGAATTGCACGTACTAAGATCACTATCCTGCCCTATTAGTGTGCATGTTTTTAGTATCTGTGAGAATTCTCACAATTCATTTACCGGCTCAATTAAATCAAGCCCGGTGCTTGAAATGATAATGAATGAGCACCATCTCAGTGTAGTCAGCCTGCATTTCTTTGATAGCGAAGATCCCAAGCAGGCCCTTATTCAGGGTTTTGGAATGCCGCTGCGACAGCGCTTCCGGAGCCAAATTACAAGGAGAATGCGGTGCGCTGGTTACCGTTACTACTGTTATTCCTGCTGGCTTACATTGAAATCACCTTATTTATCAAGGTGGCTGCGGTGGTGGGCGTCGCAACAACGTTGCTGCTGGTCGTTTTCACCTCCTGTGTGGGCGTGTCCCTGGTGAAGAATCAGGGGATGAAAACGTTTATGCAATTGCAGCAAAAACTGGCGGTTGGGGAAAGCCCGGCGGCTGAGATGGTCAAAAGTGTTTCGCTGGTCATTGCCGGGTTTCTGCTGTTGGTACCGGGCTTCTTTACCGATTTCCTCGGTTTGCTGCTCTTACTACCGCCGATCCAGAAACGACTGACGCTTAAACTGATGCCTCATTTGAATATTGTGCGTTCCGGTGGTAACTGGGGAAGCAGTGCGCCAACAGGGAATACCTTTGATGGCGAGTTCCAGCGGACGGATGAAACGCAGGAACGTCTGGTTTCACCTAAAAAAGATGACGACACAGAGCACCGCGATCGCTAATCTCTGTGGCCTTAATTGTTAAAAGATTGTTGGGAAGCACTGCGGAGGTCAATTTTTAGTCATCCGTGCAGCGAAAGAAAAAGAGAAATTTTTTTCTGTTCTTCCCCTTGAAGGGTGAGGTATCGCCCCCATTAAACAAACCACGAGGCCGGGCAGGAATCTGCCAGGCATTCAATCCTAAAAATAGATATGGACCCGCTCACAGGAGAGTTATCAATGAAAATTCGTCCATTGCATGACCGCGTTATCGTCAAGCGTAAAGAAGTAGAATCTAAATCTGCTGGCGGCATCGTTCTGACTGGCTCAGCTGCAGGTAAATCTACCCGTGGCGAAATCCTGGCTGTCGGCCATGGTCGCATTCTGGAAAACGGTGAAGTTAAAGCGCTGGACGTGAAAGTTGGCGACATCGTCATTTTCAACGACGGTTACGGCGTGAAAGCTGAGAAGATCGACAATGAAGAAGTGTTGATCATGTCCGAGAGCGACATTCTGGCCATTGTTGAAGCCTGATTGTCCCCCGACCCACTTTTTTCTGAACAGAACGAATTTAAGGGAAATTAAAAATGGCAGCTAAAGAAGTAAAATTCGGTAATGACGCCCGTGTGAAAATGCTGCGTGGCGTAAACATCCTTGCTGATGCAGTAAAAGTGACCCTCGGTCCTAAAGGCCGCAACGTGGTTTTGGACAAATCTTTCGGCGCACCTACCATCACTAAAGACGGCGTGTCCGTTGCACGTGAAATCGAACTGGAAGACAAGTTCGAAAACATGGGCGCACAAATGGTGAAAGAAGTCGCGTCCAAAGCGAACGATGCAGCGGGTGACGGTACCACTACTGCAACTGTTCTGGCGCAGGCAATCATCACTGAAGGTTTGAAAGCTGTTGCTGCTGGGATGAACCCGATGGATCTGAAACGTGGTATCGACAAAGCTGTCGTTGCTGCGGTTGAAGAACTGAAAAAATTGTCTGTACCTTGCGCTGACTCTAAGGCTATCGCACAGGTAGGGACGATCTCCGCTAACTCCGACGAAACCGTAGGTAAACTGATCGCTGAAGCGATGGAAAAAGTCGGTAAAGAAGGCGTGATCACGGTTGAAGAAGGTACTGGCCTGCAAGACGAGCTGGACGTTGTTGAAGGTATGCAATTCGACCGCGGTTACCTTTCCCCATACTTCATCAACAAACCAGAAACCGGTTCTGTTGAACTTGAAAGCCCGTTCATCCTGCTGGCTGACAAGAAAATTTCTAACATTCGCGAAATGCTGCCAGTGCTGGAAGCCGTTGCTAAAGCCGGTAAACCACTGCTGATCATTGCTGAAGACGTTGAAGGCGAAGCCCTGGCGACTCTGGTCGTGAACACCATGCGTGGCATCGTGAAAGTGGCTGCGGTTAAAGCTCCGGGCTTCGGCGATCGTCGTAAAGCCATGCTGCAAGACATCGCAACCCTGACCGGTGGTACTGTTATCTCTGAAGAGATCGGTCTGGAACTGGAAAAAGCGACCCTGGAAGATATGGGTCAGGCTAAACGTGTTGTGATCAACAAAGACACCACCATCATCATTGATGGTGTGGGTGAAGAAGCCACTATCCAGGGCCGTGTTTCTCAGATCCGTCAGCAGATCGAAGAAGCAACTTCTGATTACGATCGTGAAAAACTGCAAGAGCGTGTGGCTAAACTGGCAGGCGGCGTAGCCGTTCTGAAAGTGGGCGCAGCGACTGAAGTTGAAATGAAAGAGAAAAAAGCGCGCGTTGAAGATGCCCTGCACGCAACCCGTGCTGCGGTAGAAGAAGGCGTGGTTGCCGGTGGTGGTGTGGCGCTGGTTCGCGTTGCTCATACCCTGGCTAACCTGACTGGCGACAACGATGATCAGAACGTGGGTATCCGCGTTGCTCTGCGCGCAATGGAAGCTCCACTGCGTCAGATCGTTGTAAACGCAGGCGAAGAAGCTTCTGTTATCGCCAATACCGTTAAAGCAGGCGAAGGTAGCTTCGGTTACAACGCTTACACTGAACAGTACGGCGACATGATTGCAATGGGTATCCTGGATCCAACTAAAGTGACCCGTTCTGCTCTGCAGTACGCGTCTTCTGTAGCTGGCCTGATGATCACCACTGAGTGCATGATCACCGACCTGCCTAAAGACGATAAAGTCGATATGGGCGGTGCTGGCGGTATGGGTGGCATGGGCGGCATGGGCGGCATGATGTAATCATCCCCCCCTGCGTTCATCCGCAGGTATGCGAAATCAGCGGGCTTTTTGCTCACTGACTTCATATACTGAAAAAACCCGGTCTGAAAAGGCCGGGTTTTTTTGTTTGACCCTTTTTTATCAGGTTCAGTAAGATAACTCTCATTGTCTCCGGCCTTTAACGTGTAGACTCGTTTCTACGTGGTTTTCGGATTTTTACCGTTACCGCCAGCTTAGGTATACGTGGCAACGGATGCCTAAGAAAGCCAGGTGTTTTCTGATAGGCTTTATGTGATTACAAAAACAAATGGGGAAAGTGATGCGGATTAAAATGTTACTGGGCCTGTCAGCTATCGCGCTGCTTGCCGGGTGCAGTACCACTCATCAACTGGATGCAGCGGGTCAGCAGGTGAAATTCACAGACGACAAACCAGGCGCAAATTGTCAGTTGCTTGGCCAAGTCACCGGTGCCCAAAGCAACTGGTTCTCCGGTACCGGCGGTGACGGCAGCTCCATGCGTGGCGCAGCTAATGACCTGCGCAACAAAGCGGCAGCGATGGGCGGCAACACCATTTATGGTGCTAACAGCCCGTCCCAGAATTTCCTGTCCAGCTTTGCACCGGTTGACAGCAAAATGGTCGGTCAGGTTTATAAGTGCCCATAGTCGTCGCCTGAGCGATAAAAATATTAAAGGGATGCCACTGGCATCCCTTTTTGCATTCCCCCCTTCATACTTTAAGCCGCAGGTGAGTGGGCTACGTTCAGTCACCCGAATCACTTACCTGAGTAAGCTCATCGGGACTCCATCCCTTGCCGCCTTGCTGCAACTTGAATTATTGGGGGGAGGAAGGATGTGTTAAGACTGCTTCAGGCGCAGATCCAAAATGGTTTTGCTCGGCTCGCCGCCAATCTCACGGGTCAGTTTCGGCACCATATAACCTGACACTTTACTCATCAGTTGTTTCATAATGACGCGCGCTTCGTCGTCGTTCACCATGAAATGCGCCGCACCTTGTACTTTATCCAGCACGTGGATGTAGTAAGGTAAAATACCCGCGTCAAACAGCGCGTTGCTCAGTGTGGCAAGCACTTCGGCAGAATCATTTACCCCCCGCAGCAACACGCTCTGATTAAGCAACGTCACGCCATGGCGTTTCAGCTTCGCCATACTGGCGCGTAATGCATTATCGATCTCATTGGCGTGATTAATATGCGTTACCATCAGCACCTGAAGGCGTGATTTTTCCAGGCGCTGGCAGAAGGTATCCGTGATACGTGCAGGAATAACCACCGGCAAACGGGTATGAATACGCAGCCGCTTAATGTGTGCGATGCCTTCCAGTTCACCGATTAACCAGTCGAGTTCATGATCCTTGGCCATCAGCGGATCACCACCGGAGAAAATAATTTCATCGAGTTCGGGGCGTGTGCGGATATAATCCAGCGCCTGAACCCAGTTGGCCTTATTTCCCTGGTTGTCCTGATACGGGAAATGACGGCGGAAACAGTAGCGGCAATTTACCGCACATCCGCCTTTCACCAATAACAGGGCGCGATTGCTATACTTGTGCAACAGACCCGGAACAACGCTGCGTTGTTCATCAAGCGGGTCAGTGGTAAAGCCCGGCGCGGCGATAAACTCCTCGTGCGCGGTTAATACCTGAAGCAATAAAGGATCCTGTGGATCGCCCGGCTGCATACGTGCCACAAAGGCGCGGGGCACGCGAAGCGGGAACAAACGACGGGCTTCACGCCCACTTTGCAATTCTGCATTGTCGTTAAGTGCCAGAAGAGTAAGCAGTTCATCCGGGTCAGTGATAACATCGCCGAGTTGATACAACCAATCTTCTCTAAATGGCGTGTTTAGGGTTACAATGTTTGCCATTTTTTTGGCTAATACCAGTTTAAAATTAGAGGGCCATCATGGCGACTTATTCTAGCAACGATTTCCGTCCGGGTCTTAAAATCATGTTCGAGGGCGAGCCTTACGCTATCGAATCCAGTGAATTCGTAAAACCAGGCAAAGGCCAGGCTTTCGCACGCGTTAAAATGCGTCGTCTGCTGACCGGTTCCCGTGTAGAAAAAACGTTTAAATCTACCGACTCATGCGAAGGCGCTGACGTTGTAGATACCAACATGAACTACCTGTACAACGATGGTGAGTTCTACCACTTCATGCACCCTGAGACTTTCGAACAGCATCAGGTTGAAGAGAAGACGGTTTCTGACGCCTCTAAATGGCTCCAGGACAACGCAGAATGTATCGTAACGCTGTGGGATGGCCGTCCTATCGCGGTTCAGCCACCAAACTTCATCGAAGCGGAAGTTGTTGATACTGACCCGGGCCTGAAAGGTGATACCGCAGGTACAGGCGGTAAGCCAGCTACCCTGAGCACTGGCGCCGTGGTTAAAGTGCCATTATTCGTGCAGATCGGCGAAATTGTCCGTTGTGACACCCGCTCTGGCGAATACGTTTCCCGCGTTAAATAAGTTTTCGATACTTATTTATTACGCCGGATGAAAGCTGCCGCAGAGTAAATCCTGCCGCAGCTTTCCAGCCCCAACTTTTTGAATTGGATTGTGTTTACCATGTTGAAGAAGATAATGTTTATCGTAGTTTCAGTGACGTTGCTGGCTTCGTTATCCGGCTGCAACACGGTTCATGGTTTCGGTGAAGACATCCAACATCTGGGTGGTGCGATTTCCAAAGCAGGCTGATTTCTTCAGCCTCGTTTTTTACCAAATGTCCTAAAATCCTGCCTGTTGCCTTCTATATCCGGAAAGTTAGCTACACTAACAGTGTCGTACTTTACATTCTCTTATAGGAAGGAAATTTATATGCTGAAGAAAAGTATCCTCGCTATCTTATCTGTTGTTGTCCTGTCTTCCGCGTTAACCGCCTGCAATACCACGCGTGGTGTAGGGGAAGATGTATCTGCCGGTGGGCAAGCGATCCAGAAAAGCGCGCAATAGCGGGCGGGTAATAGTAAAGTAAGTTGATGTCTGCCTGCACATTGATGCAGGCAGTGTTGTTTTTACGGCACGGGAATTAAGGCTGTTTCACCCACACCAGTTTGCTGGTATCAAATCCGTAGCCTTGTGCTGTTTGCAGAAGTTGCTGCTTCACGCGGTCATCCAGTGTTGGCGTACGGGAGAGGATCCACAAGTAGCTTTTATCCGGCCCGCATACCAGCGCGTACCGGTAATCCTTATCCAGCTCAATGACATTATAGCCGCCATAGAACGGGCCGAAGAATGACACCTTGAGCGCCGCCCGCGCCGGCGATCCGGTGAAGTAACCTTTGCCCTCACTTTCCTGCCATTTATTCTTTTGCGGATTAAACCCGCGATTAATCACTTTTACCCCACCATCATCACGCAAACTGTAATTAGCGGTGACGCGTTCCAGTCCGCTTTCAAAACTATGATCCAGTCTGGCGACTTCATACCAGGTACCGAGATAACGGGTGAGTTCGAAATTATTGACGACTTTGACGTCAGCAGGCGGCGTTACGCTGCACGCGACCGACAGAAGTGCTGTGATGATAACGCTGAGTTTTGACCAGATACGCATAGACCTTCCTTCCTTAGTATGTTCTCTAAGTGTAGGTAACAAAAAAGAAAAAGGGAAAATCAGTGCAGAAAGAATGAAAACAGCGGCCAGAGAGATGACCGCTGGAAAGGGGGATCTTTGCGGATCAGAGGCGGATCAATACGATAAGGGTCACGATACTTAAGATCGCCGCCAGACCGTAAAATACCCATTTACCGGCCGGAACGTGGATCTTCAGGTCGTGCATGGCATGGTGGATCCGGTGCAGCCCGCACCACAAAGGCAGAACGATCATCAGCAGCAGGAACAGACGCCCGATCCCGCTTTGTGCAAATGCCAGTACGCGCGGATAGCTCAGTGCGTCACCGGGGAAGAAGCCCAGCGGCAGCAGGAAGCACACCAGCAAGATCATCACCGGTGCGAAAATCGCGCTCCACATACCGCCCGCGCCAAACAATCCCCAGAACACCGGCTCGTCTGAACGTTTAGGAAGAGTATTTTTCATGTCGCCTCCTTAAAGAAACAGTGCAATGACAAGCACAACCAGCGTCACGACGATTGTCACGCCCCAGAAACCGGCAATCACCGGTTCCGGCCCCATTTTTTTGCCTTTCACTATCACAATAGAGGCTTTCGGTGCCAGTTCGAACCAGGTCTTGGTGTGCAACAACGCCGCAAGCAGGGCGATCAGGTTAATCAGCAAGACCACCGGGTTTTGCAGAAAATTCACAAAACCCGCCCAGCTTTCAGGCCCGTTACGTAACGAAAAAATCCCTGCCAGCAGTAAGAGACTGAACCACACGGCCGGCACCGCCGTGCCCTCACGCAGCATATAAAAACGGTAGAACGGTAAGCTTTTCCACCAGCTGGCTTTCATCTCACGCACGTAGGGCTTACGTTTGCTGCCCGTACTTTGAGTTGTCATATTTTCCTCCCTCATTGCGGTCTCAGCCTCGCGATCATGAAGTCTTTGGTGCTTTCGACTTTGCCTTGCTGAATGGCGGCTGCGGGGTCGACGTGCTTCGGACAAACTTCGGAGCAATACCCGACGAACGTACAACTCCAGACACCGTTCTGAGTGTTTAGCTGCGGCATACGTTGTGCCTTGCCGTGGTCCCGGTTATCAAGGTTATAGCGGTGTGCCAGCGTAATAGCGGCCGGACCGATGAATTCCGGGTTCAGACCAAACTGCGGGCAGGCGGCGTAACACAAACCGCAGTTGATACAGCCGGAGAACTGATGGTATTTCTCCATTTGCGCCGGAGTTTGCTTACCCGGGCCTTCACCCACCGTGCGGGTATTGCCGATAATGTAAGGTTTGATGGATTCCAGGCTTTCGATAAAGTGGGTCATATCGACCACCAGATCACGCTCAACCGGGAAATTCGCCAGCGCTTCCACCTGCATACCGTCCGGATATTCCCGCAGGAAGGTTTTACATGCCAGCTTCGGCACGCGATTGACCATCATGCCGCATGAGCCGCAGATTGCCATCCGGCAGGACCAGCGATAGGAAAGATCAGCGGCCAGATGATCTTTGATATAGCCCAGAGCATCGAGCAGCGACGTTGTTTCATCGAAAGGCACGTCATACACCACCGGATGCGGCGCGCTGTCCGTTTCCGGGTTGTAGCGCATGATTTCAACCTTCAGGCTGCGTATTTTAGCCACGTGATTGCTCCTTATCTTTTTTATCGTGAGTCTCAGATTCTCCGCCATATACGCGTTTTGCCGGTGGCAGCGTGGTAATTTTCACATCGCCATATTCCAGACGCGGGGCGGAGTCTGGCTGATAAAAGGCCAGAGTATGCTTGAGGAAATTCACGTCATCGCGTTCAGTACAGCCTTCATCCAGACGCTGATGCGCGCCGCGGGATTCGCAGCGGTGCAGGGCGGAATGCGCCATGCATTCGGCCACTTCCAGGCCATGCCCCAGTTCGATGGTGTACAGCAAATCCGTATTGAAAACGCTGGAGGTATCCTGAATCTTCACCCGCTTAAAGCGTTCTTTCAGTTCAGCCAGTTTATTGATGGTTTTTTGCATCAGTTCGGTGGTGCGGTAAATGCCGCAACCTTCTTCCATCGCCAGACCCATTTCGTCGCGGATGGCTGCCCAGCTTTCGTCGCCTTCCTGTGCCATCAGCGCGGCGATACGATTTTCGATATCACGAACCTGTGCGTCGAGCGCATCGTTGTTGCCGGTGTCTTTAGCTTGTACGGCGCGTTCTGCTGCTTTTTCACCGGCCATACGGCCGAACACCACCAGTTCGGCCAGCGAGTTTGAGCCGAGACGGTTTGCGCCATGCAGGCCGACGGACGAACACTCACCGACCGCAAACAGACCCTTGATGCGGGTTTCACACTGCGCATCGGTTTCGATGCCGCCCATGGTGTAGTGTGCGGTAGGACGAACAGGGATCGGATCAGTAATCGGATCGACGCCGACATAAGCTTTAGCCAGTTCGCAGATGAACGGCAGACGTTCACGGAGTTTTTTCTCGCCGAGATGGCGTAAATCCAGGTACACCACGTCACCACGCGGTGTTTCGATAGTCCGGCCGGCCCGCCATTCGTGCCAGAACGCCTGCGATACCTTGTCGCGCGGGCCCAGTTCCATGTATTTATTTTTCGGTTCACCCAGCGGCGTTTCCGGCCCCATACCGTAATCCTGGAGATAACGGTAACCGTCTTTATTGACCAGAATACCGCCTTCACCCCGGCAACCTTCAGTCATCAGAATACCGGAGCCCGGAAGGCCGGTCGGATGATATTGTACGAATTCCATATCACGAAGAGGGATGCCATGACGGAACGCCATGCCCATACCGTCGCCGGTGACGATGCCGCCGTTGGTGTTATAACGGTAAACACGGCCAGCGCCGCCGGTTGCCATGACCACGGCGTTGGCCCGGATTTGTACGCGGGTGCCTTCCATCATATTAATCGCGACAACGCCCCGAACCTGGCCTTCATCGACCAGAATATCGAGAACGAAATGTTCGTCGAATCGCTTGATTTGCGGATATTTCAGCGAGGTCTGGAACAATGTATGCAGCATGTGGAAACCGGTTTTATCCGCTGCAAACCACGTACGTTCGATCTTCATCCCGCCGAAGCGGCGGACATTGACGGAACCATCATCTTTACGGCTCCAGGGGCAACCCCACAGTTCTAGCTGGGCCATTTCAGTCGGGCATTGATGCACGAAATGATCCACCACGTCTTGCTCACACAGCCAGTCGCCTCCGGAAACAGTATCCTGGAAGTGAAAATCAAAGCTGTCGTGATCTTGTGTCACTGCGGCAGAACCGCCTTCGGCAGCGACCGTGTGGCTGCGCATTGGGTACACTTTCGAAATCAACGCGATATTCAGGTTGGGATTGGCTTCCGCTGCGGCTATTGCTGCGCGTAAACCCGCCCCACCTGCACCTATAATTGCAATGTCGGCGTTAAAGGTTTGCACTGCATTCCTCCACTATCATCAATGAGATCGGGTTTGAAACACCCGCGAAAAGCTCTTCATATTCGAAGAGTTAGTGAACCCCGATGACATACAGGCGCTGTCCCGATGGCTGATATTCTTATTGTTTGTAAGGGAATTATGATACCAAAGGGGTAGAAGCGGTAATTTGATGTGAATGCAGGTTTGGGCTTTCTCTGCTTTTTGCTTCGCAAAATGAGATAATTGTTTGCCTGCGGGGATGCGGGTAGACTGCATGACTTTTCTGAATTCGGAGTAAATCACCATGAGCGAAACAGCAAGCTGGCAACCCAGTGCTTCTGTCGCCAATTTGTTGAAGCGTGCGGCAATCCTCGCTGAGATCCGACGTTTCTTTGCCGATCGCGGCGTACTGGAAGTTGAAACGCCAGCGATGAGTCAGGCCACGGTGACCGACATTCATCTGGTACCGTTTGAGACGCGTTTTGTCGGGCCGGGTGCGGCTGACGGCATGACGCTGTATCTGATGACCAGCCCGGAATATCACATGAAACGTTTGCTGGCAGCGGGCAGCGGGCCGATTTACCAGATGGGCCGCAGTTTCCGTAATGAAGAAGCCGGACGTCATCACAACCCGGAGTTCACCATGCTGGAATGGTACCGTCCGCGTTATGACATGTACCGCCTGATGAATGAAGTGGATGATCTGCTCCAGCAGGTACTCGATTGCGACAGTGCTGAAACCTTGTCTTATCAGCAGGCATTTACCCGCCATTTAAGTATTGATCCCCTCTCTGCCGATAAAACTGAGCTGCGCGAAGCGGCGGCAAAACTGGATTTATCCAATATTGCCGACATCGAAGAAGACCGCGACACCCTGTTACAGTTGTTATTTACGATGGGAGTGGAGCCGCATATTGGCCGCGATAAGCCGACATTCGTCTATCACTTCCCGGCGACGCAGGCATCTCTGGCAGAAATCAGCACGGAAGATCACCGCGTGGCCGAGCGTTTTGAGGTGTATTACAAAGGCATTGAGCTGGCAAATGGTTTCCGTGAACTGACAGACAGTCGTGAACAACGTCAGCGTTTCGAGCAGGACAACCGTAAACGCGCGGCACGCGGCCTGCCGCAGCATCCCATTGATAACAATCTGCTGGATGCGTTAGCGCACGGCATGCCGGAGTGTTCTGGTGTGGCGCTGGGCGTTGACCGTCTGATTATGATTGCACTGGGTGCCGCCAGCCTGAGCGATGTGCTGGCCTTCCCGGTGACGCGCGCCTGATCCTGATTCTGCTGTTCAGCCCTGACCTCAGGGTCAGGACTTTGTCAGCAATCTGAAAGGGCAGAAGGATCTGCCTTTTTGCTTTTCTTTTGGCTTTTATAAGTCGCCCGGTGAGCGCGAACTGTTTCCGCTGCGACCACTGCCGCTGCTGCTGGTAAAGGTCGCGTTATTGCCATTTTGCGCGCGGTGCAGTGTTTCCATACGCACCTGGAATGGCGGGAACGGCAGCGTAATGCCATGCTCGCGGAATCCGGACAGGATCAGCTGATGGATTTCATGGCGCAGCGGCATACGGTGTGCCATTTCAGCGGCATGCATACGCAGCTCGAAAATCTGAATCCCCTGCTGGAGATCCACCAGATAGGCTTCCGGCGCAGGCATGTCCAGCACCAGCGAACAGCGGTGCGCGGCGCTGAGCAGAATTTCGGTCACTTCTTCACTGTTGGCTTCCGACGGCGCAGGGACGGTCAGCACCACACGGGTAACGGAATCTGACAACGACCAGTTGATGAACTGTTCGGTGATAAAGGCCTTGTTCGGCACGATAATCTCCTTACGGTCCCAGTCGGCGATCGTTGTGGCGCGGGTATTGATTCTGGTGATGCTGCCGGTCAGGTTGCGGATCGTCACGGTATCGCCGATACGGATCGGTTTTTCAAACAGGATAATCAGGCCGGAAATAAAGTTAGCGAAAATTTCCTGCAAACCGAAGCCGAGACCGACACCAAGTGCTGCCACCAGCCATTGTAGTTTTGCCCATTCGATCCCGATCAGCGAGAAACCTGTCAGGCCGCCAATCAGCAGCAACACATATTTGGTCACGGTCAGCACGGCATAACCGGTGCCCGGCGTCAGATCCAGATGTTGCAACAGCGCCAGTTCCAGTAGCGCGGGCAGATTACGCACCAGTTGCGTCGTGATAATCAGCACCAGAATGGCGATCAACACCGATCCCAGTGTGATCGGCTGCATGCTCTCTACGCCCTGAACCGTAGACGCAACCTGCCAGAGATGAATATTTTCCAGGAACGAGAAGGCCGAGTGGATCTCAGACCACAGGAAGATCACCGAGATCAGGGCGATCAATGTCAGCAGGGAACGTACCAGTCGCAGTGATTGCGCGGAGATAGCATCCAGATCCACCACGGGTTCTTCGATCTCAACCGTCCCTTCATTACTGGTACTGACCTGATGGGCATCGTCCTCACCGCGGGCACGCTGATTCAGCATTTCTGCCCGGCGCTGCTTGGCGCGTTCGAACGCAATACGACGGCGCTGGATCAGCATCCAGCGCCGGATAATGTGGTAAATCACCAGTAATACGAACCAGATGGCTACCGAGGTTTCCAGGCGTGCCAGCAGCGCCTGTGAGGTCGCGAGGTAGCCCATCAGCGAAGCCAGTGCGGCCACAACGGGCGCGCCCAGCAGCATCCACCATAAGGCTTTGTTGATGACGTTTTCGCTATTGCCTTTTTTATCGTGATACAGCGGAATTCCCGCGCGTTTCAGGCTGTGGGTGACCAGCGCGACCACCAGACACAAAATAACAAAGCACAGCCGCCCCAGCGTATTTGAGAACTCCCGATCGTTAAGATTATCGAAGGTAATCAGCGCCATAATTAACGGCACCAGCACCCAGATCGACAGCGCATAGTAGCGAAGGGCACGTGATACCGCACGTTGCGGCCAGCCGAAGTGGGCGACAAATAACCCTTGCGGATGCGCCAGCGCGGCACTGACCATAAATGCCCACAGGATTGGCAGGGTTGCGGTGACACCATCGCCGATCGCAACTGCAATCGGGTACGGCCACGCGCTTTGCAGCCCGAAGCCCAGCGCTGCCCACAGCACCGGCAACGGCATGGCGACCAGAATCGACCAGAACACGGTGCGCAGGGTCAGCGAGAAATGATCCTGTGTGACCTTACCCACTTTACTGCTGGCACGTGCCAGGAACGCGTAATAATGTTTGCGCGAACTGATGCTGATAATCACCAGAATCAGTGCTCCAAATAATGGCAGCAGCGTTTCTTTGCTGGTGACCATCATCATGGACGCACCGCCAAGCTGACTGAGTGAATCCAGTGAAAGCAGACGTTTCAGATCATGCGCGACCTGCACCGGGTAAGAAATGCCGATGGCGCTGACGTCTGCCACCCAGAACAGATAACGGTGGGCGGCGTCATGAACATCATTCAGCGCTTCCACCAGCTGGCTGTTCGCCACTTTCAGCTTGGTGAGTTCAAGAATTTGGGTATCGCAACCTGAAAGCAGGGAATTGAGCAAATCACGCTGCGTCCGCAACTGTGCATCCAGAATTTTTTGCTGAGCCGCAGTTAGCGGTTTTCCGTCATCCTGCCTTGCCTGGCGATAAATAGCCTGCTTATCCAGTAAATCTTCATAGTGCAGGCGCTGCACGCGCAACTGGCCCATATCGCGGTCAAGCTGTTGCGGTTTCGGCATATCCGGCAGACGCGCAACCTGCGCCCGCAGTGTTTCGCCAAGTAAATTAGACGCGCCAAGCCACTGTGCCTGTTCGCGAATGGTATTAATCGCCTGACGTACCTGTTGAGTTTGTGCAGCGGCCTGACGCTGCTGAGATGAGATCAGGTCCATCCGCTGCGCCTGCTGATTCAGTGCCAGCGACAACTCACGGTTGGCCTGCAACTGCTGACTGATAGAGTGCGGCAATTCACCACTCTGTTCGGCCAGCAGCTCGGTTTTTTCCAGCGCCTGTTCAGCTTCCCGCTGGCGTTGGTTATTCAGTGTATTGCGTAAGGCCTGTAATTGCTGATCAAGAAAGTCGGCGCGTTTTTTGTAGAGATCTGTGCGCATTCGCGACAGTTCCTGCCGGTTATTGGCAGAAAGCTGAGCCAGTTCCAGTTCATCAACCTTGGCTTTACGCGCTGCAGATTCGGCCTGAAGTGCGCTGAGCTGGGCCTGTGCCAGCGGTGAGGAGATTGCCGTCGCGGTCGCCGCCTGTATGCGCTGATCGATGTCGCTCAGCGCGTTGCGGGCTTCGGATTGCTGTTGCGGGATCAGACTCAGTGAGTCGCTGATGTCGCGGGAGCGGTCCTGCTCCTGACGCAACTGGCGGGTTTCTTCCAGCTGCTGACTGCTGACTTGCAGAATTTGTTGCTCGAGCTGAGCCGTGGAGATGCTGTCATCCAGCGCGGGCGGCTTGTCAGGCTGATTTTGCAATTCCTGGCGCAGGGCCTGCGTCAGTTTTGGAAAGTCATCAATGACCTTTTGATATTCCGCCGAGCGCCCGGCTGAAACGCTGGCTTCATTCAGCCAGTTGAGTGCGCTTTGCAGCGCCTCAACCACCTGCGTCTGATTGGCCATTTCTTTATTGGCTTCCGCCTGTTTCAACTCTTGTTTGAGCTGATCTTCAGTCGGTGCTGCACCCGCCATCAATGGCAGGGACAGCAGTAAACTCATCAGCAAGGCGGGGAACAGGCGCACTCGGTCATATCCTTTTTTCAGTTCTGTATGTCAGTTCAGCGCGAACTTAATAATCTTTCGGAGCCTGCGGTTCAGCGGTTGCGACACCTGCTGGCGCTTCTTTAGTGACAGAGGATTCTGCTACCACAGGTTCCGCTGCTGCTGCCGGAGCACGCAGAGCTTCGGCGAACGGTTCGCCCATGCGGGTCACCGTGCCATTACTCAGATTCGGCATGAAGCGAACCTGATTAGCGGCAAACAGGTTGATCACCGTGGAACCCAGTTTGAAACGGCCCATTTCCTGACCTTTTTCCAGCGCGATGGCACCTTCTTCACCGGCTGCCGGATAAGTCCAACGCTTGATAATGCCTTCGCGCGGCGGCGTGACGCAGCCTGCCCAGACGGTTTCAATGCTGCCGACAATCGTTGCGCCAACCAGAATCTGTACCATCGGCCCGAATTCAGTATCAAAGACGCAGATGACGCGTTCGTTACGGGCGAAAAGATTGGGTACATTCGCGGCGGTCAGCGGGTTGACTGAAAATAAATCTCCCGGGACATAAATCATTTCACGCAGCACGCCGTCGCACGGCATATGCACCCGGTGATAATCACGTGGTGCCAGATAAACAGTGGCAAACTGTCCGTCTTTGAATTGCTCTGCCAGCAAATAGTTACCTGCCAGCAATGCTTCTAAACTGTAGAAATGACCTTTAGCCTGGAACAGTTTGCCCCCGGTAATTGCCCCTAACTGGCTGACTGCACCGTCGGCTGGCAGGCAAAGCATATCCAGACCACTGACCACCGGACGTGCGCCCTCGCGCAGCGGACGCACGAAGAATTCGTTAAACGTGGCATATGATTTGAGATCCGGATTTTGTGCTTCTTTCATGTCGACGTTATAAAAACGGGCAAATGCTCTGATCACCCAATGTGTCAGCGTGGCAGCACGCTTATCTGCGCCCCAGCCAGCCAGACGGGTCAGTCCTTGTTTAGGAAGTAAATATTGAAGTTTGATTTTGATACTGTCCAGCACGGGGAAAACCTCTTGAATGATATGAATGACCGGCGTACCGGCCATTTTGCAGGCGCCCCCGAATGGTATTCAGGGGCATGCAGTGTTGTATGGCGGAGGATTGTAACGGGGTGAAATCAACGGTTCAACTTCCGTTAACGTTACCCGATTGCCATTAACATATTAATTCAACAAATTAGTATTAAAGTGCATCGAAGTTTTTACGTGTTTTTACGTCTTCCATGCTTTCCAGAATACGGTGGTAATTGTCGAAACGTTCTTCGGCTATTTCACCACGGTCTACGGCATCACGGATTGCACAGCCCGGATCACTGCCATGCTTGCAGTCGCGGAATTTACAGTAGCCGAGGAAAGGGCGGAATTCGACAAAGCCCTGGGTGATCTGCTCTGGCGCAAGGTGCCATAAACCGAATTCACGCACGCCCGGGGAGTCAATAACGTCACCGCCATGCTGGAAGTGATACAAACGCGCCGCTGTCGTGGTGTGCTGACCCAGGCCTGAGTTATCGGACACTTCATTCACCAGAATTTGTTTTTCATCCGGTGGCAGCAGGGCGTTCAGCAGACTGGATTTACCCACGCCGGACTGACCGGCGAAAATACTGATGCGGTCAGTCAGCGCCTTTTCAAACGCAGGCATACCTTCACCGGTCTGGCTCGACACTTCGAGGACGCGGTAATTTATTTTGCGGTAGATATCCATCATGCCCTGAACGAATTGACGGCCTTCGTCGTCGAGCAGATCGATTTTATTGAGCACAATCAGCGGCTCAACTTCAACCGTTTCGCACGCCACCAAGTAACGATCAATAATATTAAGCGACAGTTCCGGCAGGATGGCGGAGACAATCACGATCTGGTCAATGTTTGCGGCAATGGGTTTGACGCCATCATAGAAATCAGGGCGTGTGAGAACGGAAGTTCTTTCATGGACCGCCTCGACGATACCTTTCACACTGGTATTTTCGCCGGCGCGCCATACCACGCGGTCACCGGTCACCAGAGAACGGATGGTTCGGCGGATATTGCAACGGTGCTGGCTGCCGTCGGCCGCTTCAACGTCCGCATGCATCCCGAAACGGCTGATGACGACGCCGTCCTGCGGTTCGCCATGCAGAGAATCGTCCAGCTCTTTGCGTTTGTCCGTCTGTGTCAGACGACGCTGATGGTTAGTCTGAACGCGACGTTGTTGCCCTTTAGACAGTTTTGATTTAGTCACTGCGCCTCACTTGACTGGCTTTAATCGCTCGGTGCGACCAAAACGACTATGATACCAGCTATTTTATATTAATTGCCCGAATGACGGAGAACTCCGTCAACTCTCTACTTTGTAACAGGACACATCATGGCCGCTAATGACTCGAATTTAATTTGGATTGACCTGGAAATGACCGGTCTGGATCCTGAACGTGACCGTATTATTGAGATTGCGACGCTGGTGACCGACGCGCATCTGAACATTCTGGCCGAAGGCCCGGTCATGGCAGTCCATCAGTCTGACGCGCAGCTGGCGCTGATGGATGACTGGAATGTGCGCACCCACACCGGCAGCGGTCTGGTTGATCGCGTCAAAGCCAGTCCGTTTGATGACAATGCCGCCCAGCAAAAAACTATCGACTTCCTGCGAGAGTGGGTTCCTGCGGGCAAATCGCCGATTTGCGGCAACAGCGTCGGCCAGGACAGACGTTTTCTGTTTAAATATATGCCGGAGCTGGAAGCCTATTTCCATTACCGTTATCTGGACGTCAGCACGCTGAAGGAACTGGCGCGTCGCTGGAAACCGGAAGTGCTGGGTGGTTTTAAGAAGCAAAATACTCATCAGGCGCTGGATGATATCCGTGAATCTGTGGCTGAACTGGCGTACTACCGCGAACATTTTATTAATCTTTAATCTCCGTCATCCTTCAGGCTGCAGATGCGTTGGCTGCACTCTCTCACCTGAATCACTGACCGATTTGTTGTGAGTTTGCCGCCTTCCTGCAACGTGAATGATTTAGGCGATTTATTTTAAAAAAAGTTAAAAAGGCATACGGAGCACAAAATCATCGCGTTTCGCTGATTAAATCGTCGCTTTGATGGTTTAATCGGCACTTGAACGAAAAAAACGTTTTTTTGCTTTCAGGGGCTTGCGGCAAAAAGGATTTCTCGTATAATGCGCACCCCGTACCGATGAAGAATTTCGTTGAGTGCGCAGAGCGGGAATAGCTCAGTTGGTAGAGCACGACCTTGCCAAGGTCGGGGTCGCGAGTTCGAGTCTCGTTTCCCGCTCCAAATTTTTAAGCTTTTGAGATTTAAAGATTTAAGACGTAAATAATGCAGTGCCATGCGACGCGGGAATAGCTCAGTTGGTAGAGCACGACCTTGCCAAGGTCGGGGTCGCGAGTTCGAGTCTCGTTTCCCGCTCCAAAATTTCAAAGCCTGTACATTTATGGCAAATGCCAGTACAGCAGATGTCAGACATCTCAATGCGGGAATAGCTCAGTTGGTAGAGCACGACCTTGCCAAGGTCGGGGTCGCGAGTTCGAGTCTCGTTTCCCGCTCCAGTTTTCTTCTTCAGTTCAAAATCATTTCTTAATAGTGTCTTCCTGCATTTTCTGTGCATAAATGACCTGATCATTACACGATTTGTAGTAATGTTTTAAACAGACTTATCCACAGGATTAGGCGTTTTTTTAAACTGTCTGTTTTTTGTGCTTGGTATATTGATAAAATTTAATGCCTTGATTTTAAATAAAATTAATTTATAACGAAACGTTATGACGATCACTTGCTCTTTTTTTTGCACTTGATTGGCAAAGCATTTTTATTTTTATGCACAGAAAATATCGCTTTTCCAATTAACGCTTTGGGGAAGGGTTATGCATCCCTTGGCAGACCCTTTTCAACCGCACGGATCAGGCGCTTTTGCTGTGAAGATTGCACTTCCACCTGATGTTCACTTCTTCTTTCAACCTGCTGTGCAATCGCCCAACTGATATGTTCATCCAGCAACGCATTCTCACCTTCCCGCGATTGCAGTGTATTAAGCACCTCACGGGAGTACGGGGCATTGCCCAACGCCACCGCAATATTGCGCAACCAGCGCAAATGTCCGATACGCCGGATTGGCGAGCCTTCCGTGATGCGCAAAAACTTTTCTTCCGTCCAGCCAAATAATTCAATCAGTTCAGAGGCATGAAGTGCGGCGCGCGGGCTGAAATCGTCTTCTCCGGTCAGTTGTGAATAACGATTCCAGGGGCAGATCAGCTGACAGTCATCGCAGCCGTAGATACGGTTACCCATCAGCGGACGGAATTCTTCCGGAATTGCGCCTTCCAGTTCAATGGTCAGATAGGAAATACAGCGGCGGGCGTCGACAGTATAAGGGGCAACGATCGCACCGGTCGGGCAGGTTGTCATGCAGGCCACGCACTTTCCGCATTTCTCTTCCTGAGGCTGATCCACGGGCAGAGGCAAATCAATCAGCAGTTCGCCGAGAAAGAACCACGAGCCGGATTCACGGTTAAGAATAAGTGAGTGTTTACCAACCCACCCCAGACCGGCTTTCGCCGCCAGCGGGCGTTCCATCACTGGTGCAGAATCTACAAAAGGGCGGAAAGTCACGGTCTGATCAGCATGCTCAGTACAATATGCCTGAATCATATCGCCGAGTTTTTTCAGGCGCTGGCGCAACACTTTGTGATAGTCGCGTCCGAGAGCATAACGGCTGACATAACCCAGCTGCGGATTATTCAGGGTCTTGGCAAAAGCGGCCTTGGCAGGCAAATAGTTCATCCGCACGCTGATCACCCGCAGCGTACCGGGCAGTAATTCATGCGGACGGGCGCGTAACATACCGTGGCGCGCCATCCAGTCCATCTCGCCATGATATTGTTTATCAAGCCAGTCTTGCAGTTTAGGCTCTTCCACAGATAAGTCTGTATCGCAGATACCCACCTGCTGGAAGCCTAGCGATTGGCCCCATTGCTTGATATGTTGAGCCAGTTGAACGAGATCGAGAGGGAGTGTCATGACGAACCAACGTGAAAAACGAAACGAGGCGAGTTTACCACATTCCGTATTTTCTGCTGACTGGCTACGACAGGCTGAGCGACAGGCGGCGCAGGAAACGGGGATTTCTCTGTTTACACTGATGCAACGCGCGGCAAAAGCCGCTTTTTTACTGGCGCAGCGTAAGTTTCCGCAAACCCGTCACTGGCTGATTTTATGTGGTCACGGTAATAACGGTGGCGATGGTTTTGAAGTTGCACGACTGGCGAAAAACGCAGGGCTACGCGTAACACTGCTGGCTGTTCAGGGGAGTAAGCCGCTGCCTGAAGAAGCAGAGACAGCGCGTGAGGGCTGGCTGAAAAGCGGCGGCACGGTTAACCCGGTGGATTCACCATGGCCGCAGGATGCGGATCTGATTATTGATGGTCTGCTCGGTACCGGTTTATCTTCCGCGCCACGCGCGCCTTACGCTGCACTGATTGACGACATCAACTCAGCGTCTTTACCTGTGATCTCTTTAGATATCCCTTCGGGACTGGATGCGCAAACCGGTCAGGCCGCGGGCAAGGCGGTGCATGCTACGCACACGATCAGTTTCATCGCTCTGAAACCCGGTTTGCTGACCGGGCAGGCACGTGACTATACGGGGAAATTACACGGCGATGCGCTGGGACTTGAAAGCTGGCTGGGCGGGCATCTGGCACCCTTACAGAGGCTGGATGCAACTCAGTTGGGCCAATGGTTGCACCCGCGACGTCCCTGTTCCCATAAAGGGGAATATGGCCGTTTGTTGGTGGTGGGTGGCGATACCGGCTTTGCGGGTGCGATCCGTATGGCTTCAGAGGCTGCGCTGCGTACCGGGGCCGGGCTGGTGCGAGTACTTACTCACAAAGAACATGCGGGACCGCTACTGACTGCCAGACCGGAGCTGATGGTGCAGGAACTCACGGCTGCATCGCTGGATGCAGGGCTTGAGTGGGCAGAGGTAGTCGTTATCGGTCCCGGTCTGGGTCAGAGAGAATGGGGCAAACAGGCCGTGGAACGTGTGGCAGACTGGGATAAACCCGCCTTATGGGACGCCGATGCGCTTAACCTGCTGGCAATCAACCCGCGGAAACGGCAAAATCGTGTACTGACGCCTCATCCGGGCGAAGCGGCAAGATTGCTGGGTTGCAGCGTGAAAGATATTGAGAGTGACCGCTTACTTTCCGCCAGGAAGCTCACTGAGCGATATGGTGGCGTGGTAGTGCTTAAAGGTGCAGGCACGCTGATTGCCAGCGAACGTGGTGAGATGGCGATAGCGGATGTCGGCAATGCCGGAATGGCATCCGGCGGCATGGGCGACGTACTTTCTGGTATTATTGGCGGATTGCTGGCTCAGAAACTTAATGTATATGATGCGGCCTGCGCGGGCTCAGTGCTTCATGGCGCTGCCGCAGACGAAATTGCCCACCGGCAGGGAACGCGCGGTATGCTGGCAACTGATCTTTTAGCGGTGATTGCCCCGTTAGTTAATCCAGACCTGAAGAAATAGATATCACTGAATGAATCAACTTAATATCTCTTTACCCGACGAAGCGGCAACGCTGCAACTAGGTGCTTCACTGGCGAAAGCCTGCGAAGGCTCAGCGGTTATCCATCTTTATGGCGATCTGGGAGCCGGTAAAACGACCTTCAGCCGGGGGTTTCTTCAGGCATTAGGCCATCAGGGTAATGTGAAAAGCCCGACTTACACTCTGGTAGAGCCTTATCAGCTGGATAAGATTGCCGTTTATCATTTTGATTTATATCGCCTTGCTGATCCGGAAGAACTGGAGTTCATGGGGATCCGCGATTATTTCGCACAGGACGCCATTTGCCTGGTGGAATGGCCACAGCAGGGTGCAGGGGTATTGCCTGAACCGGATATTGAACTGACGCTGGATTATTCCCCAACCGGGCGCACCGCAAAGTTGGCGGCGGTTTCTGAATCCGGCATAAAATTGCTGCATCGTGTTCAACAGCAAGGATGATCACGCGATGAACTCACGTTTTACCTCTCTTTATATTTCAGCGACGATGATGACGTTGTTATCGGCGCTGATGTTGTTTGCCGTGCTGGCCTCGCCGGTTTTTGCGGCTGGCATGAAAAACATCAATGTTTCCAATGGTGCCACGCAATCTACCGTCACGATTTCATTTGATGGTTCACCGGATTACTCTTTTTTTCCGCTGCACAACCCTGAACGTGTGGTCATGGATATCCGGCAGGACGGCGTGATGAAAGGCCTGCCGCTGAATTTTAACGGACAGAATCTGGTGACGCGTGTACGTGCCAGTACGCCGCCCAATGCGCAGAGTCAGCGTCTGGTATTTGAACTGAATCAGAAAGTCCGAACCAACGCCACAAAACAGAAAGATGGCAACCAGTACACCGTGGTGCTGACCATGAACGCCGCTGCTCCGGCACGTCGGAGTGCACCGGTTGCCGTGGGGACCAACACGTCCTCGCCAAATGCGGGCAGAATGGTTACGCCTTCCGCGAAATCAAATCCGTTTACCCATGATCAGACCAAAGTCGTCGCGACGACGGTGGCGCCGGATAATTCACGTTCTTCTACCGTGTCGACCAGTGACAGCAGAATTATTGTCGCTATTGACGCCGGTCATGGCGGGCAGGATCCGGGCGCAATCGGCGCTGGCGGGCTAAAAGAAAAAAATGTCACTATCTCAATTGCCCGTAAATTACAGGCGATTCTTAATGCAGACCCGATGTTCCAGCCGGTATTAACCCGCGACGGGGATTACTTTATTTCGGTCATGGGCCGTTCCGATGTAGCGCGTAAGAAAAATGCTAATGTGCTGGTTTCTATTCACGCTGATGCCGCGCCGAGCCGCAGTGCGCGCGGTGCATCAGTCTGGGTGTTATCGAATCGTCGTGCTAACAGTGAAATGGGGAACTGGCTGGAGCAACACGAGAAACAGTCAGAACTGCTCGGCGGCGCTGGGGATGTGCTGGCAAATACCGCTTCAGACCCGTATCTCAGTCAGGCGGTGCTGGATTTACAGTTTGGTCATTCACAGCGCGTGGGCTATGACGTTGCGACCCGTGTATTGCGCGAACTGCGCTCTGTTGGCTCTTTGCATAAAGCGAAGCCGGAACATGCCAGTTTAGGTGTTTTACGTTCGCCTGATATTCCTTCCCTGCTGGTGGAAACCGGCTTTATCAGTAATTCAACTGAGGAGCGGCTGCTGGGCAGCAGCGCGTACCAGGATAAAATTGCGAGGGCTATCCACATCGGCCTGCGTAATTATTTCCAGTCGCATCCGATACAAAATGGCCCAAAGGTCGAAAACCGTCCGCTGCTGGCCTCATCAGCAGCGGCGGCAGACAGTAGCGCGACAGCCAGTACTGCCGCTAACCAGCCTGGCCCGATTGAAGTGACTGCCGGTGCAGCCGGTGCCACGCAGATCCACAAAGTGACCCGGGGTGAAACCCTGACCGGGATCGCGAACAGCTACGGCACGACAAACGCGGCGCTGCGCGATCTTAATAAACTGAAAAAAGACGGTGTCTGGGTCGGTCAGCGATTGAAAGTCCCTGCGGGAACCCGCACATCTTCAACAGCCGCCGCACCTGCTTCGACAACAAAAACGTCGAAGAAGCCCGCGAAACATAAAGTGAAACGCGGCGATACGCTGTCGGCGATCGCCAGCCAATATGGTGTCAGCATGAATGACATCAAAACCGCAAATCATATGAAGTCTGGCGAGGTACAGCTCGGCCAAACCTTAACTATTCCTCAGTCATAGGCGGTAAATGACCGCTGCCACAGGAGCCGCTATGCCAATCAAGGTACTGCCGCCACAACTTGCTAACCAGATAGCAGCGGGTGAAGTTGTCGAAAGACCGGCTTCCGTGGTGAAGGAACTGGTGGAGAACAGCCTTGATGCGGGCGCGACGCGTATTGATATTGATATCGATCGTGGTGGTGCCAAACTTATCCGCATTCGCGATAACGGCTGTGGGATTGGCAAAGACGATCTGGCTTTAGCGCTGGCACGTCATGCCACCAGTAAAATTACCTGTCTTGATGATCTGGAAGCCATTCTGAGCCTCGGATTCCGCGGCGAAGCGCTGGCAAGTATCAGCTCTGTATCGCGCCTGATCCTGACATCACGCACCGCTGAACAGCATGAAGCCTGGCAGGCGTATGCCGAAGGGCGTGATATGGCGGTAACCGTCAAACCGGCGGCACATCCGCAAGGCTCGACGGTTGAAGTGCTGGATCTGTTTTACAACACGCCCGCCCGCCGCAAATTCATGCGTACTGAGAAAACCGAATTTACCCATATCGATGAAGTTGTCCGGCGGATTGCACTGGCGCGCTTTGACGTTTCTGTCAACCTCAGCCACAACGGTAAACTTATTCGTCAGTATCGTGCGGTGAAAGACCCGGCACAGTTCTCCCGTCGTCTGGCCAGTATTTGCAGCCCGACATTTGTCGAGCACGCACTGGCCGTGGAATGGAGTCATGGTGATCTGGCTATCCGTGGCTGGGTGGCGGATCCGGCCGGTTCACGCAGCCTGAGTGATATGCAGTATTGCTATGTGAACAACCGCATGATGAAAGATCGCCTCATTAATCACGCGATCCGCCAGGCGTATCAGGATCAGCTCAAGGACGATCAGCAGCCCGCATATGTGCTTTATCTGGATGTCGATCCGCATCAGGTGGATGTGAATGTGCACCCTGCCAAACACGAAGTGCGTTTCCATCAGTCGCGGCTGGTGCATGATTTTATTTATCAGGCGGTGATGTCCGTATTGCAGCAGACGGGGGCTCCCGTGCTTGATGAACCACAACTTCAGGCAGATACACCGCGCTGGCAGCAGGAAAACCGTCAGGCTGCGGGCGGCAATCATTTCTCGCAACCGGCAGAACATAAAACGCCGGCACCGCGTGAAAACAATCCGCCACGTGAAAATGTATTTCCTGAAACAGCCCGCGTCAGCCAGCCCCGTGAACCTGCTTACCGCAACACGGAGCCCGCTTACAATCCCTCAGAAAGCCAGGCTTACGGACGTTTGTTGCAATCTGCGCCGGCGTCGTTTTCTTTACAGGAACCGGCACCTGCTGCGGCACCGCCCGCTAAGCCAGCCATTCCGGCGGCCCGTACACTGACGGAACCGGCACTGGAATCACACAGCCAGAGTTTCGGGCGTGTGCTGACGGTATGTTCCTCGGAATATGCGTTACTTGAGCGCGGCAAAAATCTGGTATTGCTGGCATTACCGGTTGCTGATCGCTGGCTGAAATGGGCGCAGCTGACACCACCCGAAGAGGGGTTGCGACCACAACCGTTATTAATTCCGCTGAAGCTGACGCTGAAAAAAGAAGAGACGACCGTGCTGGCACGGCATCAGGCGCTATTACAGCATTTTGGTTTAGAAATGCTCAGTGAGTCACAGCGTGTGACGGTTCGCGCGGTACCTTTACCATTACGCCAACAAAATTTACAAAAGTTGATACCTGATCTGTTAGGTTATCTTGCTGTTCAGCAGGAGGTGACTTCTGATGCGGTAGCTATGTGGTTTGCCCGCCACTGCGGCTGCGAGCATGAGGTCTGGACAATTTCACAAGCCATACAATTACTCACGGATGTTGAGCGTCTTTGCCCGCAATTGGTGAAATCGCCTCCGTCCGGCCTTCTGCAACCTCTTGATTTACAGCCCGCACTGGCGGCTTTTAAGCATGACTGATTCTGAAAAACACGCAGTTCCCCCGGCCATCTTTATTATGGGGCCGACCGCATCCGGTAAAACAGCACTGGCGATATCGCTGATGAAACACCTGCCTGTCGAGCTTATCAGCGTCGATTCTGCCCTGATTTATCGGGGGATGGATATTGGTACGGCGAAGCCCACTGCAGAAGAACTGGCGGAGGCGCCGCATCGGCTGATCGATATCCTCGACCCGGCACTGGCTTATTCGGCGGCTGACTTTCGTCAAGACGCATTGCGGGAAATGGCAGAAATAACCTCGCGCAATAAGATCCCGTTATTGGTAGGTGGGACTATGCTTTATTTCAAGGCGTTGCTTGAAGGTCTTTCCCCGTTGCCACCGGCTGATCCTGCCGTGCGCGAACGTATTGAAAAGCAGGCGGCGGAACAGGGCTGGGAGGCGTTACATGACCAGTTGCGTGAAATCGATCCCGTTGCGGCTATGCGAATTCATCCGAATGATCCACAGAGACTGTCCAGAGCACTGGAAGTTTTTTTTATTTCGGGTAAAACTTTAACGGAACTGACTAAAATTTCGGGTGAAACATTACCCTATCGTGTCCATCAGTTTGCGATTGCGCCGACCCGCCGTGAACTTTTACATGCGCGGATCGAGGAACGTTTTAGCCAGATGTTGTCCAATGGTTTTGAAGACGAAGTCAAAACGCTGATAGCCCGGGGCGATTTGCATACAGATTTGCCTTCCATTCGTTGTGTGGGTTATCGCCAGATGTGGTCATATTTGTCTGGTGAATTCGATTACGATGAAATGGTTTATCGTGGTGTTTGCGCGACACGACAGCTGGCCAAACGTCAGATGACCTGGTTACGAAGTTGGGAGGGTGTCGAATGGCTCGATTCTGAGAAGCCAGAAGAAGCCTTAAACCGTGTAATTCAGGTTGTTAGTGCATAGGTTGGGTGATTGTGTACAATTGATCAGTACTCAGCGCGCAATTTTTTATGTGATTTATTTTCGAGCTGATAGGCTCAAAGTTACAAACAACAAACTAATAAGGAAAAGATAGAATGGCTAAGGGGCAATCTTTGCAAGATCCGTTCCTGAACGCATTGCGTCGTGAACGTGTTCCGGTTTCTATTTACTTGGTGAATGGTATTAAGCTGCAAGGCCAGATTGAGTCTTTTGACCAGTTTGTCATTCTGTTAAAAAATACGGTTAGCCAGATGGTGTATAAACACGCTATCTCCACCGTAGTGCCTTCCCGCCCGGTGTCACATCATAGCAATAATCCAGGTACGGGCAGCACCAACAATTATCACCATGGTAGCACTCCGTCTGCGCAACAGCCGCAGCAGGAAAACGATGACGCTGAATAAAGCGCAACGTTGGTCAACCACGAAGGGGTTCATAAGTATTCCGATTATGCTTATGCACCCCCGGCTGGCGAATTTTTTCCCAATGAGAGGTCGCAAGCTTGTTTGACCGTTATGAAGCCGGTGAGCAGGCCGTACTGGTTCATATCTATTTCTCGCAAGACAAAGACACGGAAGACCTGAGCGAATTTGAATCGCTGGTATCTTCTGCAGGTGTAGAGGCGTTGCAAGTCGTCACCGGGAGCCGCAAGGCACCGCACCCAAAATACTTTGTCGGTGAAGGAAAGGCCCAAGAAATCGCAGATGCCGTCAAAGCAACGGGCGCCTCTGTCATCCTGTTTGATCACGCCTTGTCTCCCGGCCAGGAAAGAAACCTGGAAGCCTTATGCGAATGTCGCGTTGTCGACCGCACCGGATTGATATTAGATATTTTTGCCCAGCGGGCCCGGACACACGAAGGTAAGTTACAAGTAGAACTGGCGCAATTACGCCACATCGCTACCCGACTGGTTCGCGGCTGGACCCACCTTGAACGACAGGGCGGCGGCATTGGTGCGCGTGGCCCGGGTGAAACCCAGCTCGAAACTGACCGCCGTTTACTGCGCGACAGAATCACTTTGATCCTCAGCCGGCTTGAAAAAGTGGCTAAGCAGCGTGAACAGGGTCGCCGTTCACGTGTTCGTGCAGATATTCCGACGGTGTCGTTGGTGGGGTATACCAACGCCGGGAAATCTACACTTTTTAATCGTATTACTCAGGCCGATGTTTATGTGGCCAATCAGTTGTTTGCTACGCTCGATCCTACACTGCGCCGTATTATGGTGGCAGATGTCGGGGAAACCGTGTTGGCGGACACCGTAGGGTTTATTCGTCACCTGCCCCATGATTTGGTTGCGGCTTTTAAGGCAACATTGCAGGAAACCCGACAGGCATCTCTGTTACTCCATGTAATTGATGCAGCGGACATCCGGGTTCAAGAAAATATTGACGCGGTGAATACGGTGCTGGCAGAGATCGAAGCAGATGAAATTCCTGCGCTGTTAGTGATGAACAAAATAGATATGCTGGATGACTTTGTCCCGCGTATCGACCGCAACGAGGAGAATTTGCCGGTCAGGGTCTGGCTCTCAGCCGTGACAGGTGAAGGTATTCCGTTGCTTTTTCAGGCATTAACGGAGCGACTCTCTGGCGAAATCGCGCAGCATGAATTGTGCTTGCCGCCGGAAGCAGGCCGCCTTCGTAGCCGTTTTTACCAGCTTCAGGCCATTGAAAAAGAATGGATTGAAGAGGATGGCAGTATTGGTCTGGTGGTGCGAATGCCCATCGTTGACTGGCGTCGCCTCTGCAAACAAGAGCAGGAACTGGAAAGCTATGTCCGCAACCAGAGCCTGTCTGATTTAGCCTGAAGAACACCAATCATAGAATAATGGAGCTATAACATGGCGTGGAATCAGCCCGGTAATAACGGACAGGACCGCGACCCCTGGGGCAGCAGCAATAATAGCGGCAACTCTGGTGGAAATTCTGGTGGAAATAACGACAACAAAGGCGGCCGTAATCAGGGGCCACCTGACCTGGATGATATCTTCCGTAAGCTCAGCAAAAAACTGGGTGGTTTCGGCGGAAAAGGTTCAGGTAACAACAACGGTACGCCAACCGGTTCCGGTCATGGAATGAGTGGCACCCGGATTGCTGGCATCGCGGTCGCTGCGGTGGTGGTTATCTGGGCTGCAACGGGTTTCTATACCATCAAAGAAGCTGAGCGTGGCGTGGTAACCCGTTTTGGTAAGTTTAGCCATCTGGTTGAACCGGGCCTGAACTGGAAACCAACCTTCATCGATCAGGTGCGTGCGGTGAACGTAGAATCGGTACGTGAACTGGCTGCGTCTGGTGTAATGCTGACATCCGATGAGAACGTTGTGCGCGTTGAAATGAACGTGCAGTACCGCGTGACGGATCCTGAAGCCTATCTGTTCAGCGTCGCCAACCCTGACGACAGCCTGAGCCAGGCAACGGACAGCGCACTGCGTGGTGTTATCGGCAAATATACGATGGATAAAATCCTGACTGAAGGCCGTACCACCGTGCGTAGTGATACCCAACGTGTACTGGAAGAAACCATTCGTCCGTACAAAATGGGTATCACCATCCAGGACGTCAACTTCCAGACTGCGCGCCCACCTGAAGAAGTGAAAGCTTCCTTCGATAATGCGATCGCTGCCCGTGAAAGAGAGCAACAGTCTATTCGTGAAGCAGAAGCTTATGCGAACCAGATCCAGCCTCTGGCAAACGGTGAAGCACAGCGCTTGCTGGAAGATGCTAAAGCTTATAAAGATCGTACGGTTCTGGAAGCACAGGGTGAAGTGGCCCGTTTCTCCAAACTGTTACCTGAATATAAAGCTGCGCCTGAAATTACCCGCGAACGTCTGTATATCGAAACCATGGAAAAAGTGCTCAGCCACACCCGTAAAGTGCTGGTGAGTGATAAAGGGAATAACCTGATGGTCTTGCCGTTGGATCAAATGTTGCGCGGAAATAACGCTGCTGCAAATGATACCAGCAAGAATGATGAAACAGGTCTGTTGCCTTCCGTTCCTGGGTTGACCAGCAGTAATAGTAAAAGCAGTGCCGATAACAGCAGTTCCCGTTCGTCTGGCAGTGTCATGGACCAGCGTCGTGCAAATGCACAGCGTGACGATACACTTCGCGTAGGGAGAGAATAACAATGCGTAAGTCATTTTTACTTATCGTCGTTGTGGTGCTGGTGGCGCTTTATGCCTCACTGTTTGTGGTCCAGGAAGGTCAGCGTGGCATCGTGCTGCGTTTTGGCAAAGTTCTGCGCGACAGTGATAACAAACCGCTGGTTTATGCACCGGGCCTGCATTTCAAAGTTCCATTCGTGGAATCCATTAAAATGCTCGACGCGCGTATCCAGACCATGGATAACCAGGCTGACCGCTTCGTGACCAGCGAGAAGAAAGACTTAATCGTCGATTCTTACCTGAAATGGCGTATCAGTGATTTTAGCCGCTACTACCTGGCAACGGGCGGCGGTGATGTGTCTCAGGCAGAAATCCTGCTGAAACGTAAATTCAGTGACCGTCTGCGTTCTGAAATTGGTCGCCTTGACGTAAAAGACATCGTGACCGATTCCCGTGGTCGTCTGACCCTGGATGTGCGTGATGCATTGAACACCGGTAGCGTAGGCGATGAGCCTGAAGCGACCACTGAAGCCGATGATGCGATTGCCTCTGCAGCAAAACGTGTTGAGCAGGAAACCAAAGGTAAACAACCTGCGGTGAACCCGAACAGCATGGCGGCATTGGGTATTGAAGTAGTGGATGTACGTCTGAAACAAATCAACTTGCCGGAAGAAGTGTCCAGCGCGATTTACGATCGTATGCGTGCTGAACGTAATGCGGTGGCATTGCGTCACATCTCCCAGGGTAAAGAAGAGGCGACTAAAATCCAGGCGGCTGCGGATTACGAGAGAACACGTACCGTTGCTGAAGCAGAACGTACTGCCCGTATCACCCGTGGTGAGGGGGATGCCGAAGCGGCGAAACTGTTTGCTGACGCGTTCAGCCAGGATCCTGACTTCTACGCATTCATCCGTAGCCTGCGTGCTTACGAGGCCAGCTTCAAGAGCGGCAACGACGTCATGGTGTTAAGCCCTGACAGCGATTTCTTCCGCTTCATGAAGTCACCTGAAAAAAATAAATAATTGCTTCTGCAATTTCCAAAAGGTCCCTTAGGGGGCCTTTTGTCTTTTCTGAAACCCTCTCTTTTAAGAAGGGATGTTGCGAGACTGACTCATCATGAATTCGACAATCTGGCTGGCGCTGGCATTAGTTTTGGTTCTTGAAGGCCTGGGACCAATGATTTATCCAAAAACGTGGAGAAAAATGATCCTTTCGCTGGCGAATCTTCCGGACACGGTTTTACGCCGTTTTGGCGGTGGTCTTGTGGTTGCAGGCTTCGTAATTTACTACATGTTGCGTAGTCGTGTGGGAGGGTGAGGTTTTGTTACATGCGGTGTGTCACGTCTCGCTGAGACCGGTAGCACGCAATTAAAATTTTCCCGCAAACGTGTGCTAAAAGTGCTGGAAAGCACAGAATGAGATGTTAGAATCCTTTTTTAAGCAACCTGGTGATTCTTGAGATGGGTAAGAACGTCGTCGTACTCGGCACTCAATGGGGTGATGAAGGGAAAGGCAAGGTCGTAGACCTGCTTACTGAACGGGCTAAATATGTTGTGCGCTATCAGGGCGGTCACAACGCCGGTCACACTCTGGTTATCAACGGTGAAAAAACCGTTCTTCATTTAATTCCGTCTGGCATTTTGCGTGAAAACGTGACCAGCATCATCGGCAACGGTGTTGTTCTGGCTCCTGACGCCTTAATGAAAGAAATGGGCGAACTTGAAGCTCGTGGCATCCCTGTACGCGAACGTCTGTTACTGTCTGAAGCTTGCCCGCTGATCCTGCCTTACCATGTCGCACTGGACATGGCGCGTGAGAAAGCGCGTGGCGATAAAGCGATCGGTACGACCGGTCGTGGTATTGGCCCGGCTTATGAAGATAAAGTGGCTCGTCGCGGTTTGCGCGTAGGCGATCTCTTCAACAAAGAAACTTTCGCTATCAAGCTGAAAGAAATCATCGAATACCATAACTTCCAGCTGGTTAACTACTACAAAGTAGAAGCCGTTGATTTCCAGAAAACGTTGGATGATGTGATGGCGATTGCCGACATCCTGACGGCTATGGTTGTTGACGTGTCTGAGCTGCTGGACGGCGCGCGTAAGCGTGGTGACCTGATCATGTTCGAAGGCGCGCAAGGCACGCTTCTGGATATCGACCACGGGACTTATCCGTACGTCACCTCTTCCAATACCACTGCTGGCGGCGTTGCCACCGGTTCGGGCATTGGTCCACGTTATGTTGATTATGTGCTGGGCATTGTGAAAGCCTACTCTACCCGCGTGGGTGCAGGTCCGTTCCCGACTGAACTGTTTGATGAAACCGGCGAGTTCCTGCGTAAGCAAGGTAACGAGTTTGGTGCGACCACTGGCCGTAGCCGTCGTTGTGGCTGGCTGGACATCGTAGCGGTGCGTCGTTCTGTGCAGATCAACTCCCTGTCTGGTTTCTGTCTGACCAAACTGGATGTGCTGGACGGTCTGAAAGAAGTGAAGCTGTGTGTCGGTTACCGCATGCCTGATGGCCGCGAAATGACCACCACGCCGCTGGCTGCTGAAGGCTGGGAAGGTATCGAGCCAATCTACGAAATTATGCCAGGCTGGACCGAAACCACCTTTGGCGTGAAAGAAGTGGAAAACCTGCCACAGGCAGCGCTGAATTACATCAAGCGTATCGAAGAACTGACTGAAGTGCCGGTTGATATTATCTCTACTGGCCCGGATCGTAGCGAAACGATGATTCTGCGTGACCCGTTTGATGCATAACAGCCAGAGCTGATTGTGTAAAGACGTCATAACCGGGCAAAATTGCCCGGTTTGTTTTTTTCTGACTCCCTTCGCTTGTTTACTTTCTATAAACCATCCACTATCTAAATGATTAGCTGCAAAGTTCGCGGCTGGTTTATCATCAAAGTGTCATAATAAACAATCATCTTCACCCTGTTGTCATTGCTGACGTGGAAAGACCGGGTAATAGCTACCCAGAGGTATGTGTGCAGTTAACGAGTTTTACTGATTATGGTTTGAGAGCCTTGATTTATATGGCGTCATTGCCGGACGATCAGATGACCAACATTTCGCAGGTCACCGAGGTTTACGGTGTATCGCGTAACCACATGGTGAAAATCATTAATCAGTTGAGCCGTGCTGGTCTGGTCACAGCCGTTCGCGGAAAGAACGGGGGTATCAAGCTGGGCAAGCCCGCAGACACCATCCGCATTGGCGACGTGGTGCGCGAGCTGGAACCTCTTTCGCTGGTCAACTGTGCCAGTGATTTTTGTCATATCACGCCTGCATGCCGGCTAAAACAAGTCCTGCACACTGCTGTAGAACATTTTCTTGATGAGCTGAATCAGTACACTTTGGCCGATATGGTCAAAGATAACTCAACGCTCTACCAATTATTGCTTGTTGAATGAAAGACTTTCAACAAACTGCTGATGACAACGGAGGAACCGCTATGTCACAAGATCCATTCCTGGAACGAGAAGCAGAAAAATACGAATCACCTATTCCCAGCCGTGAATTTATTCTGGAACACCTCGCCAAACGTGAAACCCCAGCCAGCCGGGAAGAAATTGGTAACGAACTTAATCTCTCCGGAGAAGAAGCACTGGAAGCCCTGCGTCGCCGTCTGCGCGCGATGGAACGTGACGGGCAGTTAGTCTTTACCCGTCGCCAGTGTTACGCGCTGCCTGAGCGTCTCGACTTGCTGAAAGGCACGGTCATCGGTCATCGCGATGGTTACGGTTTCCTGCGCCTTGAAGGCGTAAAGAAAGACGATGTGTATCTTTCTGCGGAACAAATGAAAATGTGCATCCACGGCGACGTGGTACTGGCACAGCCAGTCGGAACCGACCGTAAAGGCCGCCGTGAAGCTCGCATCGTGCGTGTTCTGGTGCCGAAAACCAGCCAGATTGTGGGTCGCTACTTTACTGACGCTGGCGCCGGTTTTGTGGTGCCTGACGACAGCCGCCTGAGCTTTGATATCCTGATCCCGGCTGACGCCATTAATGGCGCACGCATGGGCTATATGGTGGTCGTTGAGCTGACACAGCGTCCGACCCGACGCACTAAAGCGGTCGGTAAAATCGTTGAGGTCCTCGGGGATAAAATGGGTACCAACATGGCGGTAGATATCGCTCTGCGTACTCATGAAATCCCCCACGTCTGGCCGCCACAGGTGCTGAAACAGGTCGAAGACCTGAGCGAACAGGTGCCGGAAGAAGCGAAAAAAGGCCGTGTCGATTTACGCAGTCTGCCGCTGGTCACCATTGATGGTGAAGATGCGCGCGACTTCGATGATGCCGTATATTGCGAGAAAAAACGCGGCGGTGGCTGGCGCCTGTGGGTGGCCATTGCCGACGTGAGCTATTACGTCCGTCACGGCACGGCGCTGGATGATGAAGCCCGCAGCCGTGCTACGTCGGTGTACTTCCCGTCGCAGGTTGTCCCGATGCTGCCGGAAGTGCTGTCCAACGGCCTGTGTTCCCTGAACCCACAGGTAGACCGCCTGTGCATGGTTTGTGAGATGACCATCTCCGCCCAGGGTAAGCTGACCAGCTCTAAGTTCTACGAAGCGGTAATGAGCTCTCATGCACGTCTGACATACAACAAAGTCTGGCGCATCATCGAAGGCGATCCGGAACTGCGCGAGCAATATTCGCCGCTGGTTAAGCATTTGCTTGAACTGCACACCATGTACAAAATGTTGGATCAGGCGCGTGCAGAGCGCGGCGGTATTGCGTTCGAAACCGAAGAAGCGAAATTTATCTTTAATGCTGAGCGTCGTATCGAACGTGTCGAGCCGACTGTACGTAACGATGCTCATAAACTGATTGAAGAGTGCATGATTCTGGCGAACATCGCTGCCGCACGTTTTGTTGAAAAACATAACGAACCGGCACTGTTCCGTGTGCATGACCGTCCAAGCGATGACCATATCTCCGCGCTGAAAAGCGTGTTGGGTGAACTGGGTCTGGTGATGGGCGGCGGCATGAAGCCTGAGCCGAAGGATTATGCTCAGATCATGGATGAACTGGCCGACCGTCCTGACCGCGAAATGCTGCAAACCATGCTGTTGCGTTCGATGAAACAGGCGATTTACGATCCGGAAAACCGTGGCCACTTTGGTCTGGCGTTACCGTCTTACGGGCATTTCACTTCGCCAATCCGTCGTTATCCGGATCTGGCATTGCACCGTGCGATCAAGTATCTGCTGGCGAAAGAGCATGGCACGCTGAAAGATCGCTGGACGCCGACCGGTGGCTGGCACAGTGATTACGAAGATATGTTGCAACTCGGTGAGCATTGTTCGATGGCGGAACGCCGCGCGGACGAAGCCACCCGCAACGTGGCTGACTGGCTGAAATGCGACTTCATGCAGGATCATGTGGGTGAAGTCTTCACCGGCATTATCGCCAGTGTCACTGGCTTCGGTTTCTTCGTACGCCTCAACGATCTGTTCATTGACGGTCTGGTGCACGTCTCATCGCTTGACAACGATTATTACCGTTACGATAACATCGGCCAGCGTCTGGTGGGCGAATCCTCCGGCGCGGTTTATCGCCTGGGCGATACGGTAGAAATTCGCGTCGAAGCGGTGCACATGGACGAACGTAAAATCGATTTCGCGCTGGTGTCCAGCACCCGCAAAGCGCGGGGCGAAGGCAAAACCGCGCGTGACCGCGCGAAAAAAGGGGGCGAACGTACCCTGCGTTCTGCTGCGCCAGCCAACGCTGGCCGTCGCCGCAGCGCTAAGAAAAACGTGAACTTTGAACCGGACAGCGCATTCCGCAAAGATGATGCGAAACCGGCAAAACCTAAGAAAGAAAAAGCAGTCAGTGCTGTGGGTAAAGACGGTAAGCCGAAGAAAGCCAAAAAGCCTTCTGACAAAACCGCAAAAATTGCGGCGGCGACCAGAGCCAAACGCGCGAAGAAAAAGCAGTCTGACAGCTAATCCTTTCTGACGATTCTTCTATGATAGAATCGTCTGTAACTATCCTTACTAAATTGCGGACAGCATGCTGTCCGCAAGTCTATTTTAAAGAGCATCATGAGCGAAATTATTTACGGTATTCATTCCGTTAAAGCCTTACTCGACAACGATCCGCAACGCTTTCTGGAAGTTTTTATCCTGAAAGGCCGTGACGATAAACGCCTGAAACCGCTGATCGACGAGCTGGAAGCCAGCGGTATCGTCATCCAGGTGGCGAGCCGCCAGTGGCTGGATGAGAAATCCGAAGGTGCTGTGCATCAGGGGATCATCGCGCGCGTGCGTGAAGGTCGTCAGTATCAGGAAAATGACCTGCCTGCGTTGCTCGAAAGCCTTGATTGTCCGTTCCTGCTGGTGCTTGACGGCGTAACGGACCCGCATAACCTGGGCGCCTGTCTGCGTACTGCGGATGCCGCCGGGGTTCACGCGGTAATTGTTCCGCGTGACCGTTCTGCGAAACTGAATGCCACTGCGAAGAAAGTCGCCAGCGGTGCCGCTGAAAACGTGCCGCTGATCAACGTGACCAATCTGGCGCGTACATTGCGCGTACTGCAGGAACATAATGTCTGGATCGTCGGCACGGCCGGTGAGGCCGATCATGATCTGTTCCAGAGTAAAATGACAGGCCCGATGGCACTGGTGATGGGGGCGGAAGGTGAAGGCATGCGCCGGCTGACCCGCGAACATTGTGACGAGCTGATCAGCATCCCCATGGCGGGGAGTGTCTCTTCCCTGAACGTTTCTGTAGCCACCGGTGTTTGTCTGTTCGAAGCGGTTCGCCAGCGCGGTCTGAAGAAGAGTTGATTGTTATTTTTTGCGCTGATTAAAACGGGAGCCTCAGGGCTCCCGTTTGCATTTCTGCGTTTGTGATCTGTCCGCCTGTTAATTCCCCGATTTTTACCATACTTACGCCATATCCTTTTGACAGGGAGCAGGCGATGGACTGGGAAACACACCGGGTTTTCAATCAACCCAAGCCGCTGAGTAACAGTAATTTATTTCTTTCCGATACGCCGCTGCGTGAAGCGGTTTCCCGCCAGCAGGCGGGCTGGGATGCAGATGTGCTGGCGTCCCTCGGGCAACAATTAGGTTCTGCGGAATCGCTTGAGCTGGGAAGGCTGGCGAATGCTAATCCGCCTGATCTTTTGCGCTATGACGCTACCGGCGAGCGTCTTGATGACGTGCGTTTCCACCCGGCATGGCATCTGCTGATGCAGGGGCTGATCGCCAACCGTGTGCACAATTTACCGTGGCAGGAAGATGCGCGGGTGGGAGCAGTAGTGGCGCGTGCAGCGCGTTTTATTCTTCACGGCCAGGTTGAAGCGGGGACGCTATGTCCGGTGACAATGACATTTGGTGCGATCCCGCTGCTGCAAAAATATCTTCCGCCGGATTTCAGTGGCTGGATGAAACCCCTGTTATCTGACCGTTATGATCCGCATCTGCAAGCCGGCGATCAGAAGAAAGGCGTGCTGATCGGTATGGGCATGACGGAAAAACAGGGGGGCTCGGACGTGCTCAGTAACACCACGCGGGCGACAGCACTGGAAGGCCGCGGTAGCGGAAAACCTTATCACCTGGTGGGGCACAAATGGTTTTTCTCCGTGCCGCAAAGTGATGCACATTTGGTGCTGGCGCAGGCAGGTGGCGGACTTTCCTGTTTCTTTTTGCCACGGATTTTGCCTGACGGGTCACGCAATGCTATCCGCATTGAGCGGCTGAAGGACAAACTCGGTAACCGTTCGAATGCCAGCAGTGAAGTGGAGTTTCAGAACGCCACTGGCTGGTTGCTGGGAGAGGAAGGTGAAGGCATTCGTCATATCCTCAAAATGGGCGGTCATACACGGTTTGACTGTGCGCTGGGCAGCCACGCCATGATGCGCCGGGCATTGTCCGTAGCGTTGTATCATGCGTTCCAGCGACAGGTGTTTGGTAAACCCTTAACCGAACAGCCTATGATGCGTCAGACACTCAGCCGGATGGCGTTATATCTGGAAGGGCAAACCCTGCTACTGATGCGTCTGGCTACCGCTTGCGGAGAGCGCAATAATCCGGCGGAACAATTGTTATGCCGCCTGCTCACGCCCGCTGCGAAGTTCGAAGTCTGCCGTCAGGGGATGTCGTTTGTAGCCGGGGCGATGGAAGTGCTGGGGGGGATTGGCTATTGCGAAGATAGCGAGTTACCGCGTTTGTATCGCGAAATGCCGGTCAACAGTATCTGGGAAGGGTCGGGAAATATCATGTGTCTTGATGTGTTGCGCACGCTGAAAAAGCTGCCTGCCAGTGCGGAAATGGTTCAGCAGATTTTGCAGCAGGTGCGCGGACAAAACCGCATCTTTGACCGGGTGTCACGCCAGTTTTTACAC
The DNA here is from genome assembly GCF_049199325.1 of Rahnella sp. PD4. Lineage (NCBI taxonomy): Bacteria > Pseudomonadati > Pseudomonadota > Gammaproteobacteria > Enterobacterales > Yersiniaceae > Rahnella > Rahnella sp. PD4. The sequence continues at coordinate 262,787 of NZ_JBLZQF010000006.1, read as the reverse complement.
CGGCTGCATGCGCCGGAAGAAGCGCAAGGGCGCTGGCTGACCGGCCAGCTATGTAACCTGATGACAGCGACGCAAATGCTGGCGTTTGCGTCGCCACCGGTGGCAGATGCGTGGTGTCGCATGGTGCTGGATCCGCGCGGAGAAACACGGCTGCCGGAACGGCTATGTCAGTTACTGCTCAACCGCGCCATCGGCGCTGAATAACGAACGTTTAGCGGTAAAGTATGGCCTGAGAATACCAGCGGCCTGGCATGATGGTTTCGCTGTTAAACATAATCACGTAGTAACGGGCACCCGCAGCGTCGGCTTTGCGCTGGATTTCGGCTTCGGCATCCATCGGGCTGCCAATTACGTCAGCAGTAACATTACCAATTTTGGTCAGCGTGGAGGTTTGCGCCCGGGTAATTTCCTGCGCTTTGTCCGTCGGTGCAGGCGGTGCAACCGGTACGGTTTGCGTCAGATGACTGCAACCATTCAGTGCCACCAGTAAAAGCAGCAGGGCAGGGCGTCGGAGAAATGTCATCGTGATTTCCGGTAAAAGGGTAATGATCAAAGTGTAGCCCTTTCACCGGTATGCTGGCGAGTCTGCGTGGCATTTATTGCCGCGCAGACTCGCATTCTATCGTTCGGAAATTTTAAAGACGCTGACCAGTTGTGAGAGATGGCGACCTTGTTCACTGAGTGCCGCCGCAGTTTGCTGGGAATTTTCCACCAGTGTGGCGTTTTCCTGCGTCGCTTTGCCAATCTGCATAATGGCAATATTTACCTGCGAAATACCGGAAGACTGTTCGTGTGCTGCCACATCGATATCGCTCATCAGCACTTTTACCTGATTAATGCCCTGTAAGATATTGCTCATGTTTGCCTGCGTTTTGGCCGCGCTCTGATGGCCGTCTTCGACTTTATTCAGGGAATCTGCGACCAGATTTTCAATCTCTTTCACGGCATTTGAACTGCGCTGCGCCAGTGCCCTGACTTCCGAGGCGACAACCGCAAATCCGCGTCCGTGCTCACCGGCTCTGGCGGCTTCTACGGCGGCATTAAGGGCCAGGATATTAGTCTGGAAGGCAATGCCTTCGATAACGGTTGTGATATCCGCGATGCGCGTTGAAGCGTGTTTAATCGCCTCCATGCTCATGACCGACTGATTCACCGCCTCCGCGCCAACGGTGGCCGCTTTATCGGTCTGTTGCACCAGCTGTGTGGCCTGTGTGGCGTTGTCCGCAGTGTTCTGAACGGTAGCGGTAATCTGCTCCATACTGGCCGATGTTTCTTCAAGACTGCTGGCTTGTGTGCCGATTTGCTGAGTGATCTGATCGCTGTCGTGCGCTAATCCTTGGGTATTCATCATGATTTCAGACGAAACCTGCCGTACCTCGCCGACAATTTTTTCCAGCCCGTGACCAATACCGTCCATGGCATGCATCAGTGCACCAATTTCATCGATGCGCTGCGTCTCAGCGCGCGCGCGCAGGTCCCCGCTGGCATATTGTTGTGCGATACGCACGACCTCGCTCAGCGGGCGGCTGACCAGTTTGCGGGTCAGTCCGATAAACAGAGCCGCAAAACACGCCAGCGCCAGCAGGCTTATCAGCAGAAACTGATTGCGCGTACTGTTGACCTGTTCCATCAGGCTGTTTTTATCTGTGCTGCCCACGACCACCCAATGCCAGGCCGGAACATTCGCATATACCATAAATTGCTGATGTTGGCTGGCCGCATCCATGTATTCGCGCTGGCCTTTTGGCTGCGACATGACCTGTTGTAACTCGCCGTCAGGCCACGCAGGGGTTTTACCTTCCCCGGTCGGATGAACCAGATATTTACCCCGATCTTTCCCCGGTGCACTGTTGAGCACAAAGAAATACCCTTTCTCACCAATACGTTTGGACAGGATTTTCTGGCGCATATCGGCATATTCTGCCGTGATATCGACACCCACGAACAAAATCCCGATCACATTGCCCTGCGCATCGCGCACCGGCTGGTATTTGGTAATGTATTGTTTACCAAATAACGTCGCCAGCCCGTTAAAGGATTGTCCGGCCATGATCTGTGCATAAGCCGGGCTGGTATTGTCGAGCAACGTGCCAATAGCGCGGTTGCCGTCCTGTTTTTTCAGGGACGTGGTTACGCGGATAAAGTCATCGCCGCGTCGGGCAAATATCGAAGAAATTGCGCCGGTGCGTGCCAGAAAATCATCAGGGATTTTACTGTCCAGATTCAGTGGCGTACCACCTGCTTTAATGACCGGTGTGGACTGATTACCCACCATGATCGGGCTGGTAGTGTCCAGTTCGAAATCCGACGGCAGAAAATGACTGAACAGACGCGTATAGCTGTCCACTTCCGCATTCAGGCTGGCGTTGTACATTTCAATCATATCTACCACGCCGGTGACCTGTTCAGAAATGGCGTTAACGGTCAGTTCACTGACCTGCTTTCCGGCAGAATGCGTCAGTGACAAAGTGAAAATAATAAATAAGGTTCCGACGAGCAGAGAGGCGATGCTGGCCAGTTTTGCGCCAATGCTCCACCGTCGAAATGCACGTTTTGATGTTTTTTTCATGGTTTTTTCCCGTTAGCTTCTGATAGCGCACTAACGGCGGAGAACGGGAAAGGATTAATGTTCAAATGTAACTATTTATTTCATTTTAAATTGATCTGAATCAATGAAATAAATGCGAATGTGTGAATTTGGATTAAGGCTGGCCCACTGAAAAAGCGGGTTTCGAATAACGGGTTATAAACCATACGAAAAAGGTTGTGGTCGCGATTTTTCAGACCCGTAGAATATCAACACCGACAGAGACCGAAATTTTTTCTAAATACGCAGGGGAAGATACGATGGTTGAGATGTACGAAGAAAATATTGACGGGATCCAGGTGATTCATGCCGTGCCCGCCGGCCAGTATCAGCAGCAACTCCCGACGATTTTTTTCTATCACGGTTTTCTGTCTTCTAAAGAGATTTACTCGTATTTCGGCTACACACTGGCGAAAACGGGTTTTCGAGTGATCCTGCCTGATGCGTTAATGCACGGCGCGCGTGCGGGACACAGTGAAGAGCGCTGTCTGGCGAATTTCTGGCATATTTTACAGAACAATATTGATGAGCTGGCCTTGCTAAAAGAAGCGTTTGTCGGACGGGGTCTGGCGGATCCGCAGCGTTTAGGCGTCGGCGGCGTTTCTATGGGCGGCATGACCACCATGGCAGCGCTGATCAAATTCCCGTGGATTAAAGCGGCGGCAAACCTGATGGGTTCTGGTTATTTTGCGCGTTTATCCCACCATCTTTTCCCTGCTTACAATGCCGGTGGCATTGTGCAGCGTGACATATTTGAACGCGAGATTGCGCCTTTACTGCGTCTGGATTTCAGCGGTAAAGCAGCATTAATCGCAGATATTCCTTTGTTTGTCTGGCATGGTGAAGAAGATGATGTGGTGCCGTTTGGCGAAAGCCAGCGTTTGCGGCAGGAGTTGGCTGAAAGTGGCGCGGATACCCATCTGACTTTTATTTCTGAGGCCGGTGCAAAGCATAAAGTCTCGGTTCATGCGCTGGCTGAAGCCACAGCTTTCTTTGCCGAAAAGCTGTAAAGAAATTAATCTGCCTTTCTCCTTGAGTTTCCCACAGGCTGTACATATAATTGCGCGTCATTTTTTCGACCGCACACAAACACGTTCCTTGCTTCCATGGGCCGCGGTTGACCCTGACAGGAGGCTGAATAATCCGTAAGGAGCAATTCGATGCGTCATTACGAAATCGTTTTTATGGTTCACCCTGACCAAAGCGAACAGGTTCCGGGCATGATCGAGCGTTACAGTGCAGTAATCACTAACGCTGCGGGTCAGATTCACCGTCTGGAAGACTGGGGCCGCCGTCAACTGGCTTACCCGATCAACAAACTGCACAAAGCGCACTACGTTCTGCTGAACGTTGAAGCGCCGCAGGAAGCGATCGATGAGCTGGAAACTAACTTCCGCTTCAACGACGCCGTTATCCGTAGCATGGTTATGCGTACTAAACACGCGGTAACTGAAGCATCTCCAATGGTTAAAGCAAAAGACGAACGTCGTGATCGTCGTGAAGATTTTGCTGAAGCTAATGATGATGCTGAAGCTGGGGATTCTGAAGAGTAATTGCCGTGACGGCGAATCGTCTGGTGTTGTCAGGCACTGTGTGCAAGACCCCCATTCGTAAAGTCAGTCCTTCGGGCATTCCGCATTGCCAGTTTGTGCTAGAGCATAAATCATCGCAGCAGGAAGCCGGATTCAACCGACAAGCATGGTGCAGAATGCCCGTGGTTGTCAGTGGACAAGCGTCACAAGCATTAACTCACAGTATAACGGTCGGCACGCAACTCACTGTTACCGGATTCATTAGCTGCCATCAAGGGCGCAATGGTCTGAATAAAGTGGTGTTACATGCCGAGCAGATTGATTTGATAGATTCTGGAGACTAGCCTAATGGCACGTTATTTCCGTCGTCGCAAGTTCTGCCGTTTCACCGCGGAAGGCGTTGTAGAGATTGATTACAAAGACATCGCTACACTGAAAAACTACATTACCGAAAGCGGTAAAATTGTCCCGAGCCGTATTACCGGTACTCGTGCAAAATACCAGCGTCAGCTCGCTCGTTGCATCAAGCGCGCTCGCTACCTTTCATTGTTGCCATACACTGATCGTCATCAGTAATCGGCCACTGTCTATTAACGACTTTGAGAGGATAAAGTAATGCAAGTTATTCTGCTTGATAAAGTAGCAAACCTGGGCAGCCTGGGTGATCAAGTTAACGTTAAAGCGGGCTACGCTCGTAACTTCCTGGTACCACAGGGCAAAGCTGTTCCTGCTACCAAGAAAAACGTTGAATTTTTCGAAGCACGCCGTGCAGAGCTGGAAGCTAAACTGGCTGACGTTCTGTCCGCTGCTGAAGCTCGCGCAACTAAAATCAACGAACTGGGTTCAGTAACCATCGCGTCTAAATCAGGCGACGAAGGCAAACTGTTCGGCTCTATCGGTACCCGCGATATCGCTGATGCAGTAACTGCTGCTGGCGTTGAAGTTGCTAAAAGCGAAGTTCGTTTGCCGAATGGCGTTCTGCGTACCACTGGTGAACACGAAGTTGAGTTCCAGGTACACAGCGACGTATTCGCTAAACTGAACGTAGTTGTGGTTGCTGAAGCGTAATAACGCGTCAGTTAACCCGTGAAACGCCGGCCTTGTGCCGGCGTTTTGCTTTTCTGCGTTCAGGAAAATGTACAGACAGGGAAAGGATAAAAAAACGGATCAGTTGCCGCGCTGGAAACTGCCGTCCGGCTGACGGGTAAATGTCACCGTAACATTTTGATCAGTTGTCACTTGCAGGGCCATGACCACTCCCTGTGCATCACGCTGTATCTTCACTTCCTGCCCGGTCTTCAGAGTGCTCAGCGGTTTGTCCGCTCCTTCTATCCGTGCCATCGAAAATACATCATTGACCGCCATATTATTATCGCGGAACAACTGTGCCAGCGTCTGACCCGATTGCACCTGATAACTGCGCCATGTACCGCTGTTGTCATTACTCTGCGGCTGAACAGGCTCAGGCTGCGCCATTTGCGTAGTACGACCCTGATCGTTACGCAAATCGGCCTGCATGGGGATGCTGGTCGGTTGTTGCGATTGCGACGGTGTATAGGTATTTTCTGGCGTATACGGCCACAACAACGCCAGCAGAATCACCAGGACAGCGAGAATAATGCCGCGGCGGTGTGCATATGGCAGGGGCGACAACCAGTGAAAATCGTCACTCATATGCCAGATTTTGCTCAGCAGCGTTTTGCCCCGGGTTGAGGCGGAAGTTCCGGTCTCCGTTTCTGCAGACGTGATTTCACTCTCACTTTCACTCTGCGGCGCTGTGGTATCGCGCATCGGCCTGTTCATAATGGCAATCCAGGATCTCAACATGGGTTGATAAATACGGATGGCTTTCCTTCTCCTGGGCGGGATTCTGCCCATGACGACCTCTCTTGTTAACTGTCGTAATGTCGACTGCCTGTTGCTGCCTAGTATAGCTGTTTAACTGCTTGATGCGGAAAGGGACAAAGCACAAATATCACCCAAACGATGCCCTGAAGGCTATCAAATGCGAAAAATTTCCCGAAAAGGGGAAGGAACTGCCTCTGCTGTCATGTTGCCTCACAGAGGATTTTACCCAAAAGCCTTGCGCTGCTATGCTGCGCCTTCGATATTTTTAAGAGCTAAGGAAATTTCATGACTACCCCTTCATTTGACAGCGTAGAAGCGCAGGCAAGTTACGGTATCGGCCTGCAGGTCGGTCAACAATTGCAGGAATCAGGTTTGCAGGGCTTAGAGCCTGACGCACTGCTGGCAGGCTTACGCGATGCGCTGGAAGGGAATACGCCAGCCGTTCCTGTTGACGTGGTTCACCGCGCGCTGCGTGAAGTCCACGAACGTGCTGATACTGTTCGTCGTGAACGTCAGGAAGCTCTGGCTGTTCAGGGGCAGGAATTTCTGGCGGCCAATGCACAGCGCGAAGGCGTGAGCAGCACCGAATCCGGTCTGCAATTCTCTGTCATCACTCAGGGCGAAGGTTCAATCCCGGGCCGCCAGGATCGTGTACGTGTTCACTACACCGGTAAACTGATTGACGGCACTGTGTTCGACAGTTCCGTACAGCGTGGTGAACCGGCTGAATTCCCGGTCAATGGTGTTATCGCAGGCTGGATCGAAGCACTGACCCTGATGCCGGTAGGTTCTAAATGGGAATTGTATATCCCACATAACCTGGCTTACGGTGAACGTGGTGCGGGTGCTTCCATCCCTCCATACAGCGCACTGATCTTTGAAGTTGAGCTGCTGGAAATTCTGTAATTCCTCAGGGATAACAGCAACAGAAAAGGGCGCTTATGCGCCCTTTTCTGTTGCTGAAACCTGACTTATTCGCCACGCAGCGCGCGCGGGAACAACAGGTTGTTTTCCAGATGGATATGCTCCATCAGGTCGGTGATAAATTCGTTGATACCGGCGTACAGTGCCCGCCAGGTCACACACGCCCCGTCAGGCGGCGTTACACCATTGGTCAGGCGTTTAATCTCTTCCAGAATCTGTCCCGCATCATCGTGCTCACGTTCCATGACTGAGATCGGACCGGCGGCCTGACGGCCCATTCCGCCGCGTATCATTGGGAACAGGATCTGTTCTTCTTTCATCATGTGGCTGGTCAGCTCTTCCAGAATCAGTTGCAGTTGAACCGCCAGTCCGTGCGGGCAAGGTAATTTGTCACCGTGTACCCGTTCCACTTTGCCGGCCATCAGAATCAGTTCCGGCAACTCCTGACGGTGACGGTCATGGTAGCGTGGAATAATAAAATCGATAATTTGCGCCAGCGGTGCGGTTTTCCAGTCAGTAGAGGTATCCGGCAGTTGGGCAATTTCAGCAATCTGTTGTTCGATGAGATCAATATCCAGCTCTTTTTTGGTAACCGCGCGCAACAGGGTTTGTTTACCACCGCAGCAAAAATCGAGATCGTACTGACGGAACAAACGTGTAGCACGCGGAATGGCAACAGCCAGAGCGCCAAGGGGTTGGTCGCGATAGTCCATGATGAAGCCTCGTTAAATGAAAGAATCTATAACATGCATTATAAATGCATGTTTAAGTCACGGCTATAGCTCAAAGGAAGTACAGGAAGAAAAAACGCCCCAGGCGGGGCGTTTAAAGGGAGCATTATTTTTGCAAATCGACCCGATAAATCTCGAAACCGATGGCATCCGGGCCTGTTGCCGTCATCGGATATTGAGCGTGGGTTTTGATGAAGTTTGCAGCTTTCTCACCAGGCGAGGTTTCGAAACGGATATCCAGAGGCTGCGATGCCTGAATTGGCGCCAGCTTCCAGTTGTTGTCTGCCGTTGGCGTGACTGCGCCCGCTTTTTTGGTTTCGGCGCCGATGTAGGCCGCAACCACAGAACGGTTTTCATCCGGTGACGCAAACGCGATGTGCGTATCGCCGGTACCTGCGAATTTCCCACCGTAAGCCCGGTAGTTATTGGTGGCAACCAGGAAGGTGGCTTTCAGGTCAATCGGCTTACCGTTGTAGGTCAGGTTTTTAATACGTTCCGCATCTTTATTGATCAGCGTGCATTCACCGTCGAATTTCGCCGGCTGGCTGACATCAATCTGGTAATTCACGCCGTCGATGACGTCGAAATTATAAGTACGGAAACCGTCCCAGTTGATCAGCGACTGCGGTTTAGTGTTGTTCACGTCAATCTGATTAAACTGCCCGGCGGAGCATTCCAGCCAGTCTTTCACTTCCTGCCCGGTGACTTTCATCACCACCAGCGTGTTCGGATACAGATACAAATCCGCTGCATTACGGAAAGTCAGTTCGCCTTTTTCCACTTCCACGAAACTGGCCGGATCGTTTTTACGGCCGCCGACTTTAAACGGCGCCGCAGCAGACAGTACCGGCAGACCGGCTAAATCCGGGTCGCCCTGAATGAAATGTTCGGTATAGGCTTTCTGCGCATTATTGACGATTTGTACCGTCGGGTCGTCCTGAACCAGCGCCAGGTAGCTGTACATATTGTCGTTGGATTTGCCGATTGGCTTACTGACAAATTTACGCGTTGCGTCGTGAGAGGAGGCGAGTACTTTCACCAGACCCTGATCTTCCGCCGCCAGCGATTTCTTCTGCTCTTTATCGTAAATCGGGCGCGCTTCGGCTTTGGCGGTTTCGACTTTCCAACTGCCGCTGTCGTTGTTCAGTACCATATCCACGACGCCCAAATGGTCGCCCCACATGCCCGGCATGACGGCAGGAACGCCATTCAGCGTGCCTTGTCTGATATCCGCGCCTTTGATGCTGGCGAATTCTTCGCTCGGAAAAACGGCGTGCGCGTGGCCGAACAGGATGGCATCGATGCCTTTTATCTGGCTCAGGTAATAGACCGAGTTTTCTGCCAGGGTTTTATAAGGATCGCCCGACAGGCCGGAGTGCGGAATAGCGACAATAATGTCGGCACCTTGCTTACGCATTTCCGGGATCCACTTTTTAGCGGTTTCGGTGATATCCGCCACGGTGACTTTGCCCTGCAGATTGGCTTTGTCCCAAACCATGATTTGCGGCGGCACGAAACCGATATAGCCGATGCGCAGATTATGGGATTTACCTTCTCTGTCTTTTACCGCGTTCTCGGTGATCAGGAACGGCGTGAACAGGGGCTTGCCGGTTTTCACATCAATCACGTTGGCGTTCACGTAAGGGAATTTTGCACCTGCAAGCGCTTTTTGCAGATAATCCAGACCGTAATTAAATTCGTGATTGCCGAGATTGCCTACGGCGTAACCGAGTGTGTTCATTGCCAGATATACGGGGTGGACGTCGCCCTGTTTCAGGCCCTTTGCCGCCATATAATCGCCCAGCGGGCTACCCTGAATGATGTCACCGTTGTCGACTAATACTGAGTTGGTTGCTTCGTTACGTGCCGCATGGATCAGGCTCGCAGTGCGCGCCAGTCCAAATTTATCGGTCGGTTTATCTTTGTAATAATCGAAGTCCATCATGTTGCTGTGCAGGTCCGTAGTTTCCATAATGCGCAGATCCACCTGTGACGCCTGAACGGATGCCGCCGTCAGTGCCGCCAGCAGGGATAACGTCAGATGACGCTTATTCATTGCCTTGCCTCCAGAGAAAGGGATGATGCCCGTAAAGAAAAACCGGATATGTATCTCAAAGTTTGATGAGAATGTAATCAGCTGTCATGGATAAATGTGAGATATAACAACTTTATGGGCTGACTACATTACGGGATAGCTATTCGTAGTAAAAAAAACTAGGCTTTAGTCATGAGAATTAATGCCCTGAGGTAAACGATGTTAGAGCAGATTTGTCAGTTAGCGCGCGATGCCGGTGACGCGATCATGGCGGTGTATGACGGTGAACAACCGCTCGACGCACGCCATAAAAAAGATGATTCACCGGTCACGGCAGCCGATATTGCCGCGCACCACGTGATTAAAGCCGGCCTGCAAAGGTTGGATCCACAAACGCCGATGCTGTCGGAGGAAGATCCGCAAAGCTGGAGTGAACGTCAGACCTGGACACGCTACTGGCTGGTTGACCCGCTGGATGGCACCAAAGAATTCCTGAAACGTAACGGTGAATTCACTGTGAATATTGCGCTGATCGAAGACGGTATTCCGGTGTTAGGCGTGGTGTACGTGCCGGTGACCCAAGTGATGTACAGCGCTGCAGAAGGCAAAGCCTGGAAAGAAGAGCAGGGCGTGCGTCAGCAGATTGCCGTGAAAGAAGCACATCCGCCGCTGGTGGTTGTCAGCCGTTCACACTTCAGTAATGACCCTGAATTGCAGGATTATCTGGCACAACTGGGCGAGCATCAGACTGTGGCGATTGGCTCGTCACTGAAGTTTTGTCTGGTGGCTGAAGGGGCTGCGCAGCTTTATCCGCGCTTCGGGCCGACCAATATCTGGGATACCGGTGCCGGGCATGCTGTCGCGCTGGCCGCCGGAGCGCAGGTACATGACTGGAAAGGCCAGACGCTGAACTATGTGCCACGCGAGTCGTTCCTGAATCCGGGCTTCAGAGTGTCTTTATTCTGATATGACACCCCGGTTTGTGGCCGGGGTTTTCACGTTTTATTCTTTTACCAGGCTATCCACCAACGTAATCACCTGCTGAACATCCTGCGGCGACAATTGTCCGTCTTTAGCGAATTTAATCACTCCGTTTTTATCCAGCACCACTACCGCCGAGCTTTCCGGTTGCAGTTGCCACGCCTTTTTCACCACGCCGTTGCTGTCGACAATCACCTGCGACCACGGGAATTCACGTTTGCCACTTTCAATGCTTTTGCGCACAAACAGGCCGGTGCCGATAATAGCATCGTCAGTATTGACGATAGTGGTGGTCTGGTAACGGTCATGCGGTAAGTTTGCTGCTCTGATGGCGCTGATCAATGGCTCATTCAACGCTTTAGCGCTGCTTCTTCCCGCCATGTGCTGCACGATACGCACTTTTCCAGGCAGTTTGGCGCTGTTCCATTTGCTGTAACTGAACACATCATTAATGTCATTAAGTTCGCCTTTATCATCCACCCCGACCGGTGCCAGACGCTGACCCACGGTAAAGTTGTGGGCAGAGGCAAAAAGCGAAAATGTCATAAAACTGATCACAAAAAGACTTCTTAAAAGCATAGATTCTCCGGGGCACAAAAGAACAGTCACGCCAATCATAGGACGCTGTAAGTGGTCTGTCCTGTTGGTATGTTAAATTTGTGTTGCTGGTTACAAAATTGCCACATAAGGCAGGGTTATACTGCATTTGAATGTCAGGGTTTAAGACAATACTGAAAAGCAATGTAAAAGCAGTTAAATCCACTGGCAATGCCTGACTGCCCTGCTATGTTATAGGTCTCTTCACTATATTTTTCTGTCCCGGTATCTGTCGCCCTGCGACGTGGCCGGTACTGTAGTGATTTAACGGAGAACAATAGAAAAATGAGAATTTTCCAGCGTTACAATCCGATGAAAGTCGCAAAGTACGTTAAGACACTGTTTCGTGGACGTTTGTATATCAAGGACGTCGGCGCTTTTGAGTTTGACCATGGCAAGATTTTGTTGCCCAAGGTTCGTGATAAGCGCCATTTTAGCGTGATGTCTGAAGTTAACCGGCAGGTTACGCATTTACAGACAGAAATGGGCTAATGGCCTTGCGTGTTGTCACTGCGATTTCGCAGCGTACGCAAAAAAAAACGGCTCCCTGCAGGAGCCGTTAGTGTTTCTGATATTTGAATTTTCCATGCTTGCAAAAAAACGCCTTACCCCTGCGCTTTCTTCTCGTCTTTAATTTCCTGCGGCGTTTTTGGCAACAGAGGGGTCACCGGTTGATCGACAATACGCGTCACCAGTAACTGATCAATCTTGTAGCTGTCGATGTCGACCACTTCGAATTTATAGCCGGCGAATTTCACAAAGTCTGTGCGTTTCGGGATTTTACGCAGCATGAACATCATAAAGCCGCCGATGGTTTCATAGTTGCCGGATTGCGGGAATTCCTCGATATGCAGTACGCGCATCACGTCTTCGATAGGTGTCCCCCCCTCGATCAGCCATGAATGCTCGTCACGTGCCACAATCTGTTCTTCCATGCCCTGACCGACAAGGTCACCCATCAGGGTTGTCATCACGTCATTAAGCGTGATTATGCCAACTACCAGCGCATATTCATTGAGGATAACGGCAAAGTCTTCACCCGCCGCTTTGAAACTTTCCAGCGCTTCGGAGAGCGTCAGGGTATCCGGCACAATCAGCGCATTGCGAATCTGCACGCCGCTGCTCAGCATTAAACTCTGGTTACCCAGCACGCGGTTCAGTAAATCTTTCGAATCGACATAACCGACAACCTGATCAATATGACCGTCACATACCAGGAATTTGGAATGCGGGTGGGTGGCGATTTTCTCTTTAATGCTTTCTTCGCTTTCACGCAGGTCAAAAAATATCACGCTTTCACGTGATGTCATGGAAGACGGTACAGTGCGGGATTCCAGCTCAAACACGTTTTCAATCAGCTCATGTTCCTGCTTACGCAGCACACCCGCCAGCGCACCAGCCTCTACCACCGCATAAATATCGTCGGAGGTGATGTCGTCGTTGCGCACCATCGGTAGTTTGAAAATGCGAAAGATCGTATTGGCCATTCCGTTGAAGAACCACACCATCGGGCGGCAGATCATCAGACAGAAACGCATCGGGTTGACTATACGGACGGCAACCGACTCAGGTGAAATCATACCGATGCGCTTCGGTGTCAGGTCAGCAAACAGAATAAACAAGCTGGTAACCAGCACGAAGGAACAGATAAAGCTGATTTGATCCGCCAGTTCAGGCGACATGAAGCGGATGAAAAACGTCTGGAAAGCAGGGGAGAATGCGGCATCACCCACAATACCACCAAGGATCGCGACGGCATTGAGGCCAATTTGCACAACCGTAAAGAACAAACCAGGCGTCGCCTGTAATTTCATAACATGGGCGGCATTGACGTTTCCTTCGTCTGCCAACTGTTTAAGTTTTATCTTGCGGGAAGCGGCCAGCGATATCTCAGACAGCGAGAAAAAGGCACTGATCGCGATTAATAAGAGAATCAGTAAGATACTGTTTAACATAATCTATCCGTTTAACACCGAACTTAACCGGCAGGGAAAGGCACTCATTATTTTTGTTGCTTAAAGAACACCATTTTAAGAAAACCATTAAAAAGTTGTTCAGAAGAAAAAAGCGTTAAGAATGAAAAACAAAGATAATTGCCAGAAATAGTTTCAAGTGCCACATTTGTGACCCGCATAGTATAGCAGCAGCACTGAGACTGCCGCCAGCGCTTAAAAATGCCGCATTATTGCGGCGGCAGACAGACGCCGATGCCGCCTAATCCGCAGTAGCCTTCCGGGTTTTTAAACAGATATTGCTGATGTTCGTCTTCTGCATAATAGAACGGCAGGGCTTCGGTGATTTCCGTGGTGATGGTGCGTTTATCGTTCGCTTCGTCCATCGCTTGCTGGAAACTCGCCAGGCTTGCCAGCGCCTGATCCTGCTGTTCTGCACTCAGCACATACAGCGCGGAGCGATATTGCGTGCCGATATCGCCGCCCTGACGCATGCCTTGCGCCGGGTCGTGATTCTCCCAAAAAATCTGCAGTAGTTTTGCGTAGCTGATTACCGCCGGGTCAAAGACCACACGCACGACTTCCGCATGGCCTGTCTGGCCAGTGCACACTTCCCGATAGGTCGGGTTCGGTGTGAAACCGCCGCTGTAACCGGCTGCCGTGCTGTAAACCCCTTCCTGTTGCCAGAACAAACGTTCTACACCCCAGAAGCAGCCCATCGCAAAAATCGCGACTTCCATGTTATCAGGGACATGTGTCATTGAATGATCATTTACTGCATGAAGGGTCGCCACCGGCATAGGGGTTGTACGGCCAGGTAACGCTTCTGCCTGAGTAACAGACTGCGTTTTATCGGAAAGTTGCACCACGGGAAACTCCAGTTGTTGCTTTAGTGAACGAGGTTTGTAACAAAAAGTTGGTACGAATAACAACGACCACAGGTCAGTGTTAGTTGTATCTGATTGCGTCTTTGCACACAATACGGAGGACGTTGCTTCGTCGTTGAACATTTTCAGAGGATTAGCACTAAAATGCTTTCATCAGACGTTAAAAAGATGAATCTGCCAAAGACGGGCAGATAATCTCCGGCGGGCATCTGATATTTTAACAGGACAGTAAAATTTAGCAGGAGTGCGTGTGCCACGATATCGTGAACTGGGTTTGTTATTGGTACTGCTGGCCCCCTCACTTTCCATGGCAGCGAAGGTGCGTTTGCAACTGGAAGGCCTGGATGGCGATTTAGAAAGGAACGTCCGCGTTCGTTTATCATCAATTCAAAGCGATGAAGTCGGGGCTAACGGACGGTTCCGTGCCCGTGTGAGTACCGCCATTGAGCAGGGTTTACGGCCACTGGGGTATTATTCGCCGACCATCGATTTTGATTACCGTGAAACGCCGCCGCCGGGGCGTCCGGTTTTGATTGCCAAAGTGACACCGGGAATACCCGTGAAGATCGCTGGCACCCGCGTAGTGATTGAAGGGCAGGCGGAAAAAGATAATGAATTCGAACAGCTCAAACAGCGCGATGTACCTGCGGTAGGGACGATTTTAAACCACGGGACGTACGACAATTTCAAAAGCGCATTGACCGGCATTGCCCTGCGCAAAGGCTATTTTGACGCCACGATGCGCAAAAGCCAGCTGGGCGTCATCGAAGATGAACACAAAGCGTTCTGGGACATTCAGTTCGACAGCGGTGAGCGTTACCGCTTCGGTGACGTCCATTATCAGGGATCGCAGATCCGTGATGAATATCTGCAAAATCTGGTGCCATTCCATCAGGGCGATTATTACACCACCGCGCAACTGGCTGAACTTAACCGTCGCCTGTCTGCTACCGGGTGGTTTAATTCCGTTGTCGTGTCCCCAGATTTTACTGATGCCAAAACCACGAAAACTTTGCCGCTGAATGCCGTGGTGTCACCGCGTACCGAAAATACGATCGAAACCGGTATCGGTTATTCCACGGACATCGGCCCGCGGGTGACGGCCAACTGGAAGAAACCGTGGGTTAACGATCGCGGGCAGAGTTTTGAAACCTCAACCACGCTTTCCGGACCGGAGCAATCTTTAGATCTCAGTTATAAAATTCCGCTGCTGAAATCCCCGCTGGAACAATACTATCTGGTGCAGGGCGGCTTCAAACGTGAAGATCTTAACGATACCAATTCAGATTCCACGACGGTGAACCTGGCGCGTTATTGGGATCTTTCCAGCGGCTGGCAACATGCGGTCAATCTGCGCTGGAGCCTCGATCACTTTACGCAGGGTAGCGTCACCAATACCACCATGTTGATCTACCCGGGCGTCAGTCTCAACCGCACGCGTCAGCGCGGCGGCCTGATGCCAACCTGGGGCGATTCCCAGCGTTATTCTCTTGATGTGTCCAACACCACCTGGGGGTCTGACGTCGATTTTGCAGTCGTTCAGGCGCAAAACGTTTGGATCCGTACGCTGGCTGACAAACATCGTTTCGTATTTCGTGGCAATCTCGGCTGGATTGAAACCAACGATTTTGAGCGTGTGCCGCCGTCCCTGCGCTTCTTCGCCGGGGGTGACCGCAGCATTCGCGGCTACAAATACAAATCCATTTCTCCGCGGGATGACGAAGGCAAACTGACCGGTGCGTCCTATCTGGGCACCGGTTCGGTGGAATATCAGTACAACGTAACCGGAAAATGGTGGGGTGCGGTGTTTGTTGATTCCGGCGAGGCGGTTAATGACATTACACAAAACGATTTCAAAACCGGTGCGGGTGTGGGTGTGCGCTGGGCTTCACCGATCGGCCCGGTGAAACTCGATGTTGCCGCCCCTGTGGGTGACAAAGATGAGCATGGATTGCAGTTTTATATCGGCTTGGGTCCGGAATTATGAGTTTATTTAAAAAGATCTGCCTGGGATTCCTGATTTTCCTGGTGTTGTTAATCAGCCTGGTGGCCTTTCTGGTCGGCACACAAACCGGCCTGCATCTGATGATCAATGGCGCTAACCGGTTTGTGCCGGGGCTGAACATTGCCAGTACCGAAGGTGGATGGCGTGACCTGACGCTGAAAGGTGTGCATTACGAAATGCCGGGCGTCGATGTCAAAGCCGGGGAGTTTCACCTCTCCCTTGATTTCTCCTGCCTGAAAAACAGCGCGCTGTGCGTCAATGCGTTGCGGGTTAAAGACGTTAATGTGGTGGTCAATACCCAAAAAATGACACCCGCCGCCGCACAACCTGAGCCCGAAAACAGCGAGCCGCTGACCAATCTCAGTACGCCGTATCCGATCTCGTTGCGCTTACTGACGCTGGATAACATTAATATCACGCTGGATGACCGGGCTATTTCTCTGGCGTCATTCCGTACAGGGGCCCGCTGGGAAGGCCGCGCAATCCAACTGATGCCCACGCGCATTGGCGGATTACTGATTGCGCTGCCGAAAACGCCGGTCAGCCCGTTACCGGAAGTGGTGCAGGCCGCGCAGGATAAAGCCGTCGAAAAAGCGACCGGCAAACCAGCGGAACCGGTGGCGGTCGTGCCGGAGAAGCCGCTGGGTGAAACCTTGCAGGCATTGTTCGCCAAACCGCTGCTGCCTGAGCTTCCTGATTTCCGTCTGCCGGTCGATCTGGATATTCAGCAAATTCTCGCCGAAAACCTGCGCCTCACCGGTGACACTGATGTGCTGATCACCCGTTTCGAGCTGAAAGCCAGTACGCAAAATCAGCGTGTGACGCTGGATAAACTGATCGTTCGCTCGCCGCAGGGCTCGGTGGATGGTGTGGGGCAGGCGACACTCAACCAGAACTGGCCGGTTGAAATGACCGTCAATACCGCCGTGAATATTGATCCGCTGAAAGGCGAGAAGATCAAACTGAAAGTGGCGGGCGGGCTGCGCGATAAGCTGGATGTTGGTCTGAATCTTTCCGGCCCGGTCCGTGCTCAGCTTGCGCTGCAAACGCAGCTGGCAGAAGCCGGATTGCCGCTGGACCTGAAACTCAGCAGCGATGCGCTGCAATGGCCGCTGACCGGTACACCGCAATATCAGGTGAAAGGTTTCACGTTTAACGTCAGCGGTAAAGCGACCGGTTACGCACTTTCGCTACGTTCCGATTTCAAAGGCGATCAGATCCCGCCTGCCACATTGACGCTTGACGGTACAGGCAATGTTGAGCAGTTCAGGCTGAAGTTACTGCGTCTGGCCGCGCTGGAAGGGAATGCCGACCTGACCGGTGTGGTGGACTGGAGTAAAGCCATCAGCTGGAACAGTGAACTGAAGCTGACCGGCATTAACACAGCCAAACAATATCCGGACTGGCCGTCGAAGTTGCAGGGCAAAATCACCACGCGCGGCAGCCTGTATGGCGGTACGTGGCAGATGCAGATCCCCGTATTGGACCTGACCGGGAATGTTAAGCAAAACGCCGTTAAAGCGCAGGGTAACGTGCGTGGAAACAGTTACGGTCAGTGGGATATTCCACAACTGCACCTGGAACTGGGCCGCAACAATCTGGATGTAAAAGGCACACTCAGCGATACCTGGGATCTGGACGCCAAAGTGGACGCGCCGCATCTTGATGGCGCTTTACCGGGGCTGGGCGGCGTAGTGAAGGGAATGCTGCAACTGCGCGGGGATCTTAAGGCACCGAAGTTGCTGGCGGATCTGACCGCGACGGGTCTGAAATGGCAGGCATTGACGGTGCGCCGCGTGGATATTAAAGGCGATGTCAGCTCTACCGATCAGATCCAGGGCAACCTTGCCGTGCGTGTTCAGCAGCTTAAACAGGATGCGCTGGATATTACCGATATCAATCTCGATGCCAAAGGTGACGAGAAAAAACATGAACTGACGTTAAAAGTTGAGGGCAAACCGGTTTCAGGTCACCTGGCGCTGAACGGTAGTTTTGACCGTGCGACCGAGGAATGGAAAGGCAGTATCACCAATACTTTGTTTGATACCCCGGTCGGACAGTGGCGTCTGAACCGTTCGGTTGCACTGGATTATTTCAATAAAGAGCAGCGAATTACCGTTGGCCCGCATTGCTGGCAAAACCCGAACGCGGATTTATGTGTGCCGAAAACAATTGATGCCGGTGCCAGCGGACAGGCGAGTGTGGTACTCAACCGTTTTGACCTGGCGATGATCAAACCTTTCCTGACGGATGACACACAACTGAGTGGTGTTTTCAGTGGGAAAGCCGATGTGAGCTGGAAAGCGGAAGGTGGTCTGCCGCAGGCCAGCGTTTCACTGGTGGGTAAAGGTGTCAAAGTTCAGCAACTGGTACAGGGCAGCCCGCTGCCGGTAGCATTTGATACGCTGAATCTGAACGCCGGGCTGAACAACGGGCGTGCCAGTCTCGACTGGCTGATTAAAATCACTCACAACGGTCAGCTTGACGGCAGCATCCAGATTGCCGATCCGCAGGGAAAACGTAACCTCAGCGGTAATGTGAATATTGCCCGTATCTCAATGGACTTGCTGCAGCCCGCGCTGATGGACGGTGAAAAAGCCTCGGGTATTTTGAATGCCAGTCTGCGTCTCGGCGGCAATGCACAGAAGCCGCTGGTCTTCGGCAAACTGGCACTAACCGATGTGGATTTTGACGCGCAATTTATGCCGTTTGATATCACTGATGCCAATATAGGCATCAATTTCAA
This sequence comes from Rahnella sp. PD4, assembly GCF_049199325.1. NCBI lineage: Bacteria > Pseudomonadati > Pseudomonadota > Gammaproteobacteria > Enterobacterales > Yersiniaceae > Rahnella > Rahnella sp. PD4. Next base: position 243,962 of record NZ_JBLZQF010000006.1, on the reverse strand, counting down.
CGGCATGTCTTCCATCATGGAAGGGGTAATCAAAACGGCACAGGGCCAGCTCGAACTGAACGGTAACGCCGACTGGAGTGAGCTTAACGCCTGGCGCGCCCGGATTGCGGCCCGGGGCAACAAAGTGCGGGTTTCCGTGCCGCCGATGGTCCGTCTGGACGTTTCGCCGGATTTAGTGTTTGATGCCACACCGCAGTTGTTCTCGTTAAACGGAACGGTAGATATTCCCTGGGCGCGCATTACGGCGCAGGAGTTACCGGAAAGCGCTGTAGGCGTATCGTCGGATGAAGTGATGCTCAACGATCAGCGTCAGCCGATCGCACCGGCTTCAGCCTCTATTCCGATCAATAGCAATCTGATGGTGAACATTGGTAAAGATGTCCGCCTCGATGCCTTTGGCCTGAAAGCCCGGCTGGAAGGTGCGCTGAAAGTGGCACAGGACAGCCGAGGTCTGGGACTGAACGGGCAAATTAATATTCCGTCCGGACGCTTCCATGCCTACGGGCAGGATCTTATTGTGCGTAAAGGCCAGTTGCTGTTTTCCGGTCCGGCGGACCAACCGCTACTGAATCTGGAAGCGATCCGCAACCCGGATGCGACAGAAAATGATGTAGTGGCTGGTTTGAGAGTGACCGGTGAGGCTGATGCGCCTAAACTTGAAATATTCTCAGATCCGGCAATGTCGCAGCAGGAAGCCTTGTCCTACCTGCTTCGCGGGCAAGGACTAGACAACTCCGGAGGAGACAGCGGCGCAATGACTTCAGCCCTTATCGGGTTAGGGGTTGCGCAAAGTGGTAAACTTGTGGGTAAAATCGGCGAGGCATTCGGTGTCAGCAATCTGGCGCTGGATACTCAGGGCGTGGGAGACAGCTCTCAGGTCGTGGTCAGTGGTTATGTTTTGCCGGGCTTACAGGTGAAATATGGCGTCGGAATATTCGACTCACTGGCAACGCTCACCCTGCGCTACCGGTTGATGCCCAAACTTTACCTGCAGGCGGTATCGGGCATCGATCAGGCATTGGATTTGCTCTATCAGTTTGAGTTCTAATTCATGTGACTTTTACTATACGAATATAAACATGCGAATAATTGTTTACGGTAGCTTACGACGCAAGCAAGGCAACAGTCATTGGATGACGAATGCTCAATGGTTGGGTGACCATGAGCTGGAAGGGTACGCCCTGTATAATCTGGGTCATTATCCTGCTGTTATACCAGGGGAAGGCAAAGTCTATTGCGAAGTTTACCGCATTAACTCGTCCATTATGGCTGAGTTAGATGAGCTGAAAAGTAATACGAAAGATTATCGTCGTGAGCTGATTTCGACACCTTATGGCAGCGCCTGGATTTACCTCTACATTCGCTCACTGGATGGTGTGCCGAGAATTGAGGGTGGCGACTGGGTTAAGCGTAACGAAGCAGTAAGTGAGTAATCTGAGCAAGGTCGTCTTAAAATAATCGTTGTCTGACAGCGCTTAATACATAAAAAAACACCGCCATCTGGCGGTGTTTTTTTATCCGAACGTTGGTCGTTCAAACGGCAGAAAACTTATTTGTTTTTAGCACGTTCGAAAGAGGTCACGATTTCAGCTTTTGCTGCAGCAGCATCTGCCCAACCGTCAACTTTGACCCATTTGCCTTTTTCCAGCGCTTTATATTGCTCGAAGAAGTGGGTGATCTGGCCGCGCAGCAGTTCTGGCAGGTCATTCACATCTTTAATGTGATCGTATTCTTTGCTCAGTTTGGTGTGCGGAACCGCAACAACTTTCGCATCTTCGCCAGATTCGTCCGTCATTTTCAGAACGCCTACCGGACGGCAACGGATCACAGAACCTGGTTGCAGCGGGTATGGTGTTGGAACCAGAACGTCAACCGGGTCGCCATCCAGAGACAGCGTGTGGTTGATGTAACCGTAGTTGCACGGGTAGAACATCGCAGTAGACATGAAACGGTCTACAAACAGTGCACCGGTGTCTTTGTCTACTTCGTACTTGATTGGGTCTGCGTTTGCAGGGATTTCGATCACTACGTAGATATCTTCTGGCAGTTCTTTGCCTGCCGGCACATTCAGTAAGCTCATTGTTGGTTTCCTTCGTTGAACCAGGAATAGAGTGCTGCACATTATAGCCAACTCTCCCGCGATTTCCCGCCCTTTTCATCGAATCGTATATGCGCATTCCCCGGCATGACCTGCTGTTCAACCCCGGCTGAATCTTCCGTCCTGGCAGTAAAATTTACTTGCCTGACATTTTTCCGCGTAACTGCCTGTTTTTCCCTTTCTTATCAAGATATTCAAACTATTGCCGATAACAATATTCAAACAAAAAATCAGGATTAACCTGATCCCTACCCATCTGATGCAACTCCTTTTCACCTGAATGGCTGGATAACACCGTATGTTGAATAAGTTGAGCGTAAAAGCCGGTCTGATTGGCCTGCTGGTAGTTATGACATTGATTCTGTTGCTGGTTAGCGTACTGGGTGCAAATGCCATCCGGCAAAGTGCGATTTCGCTGCAACACATTAACCAGCTTCAGGGCGATGAACTGGGTTCACTGGCCGACAGCTACAGTTTTTCGCTGCGCACGCGTGTTGCCAGCGGTGTGGCGGTGCGTCAGCTGGAAATTGGCATGATGGATGATGCGAAAAATACAGCAAACCGCATTGCCGGTTATATCCAACAAGCCGATGCCGATCTGGCGAAATTTGTCAGCATCCAGGATGATACTCAGCAGGGCAGAGATTTATCCGATGCGGTGAAGAAAACCTATGATGCCTATAAAGCTAACGGATTAATGCCGCTGCTGGCAGCAATCCAGGCGCAAAGTGCAGACGGCTATTACGATGTGCTGGAAAATAAAATCACGCCTTACAGCAATGCTTATGATAAAGCGCTGGCGGATTTCCGTACCTACGCCGTAGATAACACCCGTCAGCGGATCGAACAGGCCCGCGCCAATGCACGTATTCAGCTGACGGTGATTATCACGAGTTTTATCATCGCGCTGATTATCGCTGTGCTGGCGTGGTTCGCGTTGCAAAAAATCATTATGCATCCGCTGAATTTCTCTATCGCGCAGCTTGAATATATCGCCAGGGGCGATCTGACCCACGAAATAGATGATTCCCGTAATAACGAAATGGGGCGTCTGCTGAAAGCGATGAAGCAGATGCAGGATTCACTGGCATTGTCTGTCGGTCGCGTACGTGATGCCGGAAATCAGATCGATGTCGGCTCGCGCGAGCTGGCTGCCGGTAACGTCCACCTGGCGCAGCGTACCGAAGAATCTGCCGCGTCGCTGGAGGAAACTGCCGCGAGTATGGAACAGCTGACTTCAACCGTTCGCATGAATGCGGCAAACTCTGACCAGGCTAATCAGCTGGCGCAAAGTGTGTCATTGATTGCGAATAAAGGCAGTGAGGTCGTCCATCAGGTCATGGATAAAATGCAGGGCATCACAGAGAGCTCAAAACGTATCGGCGATATTATTACGGTCATTGATGGCATTGCCTTCCAGACCAATATTCTGGCGCTGAATGCGGCGGTTGAAGCTGCGCGTGCAGGTGAGCAGGGCCGCGGCTTTGCCGTGGTGGCGGGTGAAGTGCGAAGCCTGGCGCAACGCAGTGCTCAATCTGCCAAAGAGATTAAAGAACTGATCGTGGATTCTGAAAGCCGGGTCGCTGAAGGTTCAGAGATGGTGAAATCCGCTGCAGACACTATGCTGGAAATCTCCGGCGAAGTGACGCGTGTGACCAGCCTGATGCGTGAAATTTCTATCGCGACGACAGAACAAACGCACGGCATCGAACAGGTGAACGTGGCGATTACGCAGATGGATCAGGTGGCGCAGCAAAATGCCGCGCTGGTGGAGCAGGCGACAGCAGCCACGCGTTCACTGGAAGAGCAGGCGCAGTTACTGGCAAAAAGCATGGCGGTATTTAAACTCAATCGCGCCGATCATTTCTGAGAACAGAAATCCTGAACGGTAAACAATAAAAAAGGTGGCCCTAAGGTCACCTTTTTACATTCAGGTCAATGCGAAGCTACACAGGGACCACGCTCATGTTGTGATGATTCTGATATGTCGTTCAGTTATTCATCCGGGAACTGGGCGATAAAGCGTTCTGCGTCTTCAACCATCGAACAGTTGCCTACAAAGAAGGGTGCACGCTCATGCAGTTTCTGCGGGATGATATCCAGAATACGGTTTTTACCGTCACTGGCTTTACCGCCTGCCTGCTCGGCCAGGAAAGCCATTGGGTTGCATTCATACAGCAGGCGCAGTTTTCCGTTCGGATGGCTGGCCGTGCTTGGATAAATATAGATGCCACCTTTCAGCAGGTTGCGGTGGAAATCTGCCACCAGCGAGCCGATATAGCGTGAGGTATAAGGGCGTTGCGTCGCTTCATCCTGCTCCTGGCAATACTTGATGTATTTTTTAACGCCAAGCGGGAATTTAATGTAGTTGCCTTCGTTGATTGAGTACATATTGCCCTTTTCAGGGAAACAGACTTTTTCATGAGAGAGACAGAAAACACCGAGTGAAGGATCATAGGTAAAGGCATGCACGCCTGCGCCGGTGGTGTAAACGAGCATGGTGGAGGATCCATACACCACATAGCCTGCGGCAACCTGGCGGTTCCCCGGTTGCAGAAAGTCAGCTTCTGTTACCGGCTGGCCCAGCGGGGTAGTACGGCGGTAAATCGAGAAAATTGTTCCGACAGAGACGTTAACATCGATGTTTGAAGAACCATCCAGCGGATCCATCAAAATGACGTATTTTGCGTTTTCAGCGCGTTCACCTTCGAAAATGACAATCTCATCTTCTTCTTCCGATGCGATACCGGCAATTTCACCACGCGCCTTCATTGCGGCTTTTAATTTTTCATTGGCGTACAGATCAAGCTTCATCTGTACTTCACCCTGCACATTCTCTGCACCACTGGTACCCAGAATGTCGACCAGACCCGCTTTGTTGATATCACGGTGAATGATTTTAGCGCCGAGTTTTATTGCTGAAAGTAACGCCGTGAGTTCACCCGTTGCATGTGGAAAATCTTGCTGCTTCTCAACAATAAATTCGCCTAACGTTTTCATGACACTTTCCCTGAATCGAGGATAGATAACGGTACGTTAATAAAAATTTCACAAGAACGTGAGCAGTTTAGCCCAAATATATGGATGAATCATAGGCAAATCCATTTCTTCTGGAGGATTCTGAGCGTTAGAATAGCGGCTGACTTAAAGGCATTAATGGAAAATATATGCGCATTCATATTCTTGGGATTTGCGGCACGTTTATGGGCGGGCTGGCGATGCTGGCACGTGCACAGGGGCATCAGGTAACCGGTTCGGACGATAACGTTTATCCACCGATGAGTACGCTGCTGGAAAATCAGGGAATCGACCTGATCCAGGGGTACGATCCTGCCCAGTTAGATCCTCAACCGGATCTGGTGATCATCGGCAACGCGATGACGCGCGGTAATCCTTGCGTCGAAGCCGTGCTGGAGCAGGGGATCCCTTATGTCTCGGGCCCGCAATGGTTACATGATCATGTCCTGCCAGAGCGCTGGGTCATTGCTGTTGCGGGGACGCACGGTAAAACCACCACTGCCGGCATGGTCACGTGGATCCTGGAGGCTTGTGGTTATGAACCCGGGTATGTCATCGGCGGCGTTCCGGGCAATTTTGAGGTGTCCGCGCGTCTGGGCAACAGCCCGTTTATGGTGCTGGAAGCCGACGAATATGACTGTGCGTTCTTCGATAAACGTTCCAAATTCGTTCATTACAGCCCGCGTACGCTGATCCTCAACAACCTTGAGTTCGATCACGCTGACATCTTTGATGATCTGAAAGCGATTCAGAAACAGTTCCACCATCTTGTACGTCTGGTGCCAGGCAAGGGGAAAATCATTCTGCCTGAGCACGACACGCCGCTGAAACAAGTGATGGCAATGGGGTGCTGGAGTGAGCAGGAATTTGTCGGTGATGCCGAAAATTGTGTATGGGATGCGAAAAAACTGACGCCGGATTCCAGCACTTTCGAGGTTTATCTGCATGGCGAAGCCGTCGGGCAGGTGAACTGGAGTTTGGTTGGCGAGCACAACATGCATAACGGTCTGATGGCGATTGCTGCTGCACGCCATGTGGGTGTGAAGCCGGAAGATGCCTGCAGGGCACTTGGCGATTTCATTAATGCCCGCCGTCGCCTTGAATTGCGCGGCGTAGAAAATAACGTCTGTGTGTACGACGATTTTGCTCACCATCCGACGGCTATACTGGCGACGCTTGCTGCATTGCGCAGCAAAGTCGGCGGAACTGCGCGTATTCTGGCGGTGCTGGAGCCCCGTTCAAATACCATGAAAATGGGCATGAGTAAAAATGAACTGGCACCTTCGCTGGGCCGTGCTGATGAAGTTTTCCTTTTACAGCCACAGCACATTCCCTGGCAGGTGGCCGAAGTGGCTGAACATTGTATTCAGCCAGCTCACTGGAGTGCAGATGTCGATTCTCTGGTGGATATGGTGATTAAGGCCTCGCAGCCTGGCGATCATATTCTGGTCATGAGCAATGGCGGATTTGGTGGCATACATGAAAAGCTGTTAGCGGCACTGGCTGTGAAAGCGAAAACCGTCCCGGAGCAATAATCCTGGCGCATTATGAGAGTTAAGCACAGCAGCCGCTGTGCTTTTTTTATGTCTGTGAGTGGCCGGAGCAAGTCATTCAAGTCATTAACGGGCAAAAAAAAAGCCCTCGAAAAGTTGAGGGCCAAAGGGTGTCGTCGGACAGGACGACGAGGGTATCGTTAGCAAGAGAGTCAGGCAGTGGCAGTGTCAACTCTCTTTCCAGCCTCAACAGCGCTCATTATCACTGGTTTGTGGCTGTTGAAACCCGGTAACGCTAATTCAATAAATACTCAAACAGTGGTTTTATCTCAGTGAGAAACTCAGAAATCTTATTGATAGATTTCTGCTGTCGCGTGATAAGCGCCGTTGTTATAAGCCTCGATCACACGGAAAGATTTCGCGCCTTTGCTTTCAGCTTTATCAGACAACTGCTGGCGGATATCCATTGGCACGCCGTTGACGCCACTGACGCTAATCGTGCCCATAGGTCGCAGATTTTCTGCTTGCTGGTTTGTGACAAGCTGCGCGGCAGAGGTAGCAAAAGAAACAGCAGACAACAGGCTAAGTGCGGCAATAGTGGTAATAATTTTCATGATATTTTCCTGAATATACAGACGTTGGTGCTTTTCATCAGAGAGCAACGTCAATTGAGGTTTGGATTTATCAGGGCTGTAATATCGGGTTCAGGAGCACGTAAAGCGTGCGGGAACGTAGATGGTGCAGTGACAAATCCTTCTTAGTGCGCATTGCGCGGGCCTGAGTCATTCAGGCCCCTTCGCTTCTTTTACCTGAACTTATTGGTAAATTTCTGCGGTCGCATGGTAGTTACCTTCCTCACGAACTTCGATAACCCGGAATGCTTTAGCACCTTTGGTATCGGCTTTATCTGACAGCGCCTGACGGATATCTGATGGGGCGCCGGCTACGCCACTGACGCTGATCATGCCTGTTGGCTGCATTGTTGAAGCTTGTTCTTGCGTAACAGGTTGTGCTGCAAAAACACCAAATGACAATGCAGAGAGAATGCTTAATGTTGCGATAGTAGTTTTAACTTTCATGATTTTGACCTCGTCGATTTTATTATGTTTCTAACAACTGGTGCTTCACACCACGGGAATGAGTATACATCTAGTCACGGCATAAATTAATAGCGGGCTAATAGTAATTTGGGTTGTTATATGTCAACTATTTGTATTTTTAATAACAAAAAAGCATAAAAAAAGAGTAAAAAATGGTCTTTTTAGGTTAATTTTTCGTAAAATCAATAAGTTGAATGAATTTGACTATTTGTGCTTATTTTTGCTGTGAATCACATACTGGAAAACTTTATGTGACGGGATGGCGTGGTTTGTGACGGAATTTAACCGAAATGGGGGTGTGCGGGCGGCTGTTTTGATAAACGCAAAGGCAGTAATCAATGAAGGAAAGTGTATTGAATGAGGTCAGAGGGAGTGATCTTCTGACCTCAGGCACAGAATGAGGGCGTCAAAAGGAGCAAAATGTTGCAGCCCTATAGCTCTTGCTCAAACAAACTAAGAATCGCATCGTGTAATTGTTTGACGCTAAATCCGCGGGCCGGTGTCGTGAAGATCGTATCATCGCCGGCAATGGTTCCGAGGATCCCTTCGGATTTCCCCAGGGAGTCAAGTAAACGCGCGATCAGTTGTGCGGCTCCCGGGCTGGTTCGGATCACCACAACGGCATCGTTATAGTCGATATCCAGCACCAGATTTTTCAGAGGGCTGGTCGTTGTCGGCACGCCAATCTCAGCAGGCAGGCAGTACACCATTTCCATCTTCGCATTACGGGTTCTGACGGCACCAAATTTTGTCAGCATCCTTGAGACTTTTGACTGATTGATATTTTCGAAACCATCATCCTGAAGAGCGACAACAATCTCGCCCTGAGAACTGAATTTCTCTTCCTTCAACAGCGCTTTGAAGGCTTTGATCAAATCTTCCTGTTTAGCAGGATTACGCATTTTGCACCCTGGTCTCTGAATCATAGTGGGGCTGATTATGCAGATAATTGAATTTTTATGCAACAGAGGTTAACTGCAAAAATCATTAATTAAGCTTGCGACAAGGAATGTAAGTGACGAATTTCCCACGATGATTTCATGAATATGCCAAAATTTTGCATTACGGCTGAGCTGTATTGCACAAGAGTTTACTCTCATGATCTCGATTCAGCTCTCACATTGGACCGAATTTAACCATTTATTAACCTGGCCTATTTTGTGGTGCTACTTTTAATGATGAAGCTTTCCGATAAAAAGTGATTAAAAGCGGAAAAGGTCGACCAGGAGGTGTTTTTTTACTTTCTAAACGACCCACCTCAGATTCTCTGCAGGTAAGCGATTGTTTTTAACGGCGTAAGTGATTAAGGTCACACCCAATTAATTCCACGACACTTATAAGTTAATGATAAAAAAGGAGTATAGGATGAAAGTTGCAGTTCTAGGTGCTGCGGGTGGTATCGGTCAGGCCCTCGCGCTTCTGCTCAAGACCCAGCTACCTTCCGGTTCCGAACTCTCATTATATGATATCGCACCGGTCACTCCGGGTGTCGCCGTCGATCTCAGCCATATCCCTACCGCGGTTAAAATTAAAGGTTTCTGTGGTGAAGATGCTAAACCCGCTCTGGAAGGGGCCGACATCGTCCTGATTTCTGCGGGGGTGGCACGTAAACCGGGTATGGATCGTTCAGATCTGTTTAATGTGAATGCCGGGATTGTGCGCAATCTGATCCAACAAGTTGCCAGTACCTGCCCGAAAGCCTGCATCGGCATCATTACTAACCCGGTAAATACCACAGTCGCGATTGCTGCGGAAGTATTGAAAAATGCTGGTGTCTACGACAAAAACAAACTGTTTGGCGTAACGACCCTGGATACCATCCGCTCCAATACTTTCGTGGCTGAACTGAAGGGTAAGCCACCGGAAGATATTGAAGTGCCGGTTATCGGCGGCCACTCTGGTGTGACGATTCTGCCTTTATTGTCCCAGATCCCTGATATCTCTTTCACTGAAAGCGAGATTGCTTCACTGACTCAACGTATTCAGAATGCGGGGACTGAAGTGGTGGAAGCTAAAGCCGGTGGCGGATCTGCGACGCTTTCGATGGGGCAGGCGGCTGCACGCTTCGGACTTTCACTGGTACGGGCGATGCAGGGTGAAAATAATGTGGTGGAATGTGCTTATGTGGAAGGTAAAGGCGATCATGCCCGATTTTTCGCACAACCCGTTCTGTTAGGCAAAAATGGTATTGCAGAACTTATCGATGTCGGTCAGCTCAGTGCGTTTGAACAACAATCGCTGGATTCTATGCTGGATATTCTTCGCAAAGATATTGAGCTCGGTGAACAGTTTATTAATAAGTGATCATTGAACAAAGCCGCCGGGTTAACTGGCGGCTTTTGCTTTTCTTAACGCGGTGTTTCATGGGTCGGACGGCAACGGCGTTCGATGATTTGTGAGGTTTTGGGATCAAAATACCGGCTAGGCCAGATCAGCGAGGGATGGACACCCAAAGCACCAGCGATAAGCAATTCTCCTTTTGGCCACGGCCGTGATAATGCATTAGAAAGTGTCGAAGAGCTCAGGCCTGCTGATCGTGATACTGCTGCGAGTGTGGTGCCCTTCTTTCTCAGTGCTGCAATAATATCTGCCTGATGCCAGTCTTCATTCCTTGTCGTCATGATATTTTCCTTCTGAAAATGACTTTCAATAAATATTTTATTAAACATAGATTTCAATACTGAGTGCACTCATTATATCAACCATATCAATGTTTCCTAAAATCCATTATTTTACTTATTTAGAAAATACATTCTTATTTTGATTTAGACAAACAAGTAAATTCCTTTTGCTTTTTGTGATTTGTATCGGTTTATAATATTTACATTGAATAACATTAAAATGAAAACGTAACTGATGTGTTCTTTTTTTGATCTAATTCATTTTTTACGTTGATGAAAGATAAAAATTCAGAGGGTTTTATTATATTTCAGGAGGGTTTTTTTTATCTCTAGTTTAATGTATCCATTTGTTCTATATGATTTTTTTAAATAATCTATTTTTGATTTTAAATTTTTTCTAAGATTTTATTTAACCTGCTTTCCGAAAAAAAATTTTAACCATCCTGACAGATGTTTGATAAACATAATTCATGGAAGCATTTAAATACATCTATAGACTCACTCCTGAAAATTGAATATCTTCTTTCTGTCAAATAGGTGTTTTTCTAAATGACTTGTGTTAGTACCATCCTTTATATAAACGCTCATTACCAGAAAATATTGGTATTACTCTCATGGATGTATAACAACAATCTTTCTTACTGACTTAATAAGAAACAAGGAATGTTATGAAAAAAGAGTGGTTTGCAGCAAAGGAACTGACCGGAAAAGAAGGACTGCCGACGTCAACCCAAGGTGTCCATGGGATGGCTCGCAGATTGTGCTGGATTAAACGCCGCAGGCTGGGTGTTCAGGGACGTGCAGTGGAATATCACATCGACAGTTTGCCCGGTAATGCCGCCGCCAGCTTATCAATGAATGAGAGTTCTGCTGAATATGTTTATACATCACATCAGGACCCACTGGCGATCTGGATTGAGAGTTATAAGCAACTGAGAGAACCTGAACGTGAAACGATCATTTCATTCATTGTGAGGGAAGGGATATCTGAGTTGCTCAACAGATTACGTGAGCCTGAAAAAAACTAGCACAATAGTGCCTGTCGTACCTGCCAGAATCAGCAGGCGCGACAGGCAAATGTCAGAAATCGCGTTTTACCGACATATGCGCAAGGCCTTCAAGCGCCGAGCGGTATTCGGACTCAGGCAGTACCTGAAGCGCCCGGATTGCTTTGTCAGCTTCTTCTTCGGCACGCTGGCGGGTATAAGCCAGAGAGCCCCACTGATGCATGGCTGCCAGCACAGGCTCCAGTAAATGACGCCCGTTACCTTCTTCAATAGCTTTGCGGATCATAGCAGATTGCTCAGCATCGCCGTGCCGCATTGCATGCAGAAGGGGCAGGGTGGGTTTGCCTTCATCAAGGTCATCGCCGGTGTTTTTACCCAGCGTTTCGCCATCAGCATCATAATCGAGCAAATCATCAATTAGCTGGAACGCCGTGCCCAGATAACGACCATAATCTTGCAAGGCGGTAATCTGCTCGCTGCTTCCACCCGCCAGCATGGCAGAGGCTTGCGATGCGGCTTCAAAAAGACGCGCCGTTTTGCTGTAAATCACCTGCATATAACTGGCTTCTGTGATGTCGGGATCGTTGCAATTAATCAATTGCTGCACTTCACCCTCTGCAATCACGTTAACCGCTTTTGCCATCAGAGCCAGAACAGGAAGCGATTCCAGATCAGTCATCATTTGAAAGGCGCGGGTGTAGATAAAATCGCCGACCAGTACGCTGGCGGCATTGCCAAATGCAGCGTTCGCCGTTGCTTTTCCCCGACGCATATCTGATTCGTCGACCACATCATCATGCAGCAGTGTGGCGGTATGAATAAACTCAATCAGGGCGGCAACCGTGATGTGTTTATCGCCCTTGTAGGATAGTGCTTTGGCTGCCAGTACTGCTATCATCGGGCGGATACGTTTGCCGCCGCCACTGATGATGTAATATCCCAGTTGATTGATGAGAGAAACCTCTGAATTCAACTGTTCAAGGATGGATGCGTTGACGGCAGCCATGTCGTCCTGGGTAAGATCAATAATCTGTTCTAGGTTCATTGTGTTTTTTCAGCTGTTGTTCTCTTCACCGCAATGAGGTCTGGCTCACATTGGCACATGGCGCTAACTGTAAAGGGGATTGTACTTGAAAAACAGTGTAGATAAATGCTATCGGAAGAACTGCGCTTTTTTTCTTCTTTTGTCGTGATTGTGCTCTTGTCTTATGCTGATTTTTTGCGTAGAATTCGCGCCCTATTGTGAATATTTATAGCGCCCTCTGGACTATACAAAGTTGAGTGCGCGGAAAGCGGAGTTTTATATGTACGCGGTTTTCCAAAGTGGTGGTAAACAACACCGTGTCAGCGAAGGACAGACTATTCGTCTGGAGAAGCTGGACGTTGCAACTGGCGAAGCTATCGAATTCGATCAGGTTCTGATGATTGCAAACGGTGAAGAAATCAACATCGGCCTGCCTTTAGTTGCTGGCGGTGTAATCAAAGCTGAAGTCGTTGCTCACGGTCGTGGCGAAAAGGTCAAAATCGTTAAGTTTCGTCGTCGTAAACACTATCGTAAGCAGCAGGGCCACCGTCAGTGGTTCACTGACGTTAAAATCACCGGCATCAGCGCTTAAGATTAGGAGAGCGGAACAATGGCACACAAAAAGGCTGGCGGCTCCACACGTAACGGTCGCGATTCAGAAGCTAAACGTCTGGGCGTAAAACGCTTTGGCGGCGAAGCAGTACTGGCAGGCAGCATCATCGTTCGTCAGCGCGGCACCAAATTCCACGCGGGTATCAACGTGGGTTGCGGCAAGGACCACACTCTGTTTGCTTTGGCTGACGGTAAAGTCAAGTTCGAAGTTAAAGGCCCGAAAAACCGTAAGTACATCAGCATCGAAGCTGAATAAGTTTTTCGCGTCTTAGTAAATAGATGTAAGCCCCGCAATTCGTTGCGGGGCTTTTTACATTCTGGTTAGCCCATTCTGGCGGGATATGGATACGAAATCGCAGGCACCTGTCGGGATTCTGTTGGCGCTGATTACTGCCATGAGTTGGGGTTCTTTGCCTATAGCCCTGAAGCAGGTGTTAGTGGTAATGGATCCCTTTACCGTGGTCTGGTATCGGTTTTCGATAGCTGCGATCGTATTGGGTTGCATTCTGGCGGTAAGACGCCGATTGCCCTCTAAAGCGATTTTCAGCCGCCCGCGCTGGTTGATCTTAGTGCTGGTCGCCACCTGCGGATTGCTGGGAAACTTTGTGCTTTTTAGTTCCTCTTTGCAGTTTCTCAGTCCAACGGCGTCGCAGGTTATCGGCCAGCTTTCTCCGGTCGGTATGATGGTGGCCAGCGTTATCATCCTCAAAGAAAGGATGCGCGTGACGCAGGTCATTGGCGCTCTTATGCTAATTTTCGGGCTGATATTGTTTTTCAATACCAGCCTGATTGAAATTTTTACCCGTCTGACAGATTACACTCTGGGTGTGATTTTTGGCGTCGGGGCAGCGATGGTCTGGGTGATATACGGTGTGGCGCAAAAGGTATTGCTGCGCCAACTGGCTTCACCGCAAATCCTGTTTTTGCTGTACACTTTATGTTCTATCGCATTGCTCCCGCTGGCCAGCCCGGCGGTGCTTTCACAGCTCAGCGGCTGGCAGTTTGCCTGTCTGTTGTTTTGCGGCGCGAATACCTTAGTGGGATATGGCGCCTTAGCGGAAGCGATGGCGAGATGGCAGGCGGCTCAGGTGAGTGCTTTAGTAACACTCACTCCGCTGTTTACCCTGCTATTTTCAGATTTATTGGCACTTGCCTGGCCTGACTTTTTTGCTGCACCGGTGCTTAATTTCATTGGGTATCTTGGTGCATTTGTGGTGGTGGCAGGTGCAATGTTTTCCGCAATTGGCCATCGATGGTGGCCACGTCGGACAGAGCAAAACCTGGTAGCTAAACGTTAGCTGCCCGGCGAATGATTTACGGAGACGGTACAAATGAAGTTTGTTGATGAAGCCACGATTCTGGTTGTGGCCGGTGATGGCGGTAACGGGTGCGTCAGCTTCCGCCGCGAAAAATACATTCCACGTGGCGGCCCGGATGGCGGCGATGGCGGCGATGGCGGCGATGTCTACCTGGTTGCTGATGAGAACCTCAATACGCTGATCGATTTCCGCTTTGTGAAATCTTATCGTGCTGAGCGCGGTACTAACGGTCAGAGCAGCGACTGTACCGGTAAACGCGGTAAAGATATCACCATTAAAGTGCCTGTCGGAACACGTGTCCTTGACCAAAGTACTGGCGAAGTCCTGGCCGATATGACTCAAAATGGTCAGGTTAATATGGTCGCTAAAGGCGGTTTCCACGGACTGGGTAACACCCGTTTTAAATCCTCCGTGAATCGTTCACCGCGTCAGAAAACCATGGGCACTAAAGGTGAAGAGCGTGATATCGCCCTTGAGCTGATGCTGCTGGCCGACGTGGGCATGCTGGGGCTGCCAAATGCGGGTAAGTCGACGTTTATCCGCTCCGTCTCTGCTGCGAAGCCAAAAGTGGCTGATTATCCGTTTACCACACTGGTGCCAAGCCTTGGCGTGGTGCGTATGGATCACGAACAAAGCTTCGTGGTTGCAGACATACCTGGTTTGATCGAAGGGGCTTCGGAAGGCGCTGGTCTGGGTATCCGCTTCCTGAAGCATCTTGAGCGTTGCCGCGTTCTGTTGCACCTGATCGACATTGCACCGATCGATGAGTCTGATCCGATCGAAAATGCTAAAGTCATCATCAACGAGCTGAAGCAATACAACGCTAAGCTGGCTGAAAAACCGCGCTGGTTAGTGTTCAATAAAGTTGATCTGATTGAGAAAGAAGAAGCTGAAACGCGTGCAAAAGCAATTGCTGACGCATTGGGCTGGGAGGGTAATTATTACCTCATCTCCGCCGCAAACCGCGAAGGCGTCAATGCATTGTGCTGGGACGTGATGAAATTCATCAACGAAAACCCTAAGCACATGGCAATTGAAGAGGCAGCGCCAGAAAAAGTTGAGTTCATGTGGGATGATTATCACCGTGAACAACTGGCAGAAGTGGAATCTGAAGCCGACGACGACTGGGATGATGACTGGGATGAAGATGACGATGAAGGTGTCGAAATCATTTACGAACGTTAATCCTGCGGATTAACTTTTCATCTCAGTACCAAAGGCTGCCCCTGGCAGCCTTTTTCTTTTTTTTACAAGGCATTAACGGGCATCAGTTGAGTGCCAGTGAGCTTTGAAGTGCAACATGCGGTAACCAGCACTGCGCGCTGAGCCCTGCATTGTCGATACGATTTCGCAATGTCAGCGTACCGCCATGCAGGTGTGCAATCCTGACGACGATATTCAGCCCCAGACCGCTACCCCCATAACGTTGATCGACACGCTTGAAAGCCTGCGTCAGTTCACTGGCTTTCGTCTCATCAATGCCCGGACCCGCATCGTCAATCTGTATCAGAAAGCCGTTATCCTGCGTCACAATGGTAATGTTGATATCGCTTTTTTCCGGCCCGTAGCGGTAAGCATTCTCGACCAGATTACGCACCATCAAACGCAGCAGTACGGCATCACCCTGTATTTCAGCATGCAGTGGCACCTGAATTTTCAGCGTCTGTCCACGTTCATTGAGCATTTCACCCAACTCTTCCCGCAGTGGTTCAACGACATGATTTATCAGATCAACCTGCTGATATTCCCCTTTCGCAAAATTCTGACCTGCGCGGGCAAGCATGAGTAATTGCTCTATGGTATGCATTAACAGGTCGATGCGGCTGATCAGTGTATCACTGCCTTCCACGCCCTTTTTTTGCATTATCTCAAGATGTAGCCGGACGCCAGCCAGCGGAGTGCGTAACTCATGAGCGGCATCGGCAGTGAACAATCGCTCCTGCTGAATCGTCGTAGAAAGTCGTGAAAATAGTTGATTCAGTGCATTAGTCACGGCAACAACTTCCCTGATTTCGCTGTTGAGTGGCAGGGGAGAGAGGTTATCGGCCGAGCGGGTTTCCAGGCGTTTTTGTAACTGGTTAAGAGGACGTATAATCCAGCTGATGGCCCAGAAAGATAACAACAGGGTAATGCTCATCATCAGCAAAGAAGGGGCAATCAGAGAGGCAATGGCTTCGGCAATCTCCTTCTCAACGTGAGCATTGCGGACTTTGGCCGAAAGTGTGTCATTAACCAGCAGGTTAATTTGCTCCTGGCTTTCATGCCAGAGCCAGAAAATACTGGTGAGCTGAGTGACGAACAGGATCAGTGCAAGCATAACCAGCAGACGGCGGCGCATACTGGTCATACGCTCATTTCCAACCTGTAACCGATACCGCGCACGGTTCTTATGGCTTCTTTACCGAGTTTACGGCGCAGATTATGAACATGCACTTCGAGGGTGTTGGAGCCTAAATCATCCTGCCAGGTATAGAGATCCTGCTGGAGCAATTCACGGTTTACCGTCTGTCCGGCACGCATCATCAACCGTGATAAAATAGCGAATTCTTTGGGGGTCACTTCTACCGGCGTATCGCCGAGATAAGCCTGCTGTGAGGAAAGATTAATTTTCAGGTTACCCACGGAAATCTGGTTGTCGCTTTGCCCCTGATATCGGCGGATCAGAGCACGAACACGCGCCTGCAGTTCGACTAAAGCAAAAGGTTTAATCAGATAATCATCGGCGCCTGCATCCAGGCCATCGACCCGGTCTTCGAGTGCATCCCGGGCGGTAAGAATAAGAACGGGCAGGGAGATGTTCTGACGACGCCACTGGCGTAACAGCGTTGCGCCATCTTTATCTGGCAATCCTAAGTCCAGGATCACCAGACTGTACTGGCTGGTTTGGATCAGGCTTTGTGCCTGCGCCGCAGTAGAAGCGCAGTCACAGGCGTAATTTTCACTGGTAAGTGCCAGCATTAATCCCTGCCGTAAAAGTTCATCATCTTCCACTATCAGCAGTTTCATTGTCTGGCACTTCTCCGTGGTTAATTATTTTGGTAAATATCCCTGTAGAGACGACTCTCAAAGCGCACCAGCGGTGCACGACGTGTACGTTGATCTTCAGGGGGAACCGCATAGCCTGAGAGGAACTGCACAAAGGCCATACGCTGGCCGCTGGCTGTGGTGATAAAACCGGCAAGGTTATATACACCTGACAGCGAGCCGGTTTTTGCCGACACTTTGCCGTCCACACCTGCTTCGTGCAGGCCGCCGCGATACTGCAAGGTTCCGTCATGACCCGCTAAAGGCAGCATCGATATAAAATCTAATTCTTTATCGTGTTGGGCGATGTATTGCAGCACCTGCATCATTGTGGCCGGTGACAATAAATCATGACGTGAAAGGCCAGAACCATCCACCTGGATAGAGTTGCCTAAATCCACGCCTGCTTTTTGGCGCAAAACCTGACGAACAGCATCTGAACCCGCCCGCCATGTTCCCGGTACGCCAAAACGCTGATGGCCAATGGTACGGAATACCGTATCGGCGATCATGTTGTCTGATTTCTTAAGCATCTGATGCAACAGGTCATGCAGCGGTGCCGATTGGGTTTGCGCCAGCACAGTACCCGCTGGCGTCGGCTGGGTCTGACGTTTCAGCGTACCATCAATCTGGATATCCGCCTGCAGCAGCTCGTCTTTGAGAATCGCACCGGCATAGCTGGCTCCGTCCTGAATAGCGAAAGCCAGCGGTAAAGGCTCGCTGCGTTGTGTCAGACAACCTGTAAGAGTGTATCGGTTGAATTCACCCGGTACGACATCCAGTTCACAATATTGCGCATCCGGTGAGCCTTTTGCCAGCGTGCGGACTTCACTGAACATGTGTACGGGATAATATGAGGCCACGCGGATAAACGCGTTTTCGTCAGGTTTAGGTGCGCTATACAGTGATACCGAGAAACAGTTTCTGTCGACAATCGCGGCTGCCGGGGGGGCGCTGAAGCATTGGGTGATGTCGTTCCATGGCCATCCCGGAGCTTTATCATGGCTTGCGAACACGGAAGTGTTAATGATCACATCGCCGCTGATTTCTTTGACGCCCTGTTTTTTCAAAACAGCGACCATATTCCGAATATTCTGACGCTTCAGGGTCGGGTCGCCCGAAAAACGCGCGACCAGATCTCCCTTGAGCACACCGTCAGAAACTGAACCTGGCGTTTCGAGTGTGGTAGTGAAGCGGAAATCAGGCCCTAGCTGCAACAGCGCAGCCAGCGCCGTCAGGATCTTCATGGTGCTGGCAGGCAGCGCCATCTGAGTACCGTGATAATCGATCGCAGGTGCAGGGGCACCAATTTTTTGTACCAGGACCGCCAGATTCGTGCCATCAGGCAGATATTCTGTGTAGTTTTCGATCTGAGCCGCATTTGTATTCAGAACAAACGCGCATGCTAATCCACTGACAATTCGTAAAAAACGCATTATTTTGGTAAAGGCTCTGAGTAACGGCAGGATAAATGTGGTGCCATACTACGATGCTACGAACCCAGGCGCAACGTGGCTGAAAGTAAACGATGATCCTCAAGGAACTCTACGTTAAAATACGAATCAAAATGCAAAATGATTCCTGGCCTGGTGGCAACTCCGGGTGAGGTTTTTTTTGTTTTTCGCCAGAGAGAGTCGGTCAAAAGAACTGACTTAATTTCTTACCTGATTCAATCAGGACGGTGTTTACCGAAAGGACCAAGTTAGAGGTAATGAATATATGAAACCGATTCCGATGACATTGCGTGGCGCAGAGAGATTACGTGAAGAACTGGACCATCTGAAGAGCGTCCGCCGCCCGAAAATCATTTCTGATATCGCGACTGCACGTGAACACGGCGATTTGAAAGAGAATGCTGAATACCATGCCGCCCGCGAACAGCAGGGTTTTTGTGAAGGCCGTATCCAGGAAATCGAAGCTAAGCTTTCGAATGCTCAGGTCATTGATGTGACCAAGATGCCTGCCACTGGCCGGGTAATTTTTGGTGCTACCGTGAGTGTCATGAACCTGGACACTGAAGAAGAGCAGAAATACCGTATCGTGGGAGATGATGAAGCTGATTTTAAGCAAAATCTGATTTCTGTGAATTCCCCGATTGCACGCGGTTTGATCGGCAAAGAACAGGATGATGTTGTTGTGATCAAAACGCCGGGTGGTGATGTCGAGTTTGAAGTATTGAAGGTCGAATACCTTTAAAATCTGCATTAAAAAGGGCGAAACGAGACGTTTCGCCCTGTTATTCTCACATTCATGCAGTGAATTGCTTCACAGTAAATTGAAAACTAAAGTAAAAAGGCCTGCTCAGACCTTCCCCTGAACGTGATTTCGTGGCACCTTTCCGAAAATCTACAGCGCTTTTCGTTAAACCTTAATAGATTAACGCGGTAAGATAATTTTGCGGTCTTCGGTGGAAGGGCGATAAAGTACCAGCATATTGCCGATGACTTGCACATTACACGCCTTGGTTTCACGCACAATCGCGTCTACGATCAGGGACTTCGTTTCGCGTTCTTCTGCCGCGACTTTAACCTTGATCAGTTCGTGATGTTGCAGCGCCTGTTCAATTTCGGCGAGCACACCTTCAGTCAGCCCGTTGTTGCCCAGCATAACAACCGGTTTGAGTGGATGCGCGAGGCCTTTCAGGTACTGTTTTTGTTTATTGTTAAGATTCATCGTCTTTTTTGCTTAAGTTGGGATTGAAAACGGGTCATTCTACCGCCATCTCATGTATATCACCAACCCGGACTGCTTCGGGGAGGCAATAATACTGACTTAGCCATAGACGTCATGATGCTAACAGCTTGTTCCAAAAGCTCTAACTCAGGGTGGTTGGAAAACTATATGGTTAATAAATAATGTCTAATAAAAAGCGTTCTGCAAGTTCCAGTCGCTGGTTGCAGGAACACTTTAGCGATAAATATGTGCTGCAGGCACAGAAAAAAGGGCTGCGTTCCCGTGCCTGGTTTAAACTTGATGAAATACAGCAAGGCGATAAGCTGTTTAAACCGGGTATGACAGTCGTGGATTTAGGGGCAGCTCCCGGCGGTTGGTCACAGTATGTTGTGACACAAATCGGTAACAAAGGGCGTATCATCGCCTGTGATATTTTACCTATGGATCCTATTGTTGGAGTCGATTTCCTTCAGGGGGATTTTCGTGATGAATTAGTTCTCAAAGCGTTGCTTGAACGCGTGGGAGAAAACAAGGTTCAGGTGGTCATGTCCGATATGGCCCCTAATATGAGCGGTACTCCGGCAGTCGATATTCCAAAATCGATGTATCTGGTTGAATTAGCATTGGATATGTGTCGGGATGTATTAGCACCAGGCGGAAGTTTCCTGGTGAAGGTGTTTCAGGGAGATGGCTTTGATGAATACCTGCGGGAAATTCGCTCCCTGTTTACGAAGGTGAAGATTCGTAAGCCAGACGCTTCCCGAGCACGTTCGCGAGAAGTGTACATCGTAGCGACAGGGCGGAAACTGTAGTTCCCTAACGCTGTTTGTTAACACAGTTGTAATATGAGGTTAATCCCTTGAGTGACATGGCGAAGAACCTGATCCTCTGGTTAGTCATCGCAGTTGTATTGATGTCTGTATTTCAGAGTTTTGGTCCCAGCGAATCAAATGGTAACAAGGTAGATTACACTACCTTTACAACCGAAGTGGCCCAAGACCAGGTCCGTGAAGTACGTATCAATGGACGTGCGATTGACGTTATCAAAAAAGACAGCAGCAAATACACAACCTATATTCCGGTTAATGATCCTAAATTGCTGGATACGCTGCTGAGCAAAAACGTGAAAGTTGTTGGAGAACCGCCTGAACAGCAGAGTTTCCTGGCGACTATCTTTATTTCATGGTTCCCGATGCTGCTTCTGATTGGCGTCTGGATATTCTTTATGCGGCAAATGCAGGGCGGCGGTGGCAAAGGGGCTATGTCCTTTGGTAAAAGCAAAGCCCGCATGCTGACGGAAGACCAAATCAAAACGACTTTTGCCGACGTTGCAGGCTGTGACGAAGCGAAGGAAGAGGTAAGCGAGCTGGTAGATTACCTGCGCGAACCAAGCCGTTTCCAGAAACTGGGCGGTAAAATTCCTAAAGGCGTTCTGATGGTAGGTCCTCCGGGTACGGGTAAGACCTTGCTGGCTAAAGCGATTGCCGGCGAAGCCAAAGTCCCGTTCTTTACCATTTCCGGTTCTGACTTCGTTGAAATGTTCGTGGGTGTGGGTGCATCACGTGTGCGTGACATGTTCGAACAAGCGAAGAAAGCAGCTCCATGTATCATCTTCATCGATGAAATTGATGCCGTAGGCCGTCAGCGTGGTGCAGGTTTAGGTGGAGGTCACGATGAACGTGAACAGACACTGAACCAGATGCTGGTTGAGATGGATGGCTTCGAAGGTAACGAAGGTATCATCGTTATTGCTGCAACCAACCGTCCGGATGTCCTGGATCCTGCGTTACTGCGTCCGGGTCGTTTCGACCGTCAGGTTGTTGTTGGCTTGCCAGATGTTCGTGGCCGTGAACAAATCCTTAAAGTTCATATGCGTCGTGTGCCATTGGCAACTGACGTTGATGCTTCGGTGATCGCCCGCGGTACACCGGGTTTCTCCGGTGCAGATCTCGCGAACCTGGTTAACGAAGCCGCGTTGTTCTCTGCACGGGGTAACAAACGTGTGGTGTCAATGGTCGAGTTCGAAAAAGCCAAAGACAAAATCATGATGGGTGCTGAGCGCCGTTCCATGGTGATGACCGAATCGCAGAAAGAATCCACCGCCTATCACGAAGCGGGTCACGCTATTATTGGTCGCCTGGTTCCGGAACATGATCCTGTGCACAAAGTGACCATTATTCCTCGTGGCCGTGCATTGGGTGTGACTTTCTTCCTGCCTGAAGGTGATGCGATCAGCGCCAGTCGTCAGAAACTGGAAAGCCAGATTTCTACCTTATACGGTGGCCGTCTTGCTGAAGAGATCATCTATGGTGTAGAGAAAGTGTCTACCGGTGCGTCAAACGACATCAAAGTAGCGACGTCGATTGCCCGTAACATGGTGACACAGTGGGGCTTCTCAGAGAAATTAGGTCCGTTGCTGTATGCAGAAGAAGAAGGTGAAGTCTTCCTCGGCCGTTCAGTCGCGAAAGCTAAACATATGTCTGATGAAACCGCCCGCATCATTGATCAGGAAGTTAAGTCTCTGGTTGAACGTAACTACATTCGTGCGCGTACTTTGCTGATGGAAAACATGGATATCCTTCATTCAATGAAAGATGCCCTGATGAAATATGAAACCATCGATGCACCACAAATTGATGACCTGATGAACCGTACTGAAGTTCGCCCGCCAGCTGGCTGGGACGACGCTAACGGCAAAAACGGTAACAGCAATTCCAGCGACGGCGGTGCCCCGAAAGCGCCAACGCCTGTTGACGAACCTCGTACACCGAATCCTGGTAACACGATGTTTGAGCAATTCAGCGGCAAATAAGCTGTTGATTGGAAAATAACGCTGATAACACTCAACCCCGGGCTTGCCCGGGGTTTTTTATGCGTGCATTCTTTACCACGAAATTTGAAAAGGCCTTTATTGATTGATCAGAAGGGACGTGATTTATGCACCTCACAGCCAGAGAGTCCAGGTTGGACCTCACTTTCCCCCAGGTCATGGGGATCCTGAATGTTACCCCGGATTCATTTTCCGATGGCGGGCGACATAACACACTTGATCTTGCCCTCAGACATGCTCAGGCAATGGTTGATGCAGGCGCATCCATTCTCGACATTGGGGGCGAATCGACTCGTCCTGGTGCAGCAGAAGTCAGTGAGGATGAAGAACTGGCCCGTGTGGTGCCGGTCGTTGAAGCCATTGCACGGCGTTTTGATGTTTGGATCTCTGTTGATACCTCAAAAGCCTGCGTGATCCGGGAAGCGGCACATGCGGGTATGCATCTGATCAATGATATTCGTTCGCTTCAGGAACCCGGTGCGCTACAGGCTGCAGCCGAAACCGGTTTGCCTGTTTGTCTGATGCACATGCAGGGGGAACCCAAAACGATGCAGCATGCCCCGCATTACGATAATGTTGTTGCACAGGTGGAACAGTATTTTGTTGAACAAATTTCACGTTGTGTGAACGCTGGCATTGCAAAAGAGAAATTGCTGCTCGACCCGGGCTTCGGTTTCGGTAAAAATTTAGAGCATAACTATCAGTTGCTCGCACGGCTGGCTGATTTCCATCACTTTGGCATACCGTTGTTAGTAGGGATGTCGAGGAAATCCATGGTGGGGCAACTTCTGCATGTCTCCCCGGAAAAACGGGTTACAGGAAGTGTGGCTTGTGCTGTGATTGCCGCCATGCAAGGTGCCAGGATCGTGCGCGTACATGATGTGAAAGAAACCGTTGAAGCGATGCGTATCGTTGAAGCGACACTTTCTGCAAGGGATAAAAATTAATTATGAGTAACCGTAAATACTTTGGGACAGATGGCATCCGCGGAAAAGTGGGCGATACCCCGATTACCCCTGATTTTGTTCTGAAACTGGGCTGGGCTGCGGGCAAAGTATTAGCACGCCACGGTTCGCGGAAAGTGATCATCGGTAAAGATACCCGCATTTCGGGTTACATGCTGGAATCCGCGTTAGAGGCCGGTCTCGCGGCGGCAGGTTTATCGGCGTCTTTCACCGGCCCGATGCCAACGCCTGCCGTTGCCTATCTGACGCGTACTTTCCGTGCAGAAGCTGGCATTGTCATTTCAGCCTCGCATAACCCTTACTACGACAACGGCATCAAGTTTTTCACTATCGACGGGACCAAATTGCCTGACGAGGTTGAAGAGGCGATTGAAGCAGAGCTTGAAAAACCATTGACCTGTGTTGAGTCCGCCGAACTGGGTAAAGCCAGCAGAATCGTGGATGCAGCTGGTCGGTACATCGAATTCTGTAAAGGAACATTCCCGACAGAGTTGAGCCTGAACGGCCTGAAAATTGTGGTCGATTGCGCTAACGGGGCCACTTACCATATTGCACCCAGTGTGTTGCGTGAACTTGGGGCAAAAGTTATCGCTATCGGCTGTGAGCCGGATGGCATGAACATCAACGAAGAGTGCGGCGCAACGGATGTCCGTCAGTTGCAGCAGCGCGTTCTGGCTGAAAAAGCAGATGTCGGACTGGCATTTGACGGCGATGGTGACCGTCTGATTATGGTTGACCATGAAGGCAACAAAGTTGATGGTGACCAAATCCTTTACATCATTGCGCGTGAAGGGCTTCGTCAGGGGCAGTTGAAAGGCGGTGCGGTCGGCACGCTGATGAGCAATATGGGTCTCGAGCTGGCGCTCAAACAGCTCGGTATTCCCTTTACGCGGGCGAAAGTGGGCGACCGATACGTGCTGGAAAAAATGCAAGAAAAAGGCTGGCGCATTGGTGCTGAAAACTCTGGCCATATCATTCTGCTGGATAAAACCACGACGGGTGATGGCATTGTGGCAGGGTTACAAGTGCTTACCGCCATGGTGCGCAACCACATGAGCTTGCATGACCTCTGCAGCGGCATGAAATTGCTTCCGCAGATCCTGATCAACGTCCGTTTTGCCGGTGAACATGATCCGCTGGAATCTGATGACGTCAAGCAAGTGACGGCAGACGTTGAGAAACAGCTGGCCGGCCGCGGTCGGGTGCTGTTACGTAAATCAGGTACCGAACCTCTGCTGCGCGTAATGGTGGAAGGGGAAGACGCACAACTGGTGGAAAAACTGGCCAACCGCATTGCTGATGCCGTAAAAGCGGTCAAAGCGTAAGCCGATAAAAAACGGTAAATTTTCGGTGGATTTCTTGCTGCCGGACGTTCGGGCAGCAGGTTTCATGCCGATTTGCCGTTTTTTTCCGCAAACGAACAATTTGATGAAAATTGCCCTTGCACGGCAATACGGCTTTGGTTAGTATTCACACCCGCTTCAGTGGGTCCTTTGATGACCTGCTAAATGGTGAGAAGCAATTGGCATGCGGTGAACCCGCGAGGATACAGGTACTACTATGTACGACGCTCTTCTGGTGATTTTCCTTATCGTAGCAATCGGGCTTGTCGCTCTGGTTATGCTGCAACAAGGTAAAGGCGCTGATATGGGAGCCTCTTTCGGAGCAGGTGCTTCTGGCACATTGTTCGGTTCGAGTGGTTCCGGTAACTTCATGACCCGTATGACAGGCATTTTGGCAGCACTGTTCTTTATCATTAGTTTGATTCTCGGGAACATGAGCACCAATAAAGGCCAAAAAGGCAGTGAGTGGGAGAACCTGAGTCAGCCAGCTAAAACTGAGCAGACCACTACGCCGGCAGCTCCAGCAGCGCCTAACAGTGACGTTCCTCATTAAGCAGTAAACTATCTTTAAGATAGAAGACAGGTTTTGAAACAGTGGCTTGTGCTTGGACAGTATAAGCGATTGTGAAAAAAAAGAGTGCCGAGGTGGTGGAATTGGTAGACACGCTACCTTGAGGTGGTAGTGCCCGAATGGGCTTACGGGTTCAAGTCCCGTCCTCGGTACCAATCTTTATGATAACTTGCTTTTTAGCGGTTATCGGCGTAGTATTTGCCACGTTTTCGGACGCGGGGTGGAGCAGCCTGGTAGCTCGTCGGGCTCATAACCCGAAGGTCGTCGGTTCAAATCCGGCCCCCGCAACCACTTTCCCTAAGTGTTTATTTCAAATAGACTTTCAGTATCTTCCTGTGATGTTCTGCAGCTTCAATTTGAAAACAACACTTTGCGAAAGTTGTACCGAAGCCGCTATGCGGCGAATAGGGTCCAGTTGCATAAAGCCCCGATTTATCGGGGTTTTTTGTTATTTGGCAACAGAATCACTGGGCTATTTAGCCCTTTTTTTATGTCTTGGGGGTGGGCTTGTCCACATTAGAACAAAAATTAACAGAGCTGATTACAGCACCAGTCGAGGCACTTGGCTTTGAGCTGGTGGGCATCGAGTTCGTTCGGGCTCGCCAATCGACGTTGCGCATCTATATTGATAGTGACGCCGGGATCAATGTTGATGATTGTGCTGATGTCAGCCACCAGGTGAGCGCTGTGCTGGACGTTGAAGATCCAGTTACTGTCGCCTACAACCTGGAAGTTTCCTCTCCAGGCCTTGATCGTCCTATGTTCACCGCTGAACATTATCAACGTTTTCTTGGCGATGAAGTCAGTGTTGTTTTGCGTATGGCAGTGCAAAACCGCCGCAAATGGCAGGGCATCATTAAAGCTGTCGAAGGCGAAATGATCACGGTGACAGTGGAAGGGAAAGATGAAGTGTTCGCACTGAGCAACATCCAGAAAGCGAACCTGGTACCCCACTTTTAAAGAGTTTGGAAGAGGCAACTAGGATGAACAAAGAGATTCTGGCTGTTGTAGAAGCAGTTTCTAATGAAAAATCCCTCCCGCGCGAGAAGATTTTTGAAGCGCTGGAAATTGCATTATCAACGGCGACCAAGAAAAAATACGAGCAGGAAATCGAAGTCCGCGTCAGCATTGACCGTAAAACCGGCGACTTTGATACTTTCCGTCGCTGGGTGGCAGTGAACGAAGTGACCCAGCCGACCCGCGAAATCACCCTTGAAGCTGCACAATACGAAGATCCGTCAATCGACCTCGGCGGATATATTGAAGATCAAATTGAATCGGTCACTTTTGACCGCATCACCACACAGACTGCTAAACAAGTCATCGTACAGAAAGTACGTGAAGCAGAACGCGCGATGGTGGTTGATCAGTTCCGTGAGCAGCAAGGTGAAATCGTTACTGGCGTCGTTAAGAAAGTTAACCGCGACAGTATTGCACTGGATTTAGGCAGCAACGCTGAAGCTGTTATCCTGCGTGAAGACATGCTTCCTCGTGAAAATTTCCGCTCTGGTGACCGTATTCGTGGCGTGTTGTATGATGTCCGCCCTGAAGCACGTGGTGCCCAGCTGTTTGTCAGCCGTTCACGAAACGAGATGCTGATTGAACTGTTCCGCATCGAAGTGCCGGAAATTGGCGAGGAGCTGATTGAAATTAAAGCTGCTGCCCGTGATCCTGGGTCCCGTGCGAAAATTGCCGTAAAAACTAACGACAAACGTATCGACCCTGTCGGTGCTTGTGTCGGCATGCGTGGTGCACGCGTTCAGGCCGTTTCCAGCGAACTGGGCGGTGAACGCATTGATATTATCCTTTGGGATGACAATCCTGCGCAGTTCGTTATCAACGCAATGGCACCGGCAGACGTCGCTTCCATCGTAGTTGATGAAGATAAATGCACCATGGATATCGCCGTTGAAGCCAGCAACCTGGCACAGGCGATTGGCCGTAATGGCCAGAACGTGCGTTTGGCTTCCCAATTGTTGAAACAGCATCGTGGTGATGACAAGTGGGAACTGAACGTGATGACAGCAGACGACCTGCAAGCCAAACATCAGGCTGAGGCACACGCTGCGATTGATACCTTTACCAAATACCTGGCCATTGATGAAGATTTCGCCACGGTGCTGGTTGAAGAAGGTTTCTCTACGCTTGAAGAACTGGCTTATGTGCCAGTTAATGAATTGCTTGAAATCGACGGCCTGGATGAAGACACCGTGGATGCGCTGCGCGAACGCGCAAAAGAAGCGCTGACCACGCTGGCTTTAGCTCAGGAAGAAAGTCTCGGTGACAAAAAGCCTGCTGACGATCTGCTTAACCTGGCGGGTCTGGAACGTAGTATGGCATTTAAACTGGCTGCACAAGGGGTTTGTACGCTGGAAGATCTTGCCGAGCAAGGTGTCGACGATCTGGCTGATATTGAAGGTCTTACTGACGAGCAGGCTGGTGAACTTATCATGGCCGCGCGCAATATCTGCTGGTTTGGCGACAACGCGTAATAAACTGTAGCAGGAAGGAACAGCATGACAGATGTAACTGTAAAATCGCTGGCGGCAGAAATTCAGACTCCGGTTGATCGCCTGGTACAGCAATTTGCTGATGCAGGGATCTCGAAGTCCGAAGCTGACTCTGTGACCCAGCAAGAAAAAGAAACTTTATTGGCGCATCTCAATGGTGGAAACCCAGGTGCGACAAACAAACTGACGTTACAACGCAAAACGCGTAGTACACTGAATATTCCGAGCACCGGCGGGAAGAGTAAATCGGTGCAAATCGAGGTCCGCAAGAAACGCACTTATGTTAAACGTGATATGACCGAGGCAGAACTAGCCCAGGCCGAAGCGGAAGAGCAGGCGAAGCGTGACGCGGAAGAACAGGCACAGCGTGCAGCAGCAGAGCAAGCCCAGCGCGAAGCTCAGGAAAAAGCCAAACGCGCCGCCGAAGAGCAAGCTAAACGTGAGGCCGCTGATAAAGCTAAGCGTGACGCAGCGGAAAAAGATAAAGTGACCAATCAAAATACCGATGAAGTAACCAAACCAGCTCAGGCAGATAAAGCACGCCGTGAAGCTGAAGCCGCAGAGCTGAAACGCAAAACGGAAGAAGAAGCCCAGCGTAAGATTGAAGAGAACGCCAAACGCGTTGCAGAAGAAGCCCGTAAAATGGCTGATTCTGGCGTCTGGACTGAAACTGTTGCGCCGAGCGAATCAGAATCTGCTGACTACCATGTCACCACTTCTACGCATGCACGTGCGGCCGAAGACGAGAATGATGCCAAAGTTGAAGGCGATCGTCGTAGCCGTACCCGCGGTGGCAAAGCGACTAAACAGAAAAAAGGCAACAAGCTGTCCGAATCTAAAGCGGATCGCGAAGAAGCCCGTGCTGTTGGCCGTAATGGTAAAGGCAAACGCAAACCAAGCACGCTGCAGCAGAGCTTCAACAAGCCTGTGGTTGCCGTAAACCGTGATGTCGTGGTGGGCGAAACCATTACTGTTGCCGAACTGGCAAACAAAATGGCCGTCAAAGGTTCTCAGGTCATCAAAACTATGATGAAACTGGGCGCTATGGCGACCATCAACCAGGTTATTGATCAGGAAACTGCTCAGCTGGTTGCAGAAGAAATGGGTCATAAAGTCATCCTGCGTCGTGAGAACGAGCTGGAAGAAGCGCTGATGAGCGATCGTGACACAGGTGCTTCCGCAGCTGCTGAGCCTCGCGCTCCGGTTGTGACCATCATGGGCCACGTTGACCACGGTAAAACTTCATTGCTCGACTATATTCGTTCCACGAAAGTCGCCGCAGGTGAGGCCGGTGGTATTACTCAGCACATCGGTGCTTATCACGTAGAAACTGAAAACGGCATGATTACCTTCCTGGATACCCCGGGACACGCCGCGTTTACTTCTATGCGTGCTCGTGGTGCTCAGGCAACAGATATCGTGGTTCTGGTTGTTTCCGCTGATGACGGCGTGATGCCGCAAACCATCGAAGCTGTTCAGCATGCGAAAGCGGCTGGCGTGCCAATCGTTGTTGCGGTAAACAAAATTGATAAACCAGATGCTGATCCGGACCGTGTTCGTACCGAATTGTCTCAGTACGGCGTTATGCCGGAAGAGTGGGGCGGCGAATCTCAGTTCATCCACGTTTCTGCGAAAGTCGGTACTGGTATCGACGATCTGCTGCAAGCTATCTTGCTGCAGGCCGAGGTTCTGGAACTGAAAGCGGTGCGTAGCGGTATGGCAAGTGGTGTTGTGATCGAGTCCTTCCTGGACAAAGGTCGTGGTCCGGTTGCTACCGTGCTGGTTCAGGAAGGTACGCTGAACAAAGGCGACATCATTCTGTGTGGCTTCGAATACGGCCGTGTCCGTGCGATGCGTGACGAAATGGGCCGTGACATTACGTCTGCGGGTCCTTCTATCCCTGTCGAAGTGCTGGGTCTGTCCAGTGTGCCGGCTGCGGGTGATGAAGTTACCGTTGTACGTGATGAGAAAAAAGCACGTGAAGTTGCGCTGTATCGTCAGGGTAAATTCCGCGAAGTTAAACTGGCTCGTCAGCAGAAATCTAAACTGGAAAACATGTTCGCGAACATGACCGAAGGTGAAGTTTCTGAACTGAACATCGTTCTGAAGTCAGATGTCCAGGGTTCTTGTGAAGCAATCTCTGATGCATTGCAGAGCCTGTCCACCGACGAAGTTAAAGTTAAGATCGTTGGTATGGGTGTCGGTGGTATCACCGAAACTGATGCGACACTGGCTGCTGCTTCTAACGCGATCATCCTCGGCTTCAACGTCCGTGCAGATGCGTCTGCCCGCCGCGTTGTTGAAAGTGAAAGCCTGGATCTGCGTTACTATTCCGTTATCTATAACCTGATTGATGAAGTCAAACAGGCAATGAGCGGTATGTTGGCGCCAGAATACAAACAGCAAATCATTGGCCTGGCTGAAGTTCGTGACGTATTCAAGTCACCTAAATTCGGCGCTATTGCAGGTTGTATGGTGACTGAAGGTATGATCAAGCGTAACAACCCAATCCGTGTGCTGCGTGAAAACGTGGTGATCTATGAAGGCGAACTGGAATCCCTGCGTCGCTTCAAAGATGACGTTGCTGAAGTCCGTAACGGCATGGAATGTGGTATCGGCGTTAAGAATTACAACGATGTGCGTACTGGTGATGTGATCGAAGTCTTCGAAATCATCGAGATCAAACGTACTATCGCTTAACGTTTGCGAAGTCGCTGATATCCAGATGGGGGCCTTGCGCCCCCTTATTTGTCTGGAGCAAGTAAGGAGAAAGCCTCATGGCAAAAGAATTTAGCCGTACTCAGCGCGTCTCTCAGGAGATGCAAAAAGAAATCGCCATCATCTTACAGCGTGAAGTCAAAGACCCACGCGTAGGCATGGCGACAGTTTCAGGCGTAGAAGTCTCACGCGACCTGGCATATGCCAAAGTGTTCGTCACCTTCCTGGATGTGCTGACCACTGATAATCACGACCCTGATCGTGTCAAAAATGGCATCAAAGCCTTGCAGGACGCGTCAGGTTTTATTCGTACGCTGATCGGTAAAGCGATGCGTTTACGTGTAGTACCGGAGCTGACTTTCGCTTACGACAACTCTTTGGTTGAAGGTATGCGTATGTCCAATCTAGTGACTAATGTCGTGAAGAACGATGCTGAACGCCGTTCCGCTGCAGGCGATGACGAGGAAGCATAATGAGTCGCCCACGTCGCCGCGGCCGTGATATACACGGTGTTCTGCTACTGGACAAATCTTTAGGCTTGTCTTCTAACGATGCCCTGCAAAAGGTTAAACGCCTTTATAACGCTAACCGCGCAGGCCATACCGGCGCGCTTGATCCTTTGGCTACCGGTATGCTGCCACTGTGTTTAGGCGAAGCGACTAAATTCTCCCGGTTCCTGCTTGATTCGGACAAACGCTATCGCGTGATTGCCCGTATGGGGCAACGCACCGATACGTCAGATGCTGAAGGTGCCATCATTTGTGAACGTGAAATGACGTTCACCCGGCAACAACTTGACGACGCACTCGACAGTTTCCGCGGGGAAACTCAGCAAATTCCTTCCATGTATTCCGCATTGAAATATGAAGGGAAAAAGCTGTACGAATATGCCCGTCAGGGCATCGAAGTTCCGCGAGAATCACGCAGCATTACGGTGTATGAATTGCAATTTATACGCTGGGAAGGCTTTGACGTTGAGCTGGAGATTCATTGCTCAAAAGGCACTTACATCCGCACTATCGTCGATGATCTTGGTGAGAAGTTGGGTTGTGGTGCGCATGTGACTTATCTGCGTCGTCTGCAGGTGGCAACTTATCCTTCAGAGCGAATGGTCACCCTGGAAAAACTCCATGAGCTGATCGCTCAGGCAGAAGAGCAGGGTATTGAGCCGCGCTTGCTGCTGGATCCTTTGTTGTTGCCGATGGATAGCGCATGTGAAGACTTCCCGGAAGTTAACCTGTTACCTATGGTGGCCGGATATGTCAAACAGGGCCAACCTGTTCAGGCATCAGGTGCGCCCGTCAGCGGTATGGTTCGCATCACTGAAGGCGAAGAACGTAAGTTTATCGGTGTAGGAGAAATTGATGATGAGGGTCGTATTGCACCTCGTCGTCTGGTTGTTGAATACACCGATTAAGCGCTTTCTGCTTACCTTGCGATCATATATAGCAAAGGGTAGAATAGCGCAGCTTATGCATTGGGTTGCTGAATTAGAGATCGGCACCCGTTTAATTATCTATAATATTTTGGAGTAAGATTATGTCTCTAAGCGTTGAAGCTAAGGCTCAGATCGTTTCCGACTTCGGTCGCGGCACTAACGACAGTGGTTCTACCGAAGTTCAGGTTGCTCTGCTGACTGCTCAAATTAACCATCTGCAAGGTCACTTTGCAGAACACAAAAAAGATCACCACAGCCGTCGTGGTCTGCTGCGTATGGTTTCTCAGCGTCGTAAACTGCTGGACTACCTGAAGCGTAAAGATGTAGCACGTTACACCAGCCTGATCGAACGTCTGGGTCTGCGTCGCTAATCAAGCGAGTTTCAGTGTAAAGGGGCCAATAGGCCCCTTTATTCTAGGAAGCGCAGCCAAATCAGGGTACTGTATGGCTGCGGTTTCTACTGTTATTCTAAGAACATGAACTTCCGTTACAGATGTTTTCGCGCGGCTAATGAGAGACTTTATTACCACATTGCCAGGTATATAAGGATTGTCATTAGTCGCGAGAATGTAGTGAGAAGCTCGGATATTTATCGGCGTGAACTGCTGTCATAACAGCTGCGCGTCATACAAAAGGATATTACATTGCTTAATCCGACTATTCGTAAATTCCAATACGGCCAGCACACCGTTACGCTGGAAACCGGCATGATGGCTCGTCAGGCTACTGCCGCTGTTATGGTTAGCATGGACGATACTGCGGTATTCGTGACCGTTGTTGGCCAGAAAAAAGCTAAACCAGGTCAGAGTTTCTTCCCGCTGACGGTTAACTATCAGGAGCGTACTTACGCTGCTGGTCGTATCCCGGGCAGCTTCTTCCGTCGCGAAGGCCGTCCAAGCGAAGGCGAAACACTGACCTCACGTCTGATTGACCGCCCGATTCGCCCGCTGTTCCCGGACTCCTTCCTGAATGAAGTTCAGGTTATCGCGACTGTGGTTTCCCTGAACCCACAAGTTAACCCTGACATCGTTGCGATGATCGGTGCATCTGCTGCCCTGAGCCTGTCTGGTATTCCATTCAATGGCCCGATCGGTGCGGCACGCGTTGGTTATATCAACGACCAGTATGTTCTGAACCCAACCGCTGATGAGCTGAAAACAAGCCGTCTGGATCTGGTTGTGGCAGGTACTCAGGGCGCGGTTCTGATGGTTGAATCTGAAGCTGAAGTACTGAGTGAAGATCAGATGCTGGGCGCGGTCGTATTTGGCCACGAACAACAACAAATTGTTATCGACAACATCAACTCATTGGTTGCTGAAGCCGGTAAGCCAAAATGGGACTGGCAGCCAGAAGCCGTTAACGCTGAGCTGCATGCTCGTGTCGCTGCACTGTCTGAATCCCGTCTGGGTGATGCGTACCTGATCACCGAGAAGCAAGAACGTTACAACCAGATCAATGTCATCAAAGCTGACGTTGTTCAGGCTCTGCAAGCTGAAGACGAATCCCTGGATGCTGGCGAAATTTCTGACATCCTGGGCAGCATCGAGAAGAATGTGGTTCGTAGCCGTGTGCTGCGTGGCGAGCCGCGTATCGATGGTCGCGAAAAAGACATGATCCGTGGTCTGGATGTGCGTACTGGCGTTCTGCCACGTACCCATGGTTCTGCTCTGTTCACCCGTGGTGAAACTCAGGCGCTGGTGACTGCAACGCTGGGTACTGCCCGTGATGCACAGAACCTGGATGAGCTGATGGGCGAAAAAACTGACAGCTTCCTGTTCCATTACAACTTCCCTCCGTACTCAGTCGGTGAGACCGGGATGGTGGGCTCGCCAAAACGCCGTGAGATTGGCCATGGCCGTCTTGCTAAACGTGGCGTGCTGGCGATGATGCCAAAACCAGAAGACTTCCCGTACACCGTGCGTGTGGTTTCTGAAATCACTGAATCCAACGGTTCATCCTCAATGGCTTCTGTTTGCGGCGCATCTCTGGCCCTGATGGATGCAGGTGTTCCGATTAAGGCCGCTGTTGCCGGTATCGCAATGGGTCTGGTTAAAGAAGGCGAAAGCTTTATCGTTCTGTCCGACATTCTGGGTGACGAAGATCATCTGGGCGACATGGACTTTAAAGTGGCCGGTAGCCGCGACGGTATCACCGCGCTGCAGATGGACATTAAAATCGAAGGTATCACCCGCGAAATCATGCAGGTGGCTCTGAACCAGGCTAAGGGTGCGCGTCTGCATATCCTGGGCGTGATGGAACAGGCTATCAGCACTCCACGTGGCGATATCTCTCAGTTTGCTCCGCGTATTCACACCATCAAGATCAGCCCGGACAAAATTAAGGACGTGATCGGTAAAGGTGGTTCTGTGATCCGTGCGCTGACCGAAGAAACCGGCACCACGATCGAAATCGAAGATGACGGTACTGTGAAAATCGCAGCAACCGACGGCGAGAAAGCGAAATACGCTATTCGTCGTATCGAAGAGATCACTGCTGAAATCGAAGTGGGTCGTATCTATCAGGGTAAAGTGACCCGTATCGTAGACTTTGGCGCATTTGTTGCCATCGGCGGCGGTAAAGAAGGTCTGGTGCATATTTCTCAAATCGCTGACAAGCGTGTAGAGAAAGTGACTGATTACCTGCAGATGGGCCAGGAAGTTCCGGTTAAAGTTCTCGAAGTTGACCGTCAGGGTCGTGTGCGTCTGAGCATCAAAGAAGCTACCGCACCTACTCAGGACGAAACAACTGAGCAACCTGCAGCAGAATAATCTGTAACAGAAGTTTTACAGCTCCTTTCCATCTGGAAAGGAGCTGTTCGTCTCACGGACGCAGGACGCGTTTGTGTTAAGCAAGCGGATGACAGGATGTTCATCCAATGTTTGTCTCCGGGAGTAGAAATGAAGCCTTTCTTGCGCTGGTGTTATGTTGCGACAGCACTTATGTTGGCAGGATGCAGCAACCATGATTGGCGTAAAAATGAAGTTCTGGCGATTCCGTTGCAACCGACGTTGCAGCAGGAAGTCATCCTGGCACGCATGGAACAAATACTTGCCAGTCGGTCATTAACCGATGATGAGAGAGCACAGCTATTATATGAGCGCGGTGTGCTGTATGATAGTCTCGGGCTAAGAGCACTGGCGCGAAATGATTTTTCACAAGCGCTGTCTATTCGTCCTGATATGCCAGAAGTTTTTAACTACCTGGGGATTTACTTAACGCAGGCAGGCAATTTCGATGCTGCCTATGAAGCGTTTGATTCTGTACTAGAGCTTGATCCAACTTACAACTACGCGCGTTTGAACCGAGGTATCGCACTGTATTACGGTGGCCGATTCTCGTTAGCGCAGGATGATCTGCAGGCGTTTTATCGAGACGATCCAAATGATCCCTTCCGTTCGTTATGGCTTTATCTTGCGGAGCGAGAAATCAATCCGAAGGATGCCGAGGTAGCGCTTCAACAGCGTTATGACAAAGCGGACAGAGGGCAATGGGGATGGAATATCGTCGAATTCTACCTGGGCAAAATCAGCGAATCTACGCTGATGGAACGCCTCAAGGCAGAAGCAACGGATAACACTTCGCTCGCTGAGCATCTCAGTGAAACTGACTTCTATTTAGGTAAACATTACCTAAGTCTGGGGGACAAGAACAGCGCTGCGGCACTGTTCAAACTGACGGTAGCTAACAACGTTCATAACTTTGTTGAGCACCGCTATGCATTGTTGGAATTGGCGCTTTTGGGCCATGAGCAAGACGACCTATCAGAATCGGACCAGCAATAGCTGACGACACCAATCAGCCTTTTAAATCATGGTATTTACCATTTTTTAGCGCCTTTACGGGCGAGGGTTGCTTTGTTCGTTTTATAATCTAATTTGAGCCGGTTCACACTTTTCAATGAAAATGACTGAAAATTTTCTCGACGAGTTATGTAGACTGGCTGCCATTATTAATGAGGCACGTGTACATGACTACTGAGCTTGAAACCTCTTTTGCTGACCTGGGGCTGTCTGCTCCGATCATTTCTGCCCTGACTGATTTGGGCTACGAAAAACCTTCACCAATCCAGGCTGAGTGTATTCCTCACCTGTTAAATGGCCGCGACGTTCTGGGCATGGCTCAGACAGGTTCCGGTAAAACAGCCGCATTCTCTTTACCGCTGCTGCATAACATTGATGCTTCACTGAAAGCACCACAAATTCTTGTTCTGGCCCCGACCCGCGAACTGGCGGTTCAGGTTGCTGAAGCAATGACCGATTTTTCTAAACACATGCATGGCGTGAATGTGGTTGCCCTTTATGGCGGCCAGCGCTATGACGTCCAGTTGCGCGCTCTGCGTCAGGGACCACAAGTTGTTGTGGGTACTCCGGGTCGTCTGCTGGACCATCTGAAACGTGGCACGCTGAACCTCTCTAACCTGAGCGGCCTGGTGCTGGACGAAGCTGATGAAATGCTGCGTATGGGCTTCATCGAAGACGTCGAAACCATCATGGCGCAGATCCCGGCTGAACATCAGACCGCGTTGTTCTCTGCAACCATGCCAGAAGCTATCCGTCGTATTACCCGTCGCTTCATGAAAGATCCTCAGGAAGTGCGTATCCAGTCAAGCTTGACCACGCGCCCTGATATCAGCCAGAGCTACTGGTCTGTTTACGGTCTGCGTAAAAACGAAGCATTGGTACGTTTCCTGGAAGCAGAAGATTTTGATGCGGCGATTATCTTCGTACGTACCAAAAACGCGACGCTGGAAGTGGCTGAAGCACTTGAACGTAGCGGCTACAGCAGCGCTGCGCTGAACGGTGACATGAACCAGGCCCTGCGCGAGCAGACTCTGGAACGTCTGAAAGATGGCCGTCTGGACATTCTGATCGCAACCGACGTGGCAGCACGTGGTCTCGACGTAGAACGTATCAGCCTGGTGGTTAACTACGACATCCCGATGGACTCAGAATCTTACGTTCACCGTATCGGTCGTACCGGCCGTGCAGGCCGTGCAGGTCGCGCACTGTTGTTCGTTGAGAACCGTGAGCGTCGTCTGCTGCGTAACATTGAACGCACCATGAAGCTGACCATTCCGGAAGTTGAAATCCCAACTGCAGAAGTTCTGGGCGAGCGTCGTCTGGCTAAGTTTGCAGCGAAAGTTCAGCAACAACTGGAAAGTAGCGATCTGGATCAATACCGTGCGCTGCTGGCAAAACTGCAACCTGCAGAAGAGCTGGACGTTGAGACACTGGCTGCGGCACTGCTGAAAATGGCACAGGGTGAACGCCCTCTGATCGTTGCAGCGGATCCGGTCTTCAAAAGCCGCCCACCACGCCGTGAATTCGAAGAACGTGGCGACCGTGGTGATCGTCGTGACCGTCCGGCCCGCAGCAATGACCGCCCTGCACGTGATGGCGATAGCCCGCGTCGTGAGCGTCGTGACGCTGGCGAAATGGAGCTGTATCGTATCGAAGTGGGTCGTGACGATGGCGTTGAAGTTCGTCACATCGTTGGTGCTATCGCTAACGAAGGCGACATCAGCAGCCGTTACATCGGTAACATCAAACTGTTCGGTACGCACTCTACTATCGAATTGCCGAAAGGTATGCCGGGCGAGATCCTGTCTCACTTCACCCGTACACGTATCCTGAATAAACCGATGAACATGCAACTGATCGGTGATGCGGTGCCACAGGCTCCACGTCGTGATCGTCCGGCCGGTGCTGGCGGTGAGCGTCGTGGTAATGGTGCTCCGCGTCCGTTCAACGGTGAACGTCGTGAAGGTGGCCGTGGTAACGGTGCTCCACGTTCTTTCAGCGGTGACCGTCGTGAAGGTTCTGCAGCCGCAGGTGATCGTCGTCCGCCAAGCCGCGCACCACGTCGTACTTCTGACGCATAATCTGCTTTCAGTTCGCTGATTTTCAGATAATAAAAAACCAGCCTCCGGGCTGGTTTTTTTATGCCTGCGATTTACCTGACCTGTCAGCTGATGCGTTGCTCTTTGACCAGTTCACCCTGAAGTTGTGAAACAATCTCGAATGAATGCAGGCGTGCCTGATGATCAAAAATCTGGCCGTTGATCATCAGTTCATCGGCTTCAGTTTCCCGCAGAATATTTTGCAGCCCCTGACGCACACTTTCTTTATTGCCGACCACTGACATACGCAGCGCATTATCAACGCCAAAGCGTTCCTGAGCGGACCATAAGCTTTCGATGTTATCAACCGGCGCAGGGAGTTTACCCGGCATTCCACGGCGCAAATTGATGAACTGTTGCTGATTAGAGGTGAACATCCGGCGCGCTTCTTCATCCGTGTCGGCAGCAATGGCATTGATACATACCATGGCGTGGGGTTTCTCAAGTTGTGCAGAAGGCTGGAACTTGCTGCGGTAAATTGCTAATGCCTGATACAGCATGTCCGGTGCGAAATGTGAAGCGAAGGCGAAGGGCAGTCCGAGCGCCGCCGCCAGCTGGGCGCTGTAAAGGCTTGAGCCCAGTAACCAGATCGGCACATGCAAACCCTGGCCGGGCACGGCCTGGACAGGTTGCTGCGGCTGAACGTCACCGAAGTACATCTGCAACTCCTGCACATCCTGCGGGAAGTTGTCGATTTCACCGGAGAGATGGCGGCGCAGGGCAATCATGGTGCGCTGATCGGTGCCCGGCGCACGACCTAATCCCAGATCCACACGGTTCGGGTAGAGTGTAGCGAGCGTACCGAACTGCTCGGCAATCACCAGCGGTGAGTGGTTCGGCAGCATCACGCCGCCGGAACCCACGCGGATTGTTTTCGTCCCACCTGCAATATAACCCAGCAGCACAGAGGTTGCCGCACTGGCGATGCCGGTCATATTGTGGTGTTCCGCCATCCAGTAACGCTGGTAGCCCCATTTCTCGGCATGTTGTGCCAGTTCCAGTGAACACTGAAATGCGCGGGCAGGATCGGCGCCCTGCGGAACCGGTGCCAGATCGAGAACGGAAAGGGGGACGGTGTTTTTATCAGACATAATCGCAGCTCACTCTTGATTGAGGTGAGTGGAGAAAGTATTCACTCCGCTCATAATTAGAACGAGTATCACCCAATAGTAATAGATTGAATACGGCATTTGTGCCCTTAAATGCCATTTAAACATCCAAAAATATGATTGAATTAACCTAAACTATCATTTCAGCCAATATGTTGTTTTGAGTTAAAAATGCTCTGTTTATCCCGCTATGATTTCACTGATATCTGTATGTTCCGCCTGAAGAGATTGATGCAACAAAGGACAACAATATGGAAAGGATACCCAAAGCCGCTGATAAAAACAGGCAAACAAAAAGGATGTCGTACCGATGAGTAAACGAATTTTATTGACCCTGCTGCTGATTGCAGTAGCGGTTTCTCTGGCTGTGCTGTTCCGGGCGCACAATCAGGATCTGTTATTGCAGGGTGAAGTGGATGCACCGGAAGTCATTGTGGCCTCGAAAGCCAAAGGCCGGGTGACAGAACGTCATGTAGAACGCGGTGACGATGTCAAAGCCGGACAGCTATTGATTACCCTCGACAGCCCCGAATTAATGGCGCAGTTACGTGCGGCTGAAGCGGCGCGCGATCAGGCAAAAGCGCAGCTTGATCTTTCCGTTAACGGCACGCGTGAAGAAAGTATTCGCAATCTGAAAGCCACGCTGGCGCAGTCGCAGGCGGAATACATTAATGCACGGGACCTTTATAACCGTAATGCCAAAATGGCATCCAAAGGTTTCATTTCTGCGGCTGATTTGGAAGATTCCCGCCGCGCCCGCGACAGTGCTTATCAGCAGGTGCTGGTGGCCAAAGCCAACCTGGATGAAGGCGTCAACGGTGACCGCGTCGAGCAACGTGAAAGCTATGCCGCTCAGTTGCGCCAGGCGGAAGAAGACCTTCTGGAAGTGAAAGCGCAAACCGATGATTTATTAGTCAAAGCCCCGGTTGATGGTGAGGTCGGACCGATTCCTGTGGAGGTCGGCGAGTTGCAAAACGCCTCGAGCCCGTTACTGACGTTGGTTCGTCTGCCTGATGCGTATTTCGTGTTTAACCTGCGGGAGGATATCCTGGCGGGCGTGCGTAAAGGCGATAAAGTCCGGATACGCGTTCCCGCGCTGAATAACCAGATGATCGAAGCGGAAGTGCGTTACCTTGCTCCGCTTGGCGATTATGCGACCAAACGCGCCACGCGAGCGACCGGCGACTTTGATTTAAAAACTTTTGAAGTGCGTCTGTATCCCGCGAAACCTGTGCCCGGATTACGTCAGGGCATGAGCGCATTGTGGCAATGGCAAGCTCAATGAGGCCGGTCAAAGCGCCGCGCAGTGAAAGGGTAAAAGCCGCATGGCGCTGTTTCAGTCGGGCTTTTACCCGCGAGGTCCGGCATGCTTTCCGCAAGCCGGTGATCCACTGGTTGTGCTGGATTTTTCCTCTGCTGCTTTTCGGGCTTATCAGCAGTAACTTCTCGGAAGGTACATTGCTGGATTTACCGGTATCTGTGGTCGACAATGATCATAGTCCGCTATCCAAAATGCTGGTCCGCAAACTGGACGCCGGTTCTCACGCGCACGTGCAGGCTTTTGAAGGCGGTTTGCCGGAAGCTGAATACCGTCTGCGTACCGCGCAGGATTATGCGCTTTTGTATATTCCCAACGATTTTGAAGCCGATGTGCTGGCCGGAAAACAGCCCGGCACCGTCCTCTATTACAACGCATTATTCTACGGTGCCGGATTATATTCCACGCAAGATTTCAGCGGACTGATCACCGACCTTAATACCCGCTACCGTTCAATCATTGCGACAGAAATGGGGAAAACGCTGCCTTCGCTGGCAAGTGTAGATCTCTCGTACGGCAGCCTGTTTAACGCCAGTGGCAGCTACATTTATTATCAGCAATTTGCCGCGACCATCCATCTGCTGCAACTGTTTACTGTCACCTGCATGATTTACGTGATGGCGCGCAGCCAGGCATTACTCGGCGCACCTTCGTTCACACTGGCATTGCTTGGCAAACTCGCGCCATACACATTGTGTTTTACCACGTTGCTGATGGTGGAAATCGCCATGCTGGTCGGGTTTTTTGACGCCCGTGTCAGTGGTAATCCTTTGTATATGCTGCTGATCGGTTTTTTCTATGTGATCGCCGCACAAAGCCTCGGATTACTCCTTTTCACTTTCACTAAAACCACCATCACGGCTTACACCATGATGGGGATTTTCGTCAGTATTGCGCTGACTTTCTCGGGCATGGCGGTGCCGGTGCTGTCGATGCCGTTGCCAGCCCGTATCATTTCCGGTATTGAGCCGCTGAGTTATGCGCTGGCCGCCATGTTTGATGTTTTCCTGCGGGAAGTGTCAGTGCGCGGCATTCTGATGGTGTGTTGCATTCTGCTGATCTATCCGCTGCTGACCAGTTTGCTGGTGCGTAAACGCCTGTATATGCGAATGAAACAACAGGAACCAGGGCAATGACGGGTCGCGAATGGGGTAAAACCTGGTGGAAAACCTTCAGTAAAGTGCTGACCGGTTTGCTCGATAAACCGATGTGGATGATGTTACTGCTTTCACTGTGTGTGATGAGTCTGGTTTATGCCAACAGAACAGTGTGGGACTTGCCCGTCGCGGTGATCGACCAGGATCACAGTACGGCCAGCCGCATGCTGTCCCGCCAGCTTGATGCGGGGTCGAAAATTGCCACCGTCGCGTATGACAATCTGGCTGACGCGGAACACGATCTGGCGCTGCGAAAACTGTTCGCAGTGATCATCATGCCGGTCGATCTGGAGAAGAAGATCCTCGCCGGACAAAATATTGTGATCCCGGTGTATGGTGATGCCACCAACCGGCTGGCAAACGGGCAGATTCAACAGGATGTGCTGTCGGCGTATCAGTCGATCCTGACGCAGTACAACACA
Source organism: Rahnella sp. PD4 (assembly GCF_049199325.1). Lineage (NCBI taxonomy): Bacteria > Pseudomonadati > Pseudomonadota > Gammaproteobacteria > Enterobacterales > Yersiniaceae > Rahnella > Rahnella sp. PD4. The sequence continues at coordinate 201,693 of NZ_JBLZQF010000006.1, read as the reverse complement.
GATTTGCTGCTCAGCAACGGTTTCAGTGAGCGTCAGGCCAGCGTGGTGCTTTCGCCGATCCTGGGCCAGTCATCTGATCTGTTTAACCCCGGCATCAGTTTTGCCGCCATTATTTTTCCAGGTTTACTGGTGATGCTTTTGCAGCACTCATTACTGATAGCCAGTGTGCGCGTCAGTATTGTGCTCAACAGCGGGCCTTCCGGGAAATCATCGATCCCGGCGTTTCTGGGGGGAATTTCAGCCTTGATTCCGGTCTGGCTTTTTCTGTCGATTGTATTGTTCGTATTGTGGCCCTGGGTATTGGGTTACCGGCAAACGGCAACCATTCCTGAGATTTTGCTGCTGACGTTTCCGTTCCTGATGGCGGTATTAGGTTTAGGGAAACTGGTGACGGAATGTCTGCGCAGCGTGGAGCTGATTTACCTGACGCTGGCGTTTCTGACTACGCCGGTCTTCTATATATCAGGTACCATCTGGCCGTTGCAGGCGATGCCCGCATGGGTTCGGGCGATTTCTTCCATGCTCCCTTCAACGTGGGCGACCAAAGCCATTGCCGGTGTGAATCAGATGGGATTGCCGTTTAAAGACGTGGGTGGCGACATTATGATGCTGCTGATCCTGTGCGTGTTTTACACTTTCATTGGCATTGCCGTGGGCATGTTGCGTGATGGCGTCCGGCTGCGCGCGATGTTCCGGCCGAAGCCTCCGCACTCATAAAAAAGGGATATGGCGCAGTGGTCATATCCCTTCTTAGTGTTGTTTGTCTTTGGTTACTGGCGCAGTTCCAGCCCGGCGACACGCTGCCAGTAGCCATTACAGTCGGCTTTATCGGTAAGTGTCAGCGGATACAGTCCGCGTTCGTTGGTGCGAAACGCTTCAAGCGTGGCGAGTGTGTCCATGGTTTCCGGCGACAGACGCACAATGTCTACCAGCCCCTGCATTGACATAAGTTCGTTACCCAGGTTATAGCAATAGCCGCTTTGCGTCTGAATGCCGTTGAGCACGAACACCTGCTGATTTTCCTGAGACAGCATTTTACGGCCCTGCGGATAACTGATGCAGCAGGTTTCACATTCATCCTTCGCCCGGTTTTCTGAACGTGCAGTAAAACAGCGCGCCGAATACGCCAGTGGCAGATGCCCGTAGGACAGCACTTCTACGTCAAATTTATCGCGAATGCCCAAAGCCTGGCATTGGTTGAGCAGATTCACCAGCCAGTCACGGGAAAGCTCGACGGGCATACACCAGCGCACCATGCCCTGTTTATGCAGCAATTTCAGCGTGACCGCGTTGTAGCAATTCAGCGCATGGCCGGCGACAAATGGCAGATTGCGTTCCGCCGCCATATTCACCGCGCCGAAATCATTGGCTTCGAGCAAAAATTCACCGTTCTCCACATAGCGTTTCAGTTCATTGAGCTCTGACGGTGCCTGCAACAACGCCAGCGTGGAAATCACCACCTGTTTACCCGTTGCAGCCAGCTGACGCGCGATCTCCAGCCAGTCGTTCACTTTCATTTCCCGGCGTTTGGCACACACATTTTCGCCGAGGTAAATCACATCCGCGCTGCTGGTCGCCGCAGCCTGATAAAAGTCTTCCACCTGTGCTTTCGGCCAGTAATAAAGGAGGGGGCCTAAAGAATATTTCATCATCGTCTCTTCAGTTACTGCCACTTGCGGTGATAGGCACCCAGCGTCGTTTGTGTGCCCTCAGACATGGAGCCCAGCGTGTTCATCCAGGCTTCCTCGGTTTTAAAGTTTTGCGGATCAGCCATGCAGCGGTCGATGGCCGCACGCCATACGCGTGCGACCTGGCTGACATACGCCGGGCTGCGCTGACGCCCCTCAATTTTCACTGACGCAATATTGGCGGCGAACAGTTCCGGTAATAATTCCAACGTGTTTAAACTGGTCGGTTCTTCCAGCGCATGGTATTTCGTGCCATCCACCAGATAACGGCCTTTACACAGAGTCGGATAACCGGCGTTTTCGCCTTCGTCATAACGGTCGATCAGCACATCATTCAGACGTGATTCCATGCCCTGCGTGGTCTGTTGCCAGCGTACGAACCGCGCCGGAGAACAGGCACCCACGGTATTGGGCGATTCGCCGGTCAGATAGGACGAAAGATAGCAGCGGCCTTCGGCCATAATGCACAGGCTGCCGAACGCGAACACTTCCAGCGGCACAACGGTAGTACGGGAAAGCTGACGCACCTGATGCATGGAAAGCACACGCGGCAATACCACGCGGGCAACATCAAAGTTGCGTTTATAGAAACGAATGGCTTCGTCGTTGGTGGCGGAAGCCTGCACCGATACATGGCGTTCAACATGAGGATATTTATTCGCCGCGTAATCCAGCATCGCCAGATCAGCCAGGATCAGCGCATCTGCGCCGAGTTGTGCCGCCATATCTACCGCGCGTTCCCAGCGCTGATAACCGTCAGGATGGGCAAATGTATTGATAGCAATATGCAGTTTACGACGGTGGCGGTGAACGTAACTGGCGGCTTCCTGCAGCTTTTTTTCCGTAAAATTCAGGCCGGCGAAATGGCGCGCATTCGTGTCATCTTTCAGACCGATATAAACCGCATCCGCGCCATTGTCGATCGCCGCTTTCAGCGCAGGTAAATTTCCTGCCGGGCAAAGTAGCTCCATTCTCGTTCCTTACTGCAACCGGTCAGCCAGAGCTGAACAGTTGGGGGTGATGAAAAGCCAGTTGCCGACGTCATTCATTCATCAGTCAGGGCTTTGATTGGCGAACTATTTTAGAGAATGCAGGGATGCAATATTTTGATTTGAGGCAGTTTCTGCGGCTTTGAAGGGCTTACCGCCCCCGGGGAGGTTGTACGTGGCGTTTTTCTGTTGCAGTATTTATTGATATAGACCGCTGAACGTTACCGGCAATGTGTCAAAATAGGCCGCATAACCGCCTTAAAACTTGTCGAAAAGTTACCGAGAGGAGTAGTGCCAGTGTTGCAAAAACTACGTGCACGTTTGGTTCGTCAGGGACCCACCCTGTTGAGTGTGCCTTTGAAATTCACGCCATTTGCATTACAACGTCAGGTTCTGCAACAGGTGCTGAGCTGGCAGCTTCGTCAGGCACTGGCTGATGGCGAACTGGATTTCCTCGAAAACCGATGGCTGAAAATTGATGTCAGCGATCTGAACCTGAGCTGGCTGATGTCGGTGGGCGAAGGTAAGCTGATGATCGCTGAACACGGCGAGGCGGATGTCAGCTTCAGCGCAAACGCTAACGACCTGATCCTGATTGCCGCCCGTAAAGAAGATCCTGATACGCTGTTCTTCCAGCGCCGTCTGCGCATTGAAGGCGATACGGAGCTCGGTCTGTATGTGAAAAATCTGATGGATTCTATCGATCTTGATACCATGCCGCTGTTGCTGAAAAACGGCCTGCTGCGTCTGGCCGGTTTTGTCGAAGCGGGACTGCAAGAGGACCGCGGGTCAAAAACTCCGGTAGCTGAGCCATGTTAATCCGTACTGAAATTCCGGTCGATGCTGCGGGCATAGACCGTCTGCTGCGCGCCTCATTTCCGACTGGCGCAGAAGCTGATCTGGTGCAGGAGTTGCGTGAAGATGGTCTCCTGACGCTTGGCGTGGTCGCGACCGACGATGAAGGGGGTGTCGTGGGGTATGTGGCATTCTGTCCGGTGGATATTCAGGGCGAAGACCGTAACTGGGTGGCGCTGGCACCGCTGGCGGTAGAGCACTCTCTGCGTGGTCAGGGACTGGGCGAAAAACTGGTGTACGAAGGGTTAGATTCCCTGAATGAATTTGGTTATGCCGCCGTCGTGGTATTAGGTGACCCTGCGTATTACAAGCGTTTCGGTTTTCAACCTGCGGCTGCTCACGGCCTGCATTGCCGCTGGACAGATACTGAAACCATGTTCCAGCTGTTTACTTTGGCAGACGATGCGCTGTCCGACGCCAGCGGTGAAGTGGTCTTCCCGTCAGCGTTTAATCGCTTCTGATGACAGTCAGAGGGCACAGAGGCCGGTTTCCCGGCCTTTTTTATTTTCCGCTTTCCGCGAATCCCAGATAATTTTCCAGGCATTCCGGCGCGTTTGTCACCAGCAGCTCTTTCTGTGCCTTACTCAGTTTTTTGACTTTTATTTCCAGCTTTGATGCCCGCGAGCGGTCACCTGCCTGGCACTGAAATGCCAACGCTAATTCTCCTTTCCCACGCAATGATTTCGCTCCTTTACCACACTGATGCTGGGCGAGACGCCGCGTCACGTCTGTCGTGATGCCGGTATAGAGCATCCCGGTTGGCGTTCTCAACATATATAAAAACCAGTTGGCGGTGACGGGCATAAGCTTAGGTATGGGAAAGGAAAAGGTCGTGTCAGTTTACCCGAAAGGCACAACAGAGTGAGGCAAAACATCGTCATACAGCGTTAAACTGTGAAAAATGAAGATGAGGATTGGCGATGAATAACCCTGATGATCTGCAACATATCCTGAAATTTTTGAAAAAGAACCATGTATTGGCGCTGTGCGCTACTGTTGACGGCGAAATGTGGAGCGCTAATTGCTTTTATGTTACCGATGAGGGCAGCATGACGCTCTATTTCATGACAGAACTCAAAACTCTTCATGGCTCGCTGATGTCCCGATCGCCACACATTGTGGGAACGATTGCGCCACCTCCGAAATCCATCGCGCTAATTAAAGGCATTCAGTATCGTGGGGAAGCTACCGTTCTCGATGGTGAAGAAGAAAGCCGTGCGCGCAGTCAGTATTGTAAACGTTTCCCTGTCGCCATCGCGATGAAAGCGCCGGTCTGGGCACTGAGGCTCAGCCACATTAAAATGACAGATAATGCGTTGGGATTTGGTAAGAAACTTGTATGGGACAGAGAAGAGACACGGTGATTTGCCCCTCTGTGCAGAGGGGCGGCGGGTTTATTCTGCCAGAATCTTCAGTGATTCACGGTTAAAAGCGGGCAGATCATCCGGCGTCCGGCTGGTAACCAGCGTGTTGTTGTCGACCACCACTTCTTTGTCATAAAACTCGGCACCCGCATTTTTCACGTCCACGACCACCGGTTTCACCGTGGTGAGTTTGCGTCCCCGAACGACATCGGCATTAATCAGCAATTGCGGCCCGTGACAGATGGCGAAAATCGGTTTGCCGCTATTGGCGAACTCCCGGGTAAATTCGACAAACCGGTCATCTCCGCGCAGGGTATCCGGCGAATGTCCGCCGGGCAGCAGCAGGGCGTCAAACTCAGCGACGTTCACATCATCAATTGATTTATCAATGGTAACGGAAGCTTTCCCCTGCTTGCCTTTAATGACGTTACCCGCTTTGTTCTCAATGGTGATGACCTGATGTCCAGCCTCGCGATAAGCCCCGGCGGGTGAAGTGAATTCAGAATCCTCAAATTCATCAGTGATGAGTACCGCTATCTTCTTGCTCATGGTTCCTCCTGCTGAGAATGTGTTTTTTGACTTACCCCCATAATCCTAGAAGCCAGGGACGGACTGATCAAACTGGATTCCTCCGAGTCTGGTCAGGTAACAGGAACTGTCTTATAGCGTGATATTCACATTCAGGTAACACTTCGATCCTCTGTGTCTGTATGCCGTGATTTAAAAGGAAGTGATATGGCAAAAGTTCTTCTGCTGGGTGGGAGTGGTCTGATCGGGAGGGAGCTTTTACGCCTGCTGCAGTTGGATCCGCGTGTCAGCCGTATTGTTGCGCCGAGTCGCCGTCCGTTGCCACCGGGCAATAAACTGATCAATCCGCTGGGCACGAATCTGACCTCACTGGTTGTTGCACTTGATGAACCGATTGATTTGCTGTTCTGCTGTCTGGGTACCACACGTAAACAGGCGGGAAGTGCACAGGCATTTCGGGCCGTGGATTACGATCTGGTGGTCGATTGCGCCAAAGCGGCACGGGAACTGGGTGCCCGCCATTGTCTGGCTGTCAGCGCACACGGCGCGGATGCGCATTCGTGTTTCCTCTACAACCGCACCAAAGGTGAAATGGAACTGGCGCTGATGCAACAGGGCTGGCCACTGCTCACGCTGGTCAGACCGTCGCTGCTGGTAGGCCGGCGTCATCCGCCGCGCCTGCTCGAGCAACTGAGCGCGCCATTATTCAAAATGCTGCCAGGGAAATGGAAAGCCGTGGAGTCTGACATCGTGGCAAAAGCTTTGCTGGAACAGGCGTTTAACGCCGGGTTGGGGGGAATCACCGTGCTGGATTCCGATCAGATTGCTGCCAGCGTTGAAGAACTTTAATGCACAGGGATCCGCTTCAGCGGATCCCTGTGATAAGCTGACAGGCAAAAAATGCGAATTTTCTGCCTGTCAAACCCTGAGCCCGCTCCCCACCTTCTCTACAGATATTTTTCCGCAAACACAGCCAGATCTCTGAAGTCCGGCATCCTTTCTTTCAGTGTTTCATGATCCCAGTTCCACCACTGACTTTTCTCGATCCGTTCGATCATACTGTCGTCAAACCGCATGCCGATCTTTTTAGCCGCCACGCCTGCGACGATAGAGTATGGCTCGACGTCTTTGGTCACTACGGCTGACGTACCAATGACCGCGCCATTACCGACTTTCACGCCGGGCATCAGCACCGCGTTATGACCAATCCATACATCATTACCCACGGTGACGTGATGTTCACGTCGCCAGTCGAAAAATGCCTGATCGTCCTCACCCAGCCCGTATGCCGAACTGCGGTAGGTAAAATGGTGCTGAGCCACGCGCTGATAAGTCGGATGGTTACCAGGATTGATCCGTACATAGGTGGCGATCGATACAAATTTGCCGATCGTTGCATAGAAGATCTGATTATTCCCGGCGGTATAGGAGTAATCGCCGATCTGCGTTTCTTCAATAATCGCATTATCGGCAATATGTACATATTGTCCGAGCTGCGATCCGTCCAGCTCGACCTGCTGACCAATTTTAGGTCGGGCATAATCCTGTTCATCAGCCAGCGAAAAGGGAGAAATGATGTCTGTCATAGGATCCTTCATTGTGAAGTTACGGGATAAACAGGCGTACTGACCGGCAGAGACAGGATCGCCAGCAGATGCTGTAAGGTTTCCTGCAATGCACCGTCGTTGTTCAGCAGATGGCACTCTGCGGGCAGCGTGCTGGCATATTCTCTGGCACGTTGCAGACGGCGGGCAATTTGCGCCACATCCTCACGTCCGCGCTGCGAAAGTCGTGAGGCCAGCACAGGATCCGATACCTGCAAACACACCGGGAGCAGGCGCTGGCCGTAACGCTGACGGGCTTGTTCCAGATGAGCACGCGAGCCGTTCATCACCACATGACAGCCCAACTGCATCCAATGGTCGATCTCAATGCCCACACCATACCGGCACTGGTGTGCGACCCATTCCAGCGCGAACAATCCCTGCTGACGGCGTTGCATAAATTCAGCTTCGCTCAATGCAATATGATTTTCCGAACCGGCGTCTGCGGGGCGCGTAATATAACGATGCGCCACCGTGACATTGTCCGGTAAATGTTGACGCAGGGCATCCAGCAAACTGTCTTTTCCCGAGCCAGAAGCGCCCATCAGATAGAGTAAACGACTCATTTCATCTCCTTAGACTCTCATCCCCTCAGAACACCTGAATGCCCTGACGCCAGACGTTTTGCACGTAATGATGATCGCCATGCGCGCGTGCCAGCACCAGATCCGCGCGCTTGCCTTCGGCTATTTCACCGCGATCTTTCAGGCCCAGGGCATTGGCCGGATTACGTGTTACCAGTTTCACCGCCTGCGGCAGGCTGAAAGCGTTATTTTCATCACCGGCAATGCGGAAAACAGCATCGAGCAGGCTGGCGGGATAGTAATCAGAAGAGAGAATATCCAGCAGACCGAGCGAGGCCAGATGATGCGCCGGGACATTGCCGGAATGGGACCCCCCGCGCACAATATTTGGCGCACCCATCAGCACCTGCAAACCGTTGGCGTGCGAGGCGCGTGCGGCCTCTTCAGTGGTCGGGAATTCGGCAATCACGCTGCCGAGTGCCAGCGATTCTTCAACATGCGCGGCCGTCGCGTCGTCGTGGCTGGCCAGTGAAATATTGCGTGCCCGGCAGTGCGCGGCAATGGCTTCACGGTTTGGCTGTGCCCAGCGGCGCGAGAGGGCGATTTGCTCTTCCTGATAGTCGTCCATCTGCTGGTCGTTAAGGTGGTACTTGCCCTGATAATACTCACGGTATTTCTGCGGCGTGGCGAACTGGCGCTGGCCCGGTGAATGATCCATCAGCGAAACCAGTGACAGTATTGACGTATCCATCAGCTTTTCGAACAACGGCAAGGTGGTTTCATGCGGCAGTTCGCAGCGCAGATGCAACCGGTGTTCGGCGCGGTTTAGTCCGGCATTCTGACTGTTGATGATAGCGTCGATCATCTTTTGCAGATTATCCAGACGATGTCCGCCGTCGCGCACATCACCGACAGCGACGGCGTCCAGCACCGTGGTGATGCCGCTGGCGACCATCAGGGCATCATGACTGCTCATAGCCGAATGCGCCGGCCAGTCAACTTTCGGGCGCGGCGTGAAAAATTTATCCAGATTGTCGGTGTGCAGCTCGATTAAACCCGGCAGCAACCAGCCGCCCTGCGCATCCAGCGCCTGTGGCAACTGACTGCAGCTGTCTGCGAAGGCGCTGATCACGCCGTTTTTCATCTCAAGCGATCCTTCAACAACCTGATCGTCGAGTACCAGTCTGACGTTATTGATGATCATACGGACATCTCCGGCGCGGTTTCGGGGCTCATTTCATACAAACGGTCGGCAACACGTTGGCGCACATCCTCGTCATGGAAAATCCCGACGACCGCCGCACCGCGTGCTTTGGCCTGCTCAATCAGCGTAACCACGGCGGCGCGGTTAACCGCATCCAGTGAGGCGGTAGGTTCATCGAGCAACAGCACCGGATAATCGACCACAAAACCACGGGCGATATTCACGCGCTGTTGTTCGCCACCGGAAAACGTTGAAGGCGCAAGATGCCACAGGCGTTCCGGTACGTTCAGATGGTGCAGCAATACGCTGGCGCGTGATTCACTCTGCGCTTTATCCACACCCAGTTCGAGCAGCGGCTGCATCACCAGATTCAGCGCGCTGATACGCGGAATAACCCGCAAAAACTGGCTGACCCAGCCGACGGTATGACGGCGAACCGCCAGAATCTCGCGCGCTTCGGCGCTGACGATGTCGATTTGCTGACCCTGATGCTCCACCCAGATGGTGCCGCTGTCCGGCAAATAGTTGCCGTATAAGGAGCGCAAAAGGGTGGATTTTCCGCTACCGGACTGGCCATGCAGCACCACACATTCCCCGGCATTGACCGTCAGACTGGCGTGACTGAACACCGGTAATCGGGCACTGTTCTGGTTATGCAGCACGAAAGTTTTACTGAGATTTTCGACCCTGAGCTTCGTCGTCATTTTGGTCACTCTTTCTCTGGAAGTAGATTCAGGACAGCACGGAAGAAACAAGCAGCTGTGTATAGGGATGATGCGGATCGTCGAGCACGCGGTCGGTTAAACCACTTTCCACCACCTGACCTTGTTTCATCACCAGCAAACGGTGCGCAAGCAGGCGGGCAACGCCAAGATCGTGGGTGACAATCACTACTGCCAGCTGCATTTCCACCACCAGCGTGCGCAGTAAATCCAGCAGACGTGCCTGAACGGACACATCCAGGCCACCGGTTGGTTCATCCATAAACACCAGACGGGGATGCGTCACCAGATTGCGGGCGATTTGCAGACGTTGCTGCATTCCGCCGGAAAACGTGGTCGGCAGGTCATCAATACGTGAAACCGGGATTTCGACATCTTCCAGCCACTGACCGGCCTTCTTGCGGATATTGCCGTAATGGCGCTCACCGACAGCCATCAGACGCTCGCCGATATTTCCCCCGGCTGAAACCTGGCGACGCAGGCCGTCCATCGGATGTTGATGCACCACGCCCCAGTCGGTGCGCAGCAGACGGCGGCGGTCACTTTCGGGCATGTCATACAACGATTGCGCAGGAACCTGCCCGTTGTTGTAAATCACGTTGCCTTGCTGCGGCGCAAGACGGGCAGAAATCGACTGCAACAGTGTGGTTTTGCCGGAACCGGATTCGCCGACAATGCCCAGCACTTCGCCGGGATACAGATTGAACGACACATCGCAAAAGCCTTTGCCCGGCGCATAAAGATGAGTCAGGTTATTCACCGACAACAGCGGCCCGGCGGTAAGATTTAAGGGAGTGTTCATCAGTGGTTACCCTCGTTTGAAGCCTGTTGCTCAACCTGCTGAGCGCAAAAATCGGTGTCGGAGCACACGAACATGCGGTTGCCCTGATCGTCGAGCACCACTTCATCGAGATAACTGTGGTGCGAGCCGCAGAGGGCGCAGGGCTCATCCCATCGCTGAGCGGTAAACGGATGATCGTCAAAGTCCAGACTTTCTACTTTGGTGAACGGTGGCAGGGCGTAAATGCGTTTTTCACGTCCGGCGCCGAACAGCTGCAATGCAGGCATCATGTTCATTTTCGGGTTATCAAATTTCGGGATCGGCGACGGATCCATCACGTAACGATCATTCACTTTCACCGGATAGGCGTAGGTGGTGGCGATATGGCCGAAGCGTGCGATGTCTTCATACAGCTTCACCTGCATCACGCCGTATTCTTCCAGCGCGTGCATTTTGCGGGTTTCGGTTTCACGCGGTTCGATAAAACGCAGCGGCTCCGGGATCGGCACCTGAAAGATCAGGATCTGATCTTCCTGCAACGGTGTTTCCGGAATGCGGTGACGGGTCTGGATCAGGCTGGCTTCCACGGTTTTCCCGGTGGTTTTCACCCCTGCGACGCGCTGGAAGAATTTACGGATCGACACGGCATTGGTGGTGTCGTCAGCGCCCTGATCGATAACCTTCAGCACGTCGTTTTCGCCAATCACGCTGGCAGTCAGCTGGATCCCGCCGGTGCCCCATCCGTAAGGCATCGGCATTTCGCGACCGGCGAACGGCACCTGATAACCGGGGATCGCCACCGCTTTCAGGATGCCACGGCGGATCATACGTTTGGTCTGCTCGTCGAGATAACCGTGGTTGTAGCCGGTGATCGTTTGGGCGGCATTATTGTTCATGGGCGGAGTCCTGTTGTTTTGCGGCGCGCAGGCGTTTTAACAACTCCAGTTCGGCCTGGAAATCGACGTAATGCGGCAGCTTGAGGTGCGAGACAAAACCGGCGGCTTCGACGTTATCGGCATGGGATAACACGAATTCTTCATCCTGCGCCGGACTGCTGATCTGTTCGTTGTATTCACGGGTTTGCAGTGCGCGATCGACCAGCGACATCGACATCGCCTTGCGTTCAGCGCGACCAAACACCAGTCCGTAACCGCGGGTAAAGTGCGGGGGCTTGTCTTCCGGTGCGACAAAACCGTTCACCATCTCGCATTCGGTCAGCAGGATTTCGCCGATATCAATCGCAAAGCCCAGCTCTTCCGGCACGATTTCGACCGTCAGCCAGCCGGTGCGGATTTCACCGGCGAAAGGATGCGTTCGCCCGTAACCGCGCTGCGTGGAATAGCTCAGCGACAGCAAAAATCCTTCATCGCCGCGGACAAGTTGCTGCAGGCGCGCGGCGCGGGATGCCGGATAGACAGGCGGCGTGCGGGTGATATCTTCCGGTTCGCTGCCGTCATCTTCTTCCTGAATCGCCAGCTGTTGTTGCGTGAGTAAATCAAACACATGGCCGCAGTTTTCCGGCTGCGGTTCATCTGCCACTGGCGTGAACGGCGCTTCGCCTTCGGCCAGCAGCGCAAAGTCGAGCAGACGGTGGGTGTAATCGTAAGTGGGACCGAGCACCTGACCGCCGGGTAAGTCTTTATAGATGGCGGAAATACGCCGTTCAATACGCATCGATTGGGTATTCAGCGGCTCGCTGGTGGCCAGACGGGGTAATGTCGTGCGGTAAGCGCGTAGCAGGAAAATGGCTTCAACCAGATCCCCGCCGGACTGTTTAATGGCCAGTGCTGCCAGTTCGCGGTCATAAATCCCGCCTTCGCTCATGACGCGGTCGACTGCCAGACCTAATTGTTGTTCGATCTGATCACAGCCGATTTCATTCACATTCGTGTTGCCACGGCGCTCGTGCGCCAGCAACTGATGGGCGGCGGCAATCGCCTTCTCACCCCCTTTAACGGCTACATACATCAGCAGACCTCCACGCGCGTGGTGCGCGGTATGGCAATCAGTTCTTCGCCGCAGGTGAACATAAAGTCCAGACCCAGCGGGAAACGGTGAGGACGGTTCAGCAGATAATCGCGCACGCAATCAGGCAACTGTGGAGAAATAATCCGGCTGTTTTCAATGCCCGGCCCGCGCAGGCGCAGCGGCGTGCCACCGGTCAGGCTTTCGAGCTGAACAATCACGCTGGTCGCCAGCTCCGGCGACATTTCATCGCCGCACGGGAAAGCCAGCAGGGTTGCGCTGTCCAGCGCAGGATCAGCCAGCGCAAAACTGACAGCGGATGGGTCATTGGTCAGTACGGCGCCGGTATGAAAACGCAGGTTTTTACGCAGGATTTCATCGTTAAGCGATGCACTCAGCCATAGCGGTGTGTCCTGATCGATAAGCGTCAGCAGCACACAGGCACTGGCGGATCCCAGTGCGCCGAAACCGGGCATGGCAGGCAGTTGTACGCTGATGCCTGGCTCGCTTAATCCTTTGAGAATACGGCGAAAACTGTACTGCGCATCGGCGACCGGATGCTGAAAACTGGCAACAAGTGACATGAGTTATTCTCCACGAACCAGAGTAAAGAAATCGACGCGGCTGGAAGCCACTTCGCGGGCACGTTGCTGGCGGCGTTCCTGTTGCAGTGCGGCCAGCGGTGCTATCACGCGTTTATGCAGCAGTTCGTCCATGCCCTGTATTTGCAGTAATGCATCAATGATGGCGCACAGTTCGGCGTGGGCTTTATTGCGACCGGCAACATAGCTGTAGCCATAGATGCCGTTATCGGTGCGGATAACCGCGCGGGTAATGGTCATGTCGCCCGTCACGAAACGTTTACCGGTACCCCCCATCCGGCCCTGAAGCTGAGTCAGGCCGGTTTCAGCTGCACGGAGTCGCTCAAATTGCGGCGATAAATTCAGCGGTTGCCAGTGTGCGAGCAACTCATCAGGCCGGCTGTGAGCCAGCACTGACATCCAGCGCTGGCGGGTTTGCAAGTGATCCATTCAGTGCTCCATTGTCAGTTCAATCATGTCGGCACGTGTCAGGCTGACGGAGTATTCCGCCACGGACGCGTTGCTTTCACAGATATTCAGGGTGCGGACACACAGCAGCGGTGCCTGGGGTACGATTTCAAGTAATTTGCTCTCTTTAGCCAGTGCGCGGCGGGCATTAATGCGGGTGGTACGGCGGGTGAGTTTTTGCTTAATTTCCTGGCGAATAAAATCATGCAGCGAGCCGCTGTGGAAATTTTGCAGCGCAGGCCACCAGTCCAGGTCCGGTAAATAGTGGTCAATCACGCAGACCGGCACGCCGTTAACGCGGCGTAACGTACGCAGATGGATCACCGTATCGCCTTCCTGACGGGACAGTGCCGCCGCAACGTGGTCGGTCGCCGGACGCAGCACCGCCAGCAGTCGTTCGCTGGTCGGGTGATTGCCTTGATCCAACAGGTTCTGACTGAACCGTGCCTGTGAATGCAGCGGATAATCATAAGGGCGCATCAGGACCAGCGTGCCAATTCCCTGGCGGCGTTGCAGCCAGCCGCGATCCACCAGCTCATCCACCGCACGGCGCAGCGTATGACGATTTACCTGAAAACGTTCGGCAAGCTGTTGTTCCGGTGGCAAATAATCGCCACAGCGGTAACCGTTACGCAGTTCCTGTTCCAGCTCAGCGGCAATTTGTTGATAGACAGTCGTGTGACTGGTCGGATGTCTAGATAAGTTCATCACAATGAATACCTCGCACGGGAGAAACAGGCAAAGGAGAGCGCTGCGGTAATGTGCATTCGCCGGAGAATTTTTCGGAAACGAAATAAAGGAGACATGATGCAAACCTCAGTTCGGTGTTGGCATCATGTTGGAGAAGTTAAGTGACAGTTGGGTGAAGTTCTGGTTGCAGTGATGTGAAAGATGAAATAAGGGGAAAAAAGTTCAAAATTGAGGGAACTTTTTGAAACGCGATTTATTAACATTTACCTTAGGATAGTTTTTACTAAATGTTTATTCTCCTTTGATTCTATTAGATTTTATCTTTCCTCCAAATGTAAATTATTCTAGGTGTTTTTTACAATTTAGATCTTAAGTTATTTTAATTTATAATCATCCATATCTTAATTTAAAAAAAAGACAGGGCAATTAAACGAAATGCTTAACACGAAGTGGAGTTCTAAAAGTATAACCCGGTGTTTTTCATGCTGAATTTAAAAGTGAATATACAATAGCGGCATAAATTCATTTGGGTTGTAAATAATAAATCAAAAAAACATAATAAAATATAATTAATCGCATATGGAAGTGATTTGTTAAAAATTAGTATATATTTCAACTATCGTTCATTTATGTACAATATGCATCTTCTAGAGCGGTTGATTATATTTGTCTCAATAACAAGGAAAAGTTATTTATGTTAAAGAAATCCAAACTTTTATTATTGCCTGTTTGCTTATTTGCCAGCAGCATGGCGGCCAGTGCTGAAGACGGTACCATTACTTTTACCGGTACCATTAGTAGTGCAACCTGTATTGTCAATGGTGGGACTGATGAAGGCCTGACGCCATCTGGTACTTTTACAGTCAACCTTAAACCTGTCAGCACGACAGCATTGGATGCTACCGGTAAGAAAGCCGGTGACACGCCATTTTATATCAGCTTAAGTGGTACTGACTGTCCGAATGGTAAATTTGCTAACGTTTCCTGGGAACGTGCGGCAAGTACCAAAATTGACAGTGCGACCGGTAACCTGATGAACTCTACTGCTTCAGGTTCGGCAACGAAAGTACAGGTTGTCTTGTCTGACGAAAACAAACAAGCCATCGATTTACGTGTACCAGTGACTGATCCGACTACCGGTAAAGCAATTTCAAATAATGCTGCCCGTTTTGATTATTGGGCACAATATATTGCTACCGGTGGTGCAACTACTGCAGGTACAGTGAATACTGACGTTGTTTACTCCATTATTTATAACTAAGAATAATAACCAGGGTACTTGTACCCTGGTTAATTATCGGAGTATTAAAGATGAAGCTAAAATTGGCAATTCTGTTGCCTCTGTTTTTCTCATTCCTGACGCCAGCCTTTGCCTCTATTCAGGTCATGGGAACGCGGGTTATTTTTAACGCCAAAGAAAAAGAGCAATCAGTCCGTATTAATAATGTCGGGGATGCTCCTGCGCTTATTCAGGTCTGGATTGATAGTCGCCGGGAATCAAGCGTTGAAGATAAAGAGAATTTACCTTTTATCATCAACCCACCGATTGCCAGAGTTAATAAAGGCAAAGGGAAGGTCTTACGTATCTTTCCGACAGACGAAACAGCCAGTAAATACCCTCAGGATCGCGAGACGATGCTTTGGATAAACATTCTCGATATACCCCCTGAAAGTGAGAATGCAGCTGATAAGAATCTGATGAATATTGCGGTAAGAACACGCCTTAAATTCTTTTACCGCCCGGCGGGCTTAAAAGGCGAACTTTTAACTGCTTCAGAGAATGTTGCCTGGACCACACAGAAAACAGCAACAGGTTATAAAGTTACGGGAAGCAATAACTCGCCATATTATATTTCTTTTGCCTCGCTAAAGATTGCGGGTCAGGAAGATACTATTCTTCAGGGCGATGTTATCGAACCTTTCAGTAGTAAACTGTTTGAATTTAAAAATATTAAAAATTCTACGGCACCGGTCCTTAAATATACTTTCATCACAGACCTGGGTGCGTTTGTCAATAAGGAATTGAAATTGTAATGACGTAACGTTATTGCAATAAATTAAGGGATATTTTTGTGATTCGCTTAAATCAAGCATCAAGAAATTTTTCCGCTTTTATAGTGGGATTTTCCAGTTTCATGGTAAGTAATGCATTTTGCGAAACAGTGCCTGTTACTGGAATGACGCTTGGAAGCAATATTGAATCTAAGAGTACTGTAAAAGAGAAAAAAACCGTACGGTTTAACAATGGGTTTATGGTCGGTAATCTTGCAGGCATGGATCTCTCGGCGTTTGATAATGAAGAATTAACGAAACCAGGCGACTATCACGTAGATGTTAAAGTCAATGGCAAATCTATTGGCGTAAAAAAAATTAAATATGTCTCTGTAGGTAGCGAAATTCAACCTTGTTTAACAAAAGAGTTTATTTATCAGTTCGATATTGATACTTCTAAGCTTCATGCCGGATGGGATGTGGATAAGTGTATACTATTAAGTAAGCTCATTCCTTCCGCAACATTTAAGTATGACTCTGATGAAGAAACATTAGAGTTTTCTATACCCCAGGTAAGCTTACTCAATAATCCTGAAGGGTATGTTAACCCTGCGCTTTGGGATAATGGTGTACCTTCTTTAGCGGTAAACTATTCTCTCAGCGCAACGAATGTGCGTAATCAGGATCATACCTCCGATGATTACTATTACGGAAATGCCCTCTCTTCATTAAAGTTGGGAGCATGGCGTTTCTATACGTTCGACAGCGTCACTAAAGACAGCACTTCCACCCAGTGGGATCATATTTCAGCGTATACACAGCGTGCAATCGCACCGCTTAAAGCCGAAATGAAAGCCGGTGATATCAACACGACCGGCGAACTGTTTAATACCGTTTCGCTGCGTGGTGTCAGTTTAGCCACTGATGAACGCATGCTGCCTGATTCACTGCGCGGCTATGCGCCGGTGATCCGTGGTGTTGCGGATACCAATGCAAAAATAACCATCAGACAAAATGGTAATGTCCTTAAGGAACTGACAGTTCCACCCGGTGAATTCGAAATCACGGATCTTTATGCTACGGGCTATGGCGGTGATCTGGAAGTTACAATCACCGAGGCAACAGGTCAGGTACGTACCTTTATTACGCCTTACTCCAGCGTACCGATGTTATTACGTCCGGGGCAATCGAGATTTTCAACCACTGTCGGTGAAATACGTAATGACTCATTACGCGATAAACCCCTGGTTCTGGAGGGAACTTACCAGTATGGGTTGACTAACCAGGTCACCGCTTACACAGGTTTTCAGACCACAGAGGATAACGAATATTCCGCGCTGATGGCCGGTGCTGCTGTCAATACACCCATAGGGGCTTTGGGGGCCGATATTACCCGGTCCTTCACCTCGTTCGAGGTGGAAGATGAGGATTCCTGTGATCGTTTCTGCAATATGAGTTTGAAACTGAGTCTGGCTAAATTTTTCAATGACACCGGAACGAACCTCAGCCTTGCGGGTTACCGTTATTCAAGTAAGGATTATTATTCTCTCAGTGATGCTCTGCTGACCGCTCAGGCATTAGAGGACGATGATGGTAAATATTTACCTATTAACTACCGGGATAAGGTTGAAATAAATATTAGCCAGAACCTTATCGATGGCTGGGGGAATGTTTATCTTTCCGGATACTATGGCCGTGCCTGGGATTCACAAACAGAAAAAAATAACACCAGCAGCTATCAGTTTGGTTATTCCAATTCATGGCATGCAATGAGTTATAACATTAACTTCAGCAAAACTATTGATGAAGATGGCGATACCGATGATGCGATATATCTCAGTATGTCAGTGCCATTTGGTACGCTGCACTCGAAGGTGCCGAAACTTAATGCGTCTGTCAGCTACAACGACCAAGACTCCAGCATCAGAACCGCGCTGAACGGTACTGCCGGGGAATATAACCAGATGTCGTATGGTGGCTGGATAAACTATGTACAGGATCACCAGACAAATGCAGGGATAAATTTAGGTTACAGCGGCAGTGCCATGCAGGGGAATATCGGGTATAGCCAAACCGAAACTTCATTCATGACCACGATGAATGCCAGTGGCGGGATCGTATTGCATGAAGGAGGCGTTAATTACAGTTCTGCATTGAGCGATACCTTCGGTATTGTCGAAGCGAAAGGAGCAACAGGCTCACATGTTTACCCTGATATGATCTCTCAGGTTTCAGAGAATGGGTATGCCATTATTTCCTCACTCAATCCTTATCAATATAACGATATTTATCTTGATACTAAGGGTGCGGATATGGAAGTCGAAGTTGACGATACTAAGGCAAGTTTAGTTCCGACTGCCGGCGCCTCAGTAAAACTGAGCTTTAAAACAAAAAATAACATCAATAAATTCTTACTTATTAAAGATAATAAAGGTGTTGTTGTCCCTTATGGAGCGATGATTAAAGACAGTGATGAAATCGTCCTCGGGATTGTTGGCCAGGGCGGAAGGGCGATGGTGGCTCAGCCTGAAAATAATGCTGAACAATGGTTAACCGTTTCCTGGTCTGAAAAGAAAAACGCTCATTCTTGTCGTATGAAATATATTCCAGACGAAAAGGAATCTGCAGAAAAAACAGTTGGTATCGCCACACTCAATAAAGTGTGTGAATAACGATAACTCATATTTATTGATAAATTAAGGAGGGGCATGATGAGGTTGATAATATCAGTCGTTATGCTGGGTTTAATATCCTGGCTGATGCCTGTGTCTGTGGCATTTGCCGCTAATGACTGTACCATCACACAGGGTAAAGCCCTTAATGTTTCCGTTATAATACCGACGCTCAGGCCCGCCAGTAAAGGCACAGTGGGAACCGTATTAGGAAGGGCCGAAGTGAATACTTCAGCCATCACCTATACCTGCGGAGCGTTGATTCGCAATACCTGGCGTTCAGCTTTTACCCGGCCAGAGTCAACGCTGCAGGCATCGGACAATGTTTATAATACGAACATTGTCGGTCTTGGGATCCGGTTAAGTTGGCCGGCTTCCAGAAATGCCTATTTCCCCGATGCCTTTGAGTGCATAGGCATATGTACTGAACCTGCTGATAAAATCGTTTTGGAGTTTGTTCAGACTGGTGTCATCAAAAGCGGGACGATCCCTGCTGGCCTTATCGGGCATGTGAGTTTAGTTGCTGATACCAGCCCGGGTACACCGGTTGATATTGTCACTATTAATTTAGGGGCACCTATTGATGTGGTGCCACGCTCATGTGCCATTTTAACAACCACTCAAAACGTTGATTTAGGCACCTATTCCCTGGCTGATTTTCAGAGCCGGAAGGTCAGGCGGGGCGCAGAAGTCCCCTTTACGCTGATATTAAGTTGCCCTGATCAAACCTCAGTGCAATTTCAATTTCGGGGTGAAAGACCCGTGGGTGCACCGAACGGATATATTGCTAATTGCGATGACGAAAGCTGTGCTCAGCAGGTCGGTGTGAGATTGCTGAATAATTCAGGATCCGCTATTGATACCGCAGGTGCTTCTGTCGATGCGACAGGAAAGAAAGGTGCATCAACCATTATATCGGGTGATAAAACATTTGGATATAAAGCACAAATATATCCGCTTGATGAAACTAAAATGACCGCCGGTAAAATAGATACTTTCGTGGTTTTTGATATTTTAATGAATTAATGAATTACACATATAAATACTATTTAGGGAGAATCTAATGTATAGGAAATACAGCGCGTTGGGCGCTGGCTTACTTGTGGTTTCACTTTCTGGGCAGGCCGCTGTATTGACGCCAATGAACTCAAATCGTGATCTTGACCAGTTAGAACGTCGCCAGACGCAAATGAATATTGAGCAGGAAAAAAGCCGCGAAGCAGAAATTATCAATGCTGAGAAGAATAGCGAACAGTTGCCTGATAGCTTTGCGAAAGCCGGGCCAGGGTATAAATTTGATATTAATGAAATTACGGTGTCGGGTGATGAGGAGTTTGCTGACTCCCCACAGCGTCAGAAAATTATTGATGCCTATAATCATAAGAAAATGGGCCAATATGAGATTATTTCGCTCGTTAAAGATCTGACTAATTTTTATGTGGGTAAAGGCTACACAACCACCACCGTGACTATTCAGGAAAGTAGCCTGAAAAGCGGCGTTCTGACACTTAAAGTGTTGTGGGGCAAAATTGATGGTTTTAGCGTTGAGGGGAAAAACCCAAATTTTCGCCAATCGACCCGTCTGTTCAGTGCAATCCCATTTGCCAAAAATGACGTGCTGAATATGTCTGACGTAGACCAGGGGCTGGATAACCTCCTGCGCGTCTCCGGGGGCAGCAAACTCATTATTGTCCCGTCAGATAAAAATGGCTATTCCACCCTGGATTTACAGAACAGCGATGTTCAGATGTTTTCAGGTAGCCTGGGGACCAATAACTCAGGCACAGAAAGAGATGGCTGGAGTCAATATTTTGCCAGCCTCAGTGCGAATAATCTGGTCGGTTTTAATGATGTACTTAACTATTATACCTCATTCAATGATCTGAATAATAATAATGATAATCAGAAGTCCTGGTCTCTGAACTACAGTATCCCGTTGGGATATTGGGCATTTGATACACAGTATTATCATTCAAGTTATGACAAAACCATTGGGGGAGATTTCGGTGGTTACGGTTCCGACGGTTCATCCGATCGTTTGTCGCTGAAAGTCAGCCGGATGCTTTTCCGTAATGCACAGGGTAAAACCAGTGCTTATGCCAAAGTAGAAACTAATGACAGTAACAACCGCATCGAAGGCTCACAAATTGATGTGAGCAGTAAGCGTTTCTCGAATGTGACACTGGGGTTAACCCGGGTCGGCACGATGTTTGATGGATCACTTTACGCTGATCTGAGTACGACCTTTGGTGTGCCATGGTTTGGTGCTGCCTGGAAAAACGACCCTGATTTAACGGGGTTCGACATCGATGCCGTGAAATACAACGGTTTGCTCAGTTGGTCAAAGAATCTGTATCAGGCCGGGCGTGTTGGCGTTGAGTATGAACTGGGTTCTGGTTTCCAGTATACAGATGATATTCTGGTCAGCGATGAAAATATGAGCGTAGGCGATGAATATACCGTTCGGGGCTATAAAGATAGTTATATGTCTGTAAACAGCGCTGCCTACATTTCCAATACTTTCAAATTCCCAATCAGTGTATTTAAATACGGCATCAATCAGGTTTCACCGTTCATTGGTTATGATTTGGCCGTGGTAAAAGATAATTGTTCCCAAGATGTCTCTTTGTGCCATGCAGAATACATGACCGGCGCGGCAATAGGTTTGAAATTTAATGCCACTCATTTCAATAGTGCATTGACTTATAGCCGCCCGTTAACAGAACCAACCTCATTAAGACATACCGGCATGTCAGAAGAAGCAATTTATTATAATGCGTCAGTTTCGTTTTAATGAACAACACCAGTAATTACCTATGAAAACAGAGGATGTTATGAATAATCATAGTAAAAAAGGTCACTCAAAAAGAGTGATAAAATTGAAGCCATTATACCTGGCAATGGCTGGCATTTTTTCAAGCTTTGCCGATGCAGGGGCAATTATTCCTGATAGTCGTGACCATAGTGCACCCACGATGAACCAAAGTGCCAATGGCACACCCGTTATTAACATTGTTGATCCCAATGCAAGCGGTATTTCTCATAATAAATTTACTGAATTTAACGTTAATCAGGAAGGGGTCATTTTTAACAATAGTACAACCGATGGCACCAGTAAGATTGGCGGCTTTGTTATTAAGAATGATCAGTTGAATAATGAGGCAAATGCCATTATTTCTGAAGTTACCGGGACGAAGGGAACGCAGATTAATGGTGCGATGGAGGTTTTTGGTAAAAAAGCTGATGTCATTATTGCTAACCAAAATGGTATTTCCGTTAATGGTGTATCAACGGTTAATGCCAATAACCTGACCTTAACGACGGGTAAAATTAATCCGCAGGCTGATGGCCGCATCCAACTGAGCGTCGAGAAAGGGACGATCAATATTGAGGGGCAAGGGATTTCAACCGAAGGGTTGGGTTACTTTGATATCATCAGCCGTTCAGCCGTACTGGAAGGTGAAATTGCCGGTCAGGCTGATATTAAAATGGTAACAGGTCTGAATGACTATGACATTCAGTCCCGTACGCATACCGTTCGTGATGCCAATGCCAGCGACCGCCCCGAAGTCTCTATTGATGGTAGTGCATTAGGCTCAATGTATGGTGGCCGTATCCAACTGATCAGTACCGAAAGTGGCGCAGGTGTGCGTCACGAGGGCAGTATCATTGGCAATCAAAGCATCGAAATTTCGGCGAACGGTGATCTGCGGTTATCGGGGTTGAAAAGCGATCAGGGTAGCGTCGCGCTTGCCGGTAATAATGTCAGCATTCAGAAAAACTCAGCGGGGCAAGGTGGCATCGACAGCCAATGGGATCTGATGATCAATGCGCTGGGCCATGTGGATATCGGTGCTGATGCTATCTCGCAGCAGGGCCGGATCATTATTGATGCCAGTTCAATGCTGCAAAATGCCGCCACATTAATGGCAAAAAATGGTCAGACTGCCTCTGTCAATGTGCCATCAATCCAGATCAACGTTGCGAATGAATACCAGATCGTCGGCTCGCTGTATGCGGTTGATCAGTCCGGCCAGACTATACCAGGGGCGGTGGTTTCTCTGGAAAATGGCGACTATGTGGTGCGCCGCGATGGCCAGGTCATCGAGGCCAGCGTTGCCTCCAATGCCCAGGTTGTGAGTAATAGTGGTGATGTTGTCATCAATGCCAAATCTGCCAAAAATAATAACGGGGGCATCGTTGCTCAGAAAGGCGCATTGGTATTAAACATTGATGAGCTGGTCGAAAACAACGGTATGATCAACGCATCGGGTAAACTGACCATCAATACCCGCGCATTTAAAAACAAAGGGATTATCTTTACTGACAGTCAGTTGATTAATACCGGCTCATTAGAAAATACCGGTGGGTTGTATGCGCAGAATACCATTGATGCGACAACTGACTCATTCATCAACAGCGGTAAGATGAGTTCAACTGACGGCGATATGCAGCTTAATGTTAATGGTACGACAGCCAATAACAGCGGCAGCATGGCTGCGAAAAATATCACCATCAATCAAAAAAATCAGGCCGATAAAAGTGCCATTTTTGTCAATGATGGCAGTATAGATACCAGTGGTTCCCTGCATATCAATTCTGATTCAATGCATAACAGCGGCCAAGTCACTGCAGGTACAGTGGCTGATCTTACGTTAACGAAAGAATTGAAAAATAGTGGTGAAGCGGCAGAAATCATTGCCGAGCAGGACCTGTTAATTCACAGTAACCTGGCTGATCATGAACTTTCTGTATTCAATGAGGCGGGTTGGGTACAGGGCGGTAATATTCGCGTAAGTGATATTGATACTATCAGTAACACAGCAAACGGGACGTTCATTGCCAATAATGCCATTGAGCTTTCCAATATCAATAATATCTTTAATGATGATTCTCTGATTAAGGCTGACTCTGTATTATTAAGCCATGTTCAAAATATCAACAACACCCAGGACTCCGTTATTGAAGGTAGCAGTAACCTTCAGATCACGGATGTTAATACCCTGAATAACAATAAATCGTCTCTTCAGTCTGATGGCGATATCACCATAAGCAACGTCTCTGATGTGAGTAACGTGAATGGTCTGATAAGTTCCGGTGGCATTCTGGACATCAACCATGTTGAAAATTTACTCAATACTGCGGTGTCAACCATTCAGGCCTCTGCGGCATTGTTGATCAATTCTGTCACTTCTTTGGAAAATACAGAGGGTTCTTCTCTCATTTCACAAGATGTGATGAATATTGATACTGTAAAAAATATTCATAATGATGCTTCGGGTCAGATAATCAGTGAAACTGCGCTGAATATCTCGAATGCAGAAAGTCTGGAGAATGCGGGGACTATCCAGTCCAATAGCAATCTGTCCATTGAGAATGTGCTTACGTTGCTGAACTCAGGTGAATCTTCCCTGATTGCTGCGCTTGATAATCTGACGATGGCGAATATCACCAGCTTATCCAATACCGAGAGCGCAACCCTATCTGCGGGTCTGGAATTAGTGCTCAATTCCATTGGTACGCTGATCAATAACGCGGCGCTCATCCAGTCAGAAGATGCGTTGACTATCAATGCCGCTAATCTCACGAACCTGGCCGGTAATATTCAAAGTTATGGTGATATTGTTCTCAATATCACGAATATACTTGAAAACTTATCGTCCTCTGGCATTGATGAATACGATAACCCGACTGTATTTAATGCCAATCTGGTTTCTGACGGAAATATTGATATTCATGCAAATACTTTGGTGAATAACAGCGAAATTAATGCGACAAATGTTCTTGTAGACGTTAATGATCTGAATAATACCTCTGGTAACATTGAAGGCTTCAGCACCGCTGATCTTAGAATTAAAAATGATTTTGTGAATCAGGATGGTACTGTCAGAGGTAATGATAGATTATCTCTTGATATGGCGAAGGATTATGTGTTCGATGAGGCGGCGGGGGATCTTCTGACCACGCAGGAATTATCTATTCATTCTGACGGGAACATTGTGGTTCGTGGTTCGCTCGAAAGTATGGGTGATATTATTCTGGACGCCGGAAAAGATATTACTAACTATTTTGCGATTGTCAGTAATCAGGATATTACGCTGAAAGGTAAGAATATTACCAATGCTTATAATGAGCCGGGTACGGATAGTGAAGGCAACCCTGTTGCTGGCATGAGCAGCCTTATCTGGGCGTTCGGTGATGTCAATATTGATGCACGGGAAGGCACGTTCCACAATCAAAAATACGGTAATGTCCTGAGCGTGGGCAATATGAGTATTATCGCCCACGATATCATCAATGATGCGGGTATCATTCGCTCAGAAGGTGATATGGCGCTGGATGCCCAAAGCCTGAGCAACCTCAGCGAATACAGCGGTGGTGGCTGGCAAACAGGTGCCCTGCAGGAGGGGGAAGGCTTTATTGAGGATTACTCTAAAGTTGCGACCTATGTTTCCTGGAGAGTAGAAACTTATCTGCCGGTATTATCTTCCGATCTTACGGTAACAACCAAAGCGGAGATTTCATCGGGCGGTAAGATCGACATCAATCAGCGCGGTATTTTTGAAAATACGGCTGAGAATCCTTTAGAAGTGCTCAATGAAGGAGGTATGATCCAGTCGGTCGGTGATATGACCATTACGGGTAATCTGACCAACAAACCTCGATATACACAAGCATCATTGTATGAATATGTTACCACGCCTTTAGAAAAACCGATTGAGATTGAGTATTACTGGAAAACTGTTGCCAGTGGTGGGGATAAAGCAACATTCGATACTGTTTATTCCTTCATGGACTGGTTGTTTGGCGATGGTAATCCGACATCCATTAATGGGTATACTCTCACTGATGACGTGATGTCCAAGATGTTCATCCGTACTGCAGAACTCGAGAAAGATGATTTCTTGAAATCAGTGCGTAAGGCTGCTGGTGGCGGTGAAAAATCAACTGCATCTCCGCAACTGAATTCCTTGATGATCATGATGTTTGGTGAGAGCTGGATTACCAAAGATCTGAATACGTTAAGAAGTGACTGGGAAAATATCAGTCAATCTGATGATGAAGCACTGAAGGCAAAAGGTTTTTACTTCCTGCCTAATGACACGGGCAGCATTGTCACGCTGGGGACTTTCACCCATAACGGTGGTGAACTGAATAACGGTATTGGTGATTTTGCGATTGAAACGGGTACGTCGGATTCTGTAAATGTTGAAAAAGTGGGGGATCAGGAGATTGCCCCGATTGGTGGCAGCACCGAGGTTCTGATTAACCTTAAAGATATTGAAGAATATCGCGCCGGTATTTCGCCAATGAGCACCATTGATGCGATGAGTAAAATGCCTGCGATGTTCCCTTATTCGCCTGAATGGAACCAGCGTAATACCAGTGAACCTTCACTCAAGGATGGTCCATCAAATACTGTTACGCCTGTCTTCGAAACGCGCTTTGAAATGATTGACCAGAGCCAATACTATGGTTCGGACTATTTCTTTGAACAGGTCGGTTATGTACCTGATGAGCCGGTATATGTTATTGGTGATAACTATTACATCTCGGAACTGATCCGTCGCCAGGTTAATGATTCTGTTGGCTCCTATTTCGCGGTGCGTGATGGTGTCGATGGTGTTGACATGGTTCAGATGTTAATGGATAACGCCAACTATGTGGTCAACAACGGTGTCCAGGTAGAAAATGAGGCGTCTGATATTCTGTCAGGTCAAACGCTTAATCAGGATGTGGTTGATACAGAAGTCACTCCGGAAAACTCATACTCTATGAGGAGCACCGATATCCCGGTAGGATATGAGGCGTCTGATAACCTTCCTGGGCAAACCCTTAATCAGGATGTTGCAGAAACTCCACCATCCAATACACATACGGAAGATCTCGGTCTGGTCGTGGGTGAACCACTGACTGAAGAACAGCGCGGTAAGCTGGATAAAGATATTGTTTGGTTTGTAAACCAAACCATTGATGGTGAACAAGTATTAGTACCCTTTGTCTATCTGTCCAACGCGACCCTTGACGCAATGTCTACCGGTGCAAAAGAATCCTCCGGTTCTGCAGTTATTCATGCTGAAGGTGACGTCAATATTGATGCAACCCAGGTGAATAATAATAATGCCGTTATTTCTGCAGGGAATGATGTCAACATTACTTCAGAAGGGGACATTAATAATACGAGTAACGGGGCTAATGGTGGTATTTCTGCCGGTAATAATGTTGATCTGACCACAACTGACGGGTCTATTAACAACGATGGCGCTTATATTAAAGCGGGCGATGATATTAATATGTCTGCTGAAAATGGCAGCATTGAAATTACCGCCAGCGTGGGTCGTGATGAAGAAGGTAAGCAGCAGGTTCATACTTATGATGACGCCATCTCTGCGGGCGGCGACATTGATATGAAAGCCAAAGATATTACATCTAATGCAGCTACCTTTGAAGCCGGTAACGATATTAATATGACGTCCACTGAAGGCGATATTACCTTCAATGAGATGCACGAAATATCGGCCGAATACACGAATGATTTAGATAAAAAGAACGCACTTAACTTTACCCATACTGAAACTGAAACCACCACCGCCACCGCTATTGAAAGCAAAGTGGCTGCCGGCGGTAAATTAAATATCGACTCTGCTAAAGATGTTGTGATGAAAGGCGGTGAATATTCCGGTACATCCGGCAACATCACTGCGGCGGGCGATGTCGATATACAGGCCACACAGGATTATGAACATACAGAATCTGTGGTTGAAGCTCGTGAGTTTACGCTCACCGGGAATGCTAATGCAGTGGGTTATTCCGCATCAGGTGAATATAGCGCGCGTGATGGCGGCAGTGGCAGTACGTCACAGGGCGAGTATGAATTTGATTATGGTTCAGATAATGGTGGGGCGAAAAACCCAGGTAAATCTGCGGTCGCTCCGGCAACAGAAGTCTTCGTGGGCTTCCGTTCATCTACAGATGAGGCGACATCTGATACCAAAACAAACCAGAATGCTTCTTTCAATTTTGCCGACGACCTGAACCTAGAGGCGAAAACTGTTGATATTGGGGGGGGCGATTTTAAAGTCGCTGATGAGTTAAACATTACGGCGGATGAACTTAAGACCACCAAATATGTTGATACTCATGAGGAAACGTTCAGTCATGAAGCGCTTTCTGTGGGGATAACATCAACGACGTCCAGTGTCTTCCTGGATGTCGCGGATAAAAATGCCAATATGATCGCCAATGCAGTCAACGACCCGGACGTGGGTTTTGATGCCTTAACCACAAGTGCTCAGGTGGCGGGTGATGTAACCAACTTAATCTTCAATGATTATGCTTCACTCAATACCACATACGGCATTGATTACAATAAATCATCTGGTTCAGCAAGTTCGACCAGTGAAAATATTACCCACATTGATGCCGGTAAAGTCAATATCAAAACCAAAGGCGATACCACGCTCAATGGGGTTGATATGAAAGCCAAAGATGTGGCGATTGATGCGGGTGGCGATGTCAACATGCGCGCTGCTGAACAAACCACCTCTTATAAAGAGGATGGCATGAACTTCAGCATTGGCATCACTGCCGGTGCAGGGGTTGACCGCGATTCTGCAGGTGCCGGGGTCTCACTGGATGCCAGCGGCGGTAATAATCATACGAACAACAGTTCTAAGAGTTACACCAACACAACGATTGCGGCAGACAATATTTCCATTATCAGTGGCAAAGACGTTAATTTGATCGGAGCGGATATCACGGCAAAAACTGCAGATGTGAAAGCCGCAGGGAATATGAACATTGTTTCCGTTCAGGACACCGTCGACAATGATGCTTCAAGCTGGCATGCAGGTGCTTCTATCGGGGCTGCGTTCACAACACAGACGGGAACCATCCCTATTCCTACAGCATCTGTGAATGCTGGCGGAGGATCTGATTTCCTTGACAGCGCGACGACGAATAAACAGTCAGGTATCCATACTTCAGGTCCGCTGAACGTGGAAACCGGTGGTGATATGAATATGACTGGCGGTCAGCTGATCTCTGATGACCATACTGGTACCGTTCATGTTGCAGGCAATATCAATGCGCAGGACCTTGTTGATACCACTGAACAGGATGGTGCGTATGGCGGCGGCGGCGGCGGTGTAACGAAGACGGGGACCAGTGCTAATATATACGCGCAAACCACGGATGAGATCCACTATCAGGAAAATCAGCATTCAACGATCGATGTGGGTGATACGAAGGCTGGCCAGATTAATGGCAACCTCAACACTGACGGTACGAAAATCTCTGACGTTGTCAAAGACGAGAAAGAATGGGGCAGTGATATTGCTGCCACCATCAGCTGGAGTCCGAGTAAGACGGGTAGCTATGATGTGGATACGCCTACTACGGTGAAGCCGAAGCCAGCTGATACCACTGATGGCGTTACTCCACGTCCGACGCCGAAACCGGATGATGTGACACCAACACCAACACCACAGCCGAAACCGGAACCAACGCCGGAACCAACACCGCAGCCGAAACCGGAACCAACACCGGAGCCGACGCCACAGCCGAAACCGGAACCGACACCGGATGTTGAAGATCTTACTCCGGTGAAAACGCCAGATGACACGGTGAAACCAGACGACACGGTGAAACCAGATGACACGGTGAAACCAGACGATACGGTGAAACCAGACGACACGGTGAAACCAGACGACACGGTGAAACCAGATGACACGGTGAAACCAGACGACACGGTGAAACCAGACGACACGGTGAAACCAGACGACACGGTGAAATCAGACGACACGGTGAAACCAGATGACACGGTGAAACCAGATGATACGGTGAAACCAGATGACACTGATACGCCAAAACCACGTCCAAGCGAATACAATGGCAAGAAGTGGGAAGTTAAAACGCCTGAGCGTGTTGTCCTGACGCCAGGGTCTGCAACCGGCAACACGACCTGGATTGAACCACCGAAATCGGGTCCGGGTAAAAACGGATCGCAGTTCGAGGGTCTGCCAAAAAGCGGCTCCACTAAAGCACGTGATACATCGACCAAAACGCCGGCAACTGAAAGTACGCCAGACGTTAAAAAGGCCGATCCAAGCGAGTATAATGGTAAGAAATGGACTGTCACCACGCCAGATCCTGTTGTACTGAGCCCGGGGTCTAACAGTAATAACATCACGCCAAATGATCCACCGCGTGACGGCAATAAGAATAACGGGACGGATTATGAAGGCCAGCCAGTCCGTAAGGATGTGCAACTGCCAGACGGTGCTGCTAACTGGCAATCACTGATGCCTGAACATGTTATGGCTTCTGAGCATACTTATCAGGAAACTGAATGGTCTGAGAGTAATACCCCAATCAACCAGCGGGGTACGAAGAACGCGTAAGTAATAAAACAGTAATCTCCATTAGCCCTGAAGTGCGTCTCCTATGAGGCGCACTTTTTTTTCATCTGTCGTCTGGCAAATACTGCGATCGGGGGATGCCAAAAGGAGAGGGGAGAGCGATGAAGCTTAAGGAATAAAATGATGCGACAAAAAGAGAAGGCACCGCCGAAAAGCAGTGCCTTAATAATCACCTCAGATAATGAATCACCTGATTGCTGCTGCCGCGCCAGATAAGTGACGGGTCTTTGAGTTCCTGCACAAATTTCCCGTCGACCAGTACATTAATCAGCGCCACAACGTCCTGTTGTTCAGCGGTCAGTTCACACCGCGTATAGCCCGTCCACATCCACACATCTTTGTCCGGACACTCCGCCTGTACGCGCAACAACAACTGGCGCACTGCAGAGAGATTTTGCGGATGCAGCGGGTCACCGCCGGAAAGGGTGAGACCCTGACGCGGGATCACCGTATTTTGCAGATCGGTAATGATGCGGTCTTCGTCTGCCTGCGTAAACGGCTTGCCGGAATCCAGCCGCCAGGTACTTTTGTTATAGCACCCGCGGCATTCATGGACACAGCCGGACACGAACAGCACACAGCGCGTTCCGGGCCCGTTCACGACATCGACAGGATAATACTGATGAAAATTCATCACGTTAACCCAACTGACCATTACCCAAATGTTTAATCCGGCGCTTCACTTCCTCCTGCTTGCCGGCGTTAAACGGACGGGCATCCGGGCTGCCGAGATATCCGCAGACGCGGCGGGTGACGGAGACACGGGAAGGTTCATGGTTGCCGCATTTCGGGCAAGTGAAGCCTTTGCTGGTGCACTCGAATTCGCCGGTATAACCGCAGTCGTAGCACTCATCGATCGGCGTATTGGTGCCGTAATAAGGCACGCGGGTATAACTATAATCCCACACGTCTTCCAGCGCTTTCAGATTATGTTGCAGGTTAGGATATTCGCCATAGCAGATGAAACCGCCGTTGCTCAGTGGCGGATACGGCGCTTCGAAATCGAGTTTTTCATAAGGATTTACCTTCTTTTCGACGTCCAGATGGAAGCTGTTGGTGTAGTAACCTTTGTCGGTAACGCCCGCAACCAGCCCGAATTCGGCTTTGTCCAGACGACAGAAACGGTCACAGAGATTTTCGCTCGGCGTGCTGTAAAGGCTGAAGCCGTAGCCGGTTTCCTCTTTCCAGCTTTCGGTTGCCGCCTGCAGACGGGCCACAATCGCCACGGCCTTTTCGCGTAACTGGCCGTCATCGAACATGTGGGTTTGATCGCCGAACAGCGCGTTAATGGTTTCATGCACGCCAATGTATCCGAGCGAAATCGAGGCCCGGCCATTTTTGAAAATGCCGGAAATATCGTCGTCGGCTTTCAGGCGCACGCCACAGGCGCCTTCCATGTACAGGATCGGCGCAACCCGGGCTTTGATGCCTTCCAGACGTGCAATGCGGGTCATCAGCGCTTTCTTCGCCAGCAGCAAACGCTCGTCAAGCAGTGTCCAGAACGCCGCCTCGTCGCGTTTCGCTTCCAGCGCGATACGCGGCAGGTTCAGGCTGATCACGCCGATATTATTGCGGCCCTCGTGGATCATCTCGCCATTTTCTTCATATACACCCAGGAAGCTGCGGCAGCCCATCGGGGTTTTGAAGGATCCGGTGACTTTCACCACCTGATCGTAATTGAGGATGTCCGGATACATGCGTTTGCTGGCACATTCCAGTGCCAGTTGCTTGATGTCGTAGTTGGCATCACCGGCTTTATGGTTCAGGCCGTCGCGGATCGCAAACACCAGTTTCGGAAATACGGCAGTTTTGCGGTTTTTGCCCAGACCGGCAATACGGTTACGTAAAATGGATTGCTGGATCAGACGTGATTCCCACGAGGTTCCGAGACCGAAACCGAAGGTGACGAACGGCGTCTGACCGTTGGCGGTATGCAGCGTATTGACTTCATATTCCAGCGACTGGAACGCGTCATAGCACTCTTTCTCAGTCCGGTTACGGGCGAACGCTTCGGCATCGGCAATCTGCCATTCTTCGGCGGTCTGGCGATGTTTATTGAAGCTGGCAGTGACAAACGGTGCCAGCACTTCGTCGATGCGGTTAATGGTGGTGCCGCCATAAATGTGGCTGGCGACCTGTGCAATAATCTGCGCGGTGACGGCGGTGGCCGTTGAAATTGATTTTGGCGTATCAATTTCTGCATTGCCCATTTTGAAACCATGATTCAGCATGCCTTTCAGATCGATAAGCATGCAGTTAAACATCGGGAAAAACGGCGAATAATCGAGATCATGATAATGGAGCTCGCCACGTTCATGCGCCAGCACGACATCACGCGGTAAAATATGCTGTTTGGCATAATGTTTTGCCACGATCCCGGCCAGTAAATCGCGCTGGGTCGGGATGACTTTACTGTCTTTATTGGCGTTTTCATTAAGCAGCGCCATATTGCTTTGTTCAACCAGACCGCGGATTTCCTGATTCAGGCGGCCACGCATTTCACGTTTCACATCGCGGTCATGGCGGTATTCGATATAAGCGCGTGCCAGCTTTTTATGCGGACCTGCCATTAACTGATTTTCGACCGCATCCTGAATCTCGTGGATATCTACACGAGCCTGATCTTGCAGACTTTCCGCCACCACGCGGGCAACTTGCGCGCAATAATCCACGCTGTCGATACCGGCAGCAGCAGCAGCGCGTTGCACTGCTTGTTTGATCAGAACTTCATCGAAAGGGACCTGACAACCATCCCGCTTAATCACGATGGGCTGCATTGTAGTCGGTTTTGCGGGTAGGGTTTCCAGTCTGTCTGCCTTCACAATGACACTCCTATTGGGCGGAACCCGCGCCCCACAAGGCTTACAGGCCGGTTGTGGGGTATTTGCGGAAAACCGCTATATATTGGGTTGGGTGTGTACTATACACACTATATGTAGCATTCATGCGAGTGATAATTCTCGTTTTATTGACCTGAAACAAAGAATTTTTTTGGCGGAGGAATTGATGACCAACTGTCAGTTCTGGCCTGAATTTTGCGGATTGTTTTATAAGGAGATGCATTAAAAATAAACGGGCCAGACACGAATGTGACTGACCCGGCAGAACAGAAATTTCAGATTATCCGGCGAGTTGCCAGCGACATTCGTAGGGACGAAGTACGCCGCAAACCGCCGGTGTGGCGTAATTACTTAACACCTGTTCGCCGCAAAATACCGGTAACGCAAGCGTCTGCTCCTGTGCGCTCAGGTTCGCCATCACACTCAGGGTTTTTCCGTTCGCCATGCGGGTATAACACCAGAGTTGCGGATGTTCAGGCAGTAAATCCTCATAATCGCCGTCCGTCAGCACCGGCAGTGATTTACGCAATCGGATCAGTTGCTGATACAGATAAAACACGGAATCGTTATCCGCCAGTGCCTGCTCAGCATTAATACTCTGCGCGTTATGGCTGACGGAAATCCACGGTGTGCCGGTGGTAAATCCCGCCTGTTCGCCGGCGGTCCACTGCATCGGTGTACGTGAGTTATCCCGCGATTTCCGTGCCAGGATGCGCAGCAATTCTTCAGTATTGCGTCCGTCCGTTTTCAGCTCAGCAAACATATTCAGGCTTTCCACATCGCGATATTGCTCAAGATGTTTAAAGCCGGGATTGGTCATGCCGATTTCCTCCCCCTGATAGATGTACGGCGTGCCTTGTAAGCCGTGCAATACCATCGCCAGCATTTTTGCCGAGGTGTTGCGCAGCGCACCTTCATCACCAAAACGCGACACAATGCGCGGCTGATCGTGATTACACCAGAACAACGCATTCCATGCGTGCCCGTGCATCCCTTGCTGCCACTCGCGAAAAATCTGCTTGAGGTGTACGAAATCAGGCGGCGCATCAGTCCATTTTTCGCCGTTCGGGTAATCTACTTTCAGATGATGGAAGTTAAAGGTCATCGACAGTTCACTGCCGTCATTGGCAGCGTAGCGGCGGCAATGTTCCAGCTTCGTTGAAGACATTTCGCCGACCGTCATCAGCCCGAGTGGCTGAAATACGTCACGGCTGAACTCCTGTAAGAATGCATGAATACGTGGTCCGTCGGTGTAAAAACGCCGCCCATCGCCTGCGTCATCGGACGGGAAATCCTGCTGTTTCGACACCAGATTGATGACATCCAGCCGCAGCCCGTCGACGCCCTTATCTGCCCAGAACTGGCAGACTTTTTTGAGCGCCCCGCGAACAGGCGGATACTCCCAGTTGAGATCCGCCTGCTCGGCCGCGAACAGATGCAGATAATACTGACCGCTGGTTTCATGCCACTGCCAGGCACCGCCACCGAATTTGGAGCGCCAGTTATTCGGCGGCCCGCCTTCGGCTGCACCGTCACGCCAGATATAAAAAGGCCGGAACGGGCTGCCCGGATCCTGCGACTGCCGGAACCATTCGTGATGCGTCGAGGTGTGATTAAACACCATATCCATCACGATGCGGATCCCGCGCTGATGCGCCTGTGCAGTCAGCCGCTCGAAATCCTCCAGCGTGCCGTAAGCCGGGTCAATCTCACAATAGTCGGCGACGTCGTAACCATTATCAATCTGGGGTGACAGATACATCGGCGTCAGCCACAGGGCATCAACGCCCAGCGTTTTCAGGTAATCCAGACGCTGTGTGATGCCGTTGATATCACCGGTACCGCTGCCCGTGGTGTCCTGAAAACTCTTGGGGTAAATCTGGTAAATCACGCCGTTTTTCCACCACGGCAATTCGCTGTTCATTCCTTTTTCCTTCTTGAAGGTCTTACACCACAGCCAGTTCACCACGGCGGGCTTTACGCTGGTAAACCAGCACGGTCAGGATAATCGGCACCACAATCGCCACCAGCATCGCCATGGCGTAAATACTCCAGAACTGCAGCTTGATAGACAAAATGCCCGGTAAGCCGCCGACGCCGATACCGTTGGCCGTAACGTGGAACAGCCCGCAAATCAGACCGGCACCGGCTGAGCCAATCATCGCGCAGAGCATCGGGAAGCGGTATTTCAGGTTGATCCCGTACATGGCCGGTTCGGTCACGCCGAGGAAGGCGGATATCGCTGCGGGCACGGAAATCTCGCGTTCATTATGTTTGCGGCTGACGATAATCACGCCCACCACGGCGGCCGCCTGTGCAATATTGGACAGGGCGATCAGCGGCCATACCGGGGTTCCGCCGGTGTTTTGCACCATCTGCATGTCGATGGCGAGGGTGGTCTGATGCACGCCGGTGATCACCAGCGGTGCATAGAGGAAACCAAACAGCGCGGCACCGATCGGTGCAAGGCTGCCGGTCATGATGAATTTCACCGCGAAAGCCACGCCGTCACCTACCATGCGGCCAAACGGCCCGATCAACGTGTGCGCCAGGAATACCGCAATCAGCAGTGAGCTGACCGGCACAATCACCAGGTACAGGTAATTAGGCACGATACGTTTCAGGCCACTTTCGATGATGGCTAACGCCATGCCTGCGAGAACGGAAGGAATAACCTGCGCCTGATAACCGACTTTTTCGATGGTGAACCAGCCAAAATTCCATACATCAGGGATCTGCTGGCCGAGGTTATAGGAGTTCATCAGTTGCGGTGATACCAGCGTGATGCCGAGCACGATGCCGAGGATCTCGGTGCCGCCCATTTTTCTGACCGTCGACCAGCAAACCGCCACCGGCAGGAACATAAACACGGCTTCGCCAAGCAGCCACAGGAAGTCGTAAATGGATTGCCACAGCGGGTGCATCTGCGCCAGCGTCTGGCCGTCGCTTATCGGAATTTCACCGATAACGTTGCGGAAACCGAGGATCAGACCGCCACTGATTAGCGCGGGCAACAGCGGGAAGAAAATTTCGGCGAAGTGAGAAATACTGCGTTCGAACCAGCTCATGTTCTGGCGGGCGGCGATTTTTGCCTGCTCTTTACCTGCCTGACTTTTACCGGTACTGGCGAGCAGGACTTTATAGTAATCGTCCACTTCCGGCCCGATCACCACCTGGAACTGCCCGGCATTGGTGAAGCAGCCTTTAACCATTGGCAGGGCTTCGAGGCCTTTCGGATCGGCTTTAGACGGATCATTGAGGACAAAACGAAGACGTGTAATGCAATGCGTCACCATCGCGATATTGTCGCTGCCGCCAACGAGGGCGATCAGCTGATCAACATCCTGTTGCTTAACTTTGCTCATGGGAAGTGGCCTGTGTTTTGCGTGAGTGTGTAGGGTACGGTTCAAGCATAGCGAAGGCGGTGGGAATTTGTCTGGGAACGTTCCCGGTTTTGCCGGGACGATCACAAAGTTTCTGTATAACGTCGGATCAGAAAGCGAGCTTTCCGGGGATAATCAGCTGCCGCACATGTGCGCCATCGCTGAGCTGCGCCAGCAATTGTTTTGCCGCCGCTTCACCGCCCGCGCCATAGCCGAGTTCCACGGAATACGATTCAGGGAAGAGGAAATGCAGCAAAGGGTTGTTACCTATCCCGCACACCTGTACGCCACGGATTTGCTGTTGTTGCAGGTATTTTTGTGCGCCGATGGCGATGGTGTCGGACGCGCATACCACTGCCTGAATGTCATTTTCCAGCAACTGGGGGATCAGATCGAAGCCGCTCTGATAAGTCAGTGCGCCCAGTGCAATGTGCGGTGTCAGGCCGTGCTCTTTACAGAAAGCCCGGAAGGCCGCGCTGCGACGCTGACCGGTGGTGGTATCTTGTGGCGAAACACCGATAAAGCCAATCTTCCGGATGTTCTGCGCCAGCAACTTTTGCATCAGCAGCTGCACCGCGCCCGCATCGTCATAACACACCGAAGACAGCCCCGGTACTTCGCGCGCCAGCATCACCATTTTGTCCTGCCATGGCATCAGCATTTGTGCTGAAAGTCCGGTAAAACCAAACAGCACCACGCCGTCGATATTGCGCTGTTTCAGTACCTGCAAATGCTCTTTAACGCGCTCTGCGCTGAACTGACTTTCCAGCACAATCGGGTCGAATCCCTGCTGATAAAACAGCGGCAACATGGCACGTACTGCCAGGTTTTCCGAAGGGGAATCGAGGCGCGACACGATGATTGCCACAATTTTATCGCTGAAGCCGCGCATTGCCCGCGCTGATTTCGACGGGCTGAAGTGCTGTTGCTCAATCACCTGTAATACGCGTTCACGGGTTTGCGGGCTGACGTTGCCTTCGTTATTTAAAACGCGGGAAACCGTGGATTTTCCGACGCCGCTCAGGCGGGCAATATCATTAATGGTCAGGCGATTTTGCTGGGTCATGTTTTAAGGTGAATAAAGGTCAGGTTTAAATTTGGTTGTAGTTAACCGGCGTATACTGCGCTCGCCGGAGATGATGTGCGCGTCATCCCGTGACGTTACCCTAACGGATTTTTATACCCGATGCGTATGAATTTCCAAACCGTTCCTTACCGGAGGTGAAAACCCATGGAACCTGACCCCAATTCTGTAGGTCCGTTGTGATCCGGTAAGCACCCGCATTTTTGCTGCTGCTTGCCGTGACTTTACCTGGCAGGCAGTGGCGCACGTTTTTTCGTTCGCCCTGTTTTTAATAACCCTTTTGCCATGCTCATGGCGGCTTCGCCGTGGGCGCAACAAAGGTGCGAATGATGTTCAAAAATTTCACTTCCCGGCTGTTCACTGCGCTCAGCCGTAATTTACCGCGCCGTTTAGTCCGCCGCGATCCGATGCTGGAAAACGTGTCTGTCCGCGCGGCGCAGGCGATCCCTGCTGCTATGTCTGCGCATTGTCAGGCCTGTGCCCGCGCTACCGAAGACCAGTTGTATCTGCAATTTGCCAGCCATCCGGAAGGGCTGACTGCGCACGAAGCCGATGCGATCCGCGAAGTTTCCGGCCTGAATCAGACCGGCGATCAGCAACCGTCGCCGTGGTGGCTGCATCTGTGGCATTGCTACCGCAATCCGTTCAACCTGCTGCTGACCGTACTCGGTCTGGTATCTTACGCCACCGACGATTTAACGGCAGCGCTGGTGATTGGTGCGATGGTGTTTATTTCTACTTTCATGCATTTCATCCAGGAAGCGCGTTCCAATAAAGCCGCCGATGCGCTGAAAGCAATGGTCAGCAACACCGCGACCGTGCTGCGCAGTGACGCGCAAACCGGACGGCACGAAACGGTGGAGATCCCGATCAGCCAGCTGGTGCCGGGGGATCTGATCAAGCTTTCTGCGGGCGATATGATCCCGGCTGATCTGCGTATTCTGTCTGCTAAGGATTTGTTTATCAGCCAGGCGGCGCTCACCGGGGAATCCCTGCCGGTGGAAAAACATGCCTGTGAGAAAAAACCGATTGCCTCTGATCCGCTTGAACTGAGCACCCTGTGCTTTATGGGCACCAACGTGGTGAGTGGCACCGCGATTGCGATGGTGATCGCCACCGGCGGCAAAACCTGGTTCGGTCAGCTTGCCGAACGCGTGGTGCAGGAAGATACACAACCGAACGCATTTCAGGCGGGGATTAGCAAAGTCAGCTGGCTGCTGATCCGCTTTATGATGGTGATGACGCCAGTAGTGCTGCTGATCAACGGCTACACCAAAGGTGACTGGTGGGAAGCCGCACTGTTTGCGCTCTCGGTGGCGGTCGGGCTGACGCCAGAAATGCTGCCGATGATTGTCACATCAACGCTGGCGAAAGGCGCGGTAAAACTGTCACGCCAGAAAGTGATCGTCAAACGCCTGGATGCGATCCAGAACTTCGGTGCAATGGATATCCTTTGCACCGATAAAACCGGCACGCTGACGCAGGATAAAATCGTGCTCGAGCGCCACACTGACGTGCTCGGCGTGACCAGTGACGAGGTACTGCATCTGGCATGGCTGAACAGCCATTACCAGACCGGTTTGAAAAACTTGCTGGATGTGGCGGTGCTGGATGCGGGCGATCCGCATCCGGGGCATAGTTCACTGAAAGTGGATGAGATCCCGTTCGATTTCGATCGCCGGCGGATGTCTGTTGTCGTCGCAGAAAATGACCAGAATCATCGCCTGATCTGCAAAGGCGCACTGGAAGAAATGCTGTCGATTTGTACGCTGGTGCAGCTCAACGGTGAGATTGTGCCGCTGACCGATGTGTTGCTGGCGCGCATCCGCCGTATCACTGACGATCTCAATCAGCAGGGCCTGCGCGTGGTGGCGGTGGCGCATAAAGTGATGCCATCGCGTACGCAGGGCTATGGCGTGACCGATGAGTCCAGCCTGATTCTGGCCGGTTACATCGCATTCCTCGATCCGCCAAAAGAGAGCACCGCGCCCGCGCTGGACGCACTGCAACGCAAAGGCGTGACGGTGAAAATCCTCACCGGCGATAATCCGCTGGTGGCGCGTAAAGTTTGCAAGGATGTCGGATTACAGGCTGATAAAGTGGTCATCGGCAGTGACATTGACGCGCTTGATGATGTGCAGCTTCTGCATGTGGCCCGGGAAACCACGGTGTTTGCCAAACTGACGCCAATGCACAAAGAACGCATTGTGCGCGTTCTGCGCGATGAAGGGCATGTGGTCGGATTTATGGGCGACGGCATTAACGATGCTCCGGCGCTGCGTGCGGCGGATATCGGTATTTCCGTGGATTCGGCGGTGGATATCGCCAAAGAGGCGGCTGATATCATTTTGCTGGAAAAAAGCCTGATGGTGCTGGAGCAGGGCGTGACGGAAGGGCGCAGAACGTTCGCCAACATGTTGAAATACATTAAAATGACCGCCAGTTCCAACTTCGGTAACGTATTCAGCGTGTTAGTCGCCAGCGCCTTCCTGCCGTTCCTGCCGATGCTGCCGCTGCATCTGCTCATTCAGAACCTGATTTACGATGTGTCTCAGGTGGCGATCCCGTTTGATAACGTCGATGAAGAACAACTGGCGAAACCGCAGCGCTGGAATGCCGGAGATATCGGCCGTTTTATGGTGTTCTTCGGGCCGATCAGTTCCGTATTCGATATCCTGACCTTCAGCCTGATGTGGTGGGTGTTTAAAGCCAATACTGTTGAAGCGCAGACGTTGTTCCAGTCCGGCTGGTTCATTGAAGGATTGCTGTCGCAGACGCTGATCGTACATATGATCCGTACACGTAAAGTGCCGTTCATTCAGAGCCGTGCGTCCTGGCCGCTGTGCATCATGACGCTGATGGTGGTGATCACGGGTATTGCACTGATCTACTCACCGGTGGCCGGATTCCTGCAATTGCAGGCACTGCCGCTGAGCTACTTCCCGTGGCTGATCGCGATTCTGGCAGGCTACATGGTGCTGACTCAGTGCGTGAAAGGCTGGTTCGTGCGCCGTTACGGCTGGCAGTAATCTTTAAAATTCTATCCTGAATGCTAAAAAGCGCGACCGGTGAAGCGGCCGCGCTTTGCATTAATCAGTTTGAAATTTTACGACTGTGCATTGTTCTTGCGATCGTTACGACGGTTCACCCAGGTGTTAATCAGCAAGGTGATGATCAGAATCGACGCGATCACGCCCAGTGAAATACCCACCGGAATGTGGAACACGTCGAGCAGCAGCATCTTGATACCGATGAAAATCAGGATCACTGCCAGACCGTATTTCAGCATTGAGAAACGTTCTGCCACGCCTGCCAGCAGGAAGTACATCGCACGCAGACCGAGGATCGCGAACAGGTTAGAGGTCAGCACGATGAACGGGTCGGTGGTCACCGCGAAAATCGCCGGGATGCTGTCGACCGCGAAAATGACGTCGCTCAGTTCGACCATGATCAGCACCAGCAACAGCGGGGTGGCGAACAGAATACCGTTACGGCGCACGAAGAATTTCTCACCCTGCAACTCGTCGGTCATGCGCATTTTGCTGCGCAGCCAGCGGATCATCGGTTTCTCACCAACCTCACCGTCGTCTTCTTTCGCCAGCGCCATCTTGATCCCGGTGAACAGCAGGAACGCGCCAAACACGTACAAAATCCAGCTAAATTGCCCCACCAGCCAGCTTCCGGCGAAAATCATGCCGGTACGCAGGACGATAGCGCCGAGCACACCGTACACCAGTACGCGGCGTTGCAGGTTGGCCGGAATGGAGAAGTAGCTGAACAGGATCAGCCAGACGAAGACGTTATCCACCGCCAGTGCTTTTTCCAGCAGATAACCGGTCAGGAACATCGTGGCCTTGGCGTCGGCCACCTCGCGACCAAACTCGCCGTTGAGGTACCACCAGAAGCCGAAATTGAACAGCAACGACAGGCCTATCCACACCAGCGACCACAGCGCGGCGCTTTTCATACTCATGGTTTGCGCGCCTTTGCGACCCTGTAACAGCAGGTCGAAAGCGAGCATAATTATCACTACCACGGCAAAAGAGCCCCACAACATCGGGTTGCCTACGGAGTTCATCATTGCGTCATCCTCGAAAAAACATCAAAAAAAAACGGCCAGCGTCAGAAGACGTTAGCCGCTCATTTTTTGAGCTGTGAGCAACCTCGCCTTCCGGCAAGGTCTCACTTACAACCCGTTTCCCCTTCATCCTTCGAGCCGCAGGGTTGTTGGCTGCGTTCGCTCACCCGAATCACTGACCTGTGTCAGCTCATCGGGATTCGTTCGCTTACCGCCTACCTGCAACTCGAATTATTCGGGTAAACATTAATTAGTGGGTTGTCCCGGTAACCGGGTGGCTGAGATGGCGCTTAAGCGCGGATCCAGGCACCGTAATGACGATTATCCGGCGAAGAAGTTACTCCCCTTTGCAGTTCGCAAATTAATGCAAAATGTGTCAGATGTCAAATATTCAGAAACATTTTAGACTATTAACCCGCCAGTGCCTGACGTTTACCGAGTGCGCCGACAAAGGAAAGCAGCAGGCTGCGGCTGAGCGGTGTTTCGCTAAGTTGCTGAGCCTGATGCGCAAAATCGACATGATCATCTTCGGCAATGGAACCCAGCCAGGACAAATATGTCTTCATGACCGCCAGACTGAATTCAGGGTGAAACTGCGTGCTGATGGCGTTCGGGCCATAGCGCAGGATCTGATGCGGATCGTGCAGCGTTTTTGCCAGCACCTTCGCCGTCGCGGGCGGGGTTATGACGGTTTGCAGGTGGATAAGATTTGTGGCGAACTGCGCCGGAAGCTGCGATACCAGCGGATCAAGATGCCCGTCCGGCGTCAGCGTCACCTCATGGGTACCGACTTCAATGCCTTGCGGATGGTAATCCACCTCGCCGCCCAGCGCGTATGCCATCAGCTGATGGCCGTAGCAGGCACCGAACATCGGTAATTCCTGCAACATCCCCAGCCGTACCCAATCCGCCGCTTCTTCGCTCCATGCCAGATGCTCGGTCACCATGCTGCGTGAACCGGTAATGATCGCCCCGCAATAGTTTTCCGGCGGCAGCGGACGTTCACCTGCCTGTAAGTCCACAATCACAACCTGCTGTGCGTCAATATCGCCCTGACGGATAAACATCTGCGGAAAGTTATCGTGCGCACGTCGGATAGGTTCCGGCGCGTGGCCGGTCTGCAAAATCAGCAGAGGTTTCTGACTGGGTGCAATCATCTGTTACTCCCGATTATGACTGAACATTAAGGCTGGGTATCGGCCGGGAACACCACGCCGGTCTGACGGCGGATTTCCGTCAGCACTTTGGCGGTGATACGCGAGACTTCCAGCCCCGGATGCGCGACAAACTGGCTGTCGACCAGAATCGCAAACGTTTCTGCCTCATACAACATGGTGTTGATGTGCTGCGGTTGGGTCAGATCCAGCTTCTGGCTGCCGCGTGGCGTCAGGCTGAGCGTCTGGCATTCAGACAGTTTTTCCATCTGCAACGTACCGTCTTCGCCCTGGATCTCACTCGGCAAATGGGAATCGCTGATTTTGGAATGGTGGATCACCACTTCGAAATCATCAGCATATGACAGGATGACCGTTCCCTGACCATCAACGCCGCTTTCCAGCAAGGTCGCCGTGGCTTTCACCGATTCCGGTTCGCCAAACAATGAAATGGCACTCGCCAGACAGTAATAACCGATATCCATGATCGAGCCATTGGAAAACGCCGGGTTAAAGGTATTCGGGTTTTCACCGGCCAGATAACGCGGATAACGTGAGGAATACTGGCAGTAATTCAGAATGGCTTTACGCAGTTTACCGATACGGTTCAGCGCACCTTTCATATGCAGAAAGTTGGGCAGATAGGCAGTTTTAAAGGCTTCGAACAGCACCACGTTGTTCTCTTTCGCACAGGCGATCAGGCTTTCGGCTTCGCGCAGATTGGACGCCAGCGGCTTTTCGCAAATCACATGCTTTTTGTGGCTGAGGAACAACAGAGACTGCGGGTAGTGCAGGGAATTCGGACTGGCGATATACACCGCATCAATCAGATCGGATACTGCCATTTCTTCAAGGGAATCAAAATAATGCTCAACCGGATAATCCTCGCCAAGCTTTTTAGCGCCTTCCAGCGTGCGGGAATAAATCGCGGTTAACTTCATCTTACCGCTCTCGTGTGCGGCATCAATAAAACGCTGGGTGATCCAGTTGGTACCAACAACCGCAAAACGAATCATATATATTCCGTATAGATAAGTTGAGATCTCATTTAGGTGTATAACTTACCGAAAACTTCCAGATGCGTCAGGTACATGCGCGTGTCGAACTCTAACTGATGATAGTCAGGCGTCATATGACAGCACAGGCTGTAGAACGCTTTGTTGTGTTCTTTTTCTTTCAGGTGCGCGAGTTCATGCACCACGATCATTTTCAGAAATGCTTCCGGCGCGCTTTTAAACACTGTCGCTACACGGATTTCCGCTTTGGCTTTCAGCTTGCCGCCCTGAATACGGGATATCGCGGTATGCAGCCCCAGTGCGTGCTTCATCACATGAATTTTATTGTCGTAAGCCACTTTGCTTAACGGCGATGAACTGCGCAAAAACTGGTTTTTCAGGTCCAGCGTATACTGATAGAGCGATTTGTCGGTGGTCAGCTCGTGCGGTTCCGGATATCGCGTCAGCAAGACTTTACCTAAACGTTCCTGGTCGATTAACTGACGCACCTGAGCCTGAAGCGACTCCGGATAGCCTTGAAGATAGGTCAATTCAGGCATAACTGTTTGCTTTATCTCTTATTACCGGGGGAAAAGTTGCCGTACCGGCCAGCGTTGTTTTTGCAACGATCACACGCATCCGGCCATTAAACCCCTTTTTAACTGAAAAAACGTTTTACTGATAGACCAAATTAAGGGATAAACAGCGCAAATTGAATATGAGGAGGGCCAATGAGCCAATTTGAAACCGAAACCGGTGGTCAGTTACTGCAACT
Organism: Rahnella sp. PD4; assembly: GCF_049199325.1. Classification (NCBI taxonomy): domain Bacteria; kingdom Pseudomonadati; phylum Pseudomonadota; class Gammaproteobacteria; order Enterobacterales; family Yersiniaceae; genus Rahnella; species Rahnella sp. PD4. The sequence goes on along the minus strand of NZ_JBLZQF010000006.1, from coordinate 157,337 downwards.
GCGTCTGGAACGTTATCCGCTGGAAGAAGCGGCAACGCAGTTACAGGCATGGGAAGCGGCCGATGAATATTTGCTGCAAAACCTGAATACTGATGCGCTCAACGGCCGTCCGCTGCTAATTTTCAACGATGCTTTTGGCACTCTGGCCTGCGCATTGCAGCCGCACAATCCGACCAGTATCAACGATTCCTTTATGAGCCAGCTGGCGATGCGCCATAATCTGCGCATTAACGGTTTTGACGAAGACAGTGTGGCAACGCAAAGCAGTCTGGTGCCGTTGCCGATCAACCCGGGTCTGGTCGTCATCAAAGTGCCAAAAACCCTGGCACTGCTGGAACAACAATTGCTGGCGCTGCGTGAAGTCGTGACGCCGGGCACGCAGATTATCGCCGGCGCGAAAGCCCGCGACATTCATACGTCAACGTTGCAGTTGTTCGAGAAAATTCTCGGTCCTACCAAAACCAGTCTGGCGTGGAAAAAAGCCCGTCTGATCCATTGTGAAGCCACTTTGCCTGCGCAAACCGCTGAGCCGGTGATTTCTGAATGGGCGCTGGATGACAGCGAGTTCCGTATTTCCAACCATGCCAACGTGTTCTCACGCGGCGGTCTGGATATTGGCGCGCGTTTCTTCATGCAGCATCTGCCGGAAGGCATCCAGGGGCGCATGGCGGACCTGGGGTGTGGTAACGGCGTGATCGGCATGACCGCACTGGCGCTGAATCCCGATGCGGAAATGCTGTTCGTCGATGAATCCTATATGGCGGTGGAATCGAGCCGTATTAACGTCGAAAACAACCTGCCGCAGGATGTCAGCCGCTGCCATTTCGAAGTAAATAACATGCTGGCCGGTGTCGAACGTGAAACGCTGCACGCCGTGCTGTGTAACCCGCCGTTCCATCAGGGCACGGTCATCAGCGATGACACCGCCTGGCGCATGTTCTGCGATGCCAAGCGTTGCCTGCAAACCGGCGGCGAACTGCGTATCGTCGGCAACCGCCATCTGGATTACTACCAGAAGTTACGTCGTCTGTTCGGCAACTGCACGACGATCGCCACCAACCAGAAATTCGTGATTTTGCGTTCTGTGAAAACGGCGTCGCATCACTGACATGCGCCCGCCGGCTCCGACATGGTTCCGGCGGGCGGCTCAGAGACTACACTGTTCGTAATAACTTAATAATGATGTCTGTGTTTTCCTGTCTGGCTGGGAATATATTTACGATGAACCTCACGGACGTTGTCAAAATATATAGATGTTGATTTTATGCCCTCGACTTTTTTCTGATTAGGGATGTAAACTCCAAACTTAGAATAATGTTTTTCAGATGTAGGGGAACCAAATGCGCAGGAAGTTGAAAACATATTTTTCCCATTGATCAATAGTTCAATAAAAGGCTTTCTTTTATCCCACGTTATTTTTATTTGAAATTGGTTCCAGGCATCAGGACAGGCCAGAGTAGCGATTATCTTGTTTGTTTGTTGTCCATAGATAGAATTTACGACGATCTTTATCTTTTTACCCTCGATCAAATGAAGGGATATGGGAGGGCGATCTTTCCCCATGGTCTTCATGAGGCCGCCAGGTTCGCGGACCTGAAAGAAAATCACATCGTTGGCGGCCTGTCCCACTTTCATTTTAAAGCTATAAGATGAATCTACATGCATGCCTAATTTATTATGATGGGCAAGTTCCGTGCGGAAATTACCTGTCTGGGCCGGGAGGTGAAATTTAATTACGGTGTTATTTTTCTCATGTTCCTGGGAAATGAAACCTGATTGTAACGCATTTTGTCTGATTGTCTTGTTTGAACTTCCATGATGTGAATAATTTGGGGTGTCAATACTGATATCAAATTGCCTCAGATGATACTGACTGGAAAATGAACTCTGTATCCTTTCAAGCGTTCTGCCTGTACCATGACGAGAAAGAGAGGACATATTGACATGAGGTGAAGAACCAAAACATATATTCTGGATGAGTGTTATATCACGAGGGACCTCTAAAATATTTCCCTGAAGATTAATATTTTCAACAGAAATGGGTGTATCAGTAGAGCATAAGTGTTGTTGCGTATGTAGAGTGAGGTCGGAAGGCATGTTCTATATCCTTTGATAAATACAATCATTCAACTGGTGAATAAAATTGATGGCATCCTTGTCTTCCCCGGATGAAATATAGAGGGTGACGATTTGCCATGAATATAGGTATTACCAGCGGTTATGCTGTTCAGCGCAGATTGTTTATATGTGTCATCCATGAAATGGGAAACAGTAATTAAGTGATTAGCCCAAAACTATATCCCCCCAATTAACCCCCAATTATTGGGGGTAATGAAAAATATATAACAAAACATAAATTTTACTACTAAATTTTCAGTGCCAGCCGGGTACCCTGATCGATAGCACGGCGGGCATCGAGTTCGACGGCCACGTCTGCGCCACCAATCAGATGTACAGTTTGACCGGCCTCCTGCAATGGCTGATACAACGCGCGCTGGGGTTCCTGCCCGGCGCAGATAATAATGTTATCCACTTCCAGACACACCGGTTCACCGTTCATCATCAGATGCAAACCCGCATCGTCAATGCGTTCATAACTGACCCCACTTTGCATTTTCACGCCGCGTTGCAACAGACTGGCGCGGTGGATCCAGCCGGTGGTTTTCCCCAGGCCCGCACCGACCTTAGTGGTTTTGCGTTGCAGCAAAACGATATCCCGCGCGGCGTGTTCCGGCTGTGGCCCCTGCGGTGCCAGGCCGCCGCGATGCGTCAGGCTCTGGTCGATTCCCCATTCCTGGCTGAAAGCCTGGGTGCTGAGACTCGACGACGAGCCGTGGTGGATCAGATATGCGGCGGTATCAAAACCAATGCCACCGGCACCAATAATCGCGACACGCTGCCCGACCGGTTTTTTATCGCGCAGCACGTCGAGATAAGTCAGTACGCTCGGGTGATCGATGCCCGCAATATCCGGCAGGCGCGGCGAAATACCACAAGCGAGGATCACGTCGTCATAGTCTGTTAGCTGGCTGGCATCCACGGTTTCGCCCAGACGCAATGTCACGCCTAATAATGTCAGTTGCCGCGCGTAATAACGCAGCGTCTGATAAAACTCTTCTTTACCGGGGATCTGTTTGGCGATATTAAACTGCCCGCCGATTTCATTGTGTGCCTCAAATAATGTGACGTGATGCCCGCGGCTGGCGGCGGTGGTGGCAAAGGCCAGGCCGGCGGGTCCGGAGCCTACCACGGCCAGACGTCTGAGGACTGTGGCACGGCTGACCGGTAACAGCGTTTCCCGACAGGCGCGCGGGTTCACCAGACACGAGGTGACTTCCCCGGCGAAGATCTGATCCAGACAGGCCTGATTGCAGCCGATGCAGGTATTGATTTCATCAGCACGCCCTTGTGCGGCTTTTTCGACAAACGCCGGATCGGCAAGGAACGGACGCGCCATCGAGACCATATCCGCACAGCCTTCGGCGAGGATTTTCTCCGCCACTTCCGGGTCATTAATGCGGTTGGTGGTGATCAGCGGAATCCCGACTTTGCCCATCAGTTTTTGCGTCACCCAGCTGAACGCCGCGCGTGGCACCAGGGTGGCAATGGTCGGAATACGCGCTTCATGCCAGCCGATGCCGGTATTGATGATGCTTGCGCCCGCCTGTTCGATACGCTGAGCCAGTATTTCGACTTCCTGCCAGTCCGAGCCTTCTTCGACCAGGTCGAGCATGGATAAGCGATAAATAATGATGAATTCCCGGCCGCAGGTTTCACGTACGCGGCGCACGGCTTCGGTGGCAAACCGCATGCGGTTATCAGCAGAACCGCCCCAGCGGTCTGTGCGCTGGTTGGTGCGCGCGGCGAGAAACTGATTAATCAGATAGCCTTCTGACCCCATGATTTCCACACCGTCATAACCCGATTCTTTCGCCAGCCGCGCGCAGCGGGCGAAATCCGCCAGCGTGGATTCGATTTCCTCTTCAGTCAGCGCATGCGGCGTAAAACGGTTGATCGGTGCCTGAAGGGCTGAGGGGGCAACGGGGTGTGGCTGATAGCTGTAGCGGCCCGCGTGAAGGATCTGTAGCGCAATTTTACCGCCAGCAGCATGAACCGCGTCAGTCACTATACGGTGATGCGTGATGTGTTCCTGTTCGGCGAGAACGGAGCCGCCCTGATACACCACGCCCTGCGCGTTGGGGGAAATGCCGCCGGTGACAATCAGCCCGACACCAGCGGCGGCGCGTTCGGCATAAAAGGCCGCCAGACGTTCAGGCCCGTCTTCCCGTTCTTCCAGCCCGGTATGCATTGAACCCATCAGCACACGGTTTTTAAGTCGGGTAAAACCTAAATCCAGCGGCGCCAGCAGGTGCGGATAAAACAGCGAAGCGCGTTCAGTCATGGAATTCTCTTAAGTGGTCGGATGAGATGAATTCAATTTAGCTGCTGGCAGAGTAATTGGAAAGTCAGTGTGTAATGACTGTGATATGTATCACTGTGCGCAATCTGCTGGGAATGAATTAACGATGATGCCTATTATTTATCGCCGTTTATTCATGAGCAGCGATAATTTTTGAGGGCGGAAAACAGCAAAACATGACAGGTGAAATAGTTATTTCTTTGTTTTTACACAGTATGCGTCTTATTGCAGGTCATTTATTTTTAACATTTTTTTAGGGATTTGTGCGTGTTAGGATTATTTTTATAAAACGATATCGAATCGATTCAGTTCGGGTTAGAGCTGGACTAGGCTGGAGCTGCTTCACCCTAAAATTCATTTCTAACCTGGATATATATTATGAATCTTATTGACCATACAGCCTGCCGCCCGTTCACCGAAGCCGGGCATTTGTCCCAGATTGCAGCCTATTATGAAGAAGGTCGTAATGTCATGTGGATGATGCTCAGGTCTTATCCACGCCCCTGTTTTAATCATGAACTCATTGAAGACATCATGACGCTGACTTATGCCGCAAAAGCGTCGGGGCTGCGTTTTGATTTTTGGGTTACCGGCTCTTTGGTGCCCAATATGTACAATGTGGGAGGTGATCTGAGTTTCTTTGTGGAATCCATCGTCAATAACAAACGCGAGACGTTACGTGCTTACGCCAGATCCTGTGTGGACTGCGTACATGCTGCTGCGCGCGGATTTGACGTGGGAGCGATCAGTTTGTCGATGATCGAAGGTACAGCCCTTGGCGGTGGCTTTGAAGCCGCGCTGGCGCACCATTATGTGCTGGCGCAGAATACGGCCCGGATGGGGTTCCCCGAGATCGCGTTTAACCTTTTCCCGGGAATGGGCGGTTACTCACTGGTGTCACGTAAGGCGGGGATGAAGCTGGCGGAGGAACTGATTTCCACCGGCGAGTCGCATACTGCCGAATGGTTTGAAAGCCGCGGACTGGTGGATGTGTTATTCCAGCCGGGGGAAGCCTTCAACGCCACGCGTACGTTTATGGATGTTTTGCGGCCAAAGCTCAACGGTATCCGGGCAATGATCCGCGCACGCCAGCGTGTATTGCAATTATCACGTTCAGAACTGATGGATATTACAGAGGATTGGGTGGATGCCGCATTTACTCTGGAGGAGAAAGATCTGAGTTATATGGAGCGTCTGGTCATGCTGCAAAACCGGCATACGGCATCATTGCGTAAAACCGGCTAGCAACAGAGACAGCCCGTCACTGGCGCTATTTCTGTTTTGCTTTATGTTTAAAAATATGGGGTGAAGCACCTGTTTTTTCCTCAAGCCAGTGCTCCAGCTCATTCGCGGGCATTGGCTTGGCGTACAAAAAGCCCTGTTTGCTGTCCACACCGATTTCGTCAATCAACTTTTCTTCTTCCGCCGTTTCCACCCCCTCCGCGACCACCGTCAGTTGCAGCGTTTTTGCCACCGCCACAATCGCCCGCACCAGTGCCTGAGACACCGTATTGTCATTGATGCCACGGATAAAGCTTTGATCCAGTTTGATGCAGTCAAGGGGGATCCTCGCCAGTTGTGACAGTGAAGAATAGCCGGTGCCGAAATCATCCAGATGCACCTGCGCGCCCAGTTTATGCAATTGGTTAATCATGGCGACTGCTGCACTTTCGTCTTCCACCAGGCAGCTTTCTGTCAGTTCGAAATCCAGCAGACAGCCTTTCATACCTGCATTTTTCATGGCATCCGACAATGTGGTGATGAATGAACCGTTGTTGAGCTGGCGTCCGGAAAGGTTTACCGCCACACGCAAATTTAGCCCTTTTTTCTGCCATTCAGTGGCCTGACGGGTTGCCGTTTCAATCACCCATTTACCGATTGGCGTGATGAGCCCCGATTCTTCGGCATAGGAAATAAAGCTCTGAGGCTGGATCAGGCCGCGTTCCGGAGAATTCCAGCGCAGCAGCGCTTCCACGCTTTGCACGTTGCCGTAAAGCGACACTTTTGGCTGATAGTATAAAACCAGCTGGTCTTTCTCAGACAGGGCTTTGCGTAAGTGTGTATCTAACCACATGTATTCAGAGGCTTTTTCATTCATGCCTGATGAGAATACACAGTGTACATTTTTGCCTTTTTCCTTGGCCGCGTACATGGCGGTATCGGCGTTTTGTAACAGTGTGTCGCCGTCAGTACCGTGTTCCGGGCAAATCGCAATACCGGCTGAACAGGCGGTGTACACTTCAATCAGTCCAATACGGAACGGCAAACTGAGCCTGCGCAGCACCCGCTGACTCAGTGCTTCCAGCATTTTTATCTCAGCATGGGTGCTGAGAATAATAAATTCATCGCCACCGAGTCGCGCCAGTTTATCGTTGGGCGACAGGCAATCCTGAATGGCGTCAGAGACAGCCCGCAGCAGATGATCACCAAACATATGTCCGTAGGCATCGTTAACTTTTTTGAAGTTATCCAGATCCAGATAAATCAACCCGACTTTGTTTTCACCACGATCGAGAAGTGCTCTGGCAAGGGATTCCTGCAAGGCATTACGGTTAGCGAAACCGGTGACCAGATCGGTGTTTGCCAGCACGCGTAAACGCTCCTGCGCCTTACGTTCGTCTGTGATGTCAGAGCCGGAGCAAATCAAATATTTTTGTTGTTTACCGCTGCCGCTGTGGACGAATTTATTACGAAACAGGAACAGGCGCTGGCCCTTGACGGTGTTGATCCAGCGTTCCACTTCGTAAGACTGCTGATGCTGGAAAAAACCCGTGATGTTCTGGCGTGAAGCCAGACCTTCTTCCATGGACATGAATAAGTCATAGGCGCTTCGCCCGATAACATCTTCTTCGCGCAGGCCGGTATATTCCTCACTCAGACGGTTAAAACGGTGGACTTTGCCTTCCTGATCGATAATGACAATCACGGAATTGGCTTCGGAAACCACCTGTTCAGCAAAGGTCAGACCGACTTCAAGATCATGGGCGACAGACGCGGTGTCCTGATAGGCGGAGGCCGTACCGGCCCAGGCTTTGCTGTCGGTTTTGCGCCCGACAAGATACAGACATACAGGTGATCCGAACAGGGTGATATCCAGCGTAAAACTTGAGGTGATTCCGGTCAGTTGCCTTATTTTCCCGGCCTGCCATTGTGTCAGGGGGATAGTAATATTGACGACGCCTTTCTCTGCAGATAACTCAAGGGCATTGCTGTCTGAACCCAGTCGCCAATAAGGGCGTGGTGTACCAAAATGCAGGTACAGAAGGGAAGCATCTTGAGAGTCGGCCATGAATGTTTCTCCGCAAAGAACGCTATACGCCGCCAGTGTGGCGACAGGCGACAGTCAGCACAGACGGAGCTTACTCTGTTCAGCTCACCCGCAACACGCCATAAAAAACGGATAGGCGCGGAATGGCGTAACACATTGAATTAAAGGTTAGCAACTGTCGGTTATATATCCAGTAACCGGACAGATATTACTGCTCAGAACAGGCGGCCTCCGTTGCCGGACTACCGCCTGAAAGAGGAAGCTTTGCGATTGTGTTCCGGGCCCGGTTACAGGCCCGGAAAGTTATTTCAGCAGGAAACTGGTTTTTTCCACATCCTGCGAATCTAACCCCACAAATACATTGAATTTTCCTGGCTCTGAAGCCCATTTCAACTTGTCGTTGTAGAAACGTAAATCTTTTTCGTTGATCGCAAATGTAACGGTTTTTTCTTCACCCGGCTGCAGGTTGATTTTCTCAAAGTTTTTCAACTCCTTAACCGGACGGCTGATCGACGCCGTCACATCCTGCAGGTACATCTGAACGATAGTGGCACCACTGACTTTACCGGTGTTTTTCACCGTCACGCTGGCCGTCAGCGGGTGGCTGGCATCCATCGTGGTGGACGACAAACTCACGTCAGACACACTGAAACGGGTGTAGCTCAGACCATAACCGAACGGGAACAGCGGGCCGTTGGTGATATCAAAATAACGGGTGGTGTATTTATCCGGATGTTGCGGATTAAACGGACGGCCGGTATTGAGCACGCTGTTATACAAAGGAATTTGCCCGACAGAGCGCGGGAAGGTCATCGGCAGTTTGCCTGACGGATTGTAATCACCAAACAGAACGTCGGCAATCGCATGTCCCCCTTCGGTGCCGCTGAACCAGGTTTCCAGCATAGCGTCAGAAATTTCGTTTTCCCACGTCAGGGTCAGAGGGCGGCCATTCATTAACACGATAACCAGCGGCTTACCGGTGGCTTTCAATGCCTTGAGCAGGTCCCGCTGGCTTTGAGGAATGTTGATATCTGAACGACTGGACGCTTCGTGTGCCATGCCTTGTGCTTCACCGACGACGGCGACCACAACGTCAGCTTTTTCGGCCGTTTTCACCGCTTCGTCAATCATATCCTGCGGTTTGCGCGGATCGTTGATTACCTGTTTCTCGTAAGAGTTCAGAAAATCGACCATAGCCTGATCGTTAGTGACGTTGGCTCCCCGGGCATACAGGATGGTGCCTTTATCGCCGAGTACATCTTTCATGCCTTGCAATACCGTCACAGCCTGCGCCGCTTTACCGGCTGCAGACCAGCTGCCCATTACGTCACGTTTGCTGTCAGCCAGGGCGCCAACGACGGCAATCGTGCCTTTTTTCTGTAACGGCAACGTTTGATTGTTATTTTTCAGCAGTACCAGCGACGTTCGCGCCACTTCGCGTGCCTCCTGGCGATGCAGACGGCTCTCGGCATTGGTGTCCGCCGGGTCGCTCGACTGCGGGCCTAAATGACGATATTCATCGACAAACAGCCCCATATCCCATTTTGCGGCCAGAACATCGCGAACGGCGCGATCAATATCTTTTTGGCTGACCAGACCGTCGGCAAGTAAGCCTTTCAGGTATTTACCGTACATATTGTCGGCCATGTCCATATCGACACCGGCTTTCAGCGCCATCGCGGCAGCCTGACGATCATCTTCGGCCACGCCGTGTTTGACCAGCCCGCCAATAGCCCCGTGATCACTGACGGTCAGGCCCCTGAACTGCCAGTCGTCGCGCAGAATATCTTTCAGTAACCAGGTATTCGAGGTGGCGGGAATGCCGTTAACGCTGTTGAGCGCCACCATTACACCGCCGGCACCGGCATCCACTGCCGCTTTATACGGCGGCATGTAATCATTGAACATGCGGGTCAGGCTCATATCGACGGTGTTGTATTCACGACCGCCTTCGACAGCACCGTACAACGCATAGTGCTTGACGTTTGCCATGACGGCATCAGGAGCAGACGGATCTTTGCCCTGATAACCGGTAACCATTTCATGCGCGAGGCGCGAGGTCAGATAGGTATCTTCGCCGAAACCTTCTGAGACACGCCCCCAGCGCGGATCACGGGTAATATCGACCATCGGTGAGAACGTCATGTTCAGGCCATCGGCTGCCGTTTCCAGTGCCGAAATGCGTGCGCTGGTGGCAACTGCCTGCATGTCCCAACTCGCCGCCAGACCGAGGCTGATAGGAAAAATGGTGCGCTGACCATGCACCACATCATAGGCATAAAACGGTGGGATTTTCAGGCGGCTGTACTGCACCTGATCCTGCATACGGCGAATATCAGGTTTCGTTACAGTATTAAACACGCCACCGACTTTACCGGCGCGGATGTCAGCCATAATCGCTTCTTTTTGGTACTCAGGCCCCACAGTGACCAGATTCAGCTGACCGATTTTTTCATCAAGGGTCATTTTTTTCATCAGGTCAGCAATGAACGCGTTGCGTTCTTTCACCTGATCCTGAGGTATGCCCGTTGTTTCAACGGCGAGAGAAGAAGCAGAACTTACCAGTAACACTAACGCGCCAAGCATGTGATGCGTATTCATCGGAATTCCTTCAGCCATAAACAGGGGAGCTAAATCAGAGAAAATTCAGCAGCCTGAAGCAAACAAAGCAATGATCATTCTAAGAAAAGTATAGAGTGAGAATCTAATACGTCCGTTCAACTATTAGCAATGAATAGTTTAGACGCCAACACAATATCTTTTTACCTTTCGGGACATCCCGCAATTTACAGGTAATCAGAATGATAGATACAAAAAGACCTTTGATGCATCACGCAAATTTTTATATTTAGGATTACATGACATCTGGCTGAACAAATAAGCATCAAAAGTCTGGCGGGGGAAGCGCGTGGATAATACAAAAGGGCAGCACATACGGCTCTGCCCTTTAATATTCAGGAATATCCGCTAAGGACATCAGACTAATAGTAGTAAGACATATCGGTCGGGGTTTTACTCATGACATCAAAGAAAACGTCTTTGGTGTTTGCCCAGAACTGCGCGATGGCAACGGCGTTGTAGCTCATGCCCATCAGGCTCATGACAAAAAAACAGGTCACGGTCAGACCGATACCGCTGCAAACGAATGCCATGGTATTGCGGCTGGACTGGCGACAAACAATATTAAGCTGGCTGGTGCAGAACATCAAAAAGGCGCTCAGCAATTCCCAGCGCATCATTAAAATCCCGGCAGTTAATGTACCCATCGATAAAATCCTTACTCACTACAGCCGCTTGCACGAAGCCAAAAAACAGCCGGAGGACTGCTACAACAGGCGGGCAATGGGCTTTACTGAAGAAATGGTGAATTACAATTATGTGACGACGGTCACATTATATCACCGGATTTTATTTTTGAGTAAAAAATGTGCGCTAATGAAAAATAGGCATAACACATCAACTTATTTTGATGATGTGTTATGAAAGCGGCTAAATCGCGATGTCTGCCGACGGGATAATTACGCGCCGTAGCCCATGACTTGTAACAGATGCTGAGCCTGCTGTACCGCTTCCTGCCGGTGTGCGACGCCCAGTTTCTGGTAGAGATTACGGATATGCGTTTTGATCGTCGTCGAGGCTACATCCAGCTCACCGGCAATCTGGTCATTACTGTAGCCGGAGTAAATCAGCCCCAGAACCTGCCATTCGCGCTGAGTCAGCGGGCTGGTGCGGATAAGTTCCGGCACCTGCGGATGGGTCAGTAGTTTGTTCACAAAGCCTTCGTCGAAATGGGCAAACTTATGGCGGTGATGCTGGTTAATTTCGCGCAAAATCTGTTGGGCGCGACGCTGTTCCAGCTCCGGCAACAGATTAAGCTGGATCAGCTGGCGCAGTTGTTGCGCCATCATTTCCCCTTCAATGACGAAATGGCTGATAAAACCGGTGCGGTTCGCCAGTGACAGCGCTTCGATCAATACCTTTTGGGCGTCACTTCTGCGCCCGGTTTGCCAGTAAAGTAAGTTACTCAGCAGTAAATTGCGGTTGAGATCGCTGGTCAGGCGCAGCTGCCGGGCATTCAGATTCAGTTCATCCAGCACCACTTCTGCTTCATCAAACTTTTCCAGCAAAATTTGTACACGGGCGATGTTGCGCCACTGACCTTGCTGAAAATGGTTATCCGCCATATCCGGTTTACGCGCCTGTTGCAGCCACTGACGTGCCGCGTTTTTATCGCCAATCATCTGCCAGTAAATCACACGTGGCTTATCGGTATTGGTCAGCCAGTCGATGTGATACTGACCCGTTTTCAGCAACGCTTCACAGCGCTGCAAATGGTGATGGGCATTGTCGAGCTGGCCGCGTGCCAGCGAACATTTCGCCAGCATCGCCAGACATTGCAACTGCTGCTGTGGCTGGAAGTTGGTCAGCACATTAAGCCCTTCACGCGCGGCTTCTTCCGCATCATCGAGCCGCGACCACGACCACAAAAGTTGTGAACGTAAACGCAGTAAAAATTCGTGCATCGGCAATTGTTCCAGATGCTGTTCGCGTACCAGTTCAAAAGCGCGATCCTGCATCTCAAACGCGGCCTGCAAAAAACCCTGAGCAATCAGGATCTCACTCTGTTGCAGCAGCGCCCATAAAGCGTAGTGATAGGCTTCGTAACGGCGTGCGATTTGTTCGGTCTGTTGCATCAGCGGCAGTGCGCGGGTGAGATCCCCTTTGCAGTGCTGGATTTCACCGGTGACGGATGTCGCCACAATGCGGCTGTAATAGCTTTCATAAGGCAGATAACGCAGGGCCTCAGCGGCCAGTTTTTCCGCTTCATCCTGTCGTCCGTCGTTGATGGCCACCTGTGCACGCAGCGCATCAAACTCGGCTGCCTGCGCCTGTTCCATCACAATATTACGCTGTTTCATTTCGTTTTCAGCGCGAGCCAGCAGCACGTCGACTTCAGCATAACGGTGCTGGCTTTGTGCCAGCCATGCCTGTAACAGCACCAGCTTAGGATTCTGAATCAGCCGGTCGTAAGGCAGGGCGGCCAGACATTCTTCCAGCAACGCCAGTTCGCTTTGATTAAACAGCGCCCAGGCGTGTTGCAGCAGAATATCGCGCAGCAGATGAGTGTCTTCGGCACCCAGCGCATGATGAATCGCTTCGGCAGGGAAACCTTGTGCCAGCCAGCCTTCGGCGGCAGCGCGATGAATAGCGGGCAGCTCAGACGCCAGTTCCCACTGACAGCGCTGCCGCAGGAAGGTGGCAAACAGCGGGTGGAAGTTAAACCATTCGCCGCTGTCATCCATGCGATTAATGAATAACCCCTGGCGCTCCAGCTCCTCCAGACGTTGCTGACCATTTTCACTGCCGGTCAGGCGCACAATCAGCGCATCGTTCATCGAGCGCAACAGCGAGCAGCGCAGGAGAAAATCACGCGTCGGTGCATCAACGCGATTCAGAACTTCATCCACCAGATATTCAGAAAGATGGCTGGCATTCAACCCGGCCAGCTTACGTGCGGACTGCTGGGTCGAATGCTGGGAAGAGTGCGAAGACTGCCGTGCCGATAGGGCAATCAGTTGCAACGCGGTGGCCCATCCCGCGACGTCGTCACATAACCGGCTACTGTCCGCCTGCTCAATCGGGTCTTTCAGCCGGTTATCGAAAAATTGCTGTGTTTCCGGATGCGTAAAGGCCAGATGCGAAGCGTTGAGCTCCAGCAGTTGCTCGCGTACACGCATATTGGCGATGCCCAGCGGCGGCAGGGTGCGTGAAAGCACCACCAGTGAAAGATTTTCCGGCTGATGGCGCAGGAAAAAACGCATCCCTTCATGAATGGCATCATTGGAAATCAGATGATAATCATCGATGACCAGCAGCAACGGGCTGTGCCAGTCGGAAAGTTCCACAAAAAGCTGGGCAAACAGCGCCGGCAGACTGGCGTACTGATGCTTCAGACTCAGCGCTTCGCTTTTGACGCAATGTCCGCCGCAGGCCTGCTGCACAGCAGCAATCAGATAGCAGGCAAAGCGCTCCGGCTGATTGTCGCTTTCATCAAGAGAATACCAGCCCAGATCGCTTTTGCCTGCTGCCCAGTGCGCCACCAGCGTCGTTTTCCCATAGCCCGCCGGACTGGCGACCAGGGTCAGACGATAATTCGGCGCAGTCGAGAGCTTCGTCAGCAGACGTTCCCGAACTACTGTATTTTGCTGCCGCACCGGGCGGCTTAATTTTGAAGGGATCAGCATTTTTTTCGATTCTTTTGACAGAAAGGGACAGAGGGGTGTTATTTATTTCACAGCGTGTAATTAATCACTTTTTCTAAAGTCCTCCTTTGAAACATTGATTGCAAGAATGTTACGTTTTTACATGCCGTTAAGTTGCTCTGCATCACACTTCTTAATACAAATTTTCAGGCGTTTGCCCTGAACCTCCGTCTCCTCCGGCTACGCCCCGTTTCTCCTCCCTGCCTAATCTTTACCGGGATGATGCCGCTGACCGATACACACGTCAGCATAGTGATAATCAACATCAGGCTTTCCCTACAAATTCCCCGATAAAGAGGCATGAAATGCAGGTGACTTTAGATAAGACGCAATTTTTAGCCGCGCTGAAACGCCAGTGGCAAGGGTTCGGTTTGCAACAGGCACAGGATATGACACCGCATCAGTGGTGGCAGGCTACCAGTGCCGCATTATCTGAACAATTGAGTGCGCAGCCTGCGGCAAAAGCGACAAAACAGCCTCAGCGCCACGTTAACTATATCTCGATGGAGTTCCTGATCGGGCGCCTGACCGCAAACAATCTGATCAATCTCGGCTGGTATGACACGGTCAGTCAGGCGCTGAAAGAGCAGGGGGTTGAACTGGCCGATGTGCTGGAGCAGGAAACCGATCCGGCACTCGGCAATGGCGGGTTAGGCCGTCTGGCTGCCTGTTTCCTCGATTCTATGGCAACCGTCGGGCAACCCGCGACCGGCTATGGTCTGAACTATCAGTATGGTCTTTTCCGCCAGTCGTTCAGCGAAGGTAAGCAACAGGAAGCGCCGGACAGCTGGCATCGCGAAAGCTATCCGTGGTTCAGCCACAATAGCTCGCTGTCTGTAGATGTCGCGTTCGGCGGCAAACTGACGAAAAACGAAAAGGGCGTTCAACGCTGGCAGCCCGCGTTTACCCTGCGGGGGGAAGCCTGGGATCTGCCGGTAGTCGGTTACAAAAATGGTGTCACCCAACCGCTGCGCCTGTGGCAGGCCACTGACGTACATCCGTTCGATCTGACGTTGTTCAATGACGGTGAATTTCTTAAAGCCGAGCAAAAAGGCATTGATGCGGCCAAACTCACCAAAGTGCTTTATCCGAATGACAATCATGACGCCGGTAAACGCCTGCGCCTGATGCAGCAATATTTCCAGTGCGCCTGCTCGGTGGCCGATATCCTGCGCCGCCATCATTTCCTTGGCCGGAAAATTGAGGATTTACCGAAATTCGAAGTCATCCAGCTCAATGATACGCACCCGACCATTGCCATTCCTGAGCTGCTGCGTATTTTGCTCGACGAACATCAGCTTGACTGGGATGCGGCCTGGGCGATCACCCGTCAGACATTCGCGTACACCAACCACACACTGATGCCGGAAGCGCTGGAATGCTGGGATGAAAAACTGGTGCGCAGCCTGCTTCCCCGCCATTTCTCGTTGATCAAAGCCATCAATGCCCGCTTTAAAAAGGTGGTCGAAAAACAGTGGCCGGGTGACAAAGCCGTATGGGAAAAACTGTCAGTTCATCAGGACAAACAAGTGCGGATGGCGAATCTGTGCGTGGTCAGTGGTTTTGCGGTGAACGGCGTGGCAGCGTTGCATTCCGAACTGGTGGTCAAAGATCTGTTCCCGGAATACCACCTGCTGTGGCCGAATAAATTCCATAACGTGACCAACGGCATCACACCGCGCCGCTGGCTGAAACAGTGTAACCCTGCGCTGTCATCGCTGATTGATGACACCCTGAAAACGGAATGGGTGAATGACCTCGACGCGCTGAAAGGGCTGGAAGGTTTTGCCGACAACAAAAAGTTCCGTCAGCGTTATCAGGCCATTAAGCGTGAGAACAAAATCAAACTGGCGCATTACGTGCAACAGACAATGGGACTGACGCTCAACCCTGATGCCATTTTCGATGTACAGATCAAACGCCTGCATGAGTACAAACGCCAGCACCTTAACCTGCTGCACATTTTGTCGCTGTACCGCCAGTTGCGTGATAACCCGGAAATGGACCTGGTGCCGCGTGTCTTCCTGTTCGGCGCGAAAGCGGCACCGGGTTATTACCTGGCGAAAAATATTATCTACGCCATCAATAAGGTGGCGGAAAAAGTGAATAACGATCCGCTGGTGCGTGACCGCATCAAAGTGGTATTTATCCCGGATTACCGCGTATCCGTGGCTGAACTGATGATCCCGGCAGCCGATGTATCCGAGCAGATCTCAACAGCGGGCAAAGAAGCATCTGGTACCGGCAACATGAAACTGGCACTGAACGGTGCGCTGACCGTCGGCACCCTCGACGGTGCGAACGTTGAGATTGCCGAAGAGGTGGGTGAAGACAATATCTTCATCTTTGGTCATACCGTCGATCAGGTCAAAGCTTTGCAGGCGGAGGGGTACGATCCGCTTAAAATTCGCAAGAAAGACAAGCACCTGGATAAAATTCTCAAAGAACTGGAAAACGGCTTCTTCAGCAATGGTGACAAGCAGGCGTTCAGTCTGATGCTCGACAGCTTGCTGGGCGGCGGCGACCCGTATCTGGTGCTGGCCGACTTTGCGGATTACTGTGCGGCACAGCAGAAAGTGGACGCGCTGTATCGCGATCAGGATGAATGGACGCGCAAAACTATCCTCAACACGTCCCGCGTAGGGATGTTCAGTTCCGACCGTTCGATCCGCGATTATCAGCAGCGGATCTGGCAGGCGAAGCGATAAGGAGCCGGCATGGAGAACAAAGCACTGGAGCAGGCCGCCAGGGAGGCGGGGATCGCCTCTGGTTTTATTAACGCGCACGGTAAACAGCAGGCGATCGCCCCTGAGACCAAGCGTGAGCTGTTATCGGCGATGGGCTGGGAGGCGGGACACAGCCGCCCGGTGACCACACCGGTACCGTCGGTCAAAGTATTTGTCACGGGCAGCCGTCTGGCATTACCGGTCAGCGGTGAAGGCGAATATGCCTGGACACTGAAGCTGGAAAGCGGCACGACGCAAAAGGGGCGGATCAGCGGCAAAATGACACTGGCGCTGCCGGGTAAAATTCCTGCCGGCTATCATCAGCTGACGTTGACACAGGACGCGCAACAGTGGGATTGCCGGGTCATTGTGGCACCGAAACGCTGTTATGAACCGGATGCCCTGCTGGCCGGTAAAAAACTGTGGGGCGCCTGCGTACAGCTCTATACGTTGCGCTCGGAAAATAACTGGGGCATCGGTGATTTCGGTGACCTCAGTATGATGCTGAAAAATATCGCTCAACGCGGCGGCGCATTTGTCGGGCTTAATCCGATCCACGCGCTGTATCCGGCGAACCCGGTGGCTGCCAGCCCCTATAGCCCGTCTTCCCGCCGCTGGCTGAATGTGATTTATATCGACGTCAGTGCGGTAGAAGATTTCAGGCAAAGCGATGCGGCGCAACAATGGTGGCATCAGCCGCTGACGCAGCAACGCATACAGGCGGTGCGCGCGAATGACCGGGTGGATTACGCTAACGTCATGCCGCTGAAATTAGAAGGGTTACGGCTGGCTTACGCGCATTTCCTGGGGCGTAAGCCACAGGATCCGCAGGTGAAGTCCCTGGGTAATTTCGTCAAACAGGGCGGTGAAAGCCTGTATCTGCAGGCTGCCTTTGATGCATTGTACGAGTATCTGGCGAAAGAAAGTGATGTGGCGCTTGGCTGGAACCGCTGGCCGGAAAAATATCATGATGCCCGGGGCCCGGCTGTGAGGGCATTCTGTGAACAGCATGCGCAGGATGTGGAGTTTTATGTGTGGTTGCAGTGGCTGGCGGAAACGCAGTTTACGCAGTGTTACCACACCAGCCAGCAGTACGAGATGCCGATGGGGCTTTACCGGGATCTGGCGGTCGGCGTGGTAGAAGGCGGCTCCGAAACCTGGGGTGACGGCGAGCTGTATTGCCTGAAAGCCTCGGTGGGGGCGCCGCCGGATATTCTGGGCCCGCTCGGACAGAACTGGGATCTGCGCCCGATGGATCCGCATGTGATGGTGAGACGCGGCTATCAGCCGTTTATCGATCTTCTGCGTGCCAATATGACCAGCTGCGGTGCATTGCGTATTGATCATGTGATGACGTTGCTGCGTCTGTGGTGGATCCCGGCTGGTGAAACGGCGGATAAAGGCGCGTATGTACAGTATCCGGTGGATGATCTGCTGGCCATTTTAGCACTGGAAAGTCAGCGGCACCGCTGCATGGTGATCGGCGAAGATCTGGGTACGGTGCCGGTCGAGATCGTCAGTAAGCTGCGCGAAAGCGGTGTGTATTCCTATAAGGTGCTGTATTTCGAACGCGATGAGGAAAACAACTTCCGCGCGCCGCAGTCCTATCCGGTTCAGGCGATGGCAACTATCACCACGCATGACCTGCCGACGCTGCGAGGCTACTGGCAAAGTGACGATCTGGCGCTGGGCAAAACCCTCGGTTTATACCGTGACGAAGCTGTTTTACAGGCGCTGTACGCTGACCGTGCCCGCGCACGTCAGGGGTTGCTCGACGGCCTGCATCATTACGGTTGCATCCCGAAGAAAACCGGGCATAAAGCCGCGCTGATGGAAATGACGCCGGTACTCAACCGGGGTCTGCAACGCTACGTTGCCGACAGCGCCTGCGCCTTGCTCGGTCTGCAACCGGAAGACTGGCTGGACATGGACACACCGGTCAATGTGCCCGGCACCAGCGATGAATACCCGAACTGGCGGCGTAAGCTTTCTCATACGCTCGAAGACATGTTCGCCGACGAGCAGGTGAATAAGCTGATTAAAGATCTTGATAAACGTCGCCGGAAAGTCTCGGTAAATTAAACTGTCATCATTACAAAGAGAGCCATGAGTCATATCATGGCTCTCTTTTTATTGTCTTTTTTATTGTCTTTTTATTTAACTGATAAGAATAAATTAATTTCTTTCCAAAATGTAAATTACTAATGCATTCATCTCGTGAATCAGTTTTTTATGTGATTAGTTTCCGTAAGTTTTCTGAATTAATTAATTAACAGCCATGATTTAATTTCTCTATTAGTATATGTGCCTGTACAAGCGGTTAATTATTTAATTAAAGCCGGTTAATTTTGTAAAGCATTTAATAATAAAGGAAATTAAAATGGAATTTAATAAAATCAGCAAAGCCATGTTAGGTATGGGGATGCTGGCGGTTGCAGGCAGCGCCTGTGCGTTGGAAGCCTGGAATGGTCAGGAGGGCGGAGACACCATTCAGGTTATTTTTGATGGCTCCGTCTATCAGAATGCCTGGTGGGTGGGGGCAACCAATTGTCCGGTCACTCCGGACGCACCAGAAGGTTCTAACCCGTGGAATTATGTCCGTGATGCAACTCCGGCGGAAATCACGCAATATGGCAACCCGACCAGTTGCGACATTCCAGGCTCCGACACCCCTACTTATCCTGCCTTTAGTGCCGATAAAGTTTACCAGGAGGGGGATATTGTTTCTGCCGGCGAAACCAATTATCAGGCCACGACCACAATACCTGCGAATTCTTTCGCGCCTGATGTCCGCAACCCATGGCAAGCTTATATCCCGGCGAAACCGTGGAATGCTGAAACCGTTTATAATGAAGGCGATGTGGTCACTGTAGGCTCGCAGAGCTATGAGGCCTTATTTTATACAGTAGGTAAGGATCCGGCAGATGTTGCCAATCAGAACCCGGACGGGGTCAATGGCGCACCCTGGAAGCCATTAGACGCATCAACACGATATACCGATGAGGAACTGGCCGCTGCGCCGGTATTCGATGCTTCTAAGCTGTATGCCGCGAATACACTGGTTCGATTCCAAAATCAGCCGTACGTTTCCCAGGCTAAAGTTCAGAAGGTTTCACCAACCGATATCAACACCTGGAAAGCGATTGTCGACTGGACTGGCACGAAAGATCGCGTCGGTACAGCAAAAAGTGACTGGCCAGCGCATGTCTATGCTCCTTATGTTGACTTCACGTTAAACGATATTCCTGATCTGGCTAAACTGGCCACGGAGCAGGGTATTAACCATTTCACTATGGCATTTGTGGTGGCGAAAGACACAGACACTTGTATGCCAACCTGGGGTACAGCATACAATCTGCAAAACTACGCCCAGTATTCAAAAATCAAAGCATTACGTGAAGCTGGCGGGGACGTTATGGTTTCCATTGGTGGTGCAAATAATGCGCCTCTTGCTGCTGCCTGTCACAATATTGATGACCTGAAACAGATGTATGTGGATATCGTTGAAAACCTGAATCTGAAGGTACTGGATTTTGACATTGAGGGGGGTTATCTGGCTGATAGCGCCATCGTTCAGCGCCGGAATACTGCTGTAAAAGCGGCACAGGATCAATGGAAAAAAGACGGTAAGAAAATCGCAGTCTGGTACACATTGCCTGTTCTGCCTACCGGTCTGACGGCTGAAGGCATGTACGTGCTGAACGATGCGAAAGCGAAAGGCATCGAACTGGCAGGTATTAACATCATGACCATGGATTATGGCAATAGTATCTGCCAGTCCACAGGTACTGAAGGTCAGAATATTCATGGTCATTGTGCGACTTCTGCTATCGACAATATGTTCCTTCAGCTGAAAGAAATTTACGCCGATAAAACTGATGCGCAAATTAACGCCATGATGGGCACTACGCCGATGATCGGGTACAACGATGTGCAAGGTGAAACCTTCTATCTGTCAGATGCCAATATTGTGATGGAACAGGCGAAAGAACGTAATCTCGGGATGATCGGTATCTGGTCTATGGTCCGCGATCAGCCAGGACCTGCGGGCGTTGTAGAGGCTACCCATAGTGGTCTGACCGAAGAACAGGCACCGAAGTATGCGTTCAGTAAGGTGCTTTCACAGTTTGCTCAACCTGACGCACCGGATGATACCTGCTGCCATCAATGGGAGGAAAATGGCCATTATGGTGAGCGTGGCAATATCTATGTTTACGACAACCCTTATAACCATCAGACTGAATATTTCTCCGCCGCCAAAACCGGCCAATATTGGTATTTCCCAACCAATAAAACCAACAATGCTGACTGGATTTATTTAGGCACTGATAAGGAAACAGCAAAAACCAATAACGAATCGTTAATGGGTTATGCACAGTGGGGAGAAAACGATCGTAAAGCGAGCCTGGGAACGACGTTTATTTACAGTAATCCTTACAACGGTCGCCTTGAGTTATTTACCTTGAAAGCGACAGGAAACGATGGCCGTTATTGGTACTTCCCAACTAATAAAACCGACAATACTTACTGGAAGTATGAGGGAGAGGTCGCCTTCAAATAAATTGTCGGTGTAATAAATAAAAAAGGGCGGCCATTCGGCCGCCCAAGACACAGGGAATTACTCAAGTATTACAAAGCGCATTAGCCTTACCGTTAACCTTTCACTCCCCCTGCCGTTAAGCCGCCCACCAGCCAGCGTTGAGCAATCAGGAACACTGCCGTAATCGGAATGGCAGACAGAATCGCCGCCGCGGCAAAGTCACCCCACAGATAATTTTGCGGATTCAGATATTGCTGCATGCCGACCGCCAGCGTGTAGCTGTTGACGTCACGCAGCAGTAACGATGCCACCGGCACTTCGGTAATAGCCGCGATGAACGACAGAATGAACACCACTGCCAGAATAGGTACAGACAGCGGCAAAAGCACCAGACGGAATGCCTGCCACGGGCTGGCACCATCCAGCGCGGCCGCTTCTTCCAGCGAGCCGTCGATGGTTTCGAAATAACCTTTGATGGTCCAGACGTGCAGGGCGATACCGCCCATATAGGCAAATATGACACCGCCATGCGTATTCAGCCCGAGAAACGGCACGTACATGCCGAGACGGTCAAACAGGGCATATAACGCCACCAGTGACAGCACCGCCGGGAACATCTGGAAAATCAGCATCCCTTTGAGCAGCGAACTTTTACCGCGGAATTTCATGCGGGCAAAGGCGTAGGCGCAGGTGGTAGAAAGCGCGACGATGCCGACAGCGGTAATCCCGGCGATCTTGACCGAATTCCACAGCCACAACATGACCGGAAACGGCGGTGGCGTGATGCTGCCGTCGCTGTTGGTGACGGCAATCCCGAGTGCCAGTTTCCAGTGATCCCACGAGACCTGATCCGGGATCAGACTGCCGGTGGCAAAGTTACCCGGGCGCAGCGAAATGGCGAATACCATCAGCAACGGGAACAGGATCAGCGCCAGAAAGCACAGCAGTAAAAGGTGCGTCATCAGCAATCTGACTTTCTGCGACTTCGGTTTAACCATGGGCATTGTCTGTTTCTCCTTAGTCGAATTTCATGCGTGATGCTTTCAGGTTCACGATAGCCAGCGCACCCACCAGCAGGAAGATCAGCGTGGCAATCGCCGCCGCCAGCCCGAAGTCCTGCCCGCCGCCGCCTTCAAAGGCGATGCGATAGGTGTAGCTGACCAGCAAATCGGTATGACCCGCTGGCGTAGTGGTGCCGAGCATGTCCGGCCCGCCGTTGGTCAGCAGTTGGATCAGTACGAAGTTATTAAAGTTAAACGCGAAACTGGCGATCATCAGCGGCGTCAGCGGTTTGATCAACAGCGGGAGCGTGATGCGAAAGAAGTTCTGCATCGGCGTCGCGCCGTCCATTGCGGATGCTTCGTAAAGATCGTCTGGGATCGCTTTCAGCAGGCCCATGCACAGGATCATCATGTACGGATAACCGAGCCAGGTGTTGACGATAATGATCATGCTTTTGGCGGTCCACGGATCGCTGAACCATGCCGGTTTGATACCAAACAGCGCGCTGAGCATCAGGTTTATTTCACCGAAGCTCTGATTGAATAACCCTTTGAAAATAAGAATCGAAATAAATGCGGGAACGGCGTAAGGCAGGATCAGCAGGATACGGTACGCCGCTTTGCCCCTGAGTTCTTCCCACTGTACGACGCAGGCCAGCACCATGCCGACCGCGACGGTGAGCACCACGGTCAACAGGGCGAACACCACGGTCCAGACAAAAATGGACAGGAAAGGTTTCTGGATCCCTTCGTCATGTAGCACGCGCAGGAAGTTGCCCCAGCCAATGCCGACGGTAAAGCCCGGGCTGAGTTTTTCAGCCTGCCATTCGCCCTGTGCGTTTACAGCCTGATAGAAACCGGTGTCCATATTCGGGCGGTAAATCGTGCCGGTTTGTACGTTGGTCAGTTGCTTCTTATCTTCACCGGGTTTGTACAACGCCTGCGTGCCGGAGAACTGGCGCAGTGAGCTCATGCGCAGCATTTCGCCGTCGGGTAATTTCGCTGAGATCAGACCGAGCGCCAGACGGTTTTGTGTCACCACCCGTAATCCGGCTTTTTCAGCCGATGGCGCGGTTTGCGGCAGCATGTCCAGCGTTTGCGGCGCCTGAGCGTTGAAAGCAAAAGGCGGGGAAACCAGCGTCTCGCCGTTATCCGCTGACGTCAGTGCCAGTTGCCATTTATCACCGGCGGGGTAGAGGGCGAAATTCAGCACCTTGCCGCCCTGGAATTCACGTCCCATCAGCACAGACTGTGCGCGCTCAAAGGTCAGCTGATTAGTACTGCTGTAGTTGGTGAAGGCGATTGCGATGGTGCAGATCAGCGGGAACAGCACAAATAACAACATCCCGGCCAGACCGGGGTACACATAGCGCCACGAATAGGCGCGGCGGTTGCCATAAATGTATAAGCCGACACCGGAGAGGATCAGGGTCAGAATGGCAAAAAGGGTTTCGCCCTGCGCATACATCAGCACGATCAGATAACCGGTAAAGCAGGCGAGCAGGGCGATGATCAGCCATTTGAACGCATTGCTGAACGGCCGTTTTTTGGCTCTTGGCATAAGGACAATCCTTGTGGTGGCGGTGTGCAACCCGTGAGTTGCGCACCGTTCATTGAGCTAATGCTTTGGCATTACTTGGTAATGCGTGTTTCTACGTCTTTCAGCGCTTGTACAACGGTTTGTCGGCCATTTACCGCGTTAATGATTGCGCTGCGTTCTGCATACCAGAAGGCGCTCATCTGCGGGATATTTGGCATGATTTCACCGTTCTTCGAGTTAGCCATGGTGGCAGCAATGCGCGGGTCTTTTTCCAGTTTTTCCTGATAAGACTTCAGCGCCACGGCACCCAGCGGTTTGTCCTTGTTCACCACAGCCAGACCGTCATCAGTGATCAGGTAATTTTCCAGGAATTCTTTCGCCAGTTCTTTGTTCGGGCTGGCGGCATTGATACCGGCCGTCAGTACGCCGACGAACGGTTTAGACGGTTTGCCGTGGAACGTTGGCAGCAGCGTCACGCCGTAGTTGATTTTGCTCTTGTCGAGGTTTGACCATGCCCACGGACCGTCAATGGTCATGGCGGTCTGGCCTTTGTTGAACGCGGCCTCAGCAATGGAGTAATCGGTGTCAGCATTAATGTGCTTGTTTTTCACCAGATCGATAATGAATTGCAGACCAGCCTGTGAACCTGCGTTATTCACGCCGGTGTCTTTAATGTTGTATTTACCGTCTTCATATTTGAACGCATAACCGCCATCAGCCGCGATGATCGGCCAGGTGAAGTACGGTTCCTGCAAGTTCCACATGATGGCGCTCTTGCCTTTGGCGCGTAGCTCTTTATCCAGCGCCGGGATCTCTTCCCAGGTTTTTGGTGCTTCTTTAATGATGTCTTTGTTGTAAATCAGTGACAGCGCTTCAACCGCGACCGGATAGCCGATCAGCTTGCCGTTGAAGGTGACTGCATCCCAGGTGAACGGGAACAGTTTATCTTTAAAGGTCTGATCCGGGCTGATTTCAGCCAGCAGGCCGGATTGTGCGTAGCCGCCAAAACGGTCATGTGCCCAGAAGATGATGTCAGGGCCGCCGCCGGTGGCGGCCACTTGCGGGTATTTTTCTTCCAGCTTGTCAGGATGCTCTACCGTCACTTTAATGCCGGTGTCTTTTTCAAATTTCTTACCGACTTCCGCCAGGCCGTTATAGCCCTTGTCACCGTTAATCCAGATGACCAGTTTCCCTTCTTCTATTTTGGCGAACGCGGAAGATGACAGCACCAGCGTAGCCAGCGCCGAGAGTGCCAGTGTGTGTTTAACAATCTTCTTAATGCTGAGGGTCATAATCCAATCCTTTTGTAGTCGGTTTTTTTATCGTCTGAGACGGAAAAGACAGGGTACGACGCCAGTGTGGATTCAACCTGTCGGCGCTTCATCATCCCCCTCTCTACGCCCCCGTCTCTCAGAATGTGATCCCGCCGACACTCTCAGGCGTTATGTGGCTCATCACTCAAAATTATGCTTCGTTTTTTGCCATTCAGATCACGAATTTGATTTTTGGTATGAACTTTCATCCGTTTACGGGAAACCGTCATCCTCCCTGCTCCTCCCCCATGAAAAACTTTGTTACGGATGATTACGATAACCGGCTAATCCTTCACTCTCCGTTGCATCGAGTTTTCTCGCTGGCAACAAGTACAGGAGTTCAGGATGGCGAGCGTTTCCCTTAACAGCGTGTACAAAGCCTTTGGCGATACCGTGATTTCCAGTGATATCAATCTGGAAATAGAAGAAGGCGAGTTTGTTGTGTTTGTCGGGCCGTCCGGCTGTGGTAAATCCACGCTGCTACGCATGATTGCTGGTCTGGAAGACATCACGTCCGGTGAATTAAAGATTGGCGATAAACGCATGAACGAAGTACCGCCCGCCGATCGTGGCATTGGCATGGTGTTCCAGTCTTATGCGCTTTATCCGCACCTGTCCGTGGCAGAAAACATGTCTTTTGGCCTGAAGCTGGCCGGTGCGAAAAAAACCGAGATCAGCCAGCGGGTGAATCAGGTATCCGAAGTGTTGCAATTGGCGCACTTGCTGGACCGACGCCCGAAAGCGCTTTCCGGCGGACAACGTCAGCGCGTGGCGATTGGCCGTACGCTGGTTGCCGAGCCGACAGTTTTTCTGCTTGACGAGCCCCTTTCTAACTTAGATGCCGCGCTGCGTGTACAGATGCGCATTGAAATTTCACGCCTGCATAAGCGCCTGAAACGCACCATGATTTATGTGACTCACGATCAGGTCGAAGCGATGACGCTGGCCGATAAAATCGTGGTGCTCGATGCCGGACATATCGCTCAGGTCGGTAAGCCGCTCGGGCTGTATCACTATCCTGCCAACCGCTTTGTCGCCGGTTTTATCGGCTCTCCAAAAATGAATTTCCTGCCGGTGAAAGTCACCGGTGCTGAACCTGCACGTGTGCAGGTCGAGTTGCCAAACCGCCAGCAAGTCTGGCTGCCGGTGGAGGGGACCAACGTTAACGTCGGCAGCAACCTGTCACTGGGTATCCGCCCTGAACATCTTCTGCCAAGCGACGTCGCTGAAGTGACGCTTTCCGGCGAAGTGCAGGTTGTCGAGCAACTGGGTAACGAAACACAGATCCACATCCAAATTCCGGCAATTCGTCAGAACCTGGTGTACCGCCAGAACGACGTGGTGCTGGTAGAAGAAGGTGCAACATTCGCCATTGGTTTGCCGCCACACCGCTGTCATCTGTTCCGCGAGGATGGCACTGCATGTCGCCGGTTACACCCAGAACCTGGTGTTTGAAAGCACGCGATCCCCTACAGGAGAAAATGATGATCACAATGCGTAGTTCTTCCCTGGCGCTGGCAGTGGCTGCTGGCATCCTTTCTACACAAGCAATGGCGGTAGATTTCACCGGTTATGCCCGTTCGGGTATTGGCTGGACCGGCAGCGGCGGCGAACAGCAATGTTTCAAAGCAACCGGTGCAGACAGCAAATACCGTCTTGGTAACGAATGCGAGACGTATGCAGAGTTGAAACTGGGTCAGGAAGTGTGGAAAGAAGGGGATAAGAGCTTCTATTTCGACACCAACGTGGCGTATTCCGTCTCTCAACAGAACGACTGGGAGTCAACCGATCCGGCTTTCCGCGAAGCCAACGTGAAGGGTAAGAACCTGATCGAATGGCTGCCGGGCTCCACCATCTGGGCGGGTAAGCGTTTCTACCAACGTCATGATGTTCACATGATCGACTTCTACTACTGGGATATTTCAGGTCCTGGTGCGGGTCTGGAAGATATCGATCTGGGCTTCGGTAAATTGTCTCTGGCTGCAACCCGTAATACCGAAAGCGGCGGTTCATACGGTTATATTGCCGACCAGCGTAACGAAGTGCCAACCTCCAACGACGTGTTCGACGTGCGTCTGGCGGGTCTGCAAACTAACCCGGGCGGCGTACTGGAGTTAGGGGTGGATTATGGTCGTGCCAATGCGCGTGACGGTTATTCACTGGCGGATGATGCCACCAAAGACGGTTTCCTGGTCACTGCGGAACATACGCAAAGCATTTACAACGGCTACAATAAATTCGTTCTGCAATATGCTTCTGACTCCATGACCGATCCGGGTCAGGGCACGGCAAACGGCCACTCTAATGGCGCAGCCATCAATAACAACGGCAGCATGGTGCGCGTTCTCGATCACGGTGCTATCGACTTCAACGACACCTGGAGCCTGATGTACGTGGCAATGTATCAGGACGTTGATCGTGATAACAACAACGGCACCACCTGGTATACCGTCGGTGTCCGTCCGATGTACAAATGGACCCCGATCATGAGTACCTTGCTGGAAGTGGGTTACGACAACGTGAAATCTCAGCGTACCGGCGACAAAAATGGTCAGTACAAAGTCACCCTGGCGCAACAATGGCAGGCTGGCGACAGCATCTGGTCACGTCCGGCCATCCGCGTGTTTGCCACTTATGCGAACTGGGATGAAAAATGGGGTTACGACACCGATACCGGCACAAACAATGGCTTAGCGATGAATGATACCAGCACCCGTACCTTCAGCCGTGGTAATGACGATGAAGTAACGTTCGGCGCCCAAATGGAAATCTGGTGGTAAATTTTTCCTTCCTCCTTCGCGCTGCCGATGCGTTGGCTGCGCGTCCTCGCCCCGGTCACGTAGTTGTCTACGCTCCCAGGGACTTGGACGCTTGCCGCCTTCCGGCAACCCGAAAGAGTTTGGAAAAATGGCAATGTAAGCTTTAAAAATCGCAGTAAAGAAGATGTGCTGGCTGGCGGATTGTCGCTGATGACCGCCAGCCTTCATGGTGATTTCAAAGGAACCAATAATGAAAAAGAATCTGCTGTCACTGTGTCTGTCGCTGAGCCTGTTGGCTGCTGTCCCTGCGGGAGTGAATGCTGCGCAAAATGATGCGAATACGGCACCGGCTATTTCCAGCCAGACCTTACGCAACCTTTCATGGACGCCGCTGGTTCCGCCAGTGACGCAGGATGTCACGCTGGGCACGTCCAGCGCTGAAATTAATCAGGGTGAAATTCAGGGTGCCGTCGGGGCTTTCGCATTACCTGCTGACCGTGGCTCGCTTGAAATCACACTGACCAGTATCGCGACCGGTAAAACCGTGTATGCGCCGAATGTTCTGGTGCTGGATGAGCAGATGCGTCCGGCGGCATTTTATCCTTCCAGCTATTTCCCGTATCAGAAACCGGGGATTGTGTCGAGTGACCGTCTGGAAGGCACACTGAAACTGACGCCGGCGCTGGGTCAGAAACAAATTTATTTGCTGGTGTACACCACCCGTCAGGATCTGGCAGACACTACGCAGATGGTCAACCCGGCGAAAGCCTTTGCGGCAGGGGTAGGTAATGCGGTGCCGGATATCCCGGATCCGATTGCCCGTCACACGCCAACCGGCACGCTGAGCCTGAAAGTGACCGCTGAGCAAAAAACCGGCAACGTGATGATCGGCCAGATCTTCCCGTCATCCGCACCTGCAGCGGCAGCACCGGTCGTCGTCGGCAGCACACAGGCTCCGGCACCTGCGGCAGCCCCGGCAAAACCGTCTGAGCCAATGCTCAGTGATTCCGAAACTTACTTTAACGACGCGATTAAGAAAGCAGTGAAAGCAGGGGACGTTGATAAAGCCCTGAAACTGCTGGACGAAGCTGAACGTCTGGGTTCCAAAACCGCCCGTAAAACCTTTATTGAAAGCGTGAAGCACTAAGCTTTTCAGCGCATCCCCCGAGAAGAAGCTGGCAGTTTTTGTTAGCGCCTCCCCCTGCGAAGGGGGAGAAAGCCGCCCAAGCCCGGTCATCCCGATACCCGTTTGCCTTCATTTCT
The DNA here is from genome assembly GCF_049199325.1 of Rahnella sp. PD4. Lineage (NCBI taxonomy): Bacteria > Pseudomonadati > Pseudomonadota > Gammaproteobacteria > Enterobacterales > Yersiniaceae > Rahnella > Rahnella sp. PD4. The sequence continues at coordinate 128,244 of NZ_JBLZQF010000006.1, read as the reverse complement.
TTTTCTCCCTTCTATTTGTTACCCTGTTGTTAATTCATTCAGCGGGGGATTTATGGCGTCTGCAAACTGGGTCGATTTATCGAAAGATAAAGACAGCGGGATCGAGACGATCCACGCCCATTTCGAAGGCCATGCTTACGATCCTCACTGGCATGACAGTTATCTGGTCGGTGTCACCCAGTACGGTTTGCAGCAGTTCAGCTGCCGCCGCCAGAAGCATCAGAGCCTGCCGGGTAAAGTGTTTATGCTCGAACCAGGCGAAATTCATGACGGCGATGCCGTGCAGCCCGGCGGTTTCACCTATCACATGTTGTATCTCGAGCCGCAATGGCTGAGCCGTGAACTGGCGGCACGGCGTGATTCCCTTTCTTCGGCCGGTGATCCGGGTTTCGAAAATACCTTAGCGCAGGATCCGCAACTGGCACTGGCGACGTCGCAGGCATTTCAGGCGCTGCATGGTAAAGACCTGCGCATCGTGCGTCAGACCGCGCTCGACGCGCTGCTCAGTGCGCTGGGCGGTCATCTCACCTGGCAGCCGCCGCGCTCACAAGGCGTTGCACCGTGGTCACGGGTGGCGCATCAGGCACGGGAATATCTGCATGCCCATCTGCACGAAGATATCGGTCTTGAGCAACTGGCGGCAGCGACCGGCGAAAGCCGTTTTGTAGTCAGCCGTGCGTTTAAAGCTGAATTTGGACTACCGCCGCATGCCTACCTTATTCAGCTGAAACTGACCCGTGCCCGCGAAGGTCTGGCGCGGGGACACACACCGGCAGCGGTGGCGGCGGATTTAGGCTTTGCCGATCAGAGCCATCTCGGGCGCTGGTTCCGCCGTGCATATCAGCTAACGCCTGCGCATTACCGGCGTTTATGCACAAATCTTCCAGATTGAGAAAAAGCGACAGGCTAAGCTCGGCACTCAACTGAACCGGAGCCTGTCATCATGAATACGTCTGCAACAATTCTGCCCCCGTCCCCGGAACGCTGTGTGATTGTGATCAATCAGCAACTTGCCGCCGGACACGCCGCCAATGCCGCCGCCGTACTGGCCCTGACGCTCGGACAACGCCATCCGTCGCTGGTAGGCGCACCACTGGTTGATGCCGATAACCGCGAGCATCCGGGGCTGATCCCGATTGGTATCAGCGTGCTGGTTGCCGACAGCGAACAGCTCACGCAACTCCATCAGAATCTGCTTAATGACGACGAAATGGATGGTATTATTTTCCCGGTCGGGGGACAGCAGACCACTGATTATGCTGCCTTTCGCGAAGCTGTGTCTGTTGTACCGACGGACAATCTGCAACTGCTGGGTATCGCGCTGGCGGGCAAAAAGAAAGTGGTGCGTAAGCTGACCGGCAAACTCGCTTTGCTCGGCTGACGCCTGTCATTTAAGTGTCACACTTGTTCTCTACTCTCCTGATATTCAAACTAATATCAGGAGTTTTCCCGTGCGCAAGACCCTCGTTGCTCTGCTGCTTTTCACCCTCGGTTCCACGTTTGCCGTCCAGGCCGCTGACGAAGCCAAACCCTTTATCACCAGTCAGGAACTGGATCTGACCAAATATCTGCCTGCGCCACCGGCGGATGATTCGGCACAGACCAAAGCGGAACTGAAAGAATTGCTGGAAATTCAGGCCACCCGTACACCGGAGCAGGAAAAAGCGGCGATTGCCGATGCTGAGGAAAACGTCTGGCGTTTTGCCGATGTGATGGGGCCGGACTTTGATGCCGCAAAACTGCCTAAAACCGCAGCACTGTTTGATCGTATTGTTGCGACCGAAGATGTGGTGGACGATCACGCCAAGAAAGCCTTTAACCGCCCGCGTCCTTACATGCTGGATGAACAGATCCATCCGCTGCTGAAAAAATCCAAATCCGGCTCATGGCCTTCCGGTCATTCGACTATCGGTTACCTGATGGCGACCGTGCTCGGTGAAATGGTGCCGGAAAAACGTAATGCGCTGTTTACCCGTGCAGCCGGTTATGCCGAAAACCGTCTGGTGGCTGGTTTCCATTACCGTTCTGATACCGTGATGAGCCGCACCGGTGCTGCGCTGATTGCCCAGAAAATGGAAGAGCAACCGGATTTCAAAACCGAATTCGACGCGGCGAAAGCGGAAGTTCGTGCACAGCTTGGTCTGAAATAATTTTCGTCAGTTCCTGCCTTTCCGGTAAAGTATGGGGCGTAAAACTTGCAAAGGAAGGGACTGATGGAATACAGATTCAAGCGGATGGCATCACCGGTCGGGTTACTCACACTGGCGGCGAAAGGCGACAAGCTGACCGCCATTTTGTGGGAATGTGAAATCGACGGACGCGTGCCTTTGGGCACGATGCTGGAAGACCCGGCGTTTCCGATTTTGCTGAAAACCGAACAACAGCTGAACGAGTACTTTGCGGGTGAACGTACACGTTTTGAGCTGGATCTGGATTTTACCGGCACCGAATTTCAGAAAGAAGTCTGGGCGGCGTTGCTGGAAATTCCTTTTGGTGAGACGCGCAGCTACGGCGAAATCGCCCGACGCATCGGTCGCCCGAAAGCGGTTCGCGCCGTGGGTGCTGCCAATGGTCGTAATCCGATTTCTATCGTGGCGCCCTGTCACCGGGTAATCGGTTCTTCCGGCAAATTAACCGGCTTTGCCGGCGGACTGGAGAACAAGTTGTTGTTACTGAAGCTGGAAGGCCGTAAATCGTAAGGTTTTTATTGGGGAATAAATTGCTTGATGTCCGCTTGTTAGTCGATGCATAGTCAAAAAATAAGCAGTAAATAAAAAAGACAACATCACCTACAGACGGAGTTTTAAATCAATGGATCAGATTCAATCCCTCGGACAGTTTTTATCCTCAGTCCAGCAACGCGACCCGCATCAGGTCGAATTCTCTCAGGCCGTACGTGAAGTCATGACCACGCTATGGCCTTTCCTCGAACAAAATCCACAATACCGCCGTTCTGCATTGCTGGAACGTCTGGTTGAGCCGGAACGTGTCATTCAGTTTCGCATCGCGTGGGTGGATGACAAAAACCAGGTGCAGGTCAACCGTGGCTGGCGTGTGCAGTTCAGTTCAGCCATCGGCCCCTATAAGGGCGGGATGCGTTTCCACCCGTCGGTCAATTTATCGATTCTCAAATTCCTCGGCTTCGAGCAAACCTTCAAAAATGCGCTGACCACGTTACCGATGGGCGGTGGCAAGGGCGGCAGCGATTTCAATCCGAAAGGCAAAAGTGAAGGCGAGATCATGCGTTTTTGTCAGGCACTGATGCTGGAACTTTACCGTCATCTGGGGCCGGATACGGACGTGCCTGCGGGCGATATCGGCGTCGGCGGGCGTGAAGTCGGATATATGGCGGGGATGATGAAAAAGCTCTCCAACAATACCGCCAGTGTTTTCACCGGCAAAGGCTTGTCGTTCGGTGGCAGTCTGATCCGCCCGGAAGCGACCGGTTACGGGCTGATCTACTTCACCGAATCGATGCTCAGACGTCATGGCCTGGATTTCGAAGGCATGCGCGTGGCGGTGTCCGGTTCCGGCAACGTCGCGCAATATGCCATTGAAAAAGCCATGTCACTGGGCGCACGCGTGATCACCGCATCTGATTCCAACGGCACCGTGGTTGACGAAGCCGGGTTCACCCCGGAAAAACTGGCACTGCTGACGGAAATCAAAGCCAGCCGCGACGGTCGCGTGGCAGATTATGCACAGAAACTCGGGCTGACGTATCTCGAAGGCCAGCAACCGTGGAATGTGCCGGTGGATATCGCATTGCCTTGCGCCACGCAAAATGAGCTGGATGCATCAGCGGCGCGTGTGTTGATCGCCAACGGCGTGAAAGCGGTGGCCGAAGGTGCGAATATGCCGACGACAATTGAAGCGACTGATCTGTTCACCGATGCCGGTGTGCTGTTCGCGCCGGGTAAAGCGGCGAATGCGGGTGGCGTAGCGACCTCGGGACTGGAGATGGCGCAGAACGCCGCGCGTCTAAGCTGGAAAGCCGATGAAGTCGATGCGCGTTTGCGCCACATCATGCTGGATATTCACCAGTCGTGCGTCGAGTACGGCGGCGAAAGCCAGCAGACGCAGTATGTGCGCGGGGCGAATATTGCGGGCTTCGTCAAAGTGGCAGATGCCATGCTGGCGCAGGGCGTGCTGTAAGCCAGAGTGTCACCTGAAGGACAATGAATTTAGCCAATAAAAAAGCCGACTTGAAAAAGTCGGCTTAGTCATTTGATTGCAAAGCTAAAATTTGGTGGCCCTTGCTGGACTTGAACCAGCGACCAAGCGATTATGAGTCGCGTGCTCTAACCAACTGAGCTAAAGGGCCGAGGTGCAGGATTATACGGTAAACTCTGCTTACAGGTCTATATGTGTTCGGTCTGTATGCGCGTTTTGTGCACAGTTTTAGTCTGTTGTGTTCACAGCTTTTTTACCTATAACTCAGGTAAATACATCTTAAGGGATAATAATGATTACAGATATTATTGCCACGGATCTTTCTGTTGTGTTTTGCGGCATCAATCCCGGCCTGTCCACTGCTCATCATGGTTTCCATTTCGCTAATTCCAATAACCGTTTCTGGAAAGTTATCTATCAGGCTGGTTTTACCAGGCGTTTACTGAAGCCTGAAGAAGAACAGCATTTGCTGGATACCAGGTGCGGGATCACGATGCTGGTGGAACGTCCGACCGTTGAAGCAACGGAGTTGGTTCGCGATGAATTGCGGGAAGGGGGCGCAGCGCTGACGGCGAAAATTGAGCACTATCAGCCGCGTGCGCTGGCTGTTTTAGGTAAACAGGCATTCAGCAAAGCATTTGGTATCAGCAAAGTTAACTGGGGGCGTCAGACGCTGAAAATCGGTGACACAGAAGTCTGGGTGTTGCCTAACCCAAGCGGCCTGAACCGGGCGACGCTGGATGAGCTGGTATCGGCATACCGTGAATTATTCTTATCAATACAAACCACAGCATAACGCTATGGCCTCTCCCTCTTATCCATTCTGATATAAAATATCAATATGTCGGTATTTTTTAAAAATAATCTTGTTTTTGGCTGTTTTTACGAACCATTTCACTGTTAAAGCAGCTTTATTCTCTCCCGGCTCCTCATGAATACATTTGGATATTTAATGTAAGAGGAATGCTTCCCCCGTGTGAATACGCTCAACTGAACTAAAACTTATTCCATCGCCTCATTCGGGGTGAGCAGCAAAGCAGTCGGGCAATGTGATTCTTCAGGAGCAGGAGATATGGCTAATGTTGAAACAGAAGAAAGACAGGAGAATCTGGAGGAATGGTTCGAATTATTTTCAGGACTACCGCTCCGGCATTCGGAAAGAGAAGCAAGACTAATCAACTTTTGTGAAAAGAACCGTGTCAGCATTATGTCGGTGATGCCCTGGATAGCGTCGGAGTTTGCTGAACACGGGGGATTTTCCGGATTATTTCATTTTATTCATCTCCACGGAGGGAGAAAAATATATATGCCCAAAGAGGCAGAGAAGTTTCATCAGATCTACGGGATTAATATTCCGCAAAATAAATATAACAGAATTTATAAAAAAATTCATTCTTCTGGATATCTGGATACGCCATCCAACTGGGGTGTGTTTATCGCTATTCGCCGGGCAGCAATGCAGGTGGCGATGAAAGAAGATATTCCGGCAAAACTACTCACACAAACTTATAAAGGGAATGTCTATATTGATGCCTGCGAATCTGCAGATAATACGGAGGATCTGCTTAGCTTCGCCGAAACGTTTTATCTGGATTTTCATGCAGATCATCAGACATCAAAAGTATTGGGTATTACCGGTGTGAGTCAGGGGATGATTCCCTTACCTGACGACTCAAAATGGATTGAAGTGGATCCGGAACTCAGTTAGCAGAAAATGGAAGTAATGATGACTTCAGTAAGATGCAAATGAAAAAGCCCCGCCGTTTCCAGGGAAAGGCGGGGCTTTTTATTGGCTGACAGCCTGAGAACGATTAATCGTCCAGGAAGCTGCGCAGCACTTCGGAGCGGCTTGGGTGGCGCAGTTTACGCAACGCTTTCGCTTCGATCTGACGGATACGTTCACGGGTAACGTCGAACTGTTTGCCCACTTCTTCCAGCGTGTGGTCAGTGTTCATATCGATACCGAAACGCATACGCAGAACTTTCGCTTCACGTGCGGTCAGGCCAGCCAGAACGTCATGTGTTGCAGAACGCAGGCTTTCAGACGTTGCAGAATCCAGTGGCAGCTCGAGGGTAGTATCCTCGATGAAATCGCCCAGATGCGAATCTTCATCGTCGCCGATTGGCGTTTCCATGGAGATTGGCTCTTTCGCAATTTTCAGCACTTTGCGGATCTTATCTTCCGGCATCAGCATACGTTCAGCCAGCTCTTCCGGCGTTGGTTCACGGCCCATCTCTTGCAGCATCTGACGGGAAATACGGTTGAGCTTGTTGATGGTCTCAATCATATGTACCGGGATACGGATGGTACGCGCCTGGTCGGCGATGGAGCGGGTGATAGCCTGACGGATCCACCAGGTCGCATAAGTTGAGAACTTATAACCACGGCGATATTCAAACTTATCAACGGCTTTCATCAGGCCGATGTTACCTTCCTGGATCAGGTCAAGGAATTGCAGACCACGGTTGGTGTATTTCTTCGCGATAGAAATAACCAGACGTAAGTTTGCTTCAACCATCTCTTTTTTCGCGCGACGGGCTTTCGCTTCGCCGATCGACATGCGACGGTTGATATCTTTAACCTGTTCGATAGTCAGGCCAGTCTCTTCTTCGATCTGACGCAGTTTCATCAGACCGCGCTGCACGTCTTCGGTGACTTCTTTCAGCTTTTCAGACCAGGGTTTACCCATTGCCAGAGCTGCATCAAACCAGGTATCACTGGTTTCGTTACCGGCGAACAAATTGACGAAGTTTTTCTTCGGCATTTTGCACTGCTCAACGCACACTTTCATGATCAGACGTTCCTGCATGCGGACGCGATCCATCATGGAACGCATGCTGTTGACCAGGAAGTCGAACTGTTTTGGCACTAAACGGAACTGTTTGAACACATCGGACAGCTTCAGGATTTCTTCTGCTGCGCTCTTGTGGCTACGGCCGTTTTTCTTGATGACCAGACGCGTTGCTTCATGCTGTTCACGCAGTTCGGTGAACTTCTGGCGAGCCAGTTCCGGATCGATGCTGTTGTCGTCTTCAGCGTCGTCGTCTTCATCTTCGTCTTCGTCGTCGTCATCCTGCTCTTCAGTGGTCAGTTCAGAACCCACATGAGTTGCCGTTGGCGCGATTTCTTCTTCAGCGTTCGGGTCAACAAAACCGGTAATCAGATCAGACAGACGAACTTCGCCTGCTTCCACACGGTCATATTGCTCTAACAAATAAGTGATAGCTTCAGGATATTCGGCAACGGAGCACTGAACCTGATTGATACCGTCTTCGATACGTTTGGCGATGTCGATTTCGCCTTCACGGGTCAGCAATTCAACGGTACCCATTTCGCGCATGTACATACGCACAGGGTCGGTGGTACGGCCAATTTCTGATTCAACGCTGGAAAGTACCTGCGCCGCCGCTTCTGCAGCGTCTTCGTCGGTATCAGGACGGTTTTCGGCCAGCATTAAATCATCGGCGTCCGGTGCTTCTTCAAGTACCTGGATGCCCATGTCGTTAATCATCTGGATGATGTCTTCGATCTGGTCGGAATCGACGATATCTTCCGGCAGATGGTCATTGACCTCAGCATAGGTCAGATAGCCTTGCTCCTTACCACGGGTGACAAGTAGCTTAAGCTGTGACTGCGGGTTTTGCTCCATAAGACGGTATCCACACTTCAGAGTATTTGGGTTGGTGTCGGTCGGATAACATCGCCAACAATAACGTTAGGGGCGTTTATTGTGCCGCGGCCCACCAGGGCGGCTCTGCGCAGGGCCGTGCCCCGCTTTTTATCGGCACTTAAGCCGTTTTTTCGGTTTTACCCGTCGTACTTCGCGTTGCAGATGCGTTGGCTGCTCTTATCGCCCGCGGTATAAACTCATCGGGACTCTTCGTTTGCTGCCTTTCAGTAACGCGAATTACTTGGGGTAATTATATGTTTTTGTTATAAAAGCTTAACTTTTTCTCGCTAATACCTGATTCAGGGAACTGACTTCGGTCCGTTCCTCGGGACTCAGGCCGTGCGTCCTGGCTTTTGCAATCAATGTTTCAAGCCGCTGCTCCAAAATCGAGTCATACAGGCTGGCTAGCGTGGCACGAAATTCCTCTTCGACCATGTCCTCTACGATCATGTGGTTCCATGTCGCCAGAGTTTCAAGCTGTTGGTAGAACTTATTGTCGCGATAAAGTTCCAGTAACTGGCCGGTTGTCAGCCCCGGTTGGGCTAAGCAAGTGGTCACTAACTCACTGAACAGATCCAGTCCTGGTTGCTTCGCTTGCTCCAAACCTTGCAGTGAGGGTATAAGTGTAGCCAGTTGTGGATTTTGTACCAGTAACCCTATAAGTATACGCATGGTTGTGCGTTTTAGCTGGGGCGCCTGATAGACATTGCTACTTTCTGCCTGTTTAGGCATCAGCTTTTCCAGCTGGCTGTCATCCAAAATACCGAGCTTATTCCCTAACTGTTGGCGCAAATACATCCGTAACGTTTCACCGGGAACCTGGCGTATCAGCGGCAATGCCAGCATGCTCAATTTGGTGCGCCCGTCAGGGCTGCTCAAATCTACCTGCGGCAACAGCGAATCAAACAGGAAAGTGGAAAGCGGCATGGCCTGTTCCATTCGTTGTTCGAACGCTTCTTTACCTTCTTTACGCACCAGCGTGTCCGGATCTTCGCCGTCGGGTAAAAACATAAAACGCAGCTGGCGACCATCATTGAGATACGGTAATGCCGTTTCCAGAGCGCGCCATGCGGCTTCACGTCCCGCGCGGTCACCGTCGTAACAGCAAACCACATTATCTGTGCTGCGGAACATCAGCTGAATATGATCAGCGGTTGTGGATGTGCCCAATGAGGCAACGGCGTAATCAATGCCGAACTGCGCCAGCGCGACGACATCCATATACCCTTCAACCACCAGTAAACGCGGCGGCGTAGGATGCTTTAACTGCGCTTCATACAGGCCATACAACTGACGGCCTTTATGGAAAATTTCGGTTTCCGGTGAGTTCAGATATTTCGGCGTACCGTCACCGAGAACCCTGCCACCAAAGGCAATCACGCGGCCACGTTTATCGCGGATAGGGAACATCACCCGTTCGCGGAAACGATCATAACTGCGGCCATTGTCATTAGTGACCAACATACCGGCATCAATCAGAGACGCTTTATCATCGGCATTTTTACCGAAACGCTTTAATGCGTTGTCCCAACCCGGTGGGGCGAAACCAATGGCGAAATGGCTGATGACGTCTTCACTTAAACCGCGCCGGGCCAGGTATTCCCGTGCGGGAGCTCCTGCAGGCTGTTTAAGTGACTGCTGATAGAACTCGCTAAGCGGTGCCATCAACTGGTAGAGGCTTTGACGCTGATGACGCTCCATCTGGCTCGGACCGGTGCCTGCTTCGTACGGCACTTCCAAACCCTGCATTGTCGCAAGTTCCTCAATGCTTTCGACAAACTCAAGCCTGTCATAGTTCATCAGGAAATCGACGGCGTTGCCGTGGGCACCACAGCCGAAACAGTGATAAAACTGCTTATCGCCATTTACGGTAAATGAGGGTGTTTTCTCATGGTGGAAAGGGCAGCACGCGTGATAGTTTTTACCTTGTTTCTTGAGCTTTACCCGGGCGTCGATCAGATCGACGATATCGATGCGAGCCAGCAAGTCATTGATAAATACGCGCGGAATTCTCCCAGCCATAAGCCCCTTACTCACTAGCCTATAAACGAGAACAAGCCGCGCATTCCTTTCGGAAAGCACGGCCTTCGTATGCTACTACGCAGTCTGCGCGTTCTTAATATTGCAAATCACGCGATTTGGGGTTGCCCCCGAAGATTAATACAGACGAGTGCGGCGTGCGTTTTCGCGAGCCAGTTTCTTGGCGTGGCGTTTTACTGCAGATGCTTTAGCGCGTTTACGTTCGGTAGTCGGTTTTTCATAGAACTCACGACGACGAACTTCTGCCAGAACACCTGCTTTTTCGCAGGAACGCTTGAAGCGACGCAGAGCTACGTCGAACGGCTCGTTTTCACGTACTTTAATTACAGGCATGTGCCTCTCACCTCGATAAAATCGGTTTGTTTGCTGATGTTGTACCAGCACATTTCAAAATGGTGCGGAATTTTACTCCAATTCGCGTCGTCTTGTAAAGCATAACGGCAAATTGAAACAGGCGCTTTCTGCAACCCTTCTGCAACATTGTGCGCTCGCTTTTGCGTCGGGCGGCGATTATATACCAATCAGTCGAAATTGCTCGACATTAATTGGCCTGTGAAGCGAGGAATTCCCACTCCGGTGCAGCACCGGCAGAAGCTTGTGTGCTAAACTGCGCGCCGCGAGTTAGCGCGAAAACATGATGGAAAGAGTGATGCGAGTACTGGGTATTGAAACGTCCTGCGATGAAACCGGAATTGCAGTTTATGACAGCGAAGCCGGTTTGTTAGCCAACCAACTGTATAGTCAGGTAAAACTGCATGCAGATTACGGCGGCGTGGTGCCTGAACTGGCATCGCGTGACCATGTACGTAAAACAGTACCCTTGATTCAGGCCGCGCTGAAAGAAGCCGGGCTGACCGCTCAGGATATCGACGGGGTGGCTTACACCGCCGGCCCTGGCCTGGTCGGGGCGTTGCTAGTCGGGGCCACCATCGGGCGTTCCCTGGCCTTTGCCTGGGATGTACCTGCGGTGCCGGTGCATCACATGGAAGGCCATCTTCTGGCACCGATGCTGGAAGATAATCCGCCGGATTTCCCGTTTGTGGCGTTGCTGGTTTCCGGTGGCCATACGCAGTTAATCAGCGTTACCGGGATCGGCGAATATACCTTGCTCGGCGAATCCATTGATGATGCTGCCGGTGAAGCCTTTGATAAAACGGCTAAATTACTCGGCCTTGATTACCCGGGTGGCCCGTTGCTGTCGAAAATGGCTTCTCAGGGTGTTGCAGGACGTTTTACCTTCCCGCGCCCGATGACAGACCGGCCGGGGCTGGATTTCAGTTTCTCCGGCCTCAAAACTTTCGCAGCGAATACCATTCGTGGCAATGACAGTGACCCTCAGACGCATGCCGATATCGCCCGCGCTTTTGAAGATGCGGTGGTCGATACGCTGGCGATTAAATGTAAACGCGCACTCGACCAGACGGGTTTTAAACAGCTGGTGATGGCCGGTGGTGTCAGCGCGAACCGCACATTACGCACCAAACTGGCTGACGTAATGGCGAAGCGTGGCGGCCAGGTGTTTTATGCACGTCCTGAGTTCTGTACTGATAACGGTGCGATGATCGCGTATGCGGGTATGGTGCGGTTGAAAAGCGGTGCAACGCCCGATCTCGGTGTGACCGTTCGCCCGCGCTGGCCTCTCGCTGAGCTTCCGCCAGTCTGAGTCAGGCCTTCGCCAGTCTGAGCGGGGCTGCGACTGCGTTGCTGCGCCGACCCGAAATGCTCACATACTCAAGTATGCTGCGCTTTCAGCTCTCCTGGCGCCTTGTCTCGCTCCCGCTCAGTCAGGCTTGCTGCGCTGAAAAAACCAATAAAAAACGACCTACTGAGGTCGTTTTTTTATGTCTGAAGTCTGACGTTATCCGCTATCCGGCTTTATCTTCTTTTGTGGCTTTACGTTTCTTCTTCAGCTTATCCCAGATTTTTCCTTCCTGGCCCCGCCACAGACGCTGGATATTGTCGTGATGACGCAACAGGATCAGACATGAAAGCATCGCAACCGGAAAGGTAAACTCGGGTTTGAACCACCAGACGTAAAAGGGGGCTATCAGTGCGCTGACAATGGCGCCCAGTGAGGAATAACCGCTCAGCAGCACGGTCAGCAGCCATGTACCGGTCATCAGGCCGGTTAAGTCCCAGCCGATCGGGGCAATGGCGCCGAACGCTGTGGCAACACCCTTGCCGCCTTTAAAACGGAAGAATACCGGGTAGATGTGGCCGAGACACGCCGCAATCGCCGTCAGGCCAAGATACATCGGCGGAATGTTCAGGCGATATGCCAGCCAGACCGGCAGCATGCCTTTGAGGACATCGAAAATCAGAACAGCCGCTGCAGCCAGACGGCCGCCAAGGCGTAAAACGTTGGTGGCGCCAGGATTGCCTGAGCCCGCCGTACGCGGATCAGGTAAGCGGGCTACCCGGCAGACCAGAATCGCACTGGAAATCGAGCCGCAAAGGTAGGCGAAAATAATCATTCCAAGCGCGGTAGCACTCATAAAGCCGTTCCGTCTAATAAGGGTCGTTTTAATCGCAACATCCATGGATAATACGCATTTTCTGCTGGAAGTGGTATCCGGCTGGGCCAAAAACAGAGAATCGCGTGATGGATATCGTATTTATTGAGCAACTAAATGTAATCACTACTATTGGCGCTTACGAATGGGAACAGACCATTAAACAGAAACTGGTCTTCGATATCGAAATGGCCTGGGATAACCAAAAGTCCGCCGCCAGTGACGATGTGAATGATTGTTTAAGCTATGCTGATGTCAGTGACGCAGTGATCGAGCATGTTTCTTCACAAAATTTCGCGCTGGTTGAGCGCGTAGCGGAAGAAGTTGCGACATTGCTGCTGAGCCGGTTTCATTCCCCGTGGGTTCGGATTAAGCTCAGCAAGCCGGGTGCCGTTGCTCAGGCGGCCAATGTCGGTGTGATTATTGAGCGCGGAAAGCGTTTTTAAATCCTGTCATGGATAAAATTTAAAAAACGCTTGTCTATTTAATGTCATAAAGAAGCGTTAAAAGGAAAGTCCGGGTTGCCGGGGTTTCTTTAATGAAGCGGCTCAGCATGATGCCGCTTTTTTATTGTCTGTTTTGTAAGCATATTTCCCATAGCGGATCTTTTAAAGGGTAGGGTGCGATAATGATCGTCGAAAGTCATTCTTTGCTTGTTGCGGCTATTTTGGGGGTGGTTGAAGGGCTCACGGAGTTTTTGCCTGTCTCTTCTACCGGTCATTTGATTATTGTCGGGAATCTTCTTGGCTTTACCGGGGATACCTCAAAATCATTTGAAGTCGTTATTCAGTTAGGTTCCATTTTGGCTGTGGTTGTGATGTTCTGGCGTCGTTTGTTCAGCATGTTAGGTTTGCATTTCGGTAAACCGCCTGTTCACGAAGGCACCGGTTTTCGCCGTTTGAATTTATTACATATTATATTGGGAATGGTTCCGGCAACGGTTGTGGGGCTGCTTTTGCACTCTCAAATCAAAACGTTGTTTGAGCCAAAATATGTCATGTACTCGCTGGTTGTCGGCGGTATCTTGCTGATTGCTGCTGAATTGCTGAAACCCAAAAAACCGCGTGCCGAGGGCGTGGATGACATCACCTACGTCCAGGCATTTATGATCGGTGTTTTCCAGTGTCTGGCGCTCTGGCCGGGGTTCTCCCGTTCAGGGGCGACCATCAGTGGCGGGATGTTAATGGGAATTAGCCGTTTTGCGGCGTCTGAGTTCTCTTTCCTGCTGGCGGTGCCGATGATGATGGGGGCGACGGCTCTGGATTTGTACAAGAGCTACAGCTTCCTGAACATGTCAGATTTACCGATGTTTGTCACAGGGTTTGTCTCTGCATTCATTGTTGCGCTGATCGCGATTAAAACCTTCCTGGCGGTGATTAAACGTATTTCGTTTATCCCGTTTGCGATTTACCGTTTCTTCGTGGCAATTGCCGTGTATTTTGTGTTCATTGCCTGATTTTTGCTTGCCCTGAGGCCATAAAAAGCCCCGCACGGTGAATAACCGGCGGGGCTTTTCTTATGAAAAAAGTCAGCGTTTAGCTCGCCGCATCCTGGGTTTGTTTCCAGTCGGCCAGCGCCTGAGTACGGCGTTTCTTCAGTTCATCGCGGATAGCCATACCCTGGAAACCGGCATCCAGCACATCTTTATTTGTCACGCTGCGGGCAACGTTAAAGGCTTCTCGCAGGTAATCGCCTTGCGGATACGGATTATTTTCAAAGGTCGTCCGTCCGCGTGCGTCGGCTTCACTGGTCATAATCATCTGTTCAAGCCGCTGAGGTTTGCGCCAGACATCAATGGTATCGAACAGTTTTAACAGGGTTTCCGGACGCAGTTTATTCACGGTATGAATCAAATCATGAAACTCCGCGACCAGTTTCGCTAAATCACGAATGTGTGTCGGCACTTTCAGCCGCTGGCAGAGTTTTTCCACCAGTTTTACGCCTGCCGGGCCATGTCCGTGATGAGCAGGCCAGAATTGCGGCGGCGTCAGGGCCTTACCCAAATCATGGCAAAGTGCTGAAAAACGCACATCAACGTCAGGTGTCAGGGTACTGGCGATTTTCAGTGTCATCAGCGTATGGATGCCGGTATCAATTTCCGGGTGCCATTTCTCCGGCGCAGGCACGCCAAATAATGCATCAATTTCAGGGAACAGAACTTTCAGGGCACCACAGTCACGCAGCACCTGGAAAAAGACCTGCGGGTCCTGCGTTTGTAATGCTTTTTCTGTTTCTTTCCACACACGTTCAGATATCAGGGCTTCCAGCTCGCCGCTTTCCGCCATCTGTTGCATCAGAGCCTGCGTTTCCGGGGCGACCGTGAAACCTAAATGCGCGAAGCGTGCTGCAAAGCGGGCAACTCGCAGAACACGCAGCGGATCCTCGCCGAAAGCATCGGAAACGTGGCGCAGCAGACGCTGTTCTATATCACGCTGGCCGTGGTATGGATCGAAAAGTTCGCCGTCTTTGCTTTTGGCGATGGCATTGATGGTCAGATCCCGACGCATTAAATCTTGTTCCAGCGTCACATCGGGGGCGGCGTAACAGGTGAAACCGTTATAACCGGAGCCCGATTTTCGCTCAGTACGGGCCAGCGCATATTCATCATGAGTCACCGGATGCAGGAAAACCGGGAAATCTTTACCGACCTGCTGATAACCCTTTTCGAGCATGTATTCAGGCGTGGCGCCTACCACGACCCAATCGTGTTCAGACACAGGCAGGTTTAATAAACTGTCTCGGACTGCGCCGCCGACCAGGTAAATCTCCACGCGATAACTCCTGAAATTAGCTTATTCCAACGCATCATGTCGCTGAAAACAGAAAAGGAACCCTGCCTTTATCATAGCAAAGTTGTGTTGTTGATTTCCCGGGCTGATGATTTCCTGACAAAAACAAACACGAAAAGGCACCGGAGTGCCTGAGCAATGACAAGAGATCACGAGTCTTGCGTGGGAGCCTTCAGCTCATCCAGCGATCTTTTTTCCTGCGACGCGGAACCAGATGTGGCAATACCAGCCCCAGCACCAGACCGACACCTGCGACACCACCGCCATACATAAACCATTGTAAAATAATGGTTCTTTGTTTGTCATCGAGCTGGACATTCACGGCATCAACTTTCTTTTTAGCAACGATCAGCTGATTTTTCAGATCCTGATTTTCTTTCTTCAGACCATCAATAATACCGTCACTCGACGAGACTTTGGACTGCATTTGGGCCGTGCGCTGATTCCAGCTGGAATCAATGTTGTTCAGCTTGTCGGTCAGCGTTTTCACCTGTTGTTCCAGATCCGGAACGCGGGTACGCAGGCTCGGCACATTGCTTAACTGATCAAGTGGGATCCAGGCTGTTTTGCCTTTCGAATCAACGATCTCACCGTATTTTGTGCTCTCGTTGACACTGCGCAGGGTGACTTCTTCACCGGCATTCAGAGTGCCTACGATACGATACTGATTACCCGGACCGCTGTGGATATAGGTGATCAAATCGTCGGAGATATAGCGCTTCTCATCAGCGTGAGCGCCCCATGTCATGCTTAAACCAAGCAAAGCGAAACCAATTAGGCGTAATTTCTGCATTATTTCATCGTTTCTTTGTGAATTTAGGGAACGTGAAGTGTGGATCCGTTTTATCGGGATACGTCTTCTGGCAACCGCCACTGTCCGGCCATTGCACTCATATAGGTACTAAAAGTTGGAGACCGATAGTAAGGGCAACAGTGTGACGACGCAACGTATAAACCGGAATGAGAACTATCTTACAATCCCGCAACATGCGGCTTGCGCGCTGTGCTTATGATAGAATTGCAGCGACGCGTTAATCCCTTTTGGCAGCAAAGCATCGGTGTGAAGACTCATATGACCGTAGAAATAGAATTAAAATTTATCGCCACCCCGGCCGCAATCGCCGAATTACCTTCGCAACTCGCTGGTTTTAACAGTGAGCACACCGCGCCTTCAAAACTGACCAACATCTATTTTGAGACTGCGGAAAACTATTTACGTTCGCATGACATGGGTCTGCGCATACGTGGTTTTGACGATCAGTATGAAATGACCATCAAAACCGGTGGCAAAGTGGTGGGTGGGTTACATCAGCGCCCGGAATACAACGTTGAGCTGAAAAAGCCGGTGTTGAAACTCAGCGCGTTCCCGAAAGATATCTGGCCGGAAGGCTGCAAGCCCGCTGCTTTACAGAAAGAACTCGCTCCGCTGTTCCGCACGGATTTTACTCGCGAGAAGTGGGTAATTACTTACGGCGAAAGCGAGATAGAACTTGGGTTAGATCAGGGTGAGGTGGTCGCCGGCGAACTCACCGAACCGCTGGCTGAAATCGAACTTGAGCTGAAAAAGGGTAACACCGCCGATTTACTGGCACTGGCGGCAGAAATCGGTGCTCATGGCGGCTTACGTCAGGGCGGTTTCAGCAAGGCGGCTCGTGGTTATCACCTCGCGAAGGGCAATCCTGCGCGCGACATTAAACCGCTGCCGGTGTTTAAAGCGAAGCCGAAAGCCACGGTTGAACAGGCTATGTCTGCGATGTTCGAACTGGCGCTGGATCACTGGCAATATCATGAAGAACTGTGGGTTCGCGGCGACAAAACTGCACGTCTGAGCGTATTGCAGGCGGTGGAAACCGTGCGTCAGATTCTGGTACTGTTCGGCGGGCTGGTGCCGCGTAAAGCGTCCGCAGAACTGCGCACATTGCTGACTGATCTGGTGCCGGTACTGGAACAGAAATCGGCGGATGCGCAGGAAATTTGTTATGGCACTGCCTGTCTGAAGTGCAAGTTAGTGCTTACTTCCTGGCTGGCAACCTCAGGCTGGACGCCGTTTATTGATGATAAATCTGCGAAGAAACTGGACGCTTCCTTCAAACGTTTTGCTGACATCATGCTCGGTCGTACCGCAGCGGATCTGAAAGAAGCCTTTGCGCAGCCACTGACGGAAGAAGGTTATCGCGATCAGCTGGCGCGCCTGAAACGTCAGATTATTACCTTCCATTTGCTTGCCGGTGCTTACCCTGAAAAAGACGTCGATGCGTATATTGCCGGCTGGGTGGATCTGCAACAGGCCATCGTTCAGCAGCAACACGCCTGGGAGGATTCGGCCCGTTCTCACGCGGTGATGATGGATGCTTTCTGGTTAAACGGACAACCTCGTTAACTGACTGACTGACTAGCCTGGGCAAACTGCCCGGGCTTTTTTTTGCAAGGAATCTGATTTCATGTTGCCACTTTCTTCTGTTTTGCAAAGCCATGCGCAGAGTTTGCTTGAACGCTGGCGTGAACATCCTGACAACCTGCCCCTTCCCGATGATCAACAACTGGCCATTCTGAGCAGCAGTGAATTCGTGACGGACAGTTTGCTGGCGTTTCCGCAGTGGTGGCATGAAATTGACCAAAATCCCCCCCAGGCACAGGAGTGGCAACTTTACCGCCAGTGGCTGGAGGGATCGCTGACACAGGTGACCGATGAAGCCGGCTTAATGAAAGCGCTGCGTCTGTTTCGCCGGCGTATTCTGACCCGCATTGCATGGTCGCAGTCAGCACAAACCAGTGAAGCGAAAGATACGCTTCACCAGTTGAGCGAACTGGCAGAGTTACTGATTGTCAGTGCCCGTGACTGGTTATATGAAGCCTGTTGCCGTGAGTTCGGTACGCCGGTCAATGCGGCAGGAGAAGCGCAACGTATGCTGATCCTCGGGATGGGGAAACTGGGCGGAGGTGAACTTAATTTCTCTTCGGATATCGACCTGATTTTTGCTTATCCGGAAAATGGCCAGACCCGCGGCGGACGCCGTGAACTGGATAACGCGCAGTTTTTCACCCGCCTTGGTCAGCGTCTGATCAAGGCACTGGATCAGCCGACTATCGATGGTTTTGTCTATCGCGTGGATATGCGTTTGCGCCCGTTCGGCGACAGCGGCCCGCTGGTGATGAGCTTTCCCGCACTGGAAGATTATTACCAGGAGCAGGGGCGCGACTGGGAGCGCTACGCGATGGTGAAAGCGCGTCTGATGGGCGGTGCGGAGGATATCAGCAGTCAGGAACTGCGAAAAATGCTGATGCCTTTTGTTTTCCGCCGCTATATCGATTTCAGTGTGATCCAGTCCCTGCGCAACATGAAAGGCATGATCGCCCGCGAAGTACGCCGCCGTGGTCTGAAAGACAACATTAAACTCGGTGCGGGCGGTATCCGTGAGATTGAATTTATTGTGCAGGTATTCCAGCTGATCCGTGGCGGACGTGAACCGGCATTGCAGCAACGTGCGTTGCTGCCCACGCTCCAGGCGCTGGAAAATCTGGGCCTGCTGCCGGTAGAACAGGTGTTGCAGTTGCGTAACAGTTATCTGTTTCTGCGCCGCCTGGAAAACTTATTGCAGGCGATAGCGGACGAGCAAACTCAGACCTTGCCGTCGGATGAACTGAATCAGGCGCGTCTGGCGTGGGGGATGGATTACGCCGGCTGGCCACAGCTTCTGGATGCCGTGAATGCTCACATGCAGGCTGTGCGCTCGGTGTTTAATGAGCTGATAGGCGATGATACGCCAGATGCCGAAGACGATGTGCAACTCGCCCATTTCAGCAGCTTATGGATTGATGCACTGGAGCCTGACGAGCTGGCCCCGCTGGTACCGCAACTTGACGAAAACGCGCAACGGCATGTTTTGCATCAGATTGCTGATTTTCGCCGTGACGTGGATAAACGTACGATCGGGCCACGCGGGCGTGATCAACTGGATTTGCTGATGCCGCGTTTACTGGCGCAGGTCTGTACCTATAAAAATGCCGATGTCACGTTACAGCGGCTGATGCAGTTACTGCTTAATATCGTCACGCGCACGACATATATCGAGTTGCTGGTGGAATATCCCGGTGCGCTCAAACAGTTAATCCGTCTGTGTGCCGCCTCGCCGATGGTCGCGACACAACTTGCACGTCATCCTTTATTGCTCGATGAACTGCTCGACCCGCGCACGCTTTACCAGCCGATTGAGCCGGGCGCTTACCGCGACGAACTGCGTCAGTATCTGATGCGGGTGCCAACAGAAGACGAAGAACAGCAGCTTGAAGCCGTGCGCCAGTTCAAACAGGCCCAGCATTTGCGTATCGCAGCCGGGGATATTTCCGGGGCATTGCCGGTGATGAAAGTCAGTGACCATTTAACCTACCTTGCCGAGGCCATTCTCGATGTCGTGGTGCAGCATGCGTGGGAACAAATGGTCGTAAAATACGGGCAGCCCGCGCATCTTCAGCACCGTGAGGGGCGCGGTTTTGCCGTGGTCGGTTACGGGAAACTCGGTGGCTGGGAGCTGGGTTATAGCTCAGATCTGGATCTGGTCTTCCTGCTCGATTGCGCGCCGGAGGTGATGACGGACGGCGAACGCAGCATCGACGGACGTCAGTTTTATCTTCGGCTGGCGCAGCGCATTATGCACTTATTCAGCACCCGGACATCGTCAGGCATTCTTTACGAGGTTGATCCGCGTCTGCGACCTTCCGGCGCATCCGGCATGCTGGTCAGTACCATTGAAGCGTTTGCAGATTATCAGGCCAATGAAGCCTGGACGTGGGAGCATCAGGCGCTGGTTCGCGCGCGCGTGGTTTACGGGGATCCGCAACTGACACAGCAATTTAACGCCACGCGTCGCGACATTCTTTGCCGCCAGCGCGATGGCGACGGCCTGCGTAAGGAGGTCCGTGAAATGCGCGAGAAAATGTATGCCCATCTGGGGAGTAAAAAAGCCCACGAGTTTGATCTGAAAGCCGATCCGGGTGGCATCACGGATATTGAATTCATTGCACAATACCTGGTTCTGCGTTTCGCGCATGATGAGCCGAAGCTGACGCGCTGGTCTGATAACGTGCGGATTTTTGAACTGATGGCACGATATGACATCATGCCGGAAGAGGAAGCGCGCCATCTGACGCAGGCTTATGTGACGCTGCGCGATGAAATTCATCATCTGGCGTTGCAGGAACACAGCGGGAAAGTGGCCGCGGACAGCTTTGCTACTGAGCGCGCGCAGATCCGTGCCAGCTGGGCAAAGTGGCTCGGCTGAGGGTTTTTATTCGGCTAACAGGCGCTTGTGATATTATCCGGCGCATTGTATTTACCCGATTTGATTTATCTGTTTTGGAGTCTTGGGATGAAAGTGACTTTGCCTGATTTTCACCGCGCAGGTGTGCTGGTTGTCGGTGACGTAATGTTAGACCGTTACTGGTATGGCCCGACCAATCGTATTTCTCCGGAAGCTCCGGTGCCGGTGGTGAAGGTCAGTACCATTGAAGAGCGGCCTGGCGGTGCAGCTAACGTGGCGATGAACATTTCATCTCTGGGCGCCTCTTCCTGTCTGATCGGCCTGACCGGCGTAGACGACGCTGCGCGTGCCCTCAGTGAGCGTCTGGCAGAAGTGAAAGTTAACTGCGATTTCGTCGCACTATCCACACATCCTACCATCACCAAACTGCGAATTTTGTCCCGTAACCAGCAACTGATCCGCCTCGACTTTGAGGAAGGTTTTGAAGGCGTTGATCTCGAGCCGATGCTGACCAAAATAGAACAGGCTTTACCGCAAAGTGGCGCACTGGTGCTGTCAGACTACGCCAAAGGTGCCCTGACTGAAGTGCAGAAAATGATCCAACTGGCGAGAAAAGCGGGTGTGCCAGTGCTGGTTGATCCTAAAGGATCGGATTTCGAACGTTACCGTGGTGCAACGTTACTGACGCCAAATTTATCCGAATTCGAAGCTGTTGTCGGTCATTGCAAAAACGAAGGTGAAATTGTTACCCGTGGTATGCAGCTGATCGCTGATTTCGAACTTTCCGCGCTGCTGGTCACCCGCTCTGAGCACGGGATGACCTTATTGCAGCCCGGCAAAGCGCCATTCCACATGCCAACGCAGGCGCAGGAAGTGTATGACGTGACCGGTGCCGGTGACACGGTGATCGGCACGCTCGCTGCTGCACTGGCCGCAGGCAATACGCTGGAGGAATCCTGCTTCCTGGCGAACGCCGCCGCCGGTGTGGTCGTGGGTAAACTCGGTACCTCAACCGTTTCTCCGGTTGAACTGGAAAATGCTATCGGCGGACGTTCAGACGTTGGTTTTGGCATAATGAACGAAGAACAACTAAAAGCTGCCGTGGCGATGGCGCGTCAGCGCGGTGAGAAAGTCGTGATGACCAATGGCATCTTCGACATTCTGCATGCCGGACACGTTTCTTATCTGGCGAACGCCCGCAAACTGGGTGACCGTCTGATCGTCGCGGTGAACAGTGATGCTTCGACCAAACGCCTGAAAGGCGAAACCCGTCCGGTGAATGCGCTGCAAAACCGGATGATCGTGCTGGGCGCGCTGGGCGCTGTCGACTGGGTGGTGTCTTTCGAAGAAGACACTCCGCAGCGTTTGATCGCCGGGATCTTGCCAGATCTGCTGGTCAAAGGTGGCGACTACAAGCCTGAGCAAATTGCCGGGAGTCAGGAGGTCTGGGCGAACGGCGGCGAAGTGCGCGTACTGAATTTTGAAGATGGTCTTTCTACCACCAAAATCATCAATCAAATTAAATCGCAGGACTGATTTCCTCTGTCTGGATCAGGTTATTTGCAACGAAGGGCTTATCTGATAAGCCCTTTTCTTTTTGATTTTTCTATCAACGATGAAACGGAAGTGACTCTGTTGTGAGCGGATTAAAACAGGAACTGAGCCTGGCGCAGGGCGTCGGGCTGCTTTCGACCTCATTACTCGGAACCGGGGTTTTTGCGGTGCCTGCACTGGCGGCGGAGCTGGCGCAAAATGACAGCCTGTGGGCATGGCCGGTGCTCATCCTGTTAGTGTTTCCGATAGCCATCGGATTTGCCGCGCTTGGCCGGCATTTCCCCAGCGCGGGCGGCGCGGCGCATTTTGTCGGCAAAGCTTTCGGACCACATATGGCACGGGTTACCGGTTGGTTATTCCTGTCAGTTATCCCGGTCGGGTTGCCCGCCGCGCTGCATATTGCTGCCGGTTTCTGGCAGGCAGCCTTTGGCTGGAGCAGCACAAATCTGTTGCTGGTGCAGCTTGGTACGCTTTTTTTCATCTGGTTCCTCGGCACACGCAGTGCCGGGTCAAGTGCCAATATCCAGACGGTAATCGCATTGCTGGTGATCGCACTGGTGGCGGCGATCTGGTGGAAAGGGAATATTTCTCTGCCTGAAATCCCGCTGCCTGCGGTGCATGACATTTCTCCATCAAATCTGTTTGATGCGCTGGCGGTGATGTTCTGGTGTTTCGTCGGGCTGGAGGCTTTTGCGCATCTGGCGACCGAATTTCGTCATCCGCAACGGGACTTCCCGCGCGCATTATTGATCGGCATGCTGCTGGCGGGCGCGGTTTACTGGGGATGTACGGTGGCGGTGCTGAAATTTCATGCCTGGGGAGAAGGGCGGGAAGCCGGGGCCTCGTTACCGGGTATTGTCGTACAATTATTCGGGCAAAAAGCACTGTGGATCGCCTGCATCATTGGCTACCTGGCATGTTTTGCCAGCGTCAATATTTATACCCAGAGTTTTTCCCGGCTGGTATGGTCGCAGGCGCAGGTTAAACCGCAAAGTGCACTGGCACAGCTTTCCGCTCAGCAGGTGCCGGTTGCCGCGCTGAATCTGGTGGTGGGTTGCTGCGTGTTGTTTACATTACTGATTTACTGGTTGCATCTGCCGCTGGGCGCGCTGATCACTTACGCTAACGGGATTTTCATCCTGATTTATCTGTTATGCATGCTGTCGGGTACCCGGATTCTGAAAGGGCGCTCAAAATGGATGGCGATGCTGGGTGCTGTATTGTGCTGCGGATTGCTGGCTATGGTCGGCTGGAAAGCACTGTACGCGGTCGTGGTGTTTGCAGGATTGTGGCTGTTATTACCCGGTGCTAAAACAGTATTCCGCATACAATAAACCCGATTTTACATAATGAAAGAGCCTGCCAGGCAGGCCCTTTCTGTTTACACAACTCGTAATAATCAGGCCGGATCTTGCGGTTTTTCCGCTTCTGCCTGTTTGCCTTCCAGCACGGACAGGCGTTGTTCCAGCGCGGCCAGTTTTTCACGCGTACGCAGTAAAACCTGGGTCTGAACGTCAAACTCTTCGCGATTGACTAAATCCATGCGGCTGAACTGCGCCTGCAATACCTGACGGATTTTCTTCTCGGCATCCTCACCAAACTCACGGATCCCTTTAGGCATTGATTCGTGAACCTGGCGGGCAATTTGTTCAATTTTTTTCGGGTCAATCATGTTATTTCCTTTTCTAGAAGGAGGTGCTTTTCCATAGTGTAATCGCTGAGGCCGTTTCTATAAACCTTCAGGGGCACTAATTGGCCAAACCGCAGGATTGCCCTGTTGATTTATTGGCGCTATAGTTGTTTTGCTTATTCTCAGGGCGGGGTGAAAGTCCCCACCGGCGGTAAACCACGGAATATCGGAAGCGTTATAATCCCTTCCATGTGGAAGCCCGCGAGCGCTCAATCCTTCGGGATTAGAGGTCAGCAGATCCGGTGTAATTCCGGGGCCGACGGTTAAAGTCCGGATGGGAGAGAGTAACGATTCAAGCCGGGCAAACATGCCCGCTGCGTTATTTTTTATAACTGTAGCACGCCTGATGGCTGCTGCAGCTAGCCTCCTCAAGACGCCCTGATTCTGGTAATCCACATACAGAACATGAGGTTATTTTTACCATGAATCAGACCCTACTTTCCGAATTCGGTACATCAGCTGAACGTGTTGAGCGTGCTATTGACGCCATGCGTAATGGCGTAGGTGTATTGGTACTGGATGACGAAGATCGTGAAAACGAAGGCGATTTAATTTTTGCCGCTGAAAATATGACCGTTGAGCAAATGGCGCTGACCATTCGTCACGGCAGCGGCATCGTGTGCCTGACCATGAACGAAGACAGCCGTAAACGGCTGGATTTGCCAATGATGGTTGAGAACAACTCCAGCCCGTTCCAGACGCCATTTACCGTGACTATTGAAGCGGCTGAAGGGGTAACTACTGGCGTTTCTGCGGCCGACCGTATTACGACTATCCGTGCGGCAATCAAAGACGGCGCGAAACCTTCTGATCTGAATCGCCCGGGGCATATTTTCCCGCTGCGTGCGCAGGCCGGTGGGGTGCTGACCCGTGGCGGTCACACTGAAGCGTCGGTAGATCTGGCAACGCTGGCGGGTCTGAAGCCTTTCGGCGTGCTGTGTGAACTCACTAATGATGACGGCACTATGGCGCACGCGCCGGAAGTGGTGGTGTTTGCCCGTCAGCATAATATGCCGGTAGTGACCATCGCCGATCTGGTGGCCTATCGCCAGGCGCAGACCCGTCAGGCAAGCTAAGCGACGGGTTATGCGTAACAGAAAAGGCCGCCTGTGCGGCCTTTTTGCTTTTTATTGTGAATTATTGCCAAAATTGTGCTTTGAAGAACACCATCCTCCCGCTTTCTTTTGATTTGACTCATCAAATTTATTGAACATCTCCTTCACGGTTACCCGGCTGTCACCGGCCATCAAAAAGAGTAACGTAGTGTTATTACGCGGCAGGTCACTCACCGGCCCGCTCTCTTTTATTTTGGGTAAGGAATTCATGATGACGACTCAACGTATGCCCGCACTCTTCTTAGGCCACGGCAGTCCGATGAACGTGCTGGAAGACAATATTTATACCCGTGCCTGGCATACGCTGGGTGAAACATTACCGCGGCCAAAGGCGATCCTGGCCGTATCAGCTCACTGGTTCACCCGTGGTACTGCGGTTACGGCGATGGAAAACCCGCGCACGATTCATGATTTTGGCGGCTTCCCGCAGGCGCTGTTTGATAAGCGTTATCCGGCACCCGGTTCACCGGCGCTGGCAAAGCGGGTTCAGGAATTACTTAGCCCGGTAAATGTGATTTCAGATACCCGCGAGTGGGGTTTCGACCATGGCACCTGGGGTGTGCTGATCAAGATGTATCCTGACGCGGATATTCCGGTGATCCAGCTGAGTATTGATGGTACACAGCCGCCGGAATACCACTATGAATTGGGTAAGAAGCTGGCGGCGCTGCGTGACGAAGGCGTGATGATTGTTGCCAGCGGTAATGTGGTGCATAACCTGCGGATGGTGAAATGGGGCGGCGATACTGAAGCTTATCCGTGGGCGACGTCTTTTGAGACTTATGTGAAAGACAATCTGCGCTGGAAGGGTGAGGCGAAAGATCATCCTCTGGTGCAGTTTATGGAGCATGAAGGCGGCGCATTATCGAATCCGTCTCCGGATCACTATCTGCCATTGCTGTATGTTTTAGGCGCGTGGAATGGTATTGAGCCGATCACGCAGCCAACGGACGGGATCGTGATGGGATCGCTTTCGATGCTCTCGGTGCAGTTAGGTTAATAGCACTGTCAGCCCGAAATAAAAAGGATAATGAATTTCTTCATTATCCTTTTCTGGTTTTTCATCCGACAATCGTGTGCGGATAAAAACGTGACAGATCCTGGGTGATCAGCGCTTTATCTTCACGGATGCCGATCCCGCAGGGTTGATCATTGACCAGCCAGCTGCCGATCAGGGTGTAACTGCCTTCAAACACTGGCAGCGGATGGAACTGCTGCACGATCATGCCTTCAGCACCGTACGGGCCATCCACACGGGCGACTTCCTGGCCTTTCTCGATGACTTTAATGTTCGCGCCTTCGCGGGAAAACAGCGGCTTCACCACGTAGTGATCCAGTTCCGGATGCTGATCTTCGGCAAAATAAGCCGGTAACAGATTCGGGTGATCCGGGAACATTTCCCATAACAACGGCAGCAAAGCTTTATTCGACACAATGGCTTTCCAGGCCGGTTCCAGCCAGCGTACACCGGCATCTTCCAGCTTGGTCGCGAAGACTTCGCGGAACATGAATTCCCACGGATACAGTTTAAACAGGTTAGAAATCACCTGATCCTGCGTGTCGGTGAATTGCCCGCGTTCCCCCAGACCGATTTCCTCGATAAACAGGAATTCGCTGGCCAGTTCCGCTTCCAGCGCGCAGTCCTGCAAATATTGCACGGTGCCGCGATCTTCTTCGGTGTCCTGACAGCAGGCGATGTGCAGCAGCGAGAAACCATGCTGGTTTTTAAGCCCGGCAAAACGTTCGATCAGCTTTTCCTGCAGACTGTTGTACTGATCAGCATCCTGCGACAAATTGCCTGCCGCAATTTGATCTTCAAGCCACAACCACTGGAAAAACGCCGCTTCATACAAAGACGTCGGCGTATCGGCATTGTTTTCCAGTAATTTCGGCGGATTCACGCCGTCGTAAGCCAGATCCAGACGTGAATACAGGGAAGGCTGTTGCGTGCGCCATGAACTGCGGACAAATTCCCAGACGTGTTTCGGGATCTGGAATTTCGCCATCAGTTTGTCGTCATTCACTACGCGCTCAACGACCTTCAGGCACATCTGATGAATCTCCGCCGTCGCCTCTTCGATCTCTTCAATCTGCGCCAGCGTGAACTGGTAATAAGCATCTTCACACCAGTACGGTTCGCCATACATGGTGTGGAAGTTGAAGCCAAACTCCGTGGCTTTTTCGCGCCAGTCCGGGCGCTCATTAATGGCTAAACGTTTCATCGGTATCTCTTAGCCACCCATGCTGCGGCCAGGGCTGCGTGGCGCCGCAGAGGAGCTGCGCTGCATTGAGGTTTGTTTTGCCACACTGTCGCCAAAACCGCCACGGGTGATGGTGTTGGTCACGGCAGGTTTCGGCGCCATCGCTGTTCTCGGAACGTTCATGGTACGACCGCCCGCTGTTGCGGGGCCGTAGTTTTTACCGGTCGCATCCACGAACTTACCGTTAGCCGGGCTGGCCGGGTTTTTTGAGCTGAACAATGGCTGTTGCGCGTAACCGCCACCGCTCATCATCCGGCCCATCATGTAACCTGCCATCAGCGGCATCCACATGCTGCCGCCGCTGCTCTGGTTTTCGGCCGTGGCGACGCCTGACTGTGCCGGAGCCTGAGTACACTGGCCTTCGCCAAATTCAGCGATACAGTCTTCTCGGCTGGCATATTTAGGTGCGGTTTTTGCCGCTTCCTTTTTCGCTGCATCATACGCTGCAACACATTGCGCACTGCCGGAAGGGTTGGCTTTCGAGCAGTCATCCGCATTCTGATACAGCGAAACGGTTTCGTCGGTTTTCTCGCAGCCGGCAAGCATAAAGACTGCGCTTATCGCCAGGGCGACAGGAGTAATTCTAGAGCTACGCCATGATTTACGGAAGGTAGCCAGGTTAACGTGTTGTGTCCGTTTCATCGTTCTTATCCCATGTTTAGGGCTTTTTTGCCCTTTCCCAGTAGGGTCTAAGAATAGGGGAAAGCGGGTGATTGTTAAAGCAGCGACAGGCAATTGTTACGAGACTTTACAGAGCGGCGTGACTCAGGCAAAAAAAAGCAGCCTTTTCAGGCTGCCTTGATGGAAATGCGGGGGACTTTTCAGAATCAATTCTGGAAAGGATTGCCACTTTTCTTCGGTGTTGCGGTTGCTGTTGTTGCGCTGGCTTTCTGAGCACGAGGCGCAGCTGCCGGGGTGCTTTTGCCGTAACCGTCTGCCGCAGCATCCTGATCAGGTGTTTCTGGTGCCACCTGATCCGGTGCGGTTGGGATGGGTTTACCCAGGGCACCGTTGAGTGCCAGCAGATCGCTTTCGTTCAGTGTACCCAGTGCTGATTTGATGTTCAGCTGATTAATCAGGTACGTATAACGCGCACTGGAAAGTTGCTGTTTGGCGTTATACAGCGTGGTGGTGGCATCCAGAACATCCACAATAGTACGGGTACCGACCTGATAACCGGCTTCCATCGCATCTAAAGAACTCTGAGCAGAAACAACGGCTTGTTTATACGCGTTGATGCTACTGATCGAGGCAGAGATGTTATTGAAGGAAGAACGAACGGTCTGCACGACGCTGCGGTGCGCGCTTTCAAGCTGCTCGCTGGCCCCGACAAAACTGTACTGTGCCTGTTTCACCTGAGAGGTGACAGAACCGCCACTGTACAATGGCAGGGAGAAGCTCAGCCCAATCTTGTTCTGGCCAGCATCGGCGTCCTGATAACTGGAAGAACCACCCGTTTTGTCGCCGTGATATTTGGTATTGCTGATACCGGTTGAGGCAGTCAGATCAACCGTAGGCATATGGCCGGTTTCCGCATAACGAATTTGCTCACGTGCCAGATCCTGTGACAGACGGGCAGACAGCAAGCTCAGGTTACGGCTTTCTGCTTCTTTCAACAGCGTGGCGACCGGTTGCGGGCGCGTGGTGTTGAAGTTATCGACATTCAGCGAAGACAGTTGCGGGTAATACATACCGGTAACCTGACGCAGGGACTCCAGCGCATTATCCAGGTTATTACGCGCAGTCACTTCGTTAGCCAGTACGGTGTCGTATTGTGAACGGGCGTTCTGCACGTCGGTAATCGCAACCAGCCCCACGTTAAAGCGCTGAGTGGTTTGATCTAACTGACGGTAAATAGCCTGTTTCTGTGCTTCGGTATACGAAAGCGAATCGATTGCACTCAATACGTTGAAATAAGCCGTTGCAGTATTGAGGATCAGAGATTGTTGATCCGTCTGGTAAGACACATCCTGAATACCGGCAGTTTTTTCCTGCAGTGTCAGGGCGCGCCATTTTGACATATCAAAGATGGTCTGCGTTAATTGCAGGCTGGCACTGCCAACGTCGCTGTTAACGCCATTCGCATCACGGTACCCATTGGTGTAATTGTAATCCGCACCCAATCCGAGTTGCGGTAATAAAGGACTGCGGCTTTCGTTAATTTTTTCGAATGCAGCATCCCGGTCAGCAGCAGATTTGCGCAGGTCCGGGTTACTTGTCCTGGCTTGCTGATAGACCTGCATCAGGTTTTCGGCCTGGCTTATCGTACTGAAGCCGCCCAGGCTGAGTCCGATGAGAAGGGGGAGCAGTTTCTTCATTTGCATTCCTTGTTGTGCAGCAATGTTGTTATGTATGGTGGCGCAGTCAAATTAACCCATAGACGCGGATTCTAGCAGAGTCAGGCTAGCGGGGCGGTTGGCTTAACGTGCCTTCCCGAGTGAATGAGCCTAAATCTATCACAAACAACCTTGATTATTATTAACGCATTTTCATCAAACTGACCTCAAAGGGCAATAAATTACCTCTGTGAGGGATAAGGAAACATTCCATGTCTTCATTTAAACGGTCACCGGTTACTTTCGGCAAAGATGATGTAGAAATTATTGCACGCGAGACACGATATAAAGGTTTTTTTTCTATTATTGCATATCGGTTTCGCCATCGGCTGTTTAATGGAGAAATGAGCGCAGAAGTCGTCCGTGAAGTTTTTGAGCGCGGCCACGCTGCGGTACTCTTACCTTATGATGCGAAAAGGGATGAAGTTGTGCTGATAGAACAGATCCGCATCCCTGCTTTGGATTCCAGTGATACTCCTTGGCTTCTGGAGATGGTCGCCGGTATCATTGAAGAGGGCGAGACAGTGGAAGATGTTGCCCGCCGCGAAGCACTCGAGGAAGCGAACATTGTGGTGAAACGCTGCAAACCGGCTGTGAATTACCTGGCAAGTCCGGGCGGAACCAGCGAGCGTCTTTCCATTATGGTCGGTGAAGTTGATGCCACGACGGCAGAAGGAATTCACGGTCTGGAAGCAGAAAATGAAGACATCCGGGTACATGTGGTCAGCCGTGAGCAGGCTTACCGGTGGGTGGAAGAAGGAGCGATAGACAATGCGGCGTCAGTGATTGCCCTGCAATGGCTGCAGCTGCACCATGAATCCCTGAAAAAAGAGTGGGCTAACTAATGATTAAGCGCTATACCCCTGACTTCCCTGAAATGATGAGATTGTGTGAAACAAATTTTGCACAATTGCGCCGTTTGATGCCACGCACCGATGAACCTGGTGAAACGGTGACATATCAGGTGAGTAGCGCAACGTATTGCCTGACGATCCTTGAATCAACACGTTATACATCCCTGATAGAAATCAAACAGACTGCGCCGGCCGTGAGTTACTGGAGCCTGCCTTCGCTCACCGTTCGCCTGTATCATGATGCGATGGTGGCCGAAGTGTGTGCGAGTCAGCAGATCTTTCGCTTCAAAGCACGTTATGATTATCCGAATAAAAAGTTGCATCAGCGTGATGAAAAGCATCAAATTAACCAGTTCCTTGCGGATTGGCTGCGTTATTGCCTTGCGCACGGAGCGATGGCAATTCCGGTTTGTTAGACAGACTTCAACAACAAAGGAAACGATTTGGAAAGCCTGTTTACACTGCCTTTGGTGAATGGGGCCAAAGTCAGGATTCTACAGATTACTGATACCCATCTTTTTGCCGGTGAAGATGAAACGTTGTTAGGCGTGAATACGTTTAACAGCTATCGCGCAGTGCTGGACGCCATCAAAGCGCAGCAGCGTGAAGTCGATATTATCGCGGCAACAGGGGACCTGGCACAGGATCAGTCGGTGGAAGCCTACCATCAGTTTGCCCGCGGTATCGGCGAGCTGACCGCGCCCTGCGTCTGGCTGCCGGGCAATCATGATTTCCAGCCTGCGATGGTCAATGCTTTGCAGGATGCGGGGATCAACCCTTCGAAACACGTTCTGCTTGGTGAACATTGGCAAATTATCCTGCTGGATACACAGGTATTCGGTGTGCCGCACGGCGAGCTGAGCGAATATCAGCTGGAATGGATGGAACGCTGTCTGAACGCGTACCCTGATCGTTTTACTTTGTTGATGTTACATCATCATCCGCTGCCTTCAGGCTGCACCTGGCTTGATCAGCACAGCCTGCGCAATGCGCATATGCTGGCGAATACCCTGGTGAATTACCCGAAAGTGAATACGCTGTTGTGCGGACATATTCATCAGGAGCTCGATCTTGACTGGTACGGACGCCGTCTTTATGCGACGCCGTCAACCTGCGTACAGTTTAAACCGCATTGCACCAATTTCACGATTGATACGGTTGCACCGGGCTGGCGTTACCTTGATTTATATCCGGACGGCCGTGTAGAGACTGAAGTCTTCCGTCTGGAAACCAGCGAGTTTCATCCTGACACGGAGTCGGACGGTTACGAATGAACACCTTACTTTACCTGCACGGATTCAACAGTTCTCCGCACTCAGCGAAAGCCACGTCATTAAAAAACTGGCTGGCGGTTAATCATCCCCATATCGATATGATTGTCCCGCAATTACCGCCTTATCCGGCTGACGCCGCGGAAGAACTTGAGAGTCTGGTCATTAGCAATGCGGGTAAAAAACTGGGTATTGTTGGCTCCTCGCTGGGGGGGTATTACGCCACGTGGTTGTCGCAATGTTTTGCCGTGCCGGCCGTGGTGGTGAACCCGGCGGTGAAGCCGTATGAGCTGCTGATCGACTTCCTCGGACAAAACGAGAACCCCTACACCGGCCAGCAATATGTGTTAGAGTCACGCCACGTTTATGATCTGAAAGTCATGCAGGTCGAACCGCTGGAGTCACCGGATTTACTCTGGTTGCTGCAGCAAACGGGCGATGAAATTCTCGATTACCGTCAGGCTGTGGCGTACTACACCACCTGTCGCCAGACGGTCGAACCCGGGGGGAATCACGCATTTGTCGGCTTTGAACGTTATTTTTCGCCGATTGTAGATTTCCTGGAACTGGCCGCAGACTAACATCGTCAGGGTGACTTTTACCCCGGATTTATAGCCTCTGCTTGCTGCCAGTGCTTCCACCCGCCCACATACTGTATCGTTAGCCCACAAACCTATGAGCCACGAATAATCAACGATGAGCCAATCAACTTATAACGCGGATTCCATAGAGGTCCTCAGCGGACTCGAACCGGTGCGCCGCCGTCCGGGCATGTACACCGATACGACCCGGCCAAATCATCTCGGTCAGGAAGTGATTGATAACAGCGTGGATGAAGCATTAGCAGGCCACGCCAAACGCATTGAAGTCATCCTTCACGAAGATCAGTCTCTCGAAGTCATTGATGACGGTCGCGGCATGCCGGTGGATATCCACGCCGAAGAAGGTGTTCCGGCGGTCGAACTGATCTTCTGCCGTCTGCACGCGGGCGGTAAATTCTCCAACAAAAATTACCAGTTTTCCGGCGGCCTGCATGGCGTAGGGATTTCAGTGGTTAACGCCTTATCCAAACGCGTCGAAGTGGCGGTAAAACGCGGCGGCGAAGTGTATGAGATGGCATTTGAAAATGGCGATAAAGTGCAGGACCTGCACGTTACCGGCACCTGCGGTAAGCGCAACACCGGTACCAGCGTTCATTTCTGGCCTGATGGCAGTTTCTTCGACAGTCCGCGTTTTTCGGTCAGCCGCCTCAGCCACTTGCTGAAAGCCAAAGCCGTACTGTGTCCTGGCGTAGAAATCCTGTTTAAAGACAAAGTGAATAACACCGAACAACGCTGGTGTTATGAAGACGGTCTGACCGATTACCTGATGGAAGCAGTCAATGGCCTGATTACGCTGCCAGAAAAAGCCTTTGTCGGGAATTTTGCCGGTGATACCGAAGCGGTCGACTGGGCACTGTTGTGGCTGCCGGAAGGCGGCGAATTGCTGACCGAAAGCTACGTCAACCTGATCCCGACCATGCAGGGCGGTACGCATGTTAACGGTCTGCGTCAGGGGCTGCTTGAGGCCATGCGCGAGTTCTGCGAATTTCGCAATATTCTGCCGCGCGGCGTGAAGCTGTCTGCGGAAGATATCTGGGAACGCTGTGCCTATGTGCTGTCAGTAAAA
This sequence comes from Rahnella sp. PD4, assembly GCF_049199325.1. Classification (NCBI taxonomy): domain Bacteria; kingdom Pseudomonadati; phylum Pseudomonadota; class Gammaproteobacteria; order Enterobacterales; family Yersiniaceae; genus Rahnella; species Rahnella sp. PD4. The sequence goes on along the minus strand of NZ_JBLZQF010000006.1, from coordinate 95,051 downwards.
ATGCAGGATCCGCAGTTCGCCGGTCAGACCAAAGAACGCCTGTCCTCGCGTCAGTGTGCGGCCTTTGTTTCCGGCGTGGTGAAAGATGCCTTCAGTCTGTGGCTGAACCAGAACGTTCAGGCCGCAGAACAACTGGCGGAACTGTGCATTTCCAGTGCCCAGCGTCGTCTGCGTGCAGCGAAAAAAGTGGTGCGTAAGAAACTGACCAGCGGCCCTGCGCTGCCGGGCAAACTGGCTGACTGTACATCACAGGATCTGAACATGACCGAACTCTTCCTGGTGGAAGGGGATTCAGCGGGCGGTTCTGCCAAACAGGCGCGCGATCGGGAATATCAGGCGATCATGCCGCTCAAAGGTAAGATCCTCAATACCTGGGAGGTCTCATCCGATGAAGTTCTGGCCTCGCAGGAAGTGCACGATATTTCTGTGGCAATCGGTATTGATCCGGACAGCGAAGATCTGAGCCAGCTGCGTTACGGCAAAATCTGTATCCTGGCGGATGCGGACTCCGACGGTCTACACATTGCCACCTTGCTGTGCGCGCTGTTTGTCCGTCACTTCCGATCCCTGGTGCGTGGCGGCCATGTTTATGTGGCAATGCCGCCGTTATACCGTATCGATCTGGGTAAAGAAGTGTTCTATGCGCTGGACGAGCAGGAAAAAGAAGGCGTGCTGGAGCAACTGAAACGTAAGAAAGGTAAGCCGAACGTACAGCGGTTTAAAGGTCTGGGTGAAATGAACCCGCTGCAACTGCGTGAAACCACGCTCGATCCGAATACCCGTCGTCTGGTGCAACTGACCATCGATGAGGAGGATATCGATCAGACGCTGCGCATGATGGATATGCTGCTGGCGAAGAAACGGTCTGAAGATCGCCGTAACTGGTTACAGGAAAAAGGCGATACCGCCGAACTGGACGTTTAAGCTTCATCGTAAGAAGTCTCTGTAAGCCCGGAGAGGAATGATTCATCTTCCTGCCGGGCGTTTTACCATGTTGTTTTGATTGTTGAGGGCTGAATAGTCCCGTAAGTGAAGCTCAGGAGGAGCAATGCCATTACCTAAAACCGGCGATCTTATTTACGGTCTGCATACAGATTTTGGAAGAAAGCGTTATATGTACTCTGTTAAGGGATTTCAAAACGGGGTAATCACCGCAGATGTTTTTAAAGTCCTCAGGCATGACCAGCCTTGCCGACTTGCGGAACAGGCCTCGCTTGAGCATTTCATTTCATCACACATAAAGTATTGCTCAGCATTAAACGGTGAGCGAAATAATGAAAATTTACGCAGGAAATGCAAGGCCATCATAGAATGGGCCGTGTCGAAAGGGCGAAATATTCATTTCGTGCTGGATGAATTGGATATTACTGCTGTCGCGAATAAATCATACCGTGGTATTAATCCGGATGAAAATAAACCTGAAAAAAACCGTTCAATTACGGGATCTGAATTACGGCATATTTACCGGAACTGGCAAAAATTTAAAAATAACGTTTATTTCTGGTTTGAGCAGACGCCTGTTTCTCCCCCTTGGGAGCAGGACATTGTCATGGACACCCTGATAAAGAAAAACAGACGGCTACAATTGAGCACTGTCGTTCATCGTAAAGAAGTGTGGGCCGCTTATAATGCAACGGTGGGGCTTAGCCGAAATCGCTAGGTTACGTCGCGCTATAACGTGTCTTATAACGATGCGATGAAAATTGCCGGGCTACATTCCGGCGATTTTCATCAGGCAGTAAACTCAGGCTTTCTCAATAATGTGGATCACCACATCCAGAACGTCTGCTTTAATATTTTCGCGGTGCTTATCCATATGATCAGCCTGCTGATGCGCTTCGAGATGCGCCAGACTTTCCCAGTCTTCCAGCATGAAAATGGAGTCAGGTACTGTTTTACGCCAGGTGATCTGGCCGTTGAAATCAACATAAGGTTCATAACGGTGACAGCCCTTCTCTGCCAGAACGCTCGGCAGCAGGGCGGTGATTTTTTCCATGACCGAATCGCGACGGCCTGGTTTGACTTTGATTTCAGCAATAACAGTGATCATAAAAACCTCTTTCCCGGGTGACCCTCAACCTTAAGCCTGGCCGAAAACATTTTCAAGATGGGCACGGTAGCGCGCAAAATCACCTTCTACATCAGGCTGTTTGATCACATCGTTACACATAAAAGTCGGCAATGTATCAAGGCCGATGAACTGGTTGGCTTTGTGCTGTGCCATGTACACGCCGTCAACGCCGACGCCATGGAAAAATTGTTCTTTATCTTCGAACGCCTCTAAAGGTGCGTTCCAGGTTACGGACAACATATAACATTTACCGTGCAGCAGACCGCCTGAACCGTATTTTTTCGAGGCATCGGAGCGTGTACGGCCATCGCTGGCGTACAGTTTGCCATGGCCTTCGGTGAACACTTCATCGATGTATTTTTTCAGCGTCCATGGCATGCCCATCCACCAGCCCGGTTGCTGATAAATGATGGCGTCAGCCCACAGATAGCTTTCGATTTCAGTCTGCACGTCATAACCGTCTTCCAGCACGGTCACACGCACTTCATGACCTTTATCGCGCAGAAAAGAGGTCGCGACATCGGTCAGGCTATTGTTCAACGCGCCTTTGGAATGGGCAAAGGTCTTACCGGCATTGATAATCAGGATATTGCTCATGTTTTTCCTTATCGGGAATTCTTCAATTCTGTTGGTCAGGCTGTTATCACGTAGTGTACTCAACTCTGCATGACAGAAAAATGTGAGATTACGCACAATACTATTGACTCAAATGCAATAATCGAAGGGGCAACGCGGTAATTTAACCATTTTGTGAGGAAATAACTGTTTAAAAATAAGGCAGAAACACAGCAACTGTGACAGTCATACGGCAGATGATGTACTATCGCGGACATCATTGCCTCGCGGCAGCGGACATCACGCGCCTGCGGATGCAAGCTTCCTTAATTTCCAAAACGATAACGCCACGGGTCTGAGGATTAAACATCAATGAGCGAAATGACTCATGACGGAACAGAGCGTTTAGCCCTGCATACATTTACTGAGAACGCCTATCTCAACTATTCCATGTACGTCATCATGGACCGCGCGCTGCCGTTTATCGGTGACGGGCTCAAGCCGGTGCAGCGCCGTATCATTTACGCGATGTCAGAGCTGGGCCTGAGTAATAACGCCAAATTCAAAAAATCCGCGCGTACCGTTGGTGACGTGCTGGGTAAATATCATCCGCATGGTGACAGTGCCTGCTACGAAGCCATGGTACTGATGGCGCAGCCGTTTTCTTACCGCTATCCGCTGGTTGACGGCCAGGGGAACTGGGGGGCGCCGGATGATCCGAAGTCCTTCGCCGCGATGCGTTATACCGAATCGCGTCTGTCCAAATATGCCGAAGTGTTGCTGCGTGAATTAGGTCAGGGCACAGTCGATTATGTGCCGAACTTTGACGGCACGATGCAGGAGCCGAAAATGCTGCCTGCGCGTCTGCCGAATATTCTGCTTAACGGAACCACCGGCATTGCAGTCGGGATGGCGACCGATATTCCGCCGCACAATATTCGCGAAGTGGCCGCTGCTGCGGTGGCATTGCTTGAGAAACCGAACAGCTCGCTCGAAGACCTGCTGGAATTCGTGCAGGGGCCTGATTTCCCGACAGAAGCAGAGATCATCACGCCGCGTCATGAAATCCGCAAAATGTACGAATCGGGTAAAGGCTCGGTGCGTATGCGTGCGGTCTGGCACAAAGAAGATGGCAGTGCCGTGATCACTGCGTTACCGCATCAGGTTTCCGGCGCGAAAGTGCTGGAGCAAATCGCCAGCCAGATGCGTGCTAAAAAGCTGCCAATGGTTGAAGATCTGCGTGATGAATCCGATCACGAAAACCCGACCCGTCTGGTGGTCGTGCCGCGCTCCAACCGTATCGATCTGGATCAGGTGATGAATCACCTGTTTGCGACCACCGATCTGGAACGCAGCTACCGCATTAACATGAACATGATCGGTCTTGATCACCGTCCGCAGGTCAAAGGACTGGTTGAGATCCTGAAAGAATGGCTGGATTATCGCCGCGATACCGTTCGTCGTCGTCTGAATTTCCGTCTCGATAAGGTGCTGAAACGTCTGCATATCCTGGAAGGTTTGCTGATCGCGTTTCTCAATATCGATGAGGTGATCCACATCATCCGTACTGAAGATGAGCCGAAACCGGTACTGATGCAGCGTTTTGAACTGTCAGACACGCAGGCTGAAGCTATTCTGGAGTTGAAATTACGCCATTTGGCGAAACTCGAAGAAACCAAAATCCGCGGTGAACAGGATGAACTGGCGAAAGAGCGGGATCAATTGCAGGCATTACTGGCGTCTGAGCGGAAACTGAGCACGCTGATCCGCAAAGAGATACAGGCGGATGCCGAAGCTTTTGGTGATGAGCGCCGCTCACCGATCACTGAGCGCGAAGAAGCGCGGGCGATGAGCGAGCACGATTTTATTCCGTCTGAGCCGGTGACCATTGTGTTGTCAGAATCAGGTTGGGTACGCAGCGCTAAAGGCCATGACATTGATGCTTCCGGCCTGAGTTACAAAGCCGGTGACAGTTTCCGCGCTGCGGCCAAAGGCAAAAGTAATCAGCCCGTGGTGTTTATGGACTCCACCGGTCGCAGTTATGCGCTTGATCCGACCACGCTGCCGTCCGCACGCGGACAGGGTGAACCGCTGACCGGCAAACTGACACCACCGCCGGGCGCAACCATCGAGCATGTACTGATGGCGGCGGACGACCAGAAACTGCTGATGGCATCGGATGCCGGTTATGGTTTCGTTTGTACCTTCAACGATTTAGTGGCTCGTAACCGTGCAGGCAAAGCGATGATCACTTTGCCTGATAACGCCAAGGCCTTCCCGCCAATGGAACTTCATGGCGATGAGGATATGCTGTTGTCGATTACGGCCGCAGGACGGATGTTGCTGTTCCCGGTAGCGGATCTGCCGCAGTTGTCGAAAGGCAAGGGTAACAAAATTGTCTCAATACCGGCTGCACAGGCGGCCAGTGGCGAAGATAAACTGGCATGGTTACTGGTTCTGCCACCGCAAACTTCGGTCACGCTGCATGTCGGTAAACGTAAGCTGGTTCTCCGTCCGGAAGACCTGCAGAAATTCCGTGCTGAACGTGGTCGTAAAGGCACGCTTCTGCCGCGCGGGCTGCAACGTATCGATCGTGTTGAAGTCGATTCCCCTGTACGCGCCAGTGGCGGTGGAAGCGAAGAATAAGTCTGCCACTGACCGGCAAAAATCAGGGCACATTGGTGCCCTGAAATCTTTTGATAGGATTCAGTGGCCTGAGACTGTCGTGCAGTGCAAAAATTTTACATTTGTATTAATAAAACCGTTGTGCCGTGTTGAATGAGGCTTGAGAATAGTTCACCGCACAGGGAGCGAAACTGCACAGGTTTCTTACCGGCTTCGGCTGTAGTTTTAAGAGGATGTTATGTTATTTATTTTGCGTCTGATTATCGTGGTAGTTTACTCGATTCTGGTCTCTGTCTTTGGTTGCATCTACTGCCTTTTCAGCCCGCGTAATCCGAAACATGTGGCGACATTTGGTAAGTTGTTTGGCCGTCTCGCCCCGGTATTAGGCCTGCGTGTTGAAAAACGTATTCCGGCAGATGCCGTGAATAATGGCAACTGTATTTATATTGCCAACCATCAAAACAATTACGATATGGTGACGGCATCATCGGTCGTCATGCCTGGCACCGTCACCGTGGGCAAAAAAAGCCTGGCCTGGATCCCGTTCTTTGGTCAGTTGTACTGGCTTACCGGTAATCTGCTGATTGACCGTGATAACCGCGCCAAAGCGCACGGCACCATTGCGCAGGTCGTGAGTCAGATTAAGAAAAAGAACCTGTCGATCTGGATGTTCCCGGAAGGTACCCGCAGCCGTGGACGTGGTCTGATGCCGTTCAAAACCGGCGCATTCCACGCGGCGATAGCGGCCGGTGTGCCCATAGTGCCGATTTGCGTATCGAACACCAGCAATAAGGTGAAGCTAAACCGCTGGTCTAACGGGCTGGTGATTGTCGAAATTCTGCCACCGATCGACACCAGCGGTTACACCAAAGATCGTTTGCGTGAATTGTCCGAACATTGCCGTCAGATCATGGCGGATAAAATCGCCGAGCTGGATGCTGAAGTTGCGCAGCGTGAAGCCGCCGCAAAAAAATAATACTACCTATAAATCCGCAAAATATTCCGGGCAGTCAACGGATCTGTCATGTGAATTACGATGCGGATTATTCCCGCTGCCATTGATGGCGGCGGCGTTCAATACAGTTTATGTTTTTGTTTTCATGGAGAAGATATGTCACTCAGTCGTCGCTCGTTCCTGCAGGCCTCCGGCGTAGTTCTTGCCGCAGGTGCTCTGCCTTTAAAAGCAGAAGCGAGTGGTTCGCAACCGGCATTACCTGTTCCCCCGCTGCTTGAATCGCGCCGTGGGCAACCGCTGTTTCTGACGTTGCAGGCAGCGCACTGGTCATTCCTTGGCGGCGCAAAGGCACCGGTCTGGGGCATTAATGGAATGTACCTCGGTCCGACAGTTAAAGTGCACAGCGGCGATGACGTTAAACTCATTTACAGCAACCGTCTGGCCGAACCGGTTTCCATGACCGTGAGCGGTTTGCTTGAGCCTGGAACCTTAACCGGTGGCGCAGCGCGTCTGATGCAACCGGGTGTCGACTGGTCACCGGTGTTGCCAATCCGTCAGGCTGCCGCGACCTGCTGGTATCATGCCAATACGCCTGACCGTATGGCGCCGCATGTTTACAACGGTCTGGCGGGCATGTGGATTGTCGAAGATGAAGTCAGTAAGAACCTGCCATTACCGAATCATTACGGTGTAGATGATTTTCCGCTGATTATTCAGGACAAGCGTCTGGATGGTTTCGGCGTACCGCAATATGATACGCCGGCATCAGGCGGATTCTTCGGTGACACCATGCTGGTAAACGGTGTGCAAAGTCCTTACGTCGAGGTTTCGCGGGGCTGGGTGCGTTTGCGCTTGCTGAATGCATCCAATGCCCGTCGTTACGAACTGAGCATGACTGACAACCGTGCGTTTCACGTCGTGGCTTCTGATCTGGGTTTCCTGCCTGCGCCAATGACCGTTAAACGTTTGTCGCTCGGGCCGGGAGAACGCCGCGAAGTGCTGGTGGATATGTCGCAGGGCGAGGATGTCTCGATTACTGCCGGTGAAGCCGCGGGGATGATGGACCGATTACGTGGCCTGTTTGAGCCCTCGAGCATTCTGGTGTCAACTATTGTTCTGACGCTGAAACCCACAGGCCTGTTGCCTCTGGTGACAGATAATCTGCCGATGCGTTTGCTGGCCGATCAGATCCTTTCCGGTAACGTTGTCCGTACCCGGGATTTGCGTCTCGGTGACAGTGAACCGGGGATCAACGGCGCGATGTGGGATATCAACCGTATCGATCTGACCGCGCAGCAGGGGACATGGGAACGCTGGACTGTTCATGCGGATATGCCGCAGACCTTCCATGCAGAAGGTGTGTCTTTCCTGGTGAAAAGCGTCAACGGTGCTGCTCCGCTGGTTGAAGATGCCGGTTTCAAAGACACGGTCTGGGTGGATGGCGATGTCGAACTGCTGGTGTATTTCAACCAGCCTTCGTACGACCATTTTCCGTTTGTTTACCGCAGCGGCGCGCTGGAACTGGCTGACCGCGGCTCAGCGGGAAATATGCTGGTTCAGCCATCGGTGTAACCCTGTTTTGTCTAATAAAAAACCCGCCGTGGCGGGTTTTTAGTTTTAAAGCATGAAAGGAACGATTTACAGCCCTTTTTCCGGATCCGGCCCCAGACGGTGTGCTTTATCCAGTTTGGTCACTTCCGCCAGTTCCTCCTTCTCCAGTTTAAAATCAAACACGTCGAAGTTTTCACGGATACGTTTTGGCGTCACCGATTTCGGAATAACAATCAGCCCGTTATCCAGATGCCAGCGGATGACTATCTGCGCGGGGGTTTTGTCGTATTTTTCCGCCAGTTTCTGGATCAGGGGCTGATCGAATACGCCTTCGCCACCCTGCGCCAGCGGGCTCCAGGACTCAGTAGCGATGGTGTGGGTGGCATTCCAGGCGTGCAACTGGCGCTGTTGCATCAGCGGGTGTAACTCAATCTGATTGACCACAGGGAAAATACCGGTTTCGTCTTTCAGCTTCTGCAAGTGTTGCAGCGGGAAATTACACACGCCGACACTTTTTGCTAACCCTTGTTCTTTCAGTTTCAGCAGGGACTTCCAGGCATCGACGTAATGACCCTGTGCCGGTTGTGGCCAGTGGATCAGATACAAATCGACATAATCGGTTTTCAGCTTTTTAAGGCTGGTTTCCAGCGCCTGTGGCGCGTTTAGCTGATCGTCATTCCACAGTTTGGTGGTGATAAACAGCTCTTCACGCGGAACAAGGTTAGCGGCAATCGCTTCGCCGACGCCTTCCTCATTTTTGTAAATGGCGGCGGTGTCAATGTGGCGATAGCCGGTTTCAATCGCCGTTTTCACCGCGCTGGTGGCTTCCTGATTACTGGCTTTCCATACGCCAAGTCCTAACTGAGGCATCAGGTTGCCATCGTGAAGTTTGATGATGGGTTGCGTTGCCATGAGTTTCTCCTTTCAGGGCAGAGTGCCGGCCGGAATGCGCGGGCACCGTGTAGGGATTGCCGTTAAGTCTAGTTAACGAAACGGCATCTTGCTGAGCAGGCTAGCTATTTTATGTGAAAAAAATGCCTAAGCATGCATATCCAGTACCACGCGGTAGCGCGCTTTCCCTTCATGCAGATGTTCGATGGCATCATTAATTTTACTCAGCGGGAAGTGCTCAACCTGCGGCGTGATTTCATGACGGGCGCAGAACGCCAGCATGTCGGCAAGACGGGAAGGAGAACCGGTCGGTGAACCGGAGATTTCTGCCTGTTTGCTGATAAGCGCCATGACATGCAGCGGAACAGCTTCCGGCACCACGCCCACAAAATGCAGACGGCCTTTCGGTGCCAGCGCGCCGATAATGGCGTCCCAGTCCAGCGAAGCATTGGCAGTCACCATAATAAAGTCCAGCTGACCGGCGATTTTCTTCAGTTCTTCGCTGTCACGGGTGGCGATAACGCGGTGCGCACCGAGTGACAATGCTTCATCACGTTTGGCCAGTGATGACGTAAACGCGGTGACTTCGCAGCCCCACGCATTCAGGAAGCGCAGCGCCATGTGGCCTAAACCGCCGATACCAATCACGCCGACGCGGTGAGTAGGCAGTACGCCAAATTGCAGCAGCGGGTTGAAGACGGTAATACCTCCACAGAACAACGGACCGGCGCTGGTGATATCCACGCCTTCCGGCAGCGGGATCGCCCACGCCCAGTGGCTGCGGATGCGGTCAGCAAAGCCGCCGTGATGGCCGATGATGGTGGCTTCCACGTCATGACAAAGGTGCTGATCGCCGGACATGCAAGGGTGGCAATGCATACAACTGCCACGGTTCCAGCCCACGCCGACAATCTGGCCGACTTTCAGCCCTTTGTTTTGCGCATGGTTACCTATTTTGACGATTTTGCCGACCACTTCATGGCCCGGTACGAATGGATACTGCGTGATTCCCCAGTCGTTGTTGAGCATCGACAAATCCGAATGGCAAACACCGCAGTAATCAATGGCGACTTCAATTTCTTCATCGCCAATCGGGCCGGCATCGAACGGGAAAGCTTCAAGTGGCTGATTCGGGCCTGCAGCGGCCCAGGCGTTAAAGGTATTCTCAGCAGCGGTAGGTGCAGACATAATATCCTCCGAAGTCTCGGGTTAGATGAATAGTGAATTGAAATAAGAAGTTATCAGAAAAAAGAGCCGGTGACCGAAGGTCGCTCACAATCAGCGAATGAAAAGTGCGTTCATACAGACTAGCAGTTCATCGCATTTATGCAGGGGTATCCCGCTGTGGAAGGCGACATTAACTGTAAGAGAAAATTGGCGGCAGCAAGATGCCCATTTCTGCCGGAGTCTTGCCTGATTCTGCTTGTCTCTGTAGGAAATTAGGGTGTTATGGCAGAATCACTGCCAGTTTATTGAATATGGGGAAGCAGAATGATGGAAAACGTGAACAGTCTGTGCGCCCGCATGGCAGCCAGAGTTGCGCAACTCAGCGGTGATAAAAACCTGACGCCGTCGGCAGTACCGCAGGTAACGCTGATGTACACCACGCGTTACCATCCGCGTCAGCCGGTTCTCTATAATCCCGGTATCGTGATCCTTTTTCAGGGGCGGAAAGTCGGATATCTGGGCAAGAAAACCTTTTCTTACGACCCGCACAATTATCTGATGCTGACCGTACCGCTGCCTTTCGAATGTGAAACCTTCAGCAGTCCCGGGGAGCCGCTGGCCGGTATTCAGATCAGTATTGATAACCTGATGTTGCAGGATTTACTGATGGATATGGGCGACGAAAGCGTGGTGCGTCAGAAAGAGCCTTCCACCGGTATCAATTCCGGCGTACTGGATGGCGATATTTTATGTGCCACAGAGCGACTGCTGGATGTAATGGATAAGCCGTTGCATGCCCGCATTCTCGGGCCAAAGATTATTCGCGAGATCCTGTTCTTTATTCTGACCAGTGAGAATGGCGGGGCGTTACAGGCGCTGGTTAACCGCCACACACATTTCAGCCAGATAGCCAAATCCCTGCGCCGGATAGAAGCGCAGTACGCCGATAATCTGAGTGTGGAAGCGCTGGCCAGCGAAGTGAACATGAGTGTTTCTGCGTTTCACCATAACTTCAAAGCCGTGACCAGCACCTCGCCGTTGCAGTACCTGAAAACCTATCGTTTGCACCGGGCGCGGACGCTGATGATTTTTGATGGCGTGAAAGCCAGCGTAGCGGCATTACAGGTCGGGTATGAAAGCGCCTCACAATTCAGTCGTGAATTTAAGCGTTACTTTGGCGTCACGCCGAGTGATGAGATGGCGCGTCTGCGTGAAGGGAGTTCCGGAGTGCTGGCGTTAGCGGATGTGGCGTTTAAAGCCTGAGCAGTGCGCTCAGGCACGACATTTGCGTTTCTTCCATACCACCACCAGCCCGCCAACCAGCCCCATCACCAGCAACAGAAGCGGTAAAATCATCAATCCCGCCATGACCTGATCTTCATGGCGTTTGACCAGCGGAATGTGGCTCAGCGCGAACCCGAGAGTGATCACCACACCGACCCACAGAATGGCGCTCAGCCAGTTAAAGAACTGGAAGCGGGCATTGTTCAGTCCGGAGATGCCCGCCATGGTAGGCAGCAGGGTGCGGACAAACGCCAGAAAACGGCCAACCAGCAGTGCCATCAGCCCGTGTTGAGTAAACATATGATGTGCGCGCTGATGATAGTGCGCAGGAAGTTGCAGCAGCCAGCCTTTCACCAGGCGGGTATGACCGAGCCAGCGCCCCTGAATATAGCTCAGCCAGCAGCCCAGACTGGCAGCGGTGACCAGAATAATCAGGGTCGGCACGAAGCTCATGACACCTTTGGCAATCAGCGCGCCGGTCAGCAGCAGCAGGCTGTCACCGGGCAGGAAAGAGGCGGGAAGCAGCCCGTTTTCAAGAAAAAGCGTGGCGAACAGAACAGCGTAAATCACCCAGAGAAGTTTCGGGTCGGCGAGCATACTGAAATCATGCTGCCAGAGCGCATGAAAAATGTCGCAAATAACGGCCATATTCTGTCCTGTTTCTGTTCATTAAAAACTGTCGCTTACCAGTGTATCGCGATTTACGCCAGAAGACGTTGATCTGAGGCTCCTGGGAAAAAGACAGAATGCCCCGGCAGAGGTGACCGGGACTCCTGAGAGCTTACAGATTATTCTCATTTTGCGAACGAAAATACGTCAGACACCTTACCGATCTGCGCGGTGTGTCGCAATCTCTGCGGATCAGGATGTCGCAATCCGTTCAAAGGCTGTTGAAAGATCGGCGATCAGGTCGTCACAATTTTCCAGCCCGATATGCAACCGTAACAGCGTACCGGTGAAATCGACGGTTTCTGCCGGGCGTATCGCCTGGATTTCTTCCGGCTGGTTGGCTAAAACCAACGATTCAAACCCACCCCAGGAATAGGCCATACTGAAATGCTCGAAGTGATCGAGATAATCGGAAAGTTGCTGTTTGCTCAGGCGCTGTTTCAGTACAAAAGAGAACAGGCCACAGCTGCCGGTGAAATCACGTTTCCAGAATTCATGGCCTTTGCTGCCGGGTAATGCGGGATGATTAACTACCGCCACTTCGGGCCGTTCTGCCAGCCATTGCGCAATGCGGATACTGCTTTCTGCATGTTGTTTAAGCCGCACACTCAGGGTGCGCAAACCGCGACTCGCGACGTAAGCGGTATCAGCATCCGCCATCTGCCCCATCAGATACGACTGCTCCCGCAGTTGCTCCCAGCAGCGTGCGTTCGATACAGCGGTGCCGATCATGGCATCAGAATGACCGACGATATATTTGGTGCCTGCCTGAATTGAAATATCGATATCGAATTCCAGCGCTTTAAACAAAATACCTGCCGCCCAGGTATTGTCGATCATGATGACAACCTCCGGGTTCACTGCCCGCACGGCTTTCACCATTGCCGGAATATCGGGGACTTCCAGGGTGATTGAGCCTGGTGATTCCAGAAATACTACTTTAGTGTCGGGCTGCATCAGCGAACCTAACCCCGCGCCGATATTGGCTGGAAAATAGGTCGTGGATACGCCAAGTTTTTTCAGTACTTTTTCACAGAAATCCTGGGTGGGTTCGTAAGCCGAACCCGCAACCAGAATGTGGTCGCCGCTGCTGACAAATGAAAGTACCGCGTTACTGACTGCCGCTGCGCCACACGGATACAGCGCACAACCCTCGCCCCCTTCCAGTTCCACCATCGCTTCCTGGAAGGAGAAATGCGTCAGGGTGCCCCGGCGTCCGTAAAACAACTCGCCATTGGCGCGGTTAGCAGTGGCATGTTTTTTATCCGCCACGGTTTCAAACACCAGTGATGAGGCGCGTTGTATCACGGCATTCACTGAACCCTGTGTAAATTTCTTGTTCCGTCCGGCGCTGACCAGTGTGGTTTCAATTTTTTTTGACGACATAATCCGTATTTCACCCTGTTTTGTTGCGCGGTGTGCTCTGGCATCCGCGGATATGCAATTAACTTAACATGATGAATTTATGGGGTCAGGCTTTTGGCAGATGGATGAGAAAATTTCAGCCAACTGTGCAAAAAAAAGCCCGTCATGACGACGGGCAAGGGAGAAACCGGTTTGGCGTCAGCCGGTATAGACGCCAAACAGTTTGGGCAGGAACAGCGAAATAGTGGGGATGTACGTCACCAGCATCAGCACCATAAACAGCATGCAATAGAACGGCATCATGGCTTTGACGACATGCTCAATGCTTTGCTTGCTCACCGCGCTGGCGACAAACAATACCGAGCCGACCGGCGGGGTGATCAGGCCAATGCCCAGGTTCACCAGCATGATCATGCCAAAATGCACCGGGTCGATGCCGAGCGATAACACCACAGGTAACAGCACCGGCGTCAGGATCAGAATGATCGGTGCCATGTCCATCAGCGTGCCGATCACCAGCAGCATGATATTGATCCACATGAGGATCACATACTTGTTGTCGGAGATCGAAGTGAAGAATTCGGTGATGCGCATCGGCAATTGCATGTAGGTCATGACCGCGCCAAAGCTGGCAGCAAACCCTATCAGGATCATCACGATACTGACGGTTTTCACCGTGCGATACAGCAGCTTGGGCAGCTCATTCCATTTGTAATCGCGATAGATAAACATGGTGACGAAGAACGACCACAAACACGCAATCGCTGCGGATTCCGTCGCGGTAAATATTCCGCTGAGAATACCGCCCATGATGATGACTACGGTCATCAGCCCCCACAGCGTGTCGATAAAAATCTTCAGCGCCTGGCGGAACGGCACACGTTCGCCTTTCGGATAGCCGCGCTTGTGCGCGAACATTACGCACATCACCATCAGCGTCAGGCTGAGCAGTAAACCGGGCAGAATACCGGCAATGAACAGCGCGGCAATCGACACCGTACCGCCGGTCGCCAGCGAGTAAATCACCGAGTTATGGCTCGGTGGCGTCAGGATCGCCTGTACCGAGCCGCTGGCAGTGACGGCCGCCGCAAAGTCACGCGGATAGCCCTTTTTTTCCATTTCCGGGATCATCACCGATCCGATCGAGGCAGTATCGGCCACTGAGGAACCAGAGATCGCACCGAAAAATGTCGAGGCCACGATATTCACCAGCGACAGCCCGCCGCGGATAAACCCGACAAAGATGTAGGCAAAACTGACCAGCCTGCGGGCGATCCCTCCCTCGGCCATGATCGCGCCCGCCAGGATGAAAAACGGGATCGCCAGCAGGGAAAATTTGTTCACGCCGTTGGTGAGCTGGATCATCAGGGCTTCAAACGGCAGGTCAATCCACCAGGCACCGACCAGTGCGCTCAGACCGACGGCGTAGGCGACCGGCACGCCAATCGCCAGCATTACCGCCAGCGTTAACAACAAGATTATCGCGTCCATAACAGGCTCCGGTCAGGCGTCAGAGTTGCCCAGTATCACTACAGGCCGCTGATGTTGCGGGCCGGCAATGATCTGCTCAATGATGAATAACAGCGTCAGCGCAGAACCGAGAGGCAGAGGCAGATAGGTTTGCCCGGCAGTCAGCAACGGAAATTCCGCCACCGGCTGCTGCCAGAGTTCGCTGCATAATTGCAGGCTGTACCAGAAAATAAATACGCTGATCGCCAGCATCATCAGATCAGAAAGCAATGCGGCAAATTTTTTCAGCACGGGCGGCAGCCGGTCAGTGACCATGGCGACGACAATGTGCGAACCGGCACGGTAACTGACGGCGGCACCAATAAACGTGAAGGTCACCATGCACATAATCGCGATCGGTTCCGGCCACGACAGGGCGTTGTTCATGACGTAGCGGGCAAAGATCCCAATGGGGATCACCGCCACCATCAGCAGCAAAGCGATACCCGCCAGCCACATCGCGCAGCGGTAAAGAATGTCCATCAGGGTGTGATAACTCGAAACCATAAATCCCCCGGTGAATGATCAGAAAGAGGCAGTCCGCAGACTGCCAGTGTCAGGGTTTACTTCACGTCAGCGATTTGCTGCATCAGATCCTGATGATCTTTACCGAATTCATCGCGCACGGATTGTGTGGCTTTGACGTAGGTTGCAGGGTCAATTTCATAGAATTTCACGCCGCCTGCTTTCATGGTGGCGAGGGCTTTCTCGTTATAGGTTTTCCACAGTTCGCGTTGTTCATCCTGCGCCTCTTTTGCCAGTTTGAGGATTAACTGCTGGTCTTCCGGTTTCAGCTTGTCCCATTTCACTTTTGAATACAGGAACAGTTCAGGGATGATGAAATGGCGGCTGTAGGTGTAGTTTTTCACAACCGGCAGGTAATTATGGGCGACAAAAGTGGGCGGGTTGTTTTCAGTGCCGTCGATGACGCCGGTCTGCATACCGCTGAACACTTCACTGACACCCATCGCCACCGGATTTGCGCCCATCGCTTTCAGCGTTGCCAGTGCAATAGGGCTGCCCTGTACGCGGATTTTCATGCCATGCAAATCTTCCGGTTTCACCACCGGCTGTTTGGTGATCAGGTTACGTGTTCCGCCATCCATCCATCCAAGAAAGACCAGCCGTGAATTCGGGTTGTTAGTGATCTTATCGCCGATCTCTTTACCGATCTGACCGTCGAGTACTTTATGCATATGATTTTCGTCGCGGAAAATGTAGGGCAGGGTGAAAACATTAATTTCCGGCAAAATCGAGGCAACCGGTGTCATCGACACACGGATAATATCCAGCGCACCAAGCTGTGCCTGTTCAATTTCCTGCTTTTCATCACCCAGTACGCCACCCGGGAACGTTTTAATCTCGAGGCGTCCGTCCGTTTGCTTTTGCAGTTTTTCGCCCATGTGCTGGACGGCGACTACGTTGGGATAGCCTTGCGGATGTACATCAGCGGCTTTGAGCGTTTGTGCTGCCACGCCATGGGTAAATAAGAGGGTCGCGGAACTCAGGCAAAGGCTGAGAAGTGCTTTTTGCATTTTCATCAGTTTGTCTCCAGGGTACTCAGTAAGGGAAAGATAAATGAGAGCAAGCGTCGAACACGGTGTACCCGGGGGGTGCAACCTGTCCATGTTAAAAATGACTAAATAAGCTTGTAAATTAAAAGGATACATAGGGTGCCGGTGTGTGGTCTTCCCCAGTAGAAGCACATTACCTTATTTTTTGTTGCGCGGTATTTGAGCGTTATCACAAACTTATAACAAATATAAAAAGCCGTTGCTTAATATTTAAAACATTGTTTTGACTTGGGTAATAAGCGTCAGATGATTGATTAATGGTGTAATTCTTCCGGGAAATGTGACGGAGATTAAATTGTTCATCCTTTGTGCAAAAAGGAAAAACCTTGTGATCAGTCAATGACACGCAGGTCGCCAGGCGGGATAATGTAAATAATAATGAGAACGACTATCAATTAGGTGTTTTTTTTTGATATCATCCGACGTTATTCATTCTTTCTACATACTGATTCTGGCTGGAGGCGACGCGTGAAAACGGCTCGCAATAAGATGAAAGAGGCGACCTCATTACTGATGTCGTTAATGTTGGTTGCTGGCCTGAGTGGCAACGCGATGGCGGCACCGGCGACGCCGGCTGGACAAGCCGTCAGTTCTGCTGCAACTCAACCTGCAACGGCGGATACCCCAGCACCGGCAACCCGTGAGGCAACGGCGGCTCCGGTGATGCAACCCGCACCAACGGATACCGCACCTGTCATTCCAACCGATTTGTCTGTTATGGGCATGTACCATCATGCTGATGTGGTGGTGAAAACCGTCATGATCGGTCTGTTGCTGGCTTCTGTGGTCACCTGGGCGTTGTTATTCAGCAAGGGGGCAGACGTCTTCACCGGCAAACGCCGTATGCGCCGTGAATTTGACGCGTTGTCTTCTGTTCGTACGCTGGATGAAGCTGCCGAGCAGGCTGAAAGTTTTGCCGCCAGCAGCATCAGCGCGCAGATGATCCGTGATGCCCAAAACGAGCTTGAACTCTCTGCAGGATCAACTGACAACAACGGTATTAAGGAGCGGACGGGTTTCCGCCTTGAGCGCCGCGTCAGCGCTGCCGGCCGCCACATGGGCCGTGGCAATGGTATTCTGGCGACCATCGGGGCAATCTCTCCGTTCGTCGGCCTGTTCGGTACTGTATGGGGCATCATGAACAGTTTCATCGGTATCGCACAGACGCAGACCACCAATCTGGCGGTCGTGGCACCGGGTATTGCCGAAGCCTTACTGGCGACGGCTGTGGGCCTGATTGCGGCCATCCCTGCGGTGGTGATCTACAATATTTTCGCCCGTACTATCACCTCTTATCGTCATCAGGTCGGCGATGTGGCGGCGCAGATAATCCTGTTACAGGGCCGTGATTTGGATCTGGCTGCCAGCAAAAGCAATACGCCACGCGGTCAGACAGGTCAGTTACGTGTAGGGTAAGAACAGATTATGGCTATTCGGTTAAACGATGATATCGACGAAAGTGGTGAAATGCATGACATCAACGTCACGCCTTTTATCGACGTCATGCTGGTATTGCTGATCATTTTCATGGTGGCAGCGCCGCTGGCTACCGTAGATGTGCGGGTAGATTTACCGGCTTCGACGGCAAAACAACAGCCGCGTCCGGAGAAACCGATTTTCCTGTCGGTAAAAGCTGATAAGCAACTGTTTCTCGGTGATACACCGGTCAACAGCAGTAATCTGACCGCCATGCTGGATGAGCGTACTCAGGGCAATAAACAGAGTACGATTTTCTTCCGTGCGGATAAGAGTGTGGATTACGAAACGCTGATGAGTGTGATGGATAACCTGCGTAAAGCCGGTTATCTGAAAGTCGGGCTGGTCGGTGCAGAACAAGCCGGTGCCGCAGCGGCGCAGTAGGTTTTTCTTCAGTGCAGAAACATCAAAAGGCCAGCATTTGCTGGCCTTTGGTTTATCGGAGGATCGGTGACTCAGGTCACGGGGGCGGGGTTAAACACCGCCAGTGCATTGTGGATGCCCCAGGTATCTGACCAGGTTTTCTTGCGCCCGCTGGCGATGTCCAGAATGAAATGGAACAGTTCCCAGCCCACATCCTCAATAGTGGCATCACCCGTTGCGATTGTCCCGGCGTTGATGTCCATCAGGTCATGCCAGCGGTTTGCCAGTGTGGTGCGTGTGGCCATTTTAATCACAGGCACGGCGAGCAGACCGTATGGCGTACCGCGTCCGGTAGTGAATACCTGAACGGTAATCCCCGAAGCCAACTGCTGGGTTCCGCAGACAAAATCACTGGCAGGTGTGGCGGCGTAAATCAGGCCTTTTTTGGTCGGACGCTGTCCGGGTGACAACACTTCAGAAATCGCACTGGTACCGGATTTAGCAATGGAGCCCAGCGCTTTTTCAACCACATTAGCCAGCCCCCCTTTTTTGTTGCCCGGAGACGGATTAGCGCTGCGGTCAGTCTGGCCCATCGACAAATAATTATCGTACCAGGCCATTTCTTCCAGCAGACGCTTACCCACGTCGACGTCCGCAGCGCGAGGCGTCAGCAAATGAATGGCGTCGCGTACTTCTGTCACTTCCGAGAACATCACCGTTGCGCCGCAGCGCACCAGAAGGTCTGATGCATAACCTACCGCCGGGTTGGCAGTTACGCCTGAGAAAGCATCGCTGCCGCCACACTGCGTGCCCACCACCAGATCTGAAGCCGGGCAGGTTTCGCGCTGACGGCGGTTCAGGCGTTCCAGATGAAATTGTGCGACGGTCAGGATATCGTCCACCATCGACTGGAAACCGACATGTTGCTCATCCTGCAAACGCACAATGTGTGTGTCATCGAGTGAGATTGCCTGCACATCCGGCGTGCCTTCCAGTAACCGCTCTGGTTGTAATTTTTCACAACCCAGACCGACTACCATCACTTCGCCACCAAAATTTGGGTTCAGTGCCAGGTTATGGATGGTGCGGATCGGCACTATCGCCGCAGGCGCATTAATCGCCACACCGCAGCCGTAAAGATGGTTCAACGCCACGACACCGTCGACATTGGGGAATTTAGGCAGTAAATCACGCTCAATGATTTTCACCACGTAGTCTACGACGCCCGCCACGCAGTGCACACTGGTCGTGATCCCCAGCAGGTTTTTGGTGCCGACGCTGCCGTCGGCATTACGGTAACCTTCAAAGGTATAACCTTCCAGCGGTGGCAGTTCCGGCGGTACACGGGTGGCCAGCGGCAGGCTGTCAAGTTCAGGCGCGACCGGTAATTCTACCAGTGATTCGTCGATCCATCCGCCCTGCGCAATATCCCGTACTGCATAACCAATGACTTCTCCGTAACGGATAATATCGCCGCCTTTGGCAATCGGCTCTAGTGCCACTTTATGGCCTTGCGGAATATGCTCAATTAATTCCAGACCATTAGCAAATCGGGTGCCGGCCTTTAAGCCGTTGTCATTCACAATAATTGCTACGTTATCGCTTTCATGAACTTTAATAAAAAGCGCTTCGGTAGCGTGTTCTTTATCTTTATTACGTGACATAACTGTCTCCGCGTTTATTAAACATCCCGGAATAATATATCCCGGTTAATTCTCTGAAGTTGACGCTCAATAAGACTCTTGTAAACATACTCGGGTAATACAGGATATGGAATCCATTATAAGGCAGTCTTCAGGGAACCTCATTGTGCAACTGACCAGCTTTTTGCCTGTTGGATGTCATTCTGTGTGGCAGGTGACAGAATCAATGTGATGCTAATCACCCTTTTGTTGGCGCGGTTATCGCCTTTGCACAATCTGTGAGTCTCCTCCCACACCGATGTGTGTATGCAAAAGAATAGTCACAATCAGCGGGGGTATTCTTGGGCGAATGCACAATGTTATTTTGGAACCTCTTTTTTATACTGTATTGGCCCTCTGAAGGTGATGTTGAAAGTAATACAGGTAAATGTCAGGCGATCATAAATAAAACGTTTGTTGCCTGTTTCGAATGAAGAAACTGTACGGCGAATAACCACAGGTGAATGTAAAACGTTATTTCGATAACGGTAATTTCCCTGAAATTTTTCGCATTATGATAATGAGGGTCACCATGAACATTGAATCTCAGTCCAGGACAGTCGTGCAAAGTAAGGTACGTACGCACATACGTTACTATATTTTGCTGATTATCTTTTTAATCACGGCGGTCAATTACGCTGACCGCGCAACGCTTTCTATCGCGGGTACTGAGGTCGCGCGTGAGCTGGGTCTGGATGCTGCCGACATGGGACAAATCTTTGCAGCATTCGGCTGGGCTTACCTGATTATGCAATTACCCGGCGGCTGGCTGCTGGACAGATTTGGCTCCAAAAGAGTGTATACCTACAGTTTGTTCTTCTGGTCGCTGTTCACCCTGTTGCAGGGATTTGTGGGCTGGTTTCCGCTGGCTTACGGTGCACTGACACTGTTCATGCTGCGCTTCATGCTCGGCTTTTCAGAAGCGCCGTCTTTTCCGGCAAATGCCCGTATCGTGGCAGCCTGGTTTCCGACCACTGAACGCGGCACGGCTTCCGCAATTTTTAACTCCGCCCAGTATTTCTCCCTGGCGCTGTTCTCACCGTTGCTGGGCTGGCTGACCTACGCCTGGGGCTGGGAACATGTTTTCATCGTCATGGGCGTGATTGGTTTTGTGCTGACGCTGGTGTGGATCACATTCATTCACAACCCGCCGGAACATCCGCATATTTCTAAAAGCGAGCTGGAGTATCTGAAAGACGGCGGTGCGGTGGTGGACATCGACCACAAGAAAACCGGCAGCGCGAAAAGTGGTCCGAAATGGAGTTACGTCCGTCAGATGCTGAGCAGCCGCATGATGCTCGGGATCTTCTTCGGTCAGTACTTCATTAACAGCATTACGTGGTTCTTCCTGACCTGGTTCCCGATTTATCTGGTTCAGGAAAAGGGTATGTCTATTCTTAAAGTCGGGATGATTGCCGCCATCCCTGCGCTGTGTGGTTTTGCGGGCGGTGTGCTGGGTGGCGTGTTCTCGGATTTTCTGATCAGACGTGGTTACTCGCTGACCGTGGCCCGTAAAATTCCTATCGTACTGGGCATGTTATTAGCCACCAGCATCATCTTGTGCAATTACACCGACAATAATGCGCTGGTCGTTACCCTGATGGCGCTGGCCTTCTTCGGTAAAGGCTTCGGCGCGCTCGGCTGGCCGGTGATTGCCGATACCGCACCGAAAGAAGTCATCGGCTTGTGCGGCGGCATTTTCAACGTATTCGGTAATGTCGCCTCTATCGTGACGCCGCTGGTGATCGGCTACATCGTGAAAGGTCTGCACTCTTTCAATATGGCATTAATTTTTGTGGGCTGTTCAGCACTGATGGCAATGCTTTGCTATCTGCTGGTGGTCGGCGATATCAAACGGCTGGAACTTAAGAAACAGTAAATTGTGATGCGGGGCATTCCGGATATCCGGCTCTGCCCCTTTGATGAGGTCAGATATCAGATATGAGTAATCAAATGATTCCAAATCAGTTTCGTCAGGATTTGTTGCAAGGGAAAACCCTGATTGGATGTTGGTCAGCATTATCCAGCCCGATTTCAACCGAGGTGCTGGGTGTGGCGGGTTTTGACTGGCTGTTGCTTGATGGTGAGCATGCACCCAACGATGTCGGTACTTTTGTGCCACAGCTGATGGCGCTGAAAGGCAGCCGCAGCGCACCGGTGGTCCGTCCGCAATTTAATGATCCGGTGGTGATTAAACGCCTGCTGGACATCGGTTTTTATAATTTTCTGATCCCGTTTGTAGAAACACAGGAACAGGCAGAACTGGCCGTAGCATCAACCCGTTATCCGCCCGCCGGGATCCGTGGCGTTTCCGTTTCACACCGCAGCAATATGTTCGGCACCGTGCCGGATTACTTCACCCGCATCAATGACAACATTGCGGTGATGGTGCAAATCGAAAGCCAGCAAGGCGTCGACAATCTGGATGCCATTGCTGCTGTTGATGGCATCGACGGCATTTTCGTCGGCCCGAGTGATCTGGCCGCCGGCATGGGACATCTTGGCAACGCCGGGCACCCGGACGTGCAGGCCGCTATCCGTCACATTTTTGCGCGTGCAAAAGCGCATGGCAAACCCAGCGGTATTCTGGCTCCGGTTGAAGCCGATGCCCGCCGTTATCTGGAATGGGGCGCGACCTTTGTGGCGGTCGGCAGTGATTTAGGCGTTTTCCGCGCAGGTACACAGGCGCTGTGCGATCGCTTCACCCAGTGATCTGCTCTCAATACATCATTATAAAGAGGATACCCGAATGAAAATTGGCTTTATTGGTTTAGGCATCATGGGCAAGCCTATGAGCAAAAATCTGCTGAAAGCAGGTTATGAGCTGGTCGTCATGGACCGCAATCTGGATAACGTAAGTGAAATCGTAAAACTCGGCGCAACGGCCGCCGACACGCCAAAAGCGGTTGCTGCCGTTTCCGATGTGATTATCACCATGTTGCCAAACTCACCGCAGGTGAGGGAAGTGGCGCTGGGTGAAAACGGTCTGATTGAGGGTGTGCGTCCGGGTAGCATTCTCATCGACATGAGTTCAATCGCCCCGCTGGCAAGCCGTGAAATCAGTGAAGCACTGGCTGCTAAACACATCGCGATGCTGGATGCTCCGGTCTCAGGCGGAGAACCTAAAGCCATCGACGGTACGCTGTCCGTAATGGTCGGCGGCGACAAAGCGGTGTTCGATAAATGCTATGAAATCATGAAGTCTATGGCCGGTTCCGTTGTGCATACCGGGGATATCGGGGCGGGCAACGTGACCAAACTGGCGAACCAGGTGATCGTGGCGCTAAACATTGCTGCGATGTCAGAAGCGCTGGTGCTGGCAACCAAAGCGGGCGTCGATCCGGATCTGGTTTTCCAGGCTATCCGTGGTGGTCTGGCGGGCAGTACCGTGCTGGAAGCGAAAGCGCCGATGGTGATGGATCGCAACTTCAAACCGGGCTTCCGTATTGATTTACACATCAAAGACTTAGCAAACGCACTTGATACCTCCCACAGCGTCGGCGCACAACTGCCTCTGACCTCGCTGGTCATGGAAATGATGCAGGCTCTGAAAGCGGATGGTCACGGGCAATCTGACCATAGCGCCATTGCGCGCTATTATGAAACCTTAGCGAAGGTTGAAGTTACCCGTTAGTCTGCGGCGGACGCGCGGCGCTAATGAACACGGTGGCGCGCGACCCTTCAGGCAGGATGCAAAACTGACAGGGCGCTTTCCCACATCGGCGCACGCAGTTTATGAAGGTAATGACTTTATGAAAATAGTGATCGCACCGGATTCATACAAAGAAAGTTTGTCAGCTTTGGATGTGGCAAAAGCCATTGAGAGCGGGTTCCGTGAAATTTTCCCCGACGCGGAGTACGTCAAGTTACCGGTTGCCGATGGCGGCGAAGGCACGGTGGAAGCGATGGTTGCAGCCACCGGCGGACGGGTGGTGAAAGTGAATGTGACCGGACCACTGGGCACGCCGCTGGAAGCATTCTTCGGGCTTTCAGGTGATGAGAAAATCGCTTTCATCGAGATGGCGGCGGCCAGCGGGCTGGAAAGTGTTCCCCCTGCGCAACGCAATCCGCTGAAAACCACGTCATACGGCACAGGTGAACTGATCCATTCTGCCCTTGGCCACGGCGTAAAACACTGCATTATCGGGATTGGCGGCAGCGCCACCAATGATGGCGGAGCAGGCATGATGCAGGCACTGGGCGCGAAGCTGCTGACCAAAGAGGGCAAGCCGATAGGCCAGGGCGGCGGCGAGCTGGAAAAACTGCATCGCATTGATATCAGCGGGCTGGATCCGAGAATTAAAACATGCCGCTTCGAAGTGGCCTGTGACGTCACGAATCCGCTGACCGGTAAGGATGGCGCTTCTGCCATCTTCGGGCCGCAAAAAGGCGCGACACCGGAGATGATCCAACAGCTTGACGGCTATCTGCACCATTACGCCCGGGTGATCAAACAAGATCTGGGTATTGACGTTGAGTATGTTCCCGGAGCCGGTGCGGCCGGAGGCATGGGTGCTGCACTTTACGGGTTCTGTCATGCTGAGCTGCGCCAGGGTATTGAGATTGTCACCGACGCGCTGGGGCTGGATGAACTGGTGAAAGACGCCACGCTGGTGATCACCGGCGAAGGGCGGATTGACAGCCAGAGCATCAACGGCAAAGTGCCGATCGGTGTGGCGCGGGTGGCTAAACGTTACAATAAACCGGTGATTGGCATCGCCGGCAGTCTGACAAAAGATGTTGATATTGTTTATGACCATGGGCTGGATGCTGTTTTCAGCGTGCTCTACAGCATTTGTACGCTTGATGATGCCCTGAAAAACGCCGCAGACAACCTGCGTAAATCTGCACGAAATATTGCCGCGACGGTTAAGCTATCGCAAAAGCTTTAACCGACAGCTGTTAGGATAAAAAACCGGTGTTCAGGCTCCGCCTGCGCCGGTTTTTGTATTTTATTTGCAGCAGTTTTACGTTAGGTTTTAAAGACATTCGCCAATGAGAAAACACGTATGTCAGAGACTGATTTTTCACAGCAGCCGGTTAATACACACACGAAAGGTCTGGGGCCGTTGCGCGCCGGTGCACGTATGGGCGATATCCGTGAACAGGGCTGGAATATCCTGCGTGAAGATGTCAGCCTGCCGGTGGCCGTACTGCTCGAAGAACGAATCGAACACAACCTTGCCTGGATGCGTGAGTTTATCCAGCGCTATCAGTTGAAACTGGCACCTCATGGCAAAACGACCATGAGCCCTGAACTGTATCAGATGCAGCTGGAATTCGGCGCTTGGGGTATTACGCTGGCGACACC
Source organism: Rahnella sp. PD4 (assembly GCF_049199325.1). Classification (NCBI taxonomy): domain Bacteria; kingdom Pseudomonadati; phylum Pseudomonadota; class Gammaproteobacteria; order Enterobacterales; family Yersiniaceae; genus Rahnella; species Rahnella sp. PD4. The sequence goes on along the minus strand of NZ_JBLZQF010000006.1, from coordinate 70,003 downwards.
TCCCCAGGTCAGCGCGGCGTTTGCTCACGGCGTGCGTAAAATCATTATGGCGAATCAGCTGGTGGGGAAAGGCAACATGGCGATAATCGCCGGTCTGATGCGTGCAGACACTGCCTTTGATTTTACCTGTATTGTGGATTCGGCCGAAAATGCCGACGCGCTCGGGCATTACTTCTCCAGCAATCAGTTGAAACTGCGGGTGATGTTTGAATACGGTATCGCGGGCGGGCGTACCGGTATCCGGACAGAACAGCAGGAAGCCGACGTGCTGGCGGCGGTAAAACGCTGGCCGCAATCGCTGGCGCTGGTGGGCGTCGAGCTTTATGAAGGCGTGAGCAATGATGAAGCGGTGATCCGCGGCTTCCTGCGTCACGTGATGGCGCGCACCGAAGCGCTGGCAGAGGCCGGAGAATTTGCCGAGCCACGGGTTATTTTAACCGGCGCAGGTTCTGCCTGGTTTGATGTGGTGGCGGAGGAACTGACACGAAAAGAAACGCATCTGGATGCTGAAAAACGCTACACGCTGGATATTATTCTTCGCTCAGGCTGTTATGTGACGCACGATGTTGGCGCGTATCAGGCCGCGCTGGAACGCATGCAAACCAGCAATCCTGTCGCGCGTGAAATGAACAGCAGCTTACAGCCGGCGTTGCAGGTCTGGGCGGCCGTGCAGTCTTTGCCGGAACCGGGCAGGGCGATTATCGCGCTCGGCAAACGTGATGCCGGTTATGACGCCGGATACCCGAAAGCCGCCGGACATTTTCGTCCGCGCAGTGCCACGCAGGCAGGATACACCACGGTAGTGCCGGCACCTGACGACTGGAAAGTGTTCGCGATGATGGATCAGCATGCGTTTATGTCGATCCCGGAAGGGGCAGATTTGAAAGTCGGCGATATGCTGGTGTTTGATATCTGCCATCCGTGCCTGACTTTTGACAAATGGCGTCATCTGCTGCTGGTGAACGAACAGTGGGATGTCACGGGCGCGGTAACGACCTGGTTCTGAGGAACATCATCTGACAGTCTGTAAAAACGCCCGGGCCGGGCGTTAATCTTGTTACTGTCGTATTGCTAGCGGGGTAAATAGGCCACTGCCGCACGCTTGACGTTGTCAATTTCATCAAGCAATTCAAACCATTCCGGTTCGAGTATTTCCACGCTGACACCCTGACGCAGCTGTTGTTCAATGTAGAAACACAGTTGCTTAAGGCGCGGCACACCGCTGTAGCTGCAACTGCCATGAAGCTTATGGATCAGCGCCAGAATATCGTTGTCCGGTTCGCCGCGGGTGACGGCTTCCACCCGTTCTGCCACCTGGGGCAGGAATTCCACCAACATTTGCAACAAATCCTGAGCCAGCGCAACTTTATTGGCTGACTGACTCAGCGCCAGTTGCCAGTCGAGCGTGCTGATCGGCGCGAGTGACTCGCTGGCCTGTAACGGTGAATCCAGTTGTGTCTGATGCTGATGGTGGCGTGACAGGACATTTTTCAGCATGCTTTCATCAATGGGTTTAGACAGATAATCGTCCATGCCCAGTTTCAGTAACTGTTCACGTTCGCCGCTCAGCGAGTGCGCAGTGACTGCCACGACCGGTGTGTTGGTATGTCTTGCCATCTGGTGGATGATTTCGCTGGCACGGATGCCGTCGATATCCGGCATCTGAATATCCATCAGAATAATGTCGAGATCGGTATGACGGGCAACCTCGATGGCTTCTTCACCACTGTGGCAAAGCACGGTGGTTTCCACCAGTTCTTCCAGCAAGGCGCCAATCAGTTTAAGGTTTGCCGGATTGTCATCCACCGCCATGGCGGTCAGCGGCAGGCGCGAGGTCTTGTCTTCATCATTGCCGATCACCCTGACGGAAGGCTGCTGTTGGTGCAGCAACAACGGCAGCAGGCGGATGCTCGACATCGGTTTAATCAGACAGGCCTGAACGCCACGTCTTTTCAATTCTTCGGCATTCACCTGGAACTGACTCGGCAACGCCAGCAGAAGATGCTGTGTCATGCCCAGCACTTTCTGTAATTTACCGTCGTAGTCTGCGGGAACCTGATCCTGTTTGACCGGAATGCTGCACAACATGATGTCATACCACGGATCAGGGAGCGCAGTCAGCGTGGTGCGATGCGTAACGTCCAGGGGGGTGGCCTGCAGGATTTCCATCGTGGCTTTCGCCGCCGCCGGGTTGGCTTCAACATAGGCCAGACGTTTGCCTTCAAGATGACTCATGGAGACCGGCGTGATATGACGGTTTTCATTCAGCTCAAGTGTCACGTGGAACCAGAAGGTCGAACCGCGGTTTATCTGGCTATAGAAACTGATGTCTCCGCCCATTTCTTTCACCAGACGCTGGGTGATCACCAGCCCTAATCCGGTGCCGCCATGCCGGCGCGAAATGCTGGCATCTGCCTGACGGAAAGCCTGGAACAGTTGTGACTGCTGACGTTCGGAAATCCCGATGCCGGTGTCGTGGATTTGCACTTCCAGTTCCACCTGCAAATTGTTCTGCGAACGCAGTTCGACATTAATATCGATGTTGCCGGTTTCGGTAAATTTAATGGCATTTCCCAGCAAGTTAGTCACAACTTGCTGCATGCGCATCGGATCGCCCAGCACGTTTTCCGGCACGTTGTTGTGGACGTTCAGCGTCAGTTCCAGACCTTTATCATGCGCGGTATGCGCCAGCAAAATAACCACTTCATCGAGCATTTCACGCAGCGAGAACGGAATATGTTCCAGCACCAGTTTGCCGGCTTCCAGCTTGGAGAAATCCAGCACGTCATTAATGATGGTTAGCAGATGATTCGCTGAACGCTCAATGGTTTGCAGATAGTCTGCCTGTGTTGGCGAAAGCGGTGTTTTCAGTGTCTGGCGGGTAAAACCGATCACGCCATTAAGCGGTGTACGCAACTCGTGGGACATGTTCGCCAGGAATTCAGATTTGATACGCGCCGCTTCCTGTGCGCGTTTCTTCGCCAGATCCAACTCGACGTTCTGTATTTCCATCTGCTCCAGCGTTTCGCGCAGGTCTGACGTAGCCTGATCGATATTCTGTTGTACTTCTTCATGATAGGCCGTCAGTGACATCGCCATCGAGTTAATGCCGTTTTTCAGCATACTCAGTTCGCCCGGCATGTTGCCTTCCACGCGGCTGTCGAGTTGCCCGCGGCGGATACGGTCAACGGTATTCACCATATTACGGATCGGCCCTGTCACGTCGCGCATCAGGCGGTAAGCGAACAGCGTGGCGATACCCAGACACAGCAACAACAGCATGGTGGAAACGAACGCTTCCTGATATTGCGCCAGTTTTACCGAACGTAAATCCAGTTCAATAGCAATGTAACCCAGACGGTTGTCCGGCGAGGCGCTGAACGTCTCATCATCGGCTTCTGTATGATTTTCGGCCTGAATAGGCGTGCGCAGGATCAGTACATCGCCGGAGCGGGTTTTCGTCAGCTCACGGGGAATGTCTTCGACGCGTTTTACCTGCAACGGACTGCCGTCATGCTGGCTGGTCGAACTGGCAAACAGCTTGTTCTCACCATCAAACACGCTGATGCTGCGCACAATATCAGAATGATTGCGGTGCAGGCGGCTGATCAGCCGTTTGACCGGTTCGCGTTCCCGGAACGTCATGCCATATTCGCTTGCGACTGCCAGAGGCTCGATAATGCTGGCTCCGGCTTCTGTCAGCTGGTTTTGCAACTCGTTGTAGCGGTGCACCACGAAGAAGGTGCTGAGCAGCAAACCGATCATTAAGGTCGGTGCCAGGATCAGGATCATCATCCGTGCGCGAAGGCTATATTTGGTCATGAGGTTCCAATGTGGGAGAATTAGCTAAAGTAAGCTTAATAAACCAGCGTGTAATCGACAATAATGGCTCAATTCTACTCTCCGAACCGTCGTGTGACGACCCGGCAAACGATAACTGTGACCGCTACCGACCTTGATGCTTTCGGGCAAGGTGTGGCGCGTCACAATGGCAAAGCCGTATTTGTCAGTGGCTTACTGCCCGGTGAACAGGCAGACGTCACTTTAACAGAAGATAAAAGTAAGTACGCCAAAGGTAAGCTGAAGCGTTTGCTGACCACCAGCGATGATCGGGTAAAACCGGTGTGTCCGCACTATGCGACCTGCGGCGGATGTCAGCAACAGCATGTCAGCGAATCGCTACAACAGCGCAGTAAATCGGCGGCGTTATTACGTCTGATTTCACGGGAAACCGGTATTGAGGCACAACCGCAACCGGTGATTGCGGGCCCGCAATACGGTTATCGCCGCCGTGCGCGTCTCGGATTGCAAATCGCGGGCGTTAAGCCGGGGCGTAAAGCGGGTCCGGCAAATGGCACGCTGATAATGGGATTTCGTCAGGAAGGCTCAAACGATCTGGTGGCGGTGACCCGTTGTCCGGTGCTGCGGCCTGAACTGGAGCAACTGCTGATACCGGTGCAGGCATGTTTGTCGTCATTATCGGCGGCGAAGCGTCTCGGACATCTGGAAATGGTGCTGGCGGATAACGGCCCGCTGCTGGTGCTGCGTCATCTTGATCCGCTCAGTGAGGCCGATCGCGCGCGCCTGACGACGTTTGCGGTGCAACATCAGTTAACGATTTTTCTGGCCCCTGACAGTGAGAGGCTGGAGCTTTTGTGCGGGGAGACACCTTATTATCAGATTGAGGGTCTGGATCTGAAATTTGGCCCGCGCGATTTTATTCAGGTAAATGACGCCGTTAACCAGCAAATGGTGGCGCAGGCCCTGGCGTGGCTGGAACTGACGCCGGAAGATCGCGTGCTGGATTTGTTCTGCGGGATGGGGAATTTCACCCTTCCGCTGGCAAAAAGAGCTAAGCAGGTTGTCGGCGTCGAAGGTGTTGCTACACTGGTGGCGAATGGGCAAGATAATGCCCGGAATAATGGATTACTTAATGCGTCCTTCTTTCATGAGAATCTGGAAGATGATGTCAGTAAACAACCCTGGGCGGCACAAGGTTTCAATAAAATCTTGCTGGATCCTGCCCGTGGTGGCGCTGCTGGCGTCATGACGCATATCGTTAAGCTTGCCCCGGCGCGTGTGGTGTATGTGTCATGCAATCCCACAACATTGGCGCGGGACAGTAAAATTTTGTTGGAGGCGGGTTATCGCTTGGCTCAGGTGCGTATGCTGGATATGTTCCCGCACACCGGGCATCTTGAATCGATGGCTCTGTTTATCAACCCGTCTGACACAGGTGTTGTGTCAGAAACGTAGGGAGAGGGTATGGTTGCGGTAAGAAGTGCACATCTGAATACGGCTGGCGAGTTCGCGCTCGACGACTGGATCAGCAGTTTAGGACTGTCCAGCCAGCAATCATGTGAGCGTTTAGCCGAAACCTGGCGCTACTGCGAGCAACAAACGCAGGGCCATCCTGACGCTTCGTTGCTGCTGTGGCGCGGTCTGGAGATGGTTGAAATCCTCTCGACCCTCAGTATGGATAACGACAGTATGCGCGCGGCGCTTCTGTTCCCGCTGGTTGATGACGGCATCATCGACGAAGATACTCTGACTCAACAGTTCGGCAAGGGCATTACTGATCTGGTACACGGCGTACGTGACATGGACGCCATCCGCCAGCTGAAAGCCACGCAAAACGACTCTATGGCCTCCGAGCAGGTGGATAATGTCCGCCGCATGCTGCTGGCGATGGTGGAAGATTTCCGCTGCGTGGTGCTGAAACTGGCTGAGCGTATCGCCCATCTGCGCGAAGTGAAAGATGCACCGGAAGAAGAGCGCGTACTGGCGGCCAAAGAATGTACCAATATTTATGCGCCCCTGGCCAACCGTCTGGGTATCGGTCAGCTAAAGTGGGAGCTGGAAGACTTTTGCTTCCGTTATCTGCACCCTGACGAATACAAGCGTATTGCCAAACTGCTGCACGAGCGTCGTATTGATCGTGAGCAGTATATCGACGATTTTGTGTCGACCGTTAAAAACGCGATGGCCGAAGAGGGCATTAAAGTCGATGTTTACGGACGCCCCAAGCATATCTACAGCATCTGGCGCAAGATGCAGAAAAAATCCCTGTCCTTTGACGAACTCTTCGACGTGCGCGCCGTGCGTATCGTGGTGGAGCGCTTACAGGATTGCTATGCCGCGTTAGGGATTGTACACACCCATTTCCGCCATCTGCCGGATGAGTTCGACGATTACGTCGCCAACCCGAAACCGAACGGTTATCAGTCGATTCACACCGTGGTGTTAGGGCCGCGCGGGAAAACGCTGGAAGTGCAGATCCGCACCCGTCAGATGCATGAAGATGCTGAACTGGGCGTCGCGGCGCACTGGAAATACAAAGAAGGCACCGCCGTCGTCGGTGGTCGCAGCGGGGGCTACGAAGGTCGTATTGCCTGGCTGCGTAAACTGATTGCGTGGCAGGAAGAGATGGCCGATTCGGGAGAAATGCTCGATGAAGTGCGCAGCCAGGTCTTCGACGACCGTGTGTACGTGTTTACGCCAAAAGGCGACGTCATCGATCTGCCGATGGGTTCCACGCCGCTCGACTTCGCCTACCACATCCACAGCGATGTCGGTCACCGGTGTATCGGGGCGAAAATTGGCGGCCGCATCGTGCCGTTTACCTATCAGTTGCAAATGGGCGATCAGATTGAAATCATCACCCAGAAGCATGCGAACCCAAGCCGTGACTGGCTGAATCCGAGCCTCGGTTATGTTACGACCAGCCGCGGACGTTCGAAAATTCAAAACTGGTTCCGTAAACAGGATCGCGATAAGAATATTATTGCCGGTAAGCAAATCCTCGATGACGAACTGGACCGGCTGGATATCAGCATCAAAGATGCCGAGAAACTGCTGCTGCCACGCTATAACGTTAACTCGCTCGATGAAGTGTTGGCGGCGATCGGGAACGGTGATATCCGCCTGAATCAGATGGTCAATTTCCTGCAGTCGCAGCTTAAAAAGCCGAGTGCGGAAGAACTGGACAAAGAAGCGCTGCGCCAGCTGACGCAGAAAACCACACCGCCACCGACCCGCAGCAAAGACAATGGCCGCGTGGTGGTTGAAGGTGTTGGCAATCTGATGCACCACATTGCACGCTGCTGCCAGCCGATACCGGGCGACGAAATCGTGGGTTACATTACTCAGGGACGCGGAATTTCAATCCACCGTGCCGATTGTGATCAACTGGAAGATTTACGCTCAAATGCCCCGGAACGCGTGGTTGATGCAGTGTGGGGCGAAAGCTATTCCAGCGGGTATTCACTGGTCGTGCGTGTCGTCGCCAATGACCGCAGCGGTTTGCTGCGCGATATCACCACCATTCTGGCCAATGAAAAAGTGAATGTTCTCGGCGTGGCCAGCCGCAGCGATACCCGTCAGCAACTGGCAACTATCGATATGGATATCGAGATCTACAACCCGCAGGTTCTGGGGCGTGTGATTGCCAAACTGAACCAGTTGCCGGATGTGATTGAAGCCAAACGACTTCATGGCAGTTAATTACCTGCTTCTAAGGCCCGTTCGACGGGCCTTTTCTTTTTTGCTTCTGACAACCTTTTAAAAACGGACAGATCTTATGACCGAATCTTCTTTGCAACGCCTGCTCACCATTATGAAAACCCTGCGCGACCCGCAAGCGGGTTGTCCATGGGATAAAGAGCAAACTTTCGAGACGATCGCCCCGTACACGCTGGAAGAAACCTACGAAGTGCTGGATGCCATTGCCCGCAAAGATTACGACGATGTGCGCGACGAACTGGGCGATTTACTGTTTCAGGTGGTGTTTTACGCACAGATGGGCAGTGAACAGGGGTTGTTTGAATTTGACGATATCTGCAATGCCATTTCAGATAAATTAGAGCGCCGTCATCCGCAAATTTTTGGGCAGGAAGCAGCCTGGTCGAAAGACGCCAGCAGCAAAGACGTACTGGTCAAATGGGAGGCGCGCAAGGCGCAGGAGCGGGCGGAGAAATCCCTGCATTCAGCGCTCGATGATATTCCTTCCGCCCTCCCTGCGCTGATGAAAGCGCACAAAATCCAGAAGCGCTGTTCGAATGTCGGCTTCGACTGGACGACGCTCGGACCGGTTCTCGACAAAGTGTACGAAGAAATCGATGAAGTGATGTTCGAAGCGCGTCAGGTGGTGATTGATGAAGAAAAGCTCGGCGAGGAAATCGGGGATTTGCTGTTTGCGACCGTTAATCTCTCACGCCATTTAGGTCATAAAGCGGAAGATGCATTGCAGGCGGCCAACCGCAAGTTTGAGCGCCGTTTCAGGCAGGTCGAGGAAATTATCCGTGAAAAAGGCTTAAACATGGAGGAGGCGACGCTTGAACAGATGGAAGCCGCCTGGCAACAGGTGAAAAAGCGGGAAGGCTGAGTTCCACAAGGGACTTTGATCGGAAACAATATCTGCACAAGCTGAAACGGTTAAGCTCAGTACTCTGGACGGCTTAACCGGCTGATCTGCGGCAGTAAAGTCCAACAAATTGAAATCTAAGATGTTTTAGCATGTCATGCGAGCAACACAGCACTTTTAATAAGGTAACTGGTTGTTTTTGAAAGAATGAAAGAACAGGGCCGGCAGGGTTAACCCTGGTGAACGGACGGTAAGGAAAACGATGATGGACAGCAAAACGTTTATTTGTGGCGCACACAAGGTTCCGGTATACTGTTTTCCCGTCTTGGTTACTCCATCATCTTTAAACCTAACCTCTCAGGTTCAGCATGACAACTAATTATATTTTTGTGACCGGCGGGGTCGTATCCTCTCTGGGTAAAGGCATTGCCGCAGCCTCTCTGGCGGCTATTCTTGAAGCCCGTGGCCTCAACGTGACCATCATGAAACTGGACCCGTATATCAACGTGGATCCGGGTACGATGAGCCCAACTCAACACGGCGAAGTCTTTGTTACCGAAGATGGCGCTGAAACCGATCTCGATCTGGGTCACTACGAGCGTTTCATCCGTACCAAGATGACTCGCCGCAACAACTTCACCACGGGCCGTATTTATTCTGACGTGCTGCGCAAAGAGCGCCGCGGCGATTATCTCGGCGCAACCATTCAGGTTATCCCGCACATCACCAACAACATCAAAGAACGGATCATTGAAGGTGGCGAAGGCCACGATGTTGTGTTGGTTGAAATTGGCGGTACTGTCGGTGATATCGAATCCCTGCCGTTCCTGGAAGCGATTCGTCAGATGGCGGTTGAAGTCGGCCGTGAGCACACATTGTATATGCACCTGACGCTGGTGCCTTACATGGCCGCTGCCGGTGAAGTGAAAACCAAACCGACTCAGCACTCAGTGAAAGAATTGCTGTCTATTGGTATTCAGCCAGACGTGCTGATCTGCCGCTCTGATCGCGCTGTGCCTGCCAACGAACGTGCAAAAATCGCGTTGTTCTGTAACGTGCCGGAAAAAGCGGTTATTTCTCTTAAAGATGTTGATTCTATTTATAAAATACCGGCGCTCTTGAAATCTCAGGGGCTGGACGATTATATTTGTAAACGTTTCAGCATCAATGCGCCGGAAGCCAACTTGTCCGAATGGGAACAGGTGGTTTACGAAGAGGCCAATCCGGGCGGTGAAGTCACTATCGGTATGGTGGGTAAGTACATTGAGCTGCCAGATGCGTATAAATCTGTGATTGAAGCGCTCAAACACGGCGGCCTGAAAAATCGACTGACCGTGAATATCAAACTTATTGATTCACAAGATGTCGAAACCCGTGGCGTCGAAGTGCTGAAAGGTCTGGATGCTATCCTTATCCCGGGTGGCTTTGGTTACCGTGGTGTTGAAGGAAAAGTAGCCACAGCGCGTTATGCACGTGAAAATAACATTCCTTATCTGGGCATTTGTCTGGGTATGCAGGTTGCACTGATTGAATTCGCCCGTAATGTCGCGGGTATGGAGAATGCCAACTCTACCGAATTTGTGCCAGACTGTAAGTTCCCGGTGGTTGCTCTCATCACCGAATGGCGCGATGAAGAAGGTAACGTTGAAGTGCGTTCCGAAGACAGTGATTTAGGCGGTACCATGCGTGTAGGTGGGCAGCAATGTCACCTGAACGACGGTAGCCTGGTTCGTGAGATGTACGGCGAGCCGACAATAGTTGAACGCCATCGTCACCGTTACGAAGTAAACAATATGCTGCTGAAACAAATCGAAGCCGCAGGTTTACGCGTAGCCGGTCGCTCTGGCGATAAGCAACTGGTGGAAATCATTGAGCTGCCGAATCATCCATGGTTTGTCGCTTGCCAGTTCCATCCAGAATTTACGTCAACGCCGCGTGATGGTCATCCGTTGTTTGCAGGCTTTGTGAAGGCTGCCGGTGAGTATCAGAAGCGTCAGGTAAAATAAAATACCGGGGAAACGACGTGTCTCAGGCACGTCGTTTAACTGAAGCTTTAGTTAACTTGTACTGAGGAAATCCTAATGTCCAAAATCGTTAAAGTCATCGGTCGTGAAATCATCGACTCCCGTGGTAACCCGACCGTAGAAGCTGAAGTTCATCTGGAAGGCGGTTTTGTCGGTCTGGCTGCTGCGCCATCTGGTGCTTCTACCGGTTCCCGCGAAGCGCTGGAACTGCGTGACGGTGACAAATCCCGTTTCCTGGGCAAAGGCGTACTGAAAGCCGTTGCTGCTGTAAACGGTCCTATCGCTCAGGCTGTAACCGGTAAAGACGCTAAAGACCAGGCTAACATCGACAAGATCATGATTGATCTGGACGGTACCGAGAACAAATCTAAGTTCGGTGCTAACGCGATTCTGGCTGTTTCCCTGGCTGCTGCTAAAGCTGCTGCTGCTTCTAAAGGTCTGCCACTGTACGCACACATTGCAGAACTGAACGGCACTCCGGGCAAATATTCTATGCCACTGCCTATGATGAACATCATCAATGGCGGCGAACACGCTGACAACAACGTTGATATTCAAGAGTTCATGATCCAGCCTGTTGGCGCCAAAACTCTGAAAGAAGCTATCCGCATGGGTTCAGAAGTGTTCCACACTCTGGCTAAAGTGCTGAAATCTAAAGGCATGGGTACTGCTGTAGGTGACGAAGGTGGCTATGCGCCAAACCTGGGTTCTAACGCCGAAGCTCTGGCTGTTATCGCTGAAGCGGTAAAACAAGCAGGTTACGAGCTGGGTAAAGACGTGACTCTGGCAATGGACTGTGCGGCATCTGAATTCTACAAAGACGGTAAATACGTTCTGGCCGGCGAAGGCAACAAAGCTTTCACCTCTGAAGAATTCACTCACTTCCTGGAAGAGCTGACCAAACAGTATCCAATCGTGTCTATCGAAGACGGTCTGGACGAATCTGACTGGGATGGTTTCGCTTACCAGACTAAAGTTCTGGGCGACAAAATCCAGCTGGTGGGCGACGATCTGTTCGTAACCAACACCAAGATCCTGAAAGAAGGTATCGATAAAGGCATCGCTAACTCCATCCTGATCAAATTCAACCAGATCGGTTCTCTGACCGAAACTCTGGCTGCGATCAAAATGGCGAAAGACGCTGGCTACACTGCCGTTATCTCTCACCGTTCAGGCGAAACTGAAGATGCTACCATCGCCGATCTCGCGGTGGGTACTGCTGCAGGCCAGATCAAAACCGGTTCTATGAGCCGTTCTGACCGTGTTGCTAAATACAACCAGCTGATCCGTATCGAAGAAGCGCTGGCGGCTGCGGGTACTCCTGCTCCGTTCAACGGTCTGAAAGAAGTGAAAGGTCAGTAATTACTGCGCCTGTAACGCTTTCTTAAAACCCGCTCCGGCGGGTTTTTTTATGCCTGTAATTCAGGGGGAAAGTGCGGAAATCGCTGGCTTAGAGCAATAAGGAAAGCGTGGCACTCGCACTGTGTTCGCTGGCCTGCAGGTAATCCGGGGAGAGGGTTAACAGCTGATTTATCAGTATTTCCACCAGCAACATTCCGCCGACTTTTGATGTTAATAATCCCGCTGTCAGCGGGCCTTCAGGTTTGGCGGCCACCAGTAATATATCGGCCAGCGAGGAAAGCGGGCTGTGCAGCGTATTGCTGATGCCGATGACCGTGGTGCCCTGACGCTTCGCCAGCGCGGCGGCGTGCAAGACATCTTTCGTTGAACCTGAGCTGGAAATGACCACCACAACATCCTGACCGTCCAGACTCACCGCATTCATCGCAGCGCGGTGCATATCGGCGAAACATTGCGACGCTTTGCCCAGGCGCAGCAGCTTGTAACCCAGATAGTCGGCCACGATAGCGCTGGCGGCGACACCATACACCTGCACGGAGCGTGCATGATGAATGTGCGATGCGGCGCCCGCCACCACCTGACGATCGAGCAGCTTTCCGGTATCACGCAGGGCGGTGATGCTGTCTTCGATAAGTGTCTGAATATCATCATTGCCTTCAGCCGGGTGCAATGCCGGAGTTTGGCGCGTCTCAAGCGCGAGACCCATCTTAAATTCAGTAAACCCTTTGCAACCCAGCTGGCGGCAAAGCCGCGTGACACTGGCTTCACTGGTATCACTCTCCCGCGCCAGTTCAGTGATGGTCAGGTAAAGCACGCGCTGCGGCTGTTCCAGCACAAAACTGCCCAGCTTGTGCAGTGTGGGGCTGTAATTCTCCAGCCCCTGACGCATGCGCAGTAACAGCGTGCCTGTTTCCTTGGTCTGACTCACTGTGTTCTCCTCAGAATAATTGACCTGACTAGTTTGGCTGATGTGACGCCGTTAACGCCAGAAGAATTCCGTATTGATCACCGGGTACATTAGGTGGTAATTATTATTTTATTTGTATAGTGTGGTGAAAATAATTATCACAACAACACAACGCGGAGTCATCTCATGTCAATATTCAATGGTTCAGGGGGCGGGGCCTGGTTCGAAAGAGCCCAAAAGTTTGGCAAGTCTTTCATGTTGCCTATCGCTATTTTGCCCGCTGCCGGATTGCTGTTGGGGATTGGCGGGGCACTTTCTAATCCCAATACGTTAACGGCGTATCCGTTTTTGAATATCCCGGCCTTGCAGGCGATTTTCACCGTCATGGCCAGTGCCGGATCGATAGTCTTTGCCAATCTGGCTGTGCTGTTTGCCGTCGGTGTCGCCGTCGGACTGGCCCGCAGTGATAAAGGAACTGCCGGTTTGTCCGCACTGCTGGGGTATCTGGTGATGAACGCGACCATCAACGCCATTTTGATCCTCAGGGGGCAACTCGCGACCAGCAATCTGAGTGCGGCAGGGCAGGGGATGGCGCTCGGTATCCAGACGCTGGAAACCGGCGTGTTTGGCGGTGTGGTGATTGGGCTCGTGACGTGGTGGTTGCATCAGCGCTATAACAAAATCGAATTACCGCAGTTTCTCGGCTTTTTTGGCGGTTCCCGCTTTGTGCCGATCATCAGCTCCGTCGCGGCTATTGTCGTCGGATCGGTAATGTTCTTCATCTGGCCACACTTCCAGAAAGTGATTTTTGGCATGGGCGGGCTGGTGGATGCGACGGGCTACCTCGGCACCTTCATTTACGGTTTTGTGCTGCGTATGCTTGGCCCGTTCGGCCTGCATCATATTTTCTATCTGCCTTTCTGGACCACCGCACTTGGTGGCACCGAAGTGGTCAACGGACATCTGGTGGAAGGCACGCAGCGGATCTTCTTTGCCCAGCTGGCAGACCCCAATACGCAGCAGTTTTATATCGGTACTTCACGGTTTATGTCCGGGCGCTTCATTACCATGATGTTTGGCCTGGTGGGTGCCTGTCTGGCGATGTATCACACGGCGCGGCCTGAGAATAAAAAGCGCGTCGCCGGGTTGCTGCTTTCGGCGGCACTGACCTCATTCCTGACCGGGATCACCGAACCTATCGAGTTTTCGTTCCTGTTTGTCGCACCAATGCTGTATGTCCTGCACGCGGTGTTCGATGGTCTGGCATTTATGATTGCCCACATTTTGCAGATCACCATCGGACAGACTTTTTCCGGTGGCTTTATCGATTTCATTCTGTTCGGGGTCTTACAGGGGGAAAGCAAAACTCACTGGATGTATGTCCCGCTGGTTGGCGTGCCGTGGTTTGCCCTTTACTACTTCTCTTTCCGCTATCTCATCAGGCGCTTCAACTTGAAAACGCCGGGGCGTGATGAGGCTGAAATTCAGCAGGACAACGTCGTGACCGATCGCGCCGGGATCATTATTGAAGCACTTGGCGGCGCGTCCAACATCGCTGAGCTGGATTGTTGTGCAACGCGTTTACGCATTAGCGTCCGTCAGGCCGCTAAAGTGGATGAAAAGATGCTGAAGGCCAGCGGTGCGCGTGCCGTGCTGATGCGCGGGAACGGTATTCAGGTCATCTACGGGCCGCATGTCACGATTATTAAAAATGAAATTGAGGAGATGTTGGGAGTATGAATCAGTCAATGTTAACGACCGTCAGGGGACAGTTGATCGTGTCCTGTCAGGCGCTGGATGACGAACCGCTGCACAGCGATTTTATTATGAGCCGCATGGCGCTTGCCGCTCTGCAGGGCGGCGCAGCGGGGATCCGGGCTAACAGTGCCGCGGATGTGAAAGCCATTCGCGCTACTGTGCCGCTGCCGGTTATCGGCATCATTAAGCGTGATTATCCGGCAAGCGATGTCTACATTACCGCCACCCTGGCGGAAGTGCGCGAGCTGATGGCCGTTGCACCGGATATGATCGCGATGGATGCCACTACCCGTCAGCGCCCGGGGGACATGCAACTTGCGGCGCTGGTGCATCGTATTCGTGAGGAGTTCCCGGCGCTATTGCTTATGGCGGATATCTCAACCTTAGAAGAAGCGCTGAACGCGCAGACTTTAGGTTTTGATTGTATCGGCACAACATTGCATGGCTATACTCAGGAGACACAGGGTCATAAACTCTGGCATGACGACTTCGCCTTCCTGCGACAAGTGCTGGCGCGGTGCAGGACGCCGGTCATTGCCGAGGGAAACGTGGAAACACCTGAAATGGCGGCACGATGTTTAGCACTTGGCGCGCATGCTGTTGTGGTCGGGGGGGCAATCACCCGCCCGCAGCAGATCACGCAACGCTTTACTGACGCTATTCACTCTCCGGGCCGATAAACATTTTTACAGACACTCCCGCTGCGCCCTCTGTTTGGCGCAGCGCCTGTGATCTGCGATAATGCGTGCTGACTTTTTTGAGATGGCTGAGAAACTGATGCAGTACCCGATTAATGAGATGTTCGAAACCCTGCAAGGGGAAGGCTATTTTACCGGTGTGCCGGCGATTTTTGTGCGCCTGCAAGGCTGTCCTGTAGGGTGCAGCTGGTGCGACACCAAACACACCTGGGATAAAATTGCCGATCGGGAAGTCGATATGCAGCGCATTCTGATCAAAACCGAAGAAAGTGATGCCTGGGGCAATGCTACCTCAGAACAATTGATTGAGGTTATCACACAGCAAGGTTACACCGCCCGCCATGTGGTGATCACCGGCGGCGAGCCATGCATTTATGATCTCACCGGACTGACGTCATTGCTGGAAAAAAACGGTTTCAGTTGCCAGATTGAAACCAGTGGCACGCATGAAGTGCGTTGTTCAGTGAATACCTGGGTGACCGTTTCGCCGAAAGTGAATATGCGCGGGGGGTACGACATTCTGCCGCAGGCACTGAAACGTGCAGATGAAGTGAAACATCCGGTGGCGCGTCAGCGTGATATCGACGCACTGGATGCCTTGCTTGAAACACTGACTGACAGCAAAGCGCGTATTATTGCCTTGCAGCCGATCAGTCAAAAAGAAGACGCCACCAAACTTTGCATCGCAACCTGTATTGCTAGGAACTGGCGACTGTCGATGCAAACGCACAAATATTTAAATATCGCCTGATACCCAGCATCCTTCGCACTACCTCTGCGCTGGCTGCTTTCATTCACCCCAGTCATTGACGATTGTCAGCGCCGGGGGAATCATTCAATTGCCGCGCGGACATCGCACGAAGGATTGTGGGTATCCTGCGTTAGCCTTTATAAACGCAGCCTGCTGTGCAGGTTTCTTTGACGCGCACGGCGCTGAGCAGTGGCAGCTTAGGTTTCATCTCGTTCCAGATCCACGCGGCCAGCACTTCGCTGGTCGGGTTTTCTAAACCCGGAATGTCGTTCAGATTATAGTGATCGAGACGATCCAGCGTCGGATTAAACGCAGCTTTCAGATCGGCGAAATCCATCACCCAGCCAGTATGCGGATCCACTTCACCGGTGATTTCTAAACGGACGGTGAAAGAGTGGCCGTGTAGCCTTCCGCACTTATGCCCGGCAGGCACATGGGGTAAATGGTGGGCGGCTTCAAACTGAAAATCTTTAAACAATGTGGTGGTCATAAGGCAGTCTCGTTGCTCGAAAAAACGCGGCATAGTACCGGAATACCCGCTTACGTGCCATGACTTAACTGCGCTTTTCTTCACCAAATCCTGACTTCTCCTCTCTTTACTCTACCCGCATTGCTGGCTTACAGTGAGCCAGTAGAAACTAACCTGTTGAGATAGTGAATGATTACTGTGCTTCGTTGCGCTGTTCTGGCGCTGTTGTTCTCTGCCGGTGTACGGGCAGAAACCACGGTGCCTGCTCAGGAGCCCGCGTCTGCTGCGGCTAAACCGGTGGTGAAAACCTCTCAGGTTGTCAAAACTCCGGTCAGTAAAGCGCCTCTGATTTTCCCGCCAGGATCCGGGGTGATGCATATCGCACTGGCACCGGGCAAAAAGCCGCTGGACGTTTTCACCTATCAACCGGTCGGTGCGGATGAGACGACGCCGGTAGTCATGGTCATGACCGGCGTTGACCGTAATGCAGCCACGTATCGCAATGACTGGATGACCGTCGCCGATCAATATCATTTGCGCGTCATCGTGCCACATTTCAGCGAGCAGGATTTCCCCGGTGCGGCGGGATATAACCTGGGCAACCTGACGGACAGCAAAACGCATCGTCGCCTGCCGAAATCGCAGTGGGCGTTCAGTATTGTCGATAATCTGTTTACGACGCTGCAAAAACAGGGCATCACCCGCCAGAAACAGTACTATTTGTTTGGTAACAGTGCGGGCTGCCAGTTTGTCCACCGTATGCTGACGCTGTTGCCTGAGCCGAATGTCAAAGCTGCAGTCTGTGCCGCCGCGGGCTGGTGGACATTGCCGGATACCGATCAGCGCTGGCCTTACGGTTTACGTGAAGCGCCGGTAGTGGTCAGTCAGCAGCAACTTAATGATTATTTTGCCAAACCGGTGCTGATTGCCGTCGGGGCTGAAGACGATGATCCTGAGAATCATCTGCTGCGTAAATCCAAGCAGGCGATGGCGCAAGGCACTAACCGGCTGGAACGCGCCGAGAGTTATTTCACCACGTCCCAGCAACGCGCTGAACAGAACAACACGCCGTTTAACTGGCACTTTATGGATTTGTCAGACATCGGTCACAGCGGCAGTAAAATGTCGGTATTTGCCGCAGGTCAGTTTGCGTGGTTTGAGCAGCACAATGCTTTCCATCTTTAAAAGTCTTCAATCCTGAAAAAAATTCATCACCCCGCTCCGGCGGGGTTTTTCTTTATGTATCCGGCACTTTGCAGAGAGCCTGAGAACAGCGAAGAAAATTTTTAGCGATTTCAGTATGATAAAAATCGCCGCTTACCACTTTTTCAGATAGATCTTACCTCTAAATCCTCTTAGTCATTTTGGTTATTTATTATTTCCATCACTTCTTTAATTGTTATTATCCGCCTCGTTAACCTACATCCTCTGAAAGGTCTTTCCCGCGCGAAAACACACTGTAAAAGGCGCAGGGGGCCGGATTGATGACTTGCTTTTGCATAAGGGAATTCGTACCGCGATGACGACTCAGGCTCCTCCAACTTCACTGCTCCCGCTGACCCCCGAGCAAATGGCCCGCCTTCAATCGGCGATTGGTGATTACTCACCGACTCAGATGGCCTGGCTGTCCGGATATTTCTGGGGCAGGGTGAATCAGCAACCGGGCGCGGTTGCAGCGCCTTCTCCGGCACAGACTGCCGCGTCGGTAACCCTGATTTCCGCCTCGCAAACGGGTAACGCCCGCCGTGTTGCCGAGCAACTGCGTGATGACCTGATCGCCGCGAAAATTAACGTTAATCTGGTGAATGCCGGTGACTATAAATTCAAACAAATCGGCCAGGAAAAGCTGCTGCTGATTGTGGCCTCTACTCAGGGCGAAGGCGAGCAGGCGGAAGAAGCGGTCGCGCTGCATAAATTCCTGCAATCCAAAAAAGCGCCAAACATGAAAGACACCGCCTTTGCGGTGTTTGCGCTGGGTGATACCTCTTATGAATTCTTCT
The DNA here is from genome assembly GCF_049199325.1 of Rahnella sp. PD4. NCBI lineage: Bacteria > Pseudomonadati > Pseudomonadota > Gammaproteobacteria > Enterobacterales > Yersiniaceae > Rahnella > Rahnella sp. PD4. The sequence continues at coordinate 51,672 of NZ_JBLZQF010000006.1, read as the reverse complement.
GTCAGGCGGGTAAAGACTTCGATACCCGTCTGGGCGAACTGGGGGCAGAACGCCTGTTAGACCGCGTTGATGCTGACGTTGAATATAAAGAAGCCGCCGAAAACTGGCGTAAACGTATTGTCGATGTGCTCAAACAGCGCGTACCGGCTGACACTGCGGCGCAGGCGGCTCCGACGCTGGCAGGCAGTGTGAATCAGGTCGACAGCAGCCCTTATACGAAAGAAGCGCCGCTGACCGCGACACTTTCCGTTAATCAGAAAATTACCGGCCGCGATTCTGACAAAGACGTTCGTCATCTGGAAATTGATCTCGGCGATTCCGGTCTGCGTTACCAGCCGGGCGATGCGCTGGGGATCTGGTTTGAAAACGATCCGCAACTGGTGCAGGAAATCGTTGAACTGCTGTGGCTGAAAGGCGATGAAATCGTTGAGGTGAACGATAAAAAACTGCCGCTTTCACAGGCCCTGCAACATCACATTGAACTGACCCAGAACACAACACCGATTATTGAAAAATACGCCGCGCTGTCCCGCGACGAAGATCTGACCGGTTTACTGGCCGATAAACCTGCGCTTCAGCAATACGCACAGACCGTACCGTTTGCTGACATGATCCGCCGCGCACCGACGGAGCTGGATGCACAGCAACTGGTGGATTTACTGCGTCCGCTGACACCGCGCCTGTATTCGATTGCCTCCTCGCAGGCTGAAACCGAAACAGAAGTGCATATTACGGTGGGGGTGGTGCGTTACGAAATCGACGGGCGTTCACGCTCCGGTGGCGCTTCAGGTTTCCTGGCCGATCGCCTGGAAGAAGACGGCGAAGTGAAAGTTTTCATCGAGCATAACGACAACTTCCGCCTGCCAGCGGATCCTGAAAAGCCGGTCATTATGATCGGGCCGGGCACCGGTATTGCGCCGTTCCGCGCTTTCATTCAGCAGCGAGATAACGACGGAGCTACCGGCAAAAACTGGTTATTCTTCGGTAACCCGCACTTTACCGATGATTTTCTCTATCAGGTTGAATGGCAACGTTACGTCAAGGACGGCCTGCTGACGAATATCTCCCTGGCATGGTCACGCGATCAGGCTGAAAAAGTATACGTACAGGACAAACTGCGTGAGCAGGGAGCCGAAGTCTGGCAATGGTTGCAGGAAGGCGCGCATGTGTATGTTTGTGGCGATGCCAACCGTATGGCGAAGGACGTCGAGCAGGCATTACTGGAAATCATTGCGCAATATGGCGAAATGGATCTGGAAACGGCCGACGAATATCTCAGTGAATTGCGCCTTGATCGCCGTTATCAGCGTGATGTGTACTAATGCCCTGCATCCTTCAAATTACAGGGGTGTTGGCTTCCTTCAATCACCCGAATCACTGACTTGAGTCAGCTCATCGGGATTCCTTCAGTTGCCTCCTACCTGCAACTCGAATGATTTTGGGCATAATGTTATGAGTGAAAAAATGATGAGCAATAAGTTGTGGAGTGAACTCAATCCTGGCCCCGGCCCGCTGATCGTCGATGCCCCGCTGGCTGACGCTGAACGTCTGAAGAAGGAAAGTAATTTCCTGCGCGGGACGATTGCCGATGATTTAAAAGACGGCCTGACCGGCGGCTTCAACGGTGACAACTTCCTGCTGATCCGCTTCCACGGCATGTATCAGCAGGATGACCGTGATATCCGTGCTGAACGCGCTGAACAGAAACTGGAACCGCGCCACGCCATGATGCTGCGTTGCCGCTTGCCGGGCGGAGTGATGACACCTGCGCAGTGGCTGGGGATCGACAAATTTGCCGAAGACAGCACGCTGTATGGCAGCATCCGTATTACTAACCGTCAGACATTCCAGTTCCACGGCATCCTGAAACCGAACGTTAAACCGGTGCATCAGTTGCTCAATAAACTCGGACTGGATGCGCTGGCGACCGCCAATGACGTTAACCGTAACGTATTGTGTACGTCTAATCCGGTGGAATCTGAACTGCATCAGGAAGCGTATCAGTGGGCGAAGAAAATTTCCGAGCATCTGCTGCCGCGCACCCGTGCTTACGCTGAAGTATGGCTGGATCAGGAAAAAGTTGAAACCACCGATGAAGAGCCGATTCTGGGTGCGACTTATCTGCCACGTAAGTTCAAAACAACGGTCGTGATCCCGCCACAAAATGACGTGGATTTGCACGCCAACGACCTGAACTTTGTGGCGATTGCGGATAACGGTAAACTGGTCGGTTTCAATGTGCTGGTCGGCGGCGGGCTTTCTATCGCCCATGGTGATAAAGCCACTTATGCGCGTACGGCCAGCGAACTGGGCTTTATTCCGCTGGAGCACACGCTGGCCGTGGCCGAAGCCGTGGTGACCACGCAACGTGACTGGGGTAACCGCACCAACCGTAAAAATGCCAAAACCAAATACACGCTGGAACGCGTCGGCGTACCGGTATTCAAAGCCGAAGTTGAAAAACGCGCCGGTATTCAGTTTGCTGATATCCGCCCTTACGAATTCACCGGTCGCGGCGACCGTATCGGCTGGGTAAAAGGTATCGACAACCAATGGCATCTGACGCTGTTTATCGAAAATGGCCGTATTCTCGATTACCCGGGCAAGCCGCTGAAAACCGGACTGGCAGAAATTGCTAAGATCCATAAAGGGGATTTCAGGCTTACTGCTAATCAGAATCTGATCGTGGCCGGTGTGGCTGAAAAAGACAAAGATGCGATCGAAACTCTGGCACGTAATCACGGCCTGATCGACGACAGTGTCACTGAGCAACGTAAAAACTCGATGGCCTGTGTGTCTTATCCGACCTGTCCGCTGGCGATGGCGGAAGCGGAACGTTTCCTGCCTGAATTTGTCACCAAAGTGGAAGGCATCATGCACGGACACGGTGTGGGCGATGAACACATCGTTCTGCGCGTGACCGGTTGTCCGAACGGCTGTGGCCGTGCGCTGCTGGCGGAAATTGGTCTGGTAGGGAAGGCGTTGAACCGTTACAACCTGCACCTCGGCGGTAACCGTGCCGGAACACGTATTCCGCGTATGTATCGTGAAAATATTTCTGATGCAGAGATCCTGAGCATCATTGACGAACTGGTCGGTCGCTGGTCGAAAGAGCGCGAAACCGGTGAAGGCTTTGGTGACTTCGTGATCCGCGCCGGGATCATTAAGCCGGTGCTGGATCCGGCACGCGACTTTTATGACTAAGCGCGATAACCGACTGGAGGCAATATGAGTTTGCTGAATCTTACTCTGGCTGAACTGAATGACATGCCGAAGTCCGGACAATCTATGGCGCTGGCGGAAATTAACGTCAGCCTGGAGAAACTGTCCGCGCAGGAGCGTGTGCAATGGGCGCTGGAAAACATGCCCGGCGAATTCGCGCTGTCTTCCAGCTTCGGCATTCAGGCGGCGGTCTGTCTGCATTTAGTCACTCAGCAAAAACCGGACATTCCGGTGATCCTGACCGATACCGGTTATCTGTTTCCGGAGACGTATCAGTTTATTGATACGTTAACTGAACAGCTAAACCTGAACCTGCAGGTATTCCGCGCTGAACACTCGGCTGCCTGGCAGGAAGCGCGTTACGGCAAACTGTGGGAGCAGGGCGTTGAGGGTATCGAAAAATACAACCACATCAACAAAGTCGAGCCAATGAATCGGGCGATTCAGACGCTGGGTGTGCAGACCTGGTTCGCCGGTCTGCGTCGTGAGCAATCCGGCAGCCGTGCGCATCTGCCGGTGCTGGCGGTACAACGTGGGGTGTTTAAAATCCTGCCAATTATTGACTGGGATAACCGTCAGATTTTCCGTTATCTGCAAGACAACGGCCTGAGCTATCACCCGCTGTGGGATCAGGGCTATCTTTCCGTCGGTGACACGCATACGACGAAAAAATGGGAAGAAGGGATGAAGGAAGAGGATACGCGATTCTTCGGACTCAAACGCGAATGCGGCCTGCACGAATAAATCCCCGTCATACTTCGGGTTGCAGATGCGTTGGCTGCGTTCAGTCGCCCGAATCACTGACTCATGTCAGCTCATCGGGACTTCTTCGCTTGCCGCCTGCCTGCAACCCGAATTATTTAGGGGATTCCTGTTATTAGCGTCTCAACTCCCCCTAGTTAATCAGGCGTGTTTTGCCGGTTTTGCCAGATCCTTCAGCAGCGGGAATAACACTTTTACCGTGTCGCGCGAGCGCTTCTCAATGCGGCCCGGCAACGCTTTATCGAGATATTGCAGACTATCAAACTGGCTCTGATAACGGGTGTTGCCCAGCGGGAAGTGGCGGGTGATCGCACGTTGCTGCACGCCGTCTTTCTTACCCAGCGCAAAGTTAGTCGCCGTCACATTCAGCAGCGGCAGGTGCGCGTCATCCAGCGCTTTTATGCCATCGCAGCAATGTGTGCCTTCATGGCTTTGTGCCGGAATACCCAGACTGCGGGCAATACTCAGCGCCTTAATCCGGGTCAGTTTCGCCACAGCCACTGAAGTATTCTCGCCGCTATTGAAATACAACCGGTCGCCGGTGATCAGCGAATCCATGTTGATCACCAGCAGCGTATTTTTCTTCTCTTCAGCGCTCATCCGGTTTACAAAGTCTTCCGCACCTTTAGCGCCGGTTTCTTCCGCGCTCAGTGCCACGAAACGCAGGCTATAGTGTGTCGGGATGGCCTGCATGCGTTCGGCCAGCTCAAGCATCACACCGACGCCGGAGGCGTTGTCATCGACACCCTGCAACGTCAGGCCGCCGAGATTGTGGTTGGTATCATTGTCACTTTGCGGCACATAGGTATCGAAATGCGCCATCACGATGATTTGTTGTGGTACTTCACCGGCACGAGCGGCAATCACCGACGTGGCGTGAATATTTTGCCAGTTCTTTTTCCCCGTATTGCTGGTGTAAAGATAACGGGTATCGAAGCCACGTAAATCGCTCTTATAGCCTAATTTGTTGAATTGCTGGTTCAGATAATCCGCCGCGATCAGCTCTGCCGGGCTGCCGGCCATGCGCCCGGGGAAATAAGTCGCGATATGGCGAATTTGCTGACTGGCGATCATACCCATCGCCGGAAGCGGGACGGATGCCGCCATCGCATGACCCATACAGACACCGCTCAGGCTCAGCGCCAGCAGCGTCTGTTTCATGCGTGAAAAAGAAAACATAGCCAAAAATCCTTATTTGCCAGTCAATACGACCGGAAGGCAATCAAACAACAGGCCGCGTGTGGCGGTCTTTCTGGGGCATACAGTATGCGATTGTCTGCGCGATTAGACAATTTCCCGTTATCCCAAACCGCTCTTTTTGCCGGGCTATATTCCATTTAGTAACTAATCATTCTTTTTCGTCATTTCAGATCAATTATTGCCTGCACGTATAGTTTGTTTATTAATCCTGATAATCATTTAAGGCTTTCGTGGACTATCTACCAATATTTGCCGACCTAAAACAACGCCCTGTTCTGGTTGTTGGGGGTGGCGAAGTCGCTGCCCGCAAAATCGATCTTCTCCTGCGGGCGGGTGCGCAAGTACGGATAGTCGCACAGGCACTTTCTCCCGAGCTGGAACAACGCAGACAGGCCGCCGAAATTAGCTGGTCAGCACAGGCATTTTTGCCGGAACAGCTCGACGATGTCTTTCTGGTGATTGCCGCTACAGACGACGCTGCGCTGAATGCTGAAGTTTTTGCGCAAGCTAATCTGCGACATGTGCTGGCTAACGTGGTCGACGATCAGCCGAAATGCTCTTTCATTTTCCCTTCGATTGTCGACCGTTCGCCGATTGTGGTGGCGATTTCTTCCAGCGGTAAAGCACCGGTACTCGCCAGAATGCTGCGCGAGAAGCTGGAAACTCTGTTGCCGAACAGCCTGGGGCAAATGGCCGATATCGCCGGACGCTGGCGTGAAAATGTGAAAGCGCAGTTCAGCTCCATGCGTTCACGTCGTCGTTTTTGGGAGCATGCATTTGCCGGACGCTTTGCCAGCCTCGCTTCTGCGGGAAAGCTCGCAGAAGCAGAACGGGCACTGCAACAACAGTTAGAAAATGCGGAAGACATCTCGCATAGCGGACATGTCACGCTGGTCGGTGCCGGGCCCGGTGATGCAGGATTGCTCACCCTTCGCGGGCTGCAGGTGATGCAGCAGGCTGATGTGGTGCTTTACGACCACCTGGTCAGCGAAGAAGTGCTGGATTTAGTGCGCCGCGATGCGGACAAGATTTGTGTGGGTAAACGTGCGGGCAGCCATTCTGTTGCGCAGGAAGAAACCAACCGTCTGCTGGTCGAACTGGCGCAGCAGGGGAAAAAAGTCGTGCGCCTCAAAGGCGGTGATCCGTTTATTTTTGGACGCGGCGGCGAAGAATTACAGGCAGTGCAGGCGGCGGGTATTCCTTTCCAGGTTGTGCCTGGCGTAACCGCTGCTGCCGGCGCGACAGCTTATGCCGGGATCCCGCTGACGCACCGCGATTATGCACAGAGCGTGATCTTCGTGACAGGGCATTGCCGCCCGGAAAATAACGGCGTGCAGTGGGAGACTCTCGCGAAAGGCCAGCAGACATTGGCGATTTACATGGGCACGCTTAAAGCGGCAGAAATCAGCCAGCAATTGATCGCTCATGGTCGCGCAGCGCATACACCCGTTGCGGTCATCGGACGGGGAACGCGTTCTGATCAGCAGGTGCTGACCGGAACACTCGATAATCTTGAACATCTGGCTCAACAGGCGCCGACGCCGGCGTTACTGGTGATTGGTGAAGTGGTGTCACTTCATCAGCAACTTGCCTGGTTTGGGCATCATCCTGAGACTGACGGCACCCAACGCCCGTCGGTTGTGAATTTGGCTTAAAGGATCTGTTATGGACGAAAAACGACTGACTCATTTGCGGCAACTGGAGGCGGAGAGTATCCATATCATCCGTGAAGTGGCTGCTGAATTCGCCAACCCGGTGATGATGTATTCCATCGGGAAAGATTCCTCGGTGATGCTGCATCTGGCACGCAAAGCCTTCTTCCCGGGAACCTTGCCCTTCCCGCTGCTGCATGTGGATACCGGCTGGAAATTCCGCGAAATGTATGAATTTCGCGACCGCACGGCGAAGAATTACGGCTTTGAGCTGCTGGTGCATAAAAACCCGGAAGGTGTGGCGATGGGCATCAACCCGTTCGTGCACGGCAGCGCGAAACATACGGATATCATGAAAACCGAAGGTCTGAAGCAGGCGCTAAATAAATACGGCTTTGATGCCGCTTTCGGCGGCGCACGCCGTGACGAAGAAAAATCCCGTGCCAAAGAACGTATCTATTCGTTCCGTGACCGCTTCCACCGCTGGGATCCCAAAAATCAGCGCCCTGAGTTGTGGCATAACTACAACGGCCAGATTAACAAAGGTGAAAGCATCCGCGTGTTTCCGCTCTCCAACTGGACTGAGCTGGATATCTGGCAGTACATCTATCTGGAAAATATTGAGATTGTTCCGTTATATCTGGCCGCGCCACGTCCGGTGCTGGAGCGTGACGGTATGTTACTGATGGTGGATGACGATCGTATCGATCTGCAACCGGGTGAAGTGATCGAGAAGAAAATGGTGCGTTTCCGCACATTGGGTTGCTGGCCGCTGACCGGGGCTGTTGAATCCGAAGCTCAGACGCTGCCGGAGATCATCGAAGAGATGTTGGTGTCGACCACCAGTGAACGCCAGGGACGCGCGATCGACCGTGATCAGGCCGGGTCGATGGAACTTAAAAAGCGTCAAGGGTATTTCTAAGGAGCCGCAGCTAATGAATAACGCAATTGCACAACAAATCGCGGAGCAGGGCGGCGTTGAAGCTTACCTGCACGCTCAGCAACACAAAAGCCTGCTGCGCTTCCTGACCTGCGGCAGCGTCGATGATGGCAAAAGTACCTTAATCGGACGTCTGCTGCATGACACCCGTCAGATCTACGAAGATCAGTTATCTTCACTACATAACGACAGCAAACGTCACGGAACACAGGGTGAAAAACTCGATCTGGCACTGCTGGTGGATGGCTTACAGGCCGAACGCGAGCAGGGTATTACCATTGATGTGGCATACCGTTATTTCTCTACCGAGAAACGTAAATTCATCATTGCCGATACCCCGGGGCACGAACAGTACACCCGTAATATGGCGACCGGTGCATCGACTTGTGATCTGGCGATCCTGCTGATCGACGCCCGTAAAGGCGTGCTGGATCAAACCCGCCGTCACAGCTTTATTGCGACATTGCTCGGGATCCGTCATCTGGTGGTAGCCGTTAACAAAATGGATCTGGTGGATTACAGCGAAACGGTTTACGAGCAATTCAAACAGGATTATCTGGATTTCGCTCAGCAACTGCCGACCGATCTGGACATCAAATTTGTACCGCTTTCTGCCCTGGAAGGCGACAACGTCGCCACGCCGGGAGATAAAATGAGTTGGTACACCGGCCCGACTCTGCTCGACGTACTGGAAACGGTCAACGTTATTAACATCCGTGAACAGCAACCGATGCGCTTCCCGGTGCAGTATGTTAACCGCCCGAACCTCGATTTTCGCGGCTATGCGGGAACGCTGGCATCGGGTTCAGTGCGTGTTGGCCAGAAGGTGAAAGTGTTGCCATCGGGTGTGGAATCTACCGTGGCACGCATTGTGACCTTCGACGGTGATTTACAGGAAGCCTGGGCGGGTGATGCCATTACGCTGGTGCTGGCCGATGAACGTGATATCAGCCGTGGCGACACGCTGGTTGATGCGCAAGAAACGGTTAAACCGGTACAACATGCCAAAGTCGATGTTGTGTGGATGGCTGAGCAGCCACTGAGCGTCGGTCAAAGCTATGACATTAAAGTCGGGGGTAAGAAAGCCCGTGCGCGTGTTGAGAATATCGAATATCAGGTTGAAATTAACTCACTGACTCAGCGTGTGGTTGAAAATCTGCCACTTAATGGTATCGGACTGGTGGAACTGGCCTTCGACGAACCTCTGGTGCTGGATAGCTATCAGAGCAACGCGGTGACCGGCGGCATGATTTTTATCGATCGTCTGACCAACGTCACTGTCGGAGCCGGTCTGGTGCGTGAGGCGATTGAACAGGTGTATCAGGAGTCGGATAAATACAGCGCATTTGAGCTGGAACTGAACAGCCTGGTTCGCCGTCACTTCCCGCACTGGGGCGCACGCGATTTACTGGGTGGTAAATAAGATGGTGTCACCGGATGGCGCTTTACGTAAAGATGACAACGTTGTCTGGCATCCGCACGCGGTGACACGTGCGGATCGTGAAAAGCAGCAGGGTCATCGCGGTGCGGTGCTGTGGTTTACCGGGCTTTCGGGCTCAGGGAAATCCACCGTGGCCGGTGCGCTCGAGCAGGCGCTGCACCGGCAGGGGGTCAGCACTTATCTGCTCGATGGTGATAATGTCCGCCACGGGCTGTGCCGTGATCTGGGCTTTACCGATGACGACAGGCGCGAAAATATTCGTCGCGTGGGTGAGGTGGCAAAACTGATGGTGGATGCCGGGCTGGTCGTGCTGACGGCGTTCATTTCACCTCACCGCGCCGAGCGTGACATGGTGCGTGATTTGCTGGAAAACGGTCAGTTTGTTGAGATATTTGTGGATACGCCGCTGGCTATCTGTGAGGCACGCGATCCGAAAGGTTTATATAAAAAGGCCCGTGCGGGTGAACTGAAAAACTTCACCGGTATCGACGCAGAATATCAGCCGCCGGAGACCCCGGATGTGCATCTTGATGGTGAACAATTGGTAACACAATTGGTGCCTCAATTATTAGAAGTGATGCGCCAGCGCGCTATTATCAATCCCTGAATGTTACCGGCTAAACGCCACAGAGCGTGCCGGTTTACACTGAAATACAGGGATCAACTATGCAGGCGTTATTGAGCAGACTTGTCAGCCGGAACCGCGTCGATCGTACCGGGGAGATCAGCCTCCGGACACGTGCGCCGATCACGACAACAGACAGTGCAGATACCGAAGAACCGTCCTATTCCATGCAGGGTGGGTTTATCGGTTTTGTCTTCTACTGGCTGGCGTTTGCGATCCCTTTTCTGGTTTATGGTTCTAATACCCTTTTTTTCCTGCTTTACACCTGGCCGTTCTTCCTGGCGCTGATGCCCGTTTCCGTACTGATAGGCATTGCGTTAAGCATGTTCTTTCGCGGTGGCTGGTTCAAAACCTCGGCCGCCAGCGGCATCTGTGTGATTGGCATGTTTTGGACCGTCTTCTCATTCTTGTCTGGCTGGTGATTTTTTCTGGCGGTTTTCCCGGCAAATTCCCTTCACGATGTAACCCATTGTGTCATTCTCACCCATAATTGCGTGCGTAAGTCTGATTCTCACTGGCAATTACCTTGCCACAGTGGAGTCAGAGGGAAAGTTGTGGGATGATTGTCCAGCTTTTTTAGGGGGCGGGGATGGGCAAACTAACACTGCTATTACTGATTTTACTTGGCTGGCTACAGTATTCGCTGTGGCTGGGTAAGAATGGTATTCACGATTATGTACGTGTAAATGATGACGTTCAGGTGCAACAAGTTAATAACGGCAAACTGAAATCACGTAATGATCAACTTTTCGCAGAAATCGACGATTTAAACGGCGGTCAGGAAGCGATCGAAGAACGTGCACGCAACGAACTGGGCATGATTAAACCCGGCGAGACTTTCTATCGTCTGGTGCCTGACAATAAACGTGCGCCGGGCAGCACCGTTTCGCAAAACAACCTGAATCAATAGCCATGAGCCATACCGCAGTTTCCCTTCCAGAGGTCATCGCCGTGTTACCGGCTGCCGGTATTGGCAGCCGTATGCAGGCCGAATGCCCCAAACAATACCTTTCTGTCGGCGGTAAAACGCTGATAGAACATTCAATTTATGCACTGCTGCAAAGCGGCAGCGTCCGTCAGGTTATCGTGGCGCTTAGCCCGCACGACACGCAGTTCGCCCAACTTCCCATTGCCAGCGATCCGCGTATCCGCGTGGTGGCAGGCGGTGCTGAACGGGCTGAATCGGTTATGGCCGGGCTGGATGTTGCCGGAGATAACGGCTGGGTGCTGGTGCATGACGCTGCGCGCCCGTGCCTGCATCCTGATGATCTTAATAATCTGCTGGCGATTGCCACCACCAGCAAAATCGGCGGGATCCTCGCCGCGCCGGTGCGTGACACCATGAAGCGTGGTGAACCCGGTCTGGCAGCAATTGCACATACAGTGGATCGTCAGGATCTGTGGCATGCGCTGACGCCGCAGTTTTTTCCGCTCGAATTATTGAAAACCTGCCTGCGCCGTGCACTCAATGAAGGTGCGGTGGTCACAGATGAAGCCTCTGCAATGGAATATTGCGGTTTTCATCCTTTGCTGATCCCGGCACGGGCCGATAATATCAAAGTCACCAGACCAGAAGATCTGGCCCTGGCTGAATTCTATTTAACCCGCTTATCCCAGGAGGAAAACGCATAATGCGTATCGGTCACGGTTTTGATGTCCATAAGTTTGGCGGAGAAGGCCCGCTGGTGATCGGTGGTGTGCGTATCCCTTATCCGCTGGGTTTACTGGCGCATTCAGATGGCGATGTTGCCTTGCACGCGGCAACTGACGCGCTGCTTGGCGCGGCTGCGCTGGGAGATATCGGCAAGCTTTTCCCGGATACGGATCCTGCATTCAAAGGTGCTGACAGTCGCGAACTGCTGCGCGAAGCGTACCGCCGTATCCGAGCAAAAGGCTACAAGCTGGGCAATCTGGATATCACTATCATTGCACAGGCACCGAAAATGGCTCCGCACATCCCGCAGATGCGTGTGTTTCTGGCCGAAGATCTGCAATGTCATATGGATGACGTCAATGTAAAAGCCACGACCACCGAACAACTGGGCTTTACCGGCCGTGGCGAGGGTATTGCCTGCGAAGCCGTTGCCCTGCTGGTTAAGGAATGATGTTGTGGAAGATTACCGCATGATAGATATGTCCCGTCTCACCTGGTTACTGGGTGAGCCTGTCGCCAGCGGTCAGCTGAAAGCCAATCCAGAAGACTTTATCGTCGAAGAGGATCTGGGTTTTGAGCCGGACGGTGAAGGTGAACATCTGTTGGTGCGGATCCGCAAAAATGGCTGCAATACCCAATTCGTCGCGGAGCAACTGGCGCGTTTCGCCAAAGTGCATCCGCGCGACGTCAGTTATGCCGGTCTCAAGGATCGTCATGCGGTCACGGAACAATGGTTTTGCCTGCATTTGCCGGGTAAGGCTGACCCTGATTTAAGCCAGTTTGACCTCGAAGGCTGCGAAGTTGTCCGCGTCTCGCGCCATCGTAAAAAGATGCGTATCGGCACGCTGAAAGGCAACGCATTTACACTGGTGCTGCGACAGTTAAGCAATATTGCTGATGTTGAAGCGCGTCTGGAAAAAATCACCCGGCAGGGCGTACCGAACTATTTCGGTACCCAGCGTTTTGGCCGTGGCGGCAATAATCTGGTGCAGGCGAAACGGTGGGCAACCAACGAAGCCCGTCCCAAAGAACGTGCGAAGCGCAGTTTCTATCTTTCCGCCAGCCGTAGCGCGATGTTCAACATTGTTGCCAGCCAGCGTCTGGCTGAAGGTTACGTGCGTGAGCCGATGTTGGGCGATGCCCTGCAACTCAGCGGCCGTGGCAGCTGGTTTGTTGCGAAAGCCGAAGAGTTCGTGTCGCTGTTACCGCGTGTTGAAAGCGGTGAATTACTGATCACGGCACCTTTACCGGGTGATGGCCCGCTGGGCACACTCGAAGATGCCGAAGTTTATGAACAGGCCTGTCTCAAGGATCAGGGAGATTTACTGTCGCTGCTCAAGCGCGAGCGAGTCGAACCGGCACGACGTGCCATCATGTTGCAACCGTTGCAGATGCAGTGGCAGCGCTGGGATGATGTCACTCTGGAACTCAAATTCTGGTTACCGGCCGGCAGTTATGCCACCAGCGTGGTGCGTGAACTGATGAATCTGGATGAAAGTGATGCGGATATTACTGAGTAACGACGACGGCGTACTGGCTCCCGGCATACAGGCGCTGGCGTCCGCGCTGCGTGAGTTTGCTGATGTGAAGCTGGTGGCCCCTGATCGTAACCGCAGCGGTGCATCTAATGCGTTGACGCTGGATGGCCCGTTGCGTATTCAGTCTTACCCTAACGGTGATACCGCCGTGATTAACGGTACGCCGACCGACTGTGTGTACCTTGGTGTGAATACGCTGATGCGCCCGAAGCCGGATATTGTGGTTTCTGGCATCAATGCAGGGCCAAATCTGGGCGACGATGTGATCTATTCCGGCACGGTTGCCGCCGCGATGGAAGGACGCCATCTGGGCTTTCCTGCGTTGGCGGTGTCGCTGGACGGACATCAGCATTATGACACGGCAGCAATCATCACCTGCCGGCTCCTCAGGGCACTGGCACGTGAGCCTTTGCGCACCGGCAAGATTTTGAACATTAACGTCCCGGATCTGCCACTTTCGCAGGTCAAAGGGATCAGGGTGACGCGTTGCGGTAGCCGTCATCCGGCCGAGCAGGTATTTTGTCAGCAGGACCCGCGGGGTCAGGACTTGTACTGGATAGGCCCGCCGGGAGATAAATTTGATATCGCACCTGATACTGATTTTGCTGCTGTAGCGCAAGGTTATGTTTCAGTGACGCCACTACAGGTGGATTTAACCGCCTATGCGGCTCAGGATGTCGTGGTCTCATGGTTGGAAAAGGCCGGGGTGAGCGCGAATGGTGAATAAACCGATGTACAACCTGCTGGAACAACTGCGCCTGCAGGGTATTCATGATGAAAAACTGTTGCATGCCATCGAGTCTGTGCCGCGTGAGCGTTTCGTGGATGAGGCCTTTCAGCATAAAGCTTACGAAAACACGGCGTTGCCTATCGGGTCCGGTCAGACCATTTCTCAGCCTTATACCGTGGCGAGAATGACCGAGTTATTGCGCCTTACGCCCTCGTCCCGCGTGCTGGAAATTGGCACCGGTTCAGGCTATCAGACGGCCATTCTGGCACATCTGGTTGAGCATGTTTTCTCGGTTGAGCGCATCAAAGGGTTGCAATGGCAGGCGAAAAGACGCCTCAAGCAACTCGATTTGCATAATGTTTCCACCCGTCATGGTGACGGCTGGCAGGGCTGGCCTTCGCGTGGCCCGTTTGATGCCATTATTGTCACCGCCGCACCTCCTGAAATACCTCAAGATCTGTTACAACAACTCGATGATGGCGGTGTATTAATTCTGCCAGTGGGCGAAGAAAATCAGACATTGCAACGGGTCACCCGGCGTGGTGGTGAGTTTGTTGCAGAGACTATCGAAGCTGTTCGTTTTGTCCCGCTGGTGAAAGGCGAACTCGCCTGACACCGGCCATACGCCGGTACCTTCAGGACTAACTCCTTAAAATTTAAATACAACTGATATATGGTGCTGTACTGGCGATGTTGATAGCATCCACTACAGTTTTTTATGGCACTGCGGCATTCGGGCGAAGACCTGAATGAGTATGTTGCCTGCCCGCACCGTGTCCGGTGACACGAAAAGCGCCAGCTGGCGCGGTGTGCGCGGTTAAAGAGATATTCTGAGATTGCCGTAACGGGGGAAATATGAGCACGGGAAGCCCAATAAAAACACTAAGCCGCATTGCAATGTGTACTTTTATCAGTGCCTGGATGGCGGGATGTACGAACAATTCAACGACATCCGCACCCATCAGCAGCGTCAATGGCGGCGGTAACAGCGGCAATAGTAGTCAGAATACTCTGAATTCTGCTCCGCAAATGGCACCTGCCGTCGGACCCGGCGGACATATTGTTTACAACCGCAGCTATAACTCGATCCCTAAAGGAAGTTATAGCGGCAGCACCTACCAGGTGAAGCGCGGCGACACCCTGTTCTATATTGCCTGGATCACGGGCAATGACTTCCGCGACCTGGCTGCACGCAATAATATTCCTGCGCCATACAGCCTTGAAGTTGGCCAGACAATCCAGATCAATAACGTTTCTTCTGCGGCGAGCACCGGGGGTACGGTAGCGGCCGCAGATGCCACAAATGGTGGTGTTCCGAAAGCTCCAACCGGGGGCATGCTCACAGGTTCTGTGGTTGCATCTCAACCAACTACCACGTATTCTGATTCTTCTGGTAAACAGAATGTAGGCAGGATGTTGCCTTCATCAGGTGCAGTTACTACCACCACAACACCTGTTGCTGTAGCCAGCACTCCCGTCGCCACCTCAACAAATAATGGCGGTCCGGTTTCCTCCTGGAAATGGCCGACTGACGGGAAAATTATCGATAATTTCTCTGCTTCTGAAGGGGGAAATAAGGGGATCGATATTGCTGGTTCGCGTGGACAGTCTGTCGTAGCAACCGCCTCGGGGCGTGTGGTTTACGCGGGTAATGCTCTTCGCGGTTACGGTAATCTGATCATCATTAAACACAATGATGATTACCTGAGCGCCTATGCACATAACGATACAATGCTGGTCCGGGAACAACAAGAAGTGCAGGCGGGACAAAAAATAGCGACTATGGGTAGCACCGGAACCAGTTCAGTAAGATTGCATTTTGAAATTCGTTACAAGGGGAAATCCGTAAACCCGCTGCGTTATCTTCCGCAGCGATAAATCGGGGCAGAGCATCGATTCTGCCCTCGGGACCACGGGTAGGAGCAGCTTATGAGTCAGAATACGCTGAAAGTTAACGAGTTACATGATGATGTAGATTTCGATGAGAACAGCGCTGAAGCCTTTGACGAGAAAGCAATAGTCGAAGAGACTGCCGACAACGATGCTGAAGAAGAATTGTTGTCGCAGACTGTAAGCCAACGAGTGCTGGACGCCACTCAACTGTACCTCGGTGAAATCGGTTATTCCCCTCTGCTTACTGCAGAAGAGGAAGTTTATTTTGCACGACGCGCGTTGCGGGGAGATGTTCCTTCCCGCCGCCGTATGATTGAAAGTAATCTGCGTTTAGTGGTTAAAATTGCCCGCCGCTACAGTAATCGCGGTCTGGCACTGCTGGATCTGATCGAGGAAGGTAACCTGGGTCTGATCCGTGCGGTTGAAAAATTTGATCCTGAGCGCGGTTTCCGTTTCTCTACCTATGCAACATGGTGGATCCGTCAGACGATTGAACGGGCGATCATGAATCAAACCCGTACTATCCGTTTGCCCATTCACATCGTTAAAGAACTGAACGTTTACCTGCGTACTGCACGTGAACTTGCACATAAACTGGACCATGAACCGAGTGCTGAAGAGATTGCTGAGCAGCTCGACAAACCGGTACATGACGTCAGCCGTATGTTGCGCCTGAATGAACGCATTACTTCTGTGGATACTCCGTTGGGCGGGGACTCAGAGAAAGCGTTGTTAGATATTCTGGCGGATGAGAAAGACAACGGCCCGGAAGACACCACACAAGATGACGATATGAAACAAAGTATCGTTAAGTGGTTATTCGAGTTGAATGCAAAACAGCGTGAAGTTCTGGCGCGCCGTTTCGGCCTGTTAGGCTATGAAGCAGCGACGCTGGAAGATGTAGGCCGCGAGATTGGCCTGACACGTGAGCGTGTTCGTCAGATTCAGGTAGAAGGTTTGCGTCGCCTGCGTGAAATCCTGCAGGGACAGGGACTGAGCATCGAAGCATTGTTCCGCGAATAACTTATTCGCCGGGCAGTGGTTGCATCATGTTCTATCCTGTAAGAACAACACATAAAAACGGTGGGTCAATCCCACCGTTTTTTTATGCTTCCTGTTCTGACCAGCGGACATCTACACCATATCTTTCAGACGATATATCCATTCCAGCGCCTGACGTGGCGACAGAGAATCTGCATCGAGAGATTCCAGCGCTTCAACCGCCGGAGACACTTCTTCCGTCAGTAATGCCAATTGCGGGCCATCGACTTTGCTGGCTGCAGCGTTGTTGGACAACGTTTCCAGCTCTTTCAGTTTCTGACGCGCACGCTTAATCACATCTCGCGGAACACCCGCCAGCGCCGCAACGGCCAGACCGTAACTCTTGCTGGCCGCGCCATCCTGTACGCTGTGCATAAAGGCGATCGTGTCGCCGTGTTCAATAGCATCCAGATGAACATTGACCGTGCCTTCCATTTTTTCCGGCAGGGTAGTCAGCTCGAAATAATGGGTGGCGAACAGCGTCATGGCTTTAATACGGCTGGCGAGATTTTCCGCACATGCCCATGCCAGCGACAAACCATCATACGTTGACGTCCCTCTCCCGATTTCATCCATCAATACCAGACTGTTTTCGGTGGCGTTATGGAGGATATTGGCGGTTTCGGTCATTTCCACCATAAAGGTAGAACGCCCCGAAGCCAGATCGTCCGCCGCACCGACACGGGTAAAAATGCGATCCACAGGCCCGATAACAGCGGCTTCTGCGGGCACATAGCTGCCGATATGCGCCATCAGGACGATCAGCGCCGCCTGACGCATATAGGTACTTTTACCGCCCATATTCGGACCGGTGATGATCAGCATGCGCCGTGCCGGAGACATATTCAGCGGGTTGGAAATAAACGGTTCGCTCAGTACCTGTTCAACCACAGGATGGCGGCCACCGGTAATATTAATGCCCGGTTTTTCACTCATCGTCGGACAGGCGTAATTCAATGTGTACGCACGTTCTGCCAGGTTGCTCAGAACATCCAGTTCCGCCAGTGCACTGGCGCTTTGCTGTAATGCGGACAGGTGTGGCATCAGTAGATCGAACAGCTCTTCGTACAGCGCTTTTTCCAGAGACAAGGCTTTGCCTTTTGAAGTCAGCACTTTGTCTTCGTACTCTTTCAACTCAGGAATGATGTAGCGCTCAGCGTTTTTGAGCGTCTGGCGACGGACATAGTGGATCGGCACCAGATGGCTCTGACCGCGGCTGACCTGAATGTAATAACCATGCACGCCGTTGAAACCGACTTTCAGCGTATCCAGCCCCAGTTTCTCGCGTTCGCGGATCTCTAATCTGTCGAGATAATCGGTCGCGCCGTCTGCCAGGGCTCGCCATTCATCCAGCTCGGCATTGTAGCCCGGTGCGATTACACCGCCATCACGTACCAGAACCGGCGGCGTTTCGATGATTGCGCGCTCGAGCAGTTCCACCAGTTCGGTGAAGTCACCGGTTTGTCCGACCAGTGTTTTTACATGTGCGGCGTCGGTTTCCTGCAATATTTCCCGGATTTCCGGCAGTTGCTGCATCGCATGACGCATACGAGCCAGGTCACGCGGGCGGGCGCTGCGCAATGCGAGCCGTGCCAGTATACGTTCGAGGTCGCCGACCTGTCGCAGTACCGGTTGCAGATCTGCCGTGAGATCCTGCAATGCACCGATCGCCTGCTGGCGATGTGTCAGCAATTTGATATCGCGGCTTGGCATGTGGATCCAGCGTTTGAGCATGCGGCTGCCCATCGGCGTGACAGCCTGATCGAGCACGGCCGCCAGCGTGTTTTCTATACCACCGGCCAGATTTTGCGTCAGTTCCAGGTTACGGCGGGTAGCCGCATCCATAATGATACCGTCCTGCTGGCGTTCCATCGTGACGCCCCGGATATGCGGCAGGGCAGTACGCTGGGTATCCTTAACGTATTGCAGCAGACAACCGGCAGCGCGCAGTGCCTGAGTGGCCTGCTCAACGCCGAAGCCGCTTAAATCGCGTGTGCCAAATTGCAGGTTCAGCTGCTGTTTGGCAGTTTCCAGCTCGAATTCCCACATCGGACGGCGGCGCAGGCCACGGCGGGAAGAAATCAGCGACATGGCTTCAAAGCTTTCCGGGTAGAGTAACTCCGCCGGATTGGTGCGCTGTAATTCGGCCGCCATGGTTTCCGGATCATCAGGCTGTGCGACGCGGAAACGGCCGGAACTGATATCCAGCGTGGCGTAACCAAACCCGCGTCCGTCCTGCCAGATCGCCGCCAGCAGGTTATCGTAACGCTCGCTCAGTAATGCTTCGTCACTGACGGTGCCTGGCGTGACGATGCGTACCACTTTGCGTTCAACCGGCCCTTTACTCAGTGCCGGGTCGCCAATTTGTTCAGCAATCGCAACGGATTCACCGAGCTGGACCAGCTTCGCCAGGTAACCTTCTACTGCATGATAAGGCACACCTGCCATCGGGATCGGCTCACCGGCAGATGCACCGCGTTTGGTCAGGGAGATATCCATCAGTTGCGATGCGCGTTTCGCATCGTCATAAAACAGCTCGTAGAAGTCACCCATACGGTAAAACAGCAGAACATCCGGGTTCTCTGCTTTAAGACGCAGGTATTGCTGCATCATCGGGGTGTGGGCATCCAGTCCGGTCATATTGTTTTGTTTTTCATTGAGTTGATTCAATTTTAAATCATCCTGTTGGCTCTTACCGCCTGGGGCAACGACTTTACAACGGATCCTAACGTGAGTAGAGCCAAAAAACTACGCTGCGTTCTGAACTTGCGTAACGTCACGCAACTTATCTGAAAATGTAACCTTTCTGCTGTGGTGTAAAGACGGTGATTTTCAGTTTTTTCGGCCTTGATAATGCTCTACCATATCCGCACCTCTTTTTTGCATGGTTACGGATATCCGATGCGCCATCTGGCAGTCATTCTTCCCCTGGTTCTTATACTTTCTGCATGTAGCAGTCATAAAAGCGCACCTCAGCCTGCAGGTCCGCGAAATCCTTTTTCCGATGGAAGAAATGCCAGCGCGAGTACCGTGCCTGACGGTGGCTTTCTGCTCCAGCCGGAGCATACCGGTGCCGTCCAGACCGGCGATTTCGCCTATGATCCGGCCATGAACCAGTTTGTTGACAAAATGGTACGCGAGCATGGATTTGACCGTCAGCAACTGCATGACGTCCTGTCGCAGACTAAGCGTCTGGCCTTTGTCTTAAGACTGATGGATCAGCAGGCACCTTCCGGCCCGCCATCGACCGTGCCGAACGGGGCGTGGAATCGCTACCGCAGTAAATTCATTACGCCGGATAACGTGCAAAATGGCGTGGTGTTCTGGAATCAATATCAGGATGCGTTACAGCGTGCAGAGCAGGTTTACGGCGTGCCGCCGGAAATCATTGTGGGTATTATCGGTGTGGAAACCCGCTGGGGGCGCGTAATGGGTAAAACCCGTATTATTGATGCGCTGGCGACCTTATCCTTTGCCTATCCGCGTCGGGCTGAGTATTTTTCCGGCGAACTGGAAACCTTCCTGTTGATGTCGCGCCGTGAAGGCGATGATCCCCTGAGTCTGCGCGGTTCTTTCGCGGGCGCGATGGGCTATGGTCAGTTTATGCCTTCGTCTTATAAAGATTATGCCGTCGATTTTAATGGCGACGGTCATGCTAACCTGTGGGATCCCATTGATGCCATCGGCAGTGTCGCCAATTATTTCAAGGCCCATGGCTGGACGAAGGGCGCGCCGATTGCGGTACCGGCAGCGGGGCAGGCACCCTTGCTTGAAAATGGCTTTAAAACCAAGTATCCGTTATATACGTTGAAAGCGGCGGGGCTGAGCCCGTTGGGTTCACTGGGTAACTACCAGGAAGCCAGCCTGCTGCGCCTTGATATGGGCACTAATTATCAGTACTGGTACGGACTGCCGAACTTTTACACTATTACCCGTTATAACCACAGCGTTCATTATGCGATGGCGGTATGGCAGTTAGGTGAGGCAGTGAAAGCGGCACGTTAATGCCGGTTCAGGAATTGTTCATGGGGGCCGCAAAACGCGGCCCTTCTTTTTTGTTTTTATGCCAATTCTGAATACATCGCGCAAAACGCGTCGACATGACTCACAGACCTGAAGAGAAATGCTAACATCAGGTCAGTTTCAGATGACCTGCCAGGAGGGAATATGGACGAGAAACGTTTACATGAGCTGAGTGTGGAAATCGGCGCTGCGCTTAAAGCACACGGACTATGGATCACATGCGCAGAATCCTGCACTGGCGGGCTGATTGCTAAATCCATCACGGATATTGCTGGCAGTTCCGCCTGGTTTGATCGCGGATTTGTCACTTACAGCAATGCGGCCAAGCATGAATTGCTGGGTGTGCGCGAAAGCACGCTTGAACAATATGGTGCGGTGAGTGAGCAGGTGGTGCATGAAATGGCAGTGGGTGTTCTGCACGCAGCGGGCGCGGACGTTGCCGTTTCGGTAAGCGGTATTGCCGGTCCTGATGGCGGTTCCGAAGAAAAACCTGTCGGCACTGTTTGGTTTGGTTTTGCCGGTAAAAACGGGCATGTTCTGATGGTTAAACAGCATTTTTCCGGCGATCGCGAAGCGGTGCGTTTGCAAGCCGCTGTTTTTTCGCTACAAACAGCATTGGATGAGTTTATTAAAAATTAGTCTTGATACTGTATGAGCATACAGTATAATTACTGCCAATTACCTGTACATAAATTATATTCAATGATGCAGGCGGGATGTTCCCCTGTATCAGACGAGGAGTAAAAATGGCTATTGATGAGAACAAGCAAAAAGCGTTAGCTGCAGCACTGGGCCAGATCGAAAAGCAATTCGGTAAAGGCTCCATCATGCGTCTGGGGGAAGATCGCTCCATGGACGTCGAAACGATCTCTACCGGCTCTTTGTCTCTGGATATCGCGTTAGGTGCTGGCGGCTTGCC
The DNA here is from genome assembly GCF_049199325.1 of Rahnella sp. PD4. Classification (NCBI taxonomy): domain Bacteria; kingdom Pseudomonadati; phylum Pseudomonadota; class Gammaproteobacteria; order Enterobacterales; family Yersiniaceae; genus Rahnella; species Rahnella sp. PD4. The sequence continues at coordinate 30,032 of NZ_JBLZQF010000006.1, read as the reverse complement.
AATGGGCCGTATTGTTGAAATTTATGGTCCTGAATCGTCCGGTAAAACCACACTGACCTTGCAGGTTATCGCGGCTGCACAGCGTGAAGGCAAAACCTGTGCGTTCATCGATGCAGAACATGCGCTGGACCCTATCTACGCTAAAAAACTGGGTGTAGATATTGATAACCTGCTGTGTTCACAGCCAGATACCGGAGAGCAGGCGCTCGAAATCTGTGATGCGCTGACCCGTTCAGGTGCAGTTGACGTTATCATCGTTGACTCCGTGGCAGCACTGACACCAAAAGCTGAAATCGAAGGCGAAATTGGTGACTCTCATATGGGCCTTGCAGCACGTATGATGAGCCAGGCAATGCGTAAGCTTGCCGGTAACCTGAAAAACGCCAACACCCTGCTGATCTTCATCAACCAGATCCGTATGAAAATCGGCGTAATGTTCGGTAACCCGGAAACGACTACCGGCGGTAATGCCCTGAAATTCTACGCCTCTGTACGTCTGGATATCCGTCGTATTGGTGCTATCAAAGAAGGTGATGTGGTTGTCGGTAGCGAAACGCGTGTGAAAGTTGTAAAGAACAAAATCGCAGCGCCATTTAAGCAAGCTGAATTCCAGATCATGTACGGAGAAGGTATCAATATCAACGGCGAACTGATCGACCTGGGCGTGAAGCACAAACTGATCGAGAAAGCCGGTGCCTGGTACAGCTACAACGGTGAGAAGATTGGTCAGGGTAAAGCAAACTCTTGCAACTACCTTAAAGAAAACCCGAAAGTCGCTGCAGAGCTGGACAAAAAACTGCGTGATATGTTGCTGAGCGGTACCGGTGAGCTGAGTGCTGCGACCATTGCTGAAGATGCTGACGACAATATGGAAACCAGCGAAGAATTTTAATTTCGCGGTTGTCTGACAGAGACATTTGAAGGCAGGGGATAGTTATCCGTGACTTTCAGAAGTCGTTAAAATGCCAGTCTGGTTTCCAGACTGGCATTTTGCATATCAGGGGAAACCTTATGCACGATGAAAAAGCGCCCAATGAAAAAATTATCGACCTGAAAAAACTGCTGGAAGAAGTGGCGCAGAACAGTGAGTCCACGCTGTTTGAGCCCCCAAAAAAAGAGGGTGATGCGGCTAAAATCAACACGATGATGAACCGCGCTATGCGTTTGCTTTCTCAGCGTGATCACGGTGAAGCCGAGTTGCGTCGTAAATTGCTCACTCCACCGATGCCTTTTGTTAAACCTCAGAATAAGAAAAACAGTGGGTTATCGCGTAAAAAGCCGGAGCAAAATGCATTTGCTGACGAAGAAGCGGTGAGAGGTAAACCTGAGCCACGGCCTGTGCCAGAAGCCATTTCGGAAGAACATGTGCAGGCGGTGATTGATTACTGCTATCAACATCACTGGCTCGATGATGCCAAATTTGCCAGCCGCTATATCTCTGGTCGCAGTCACAAAGGTTACGGTGCGGTGCGCATTCGTTCGGAATTACTGCAAAAAGGTGTCGATAAAGAAATCATCACCGTGGCGCTGGAAAACACTGATGTTGACTGGTGTGTTCTGGCACGGGATTTGGCAGTCAGGAAATTTGGTGAAAATTTACCGACCGACTGGAAGGAAAAATCGAAAGTTCTGCGTTATTTACTCTATCGGGGCTTCTTTCAGGAAGAAATACAGTCTATTTATCGCGATTTTGACGATTGACCGCATACGGTATTTTACTTCCCCGCGCAGAAATTTTATCTTATCCGCACTTTTTCGTTCGTGAGCTGTACAGATTGCTGTCATATACAGCGTTATCCGGCTCAAGAGCCGTTCTTCCAGCATGATTCCGGGACATTTATGAGCAAGAGCACCGCTGAGATCCGTCAAGCGTTTCTCGATTTCTTCCATAGTAAGGGACACAACATTGTTTCAAGCAGTTCGCTTGTCCCGACAAACGATCCGACACTGTTGTTTACCAATGCCGGGATGAACCAATTTAAAGACGTTTTCCTCGGTCTGGATAAGCGCGATTACAACCGCGCCACCACGTCTCAGCGTTGTGTACGTGCGGGCGGTAAGCATAATGACCTCGAAAATGTCGGCTATACCGCACGTCATCATACCTTCTTCGAGATGCTGGGTAACTTCAGCTTCGGTGATTACTTTAAGCACGATGCCATCAACTACGCCTGGGAATTACTGACCGGCGAAAAGTGGTTCAACCTGCCGAAAGAGAAGCTGTGGGTCACCGTCTATGAGACTGATGACGAAGCTTTCGACATCTGGGAGAAAGAAGTCGGCGTTCCAAAAGAACGTATTATCCGCATTGGCGATAATAAAGGCGGTGCATTCGCTTCTGATAACTTCTGGCAGATGGGCGATACCGGTCCGTGCGGCCCTTGTACTGAGATATTCTACGATCATGGCGATCACATCTGGGGCGGCCCTCCGGGTTCTGCTGAAGAAGATGGCGACCGTTATATAGAAATCTGGAACCTGGTGTTCATGCAGTTCAACCGTCAGGCTGACGGCACGATGTTGCCTCTGCCAAAACCATCTGTAGATACCGGGATGGGGCTTGAGCGTATCACGGCGGTTATGCAGCATGTGAACTCCAACTACGATATCGACCTGTTCCAGAAACTGATCGCGGCAGTGGCAGACGTCACTGGCGCGACCGATCTGACCAACAAATCACTGCGCGTTATTGCTGATCATATCCGTTCATGTGCATTCCTGATTGCGGACGGTGTGATCCCATCGAATGAAAACCGTGGCTATGTGCTGCGTCGTATCATTCGTCGTGCAATCCGTCACGGCAATATGCTGGGCGCGAAGGACACTTTCTTCTACAAACTGGTTGCTCCGCTGATTGAAGTTATGGGTCCGGCTGCGACGGAACTGAAAGAACAGCAGGCGATGGTTGAGCAACTGCTGAAAACCGAAGAAGAACAGTTTGCCCGTACCCTGGAACGTGGACTGGCGTTGCTGGACGAAGAATTGTCCGCATTGGAAGGCGACACTCTGGACGGCGAAATTGCTTTCCGTTTGTATGACACCTTTGGTTTCCCGCTGGATCTGACTGCTGACGTATGCCGGGAGCGTAATCTGAAAGTGGATGAGGCCGGTTTCGAAAAAGCGATGGACGTTCAACGCCGCCGTGCGCGTGAGTCCAGTGGTTTCAGCGCGGACTATAACAGCATGGTGCGTGTTGATGGCGTCACTCAGTTCTCCGGTTACGAACATCTGCAGCGCCATTCCAAAGTCGTGGCGTTGTTTGTCGATGGTCAGCCCGTGAATGATATTCAGGCTGGCGTTAATGCTATTGTGGTTCTGGATGATACGCCGTTTTACGGTGAGTCTGGTGGCCAGGTGGGTGATAAAGGCGTTCTGAAAACGGCTGCTGGCATCTTCTCTGTTTCTGATACCCAGAAATATGGTAAAGCGATCGGCCATCAGGGCGCACTGAACGCGGGTAAACTGAGTGTCGGCGACAGTGTCGAAGCAGAAGTTGATGCCGCACGCCGTGACCGCATCCGTCTGAACCACTCTGCAACGCACTTGCTGCATGCTGCGCTGCGTCAGGTGCTGGGCAAGCATGTGGCTCAGAAAGGCTCTCTGGTTAACGATAACTATCTGCGTTTCGACTTCTCGCATTTTGAAGCAATGAAACCAGAAGAAATCCGTCAGGTAGAAGATCTGGTGAATGCTCAGATCCGTCGCAATTTGCCTATCCAGACCACCATCATGGATCTGGACGAAGCGAAAGAAAAAGGGGCAATGGCGCTGTTTGGTGAGAAGTATGAAGACAGCGTTCGTGTACTGAGCATGGGGGATTTCTCTACCGAATTGTGTGGCGGTACGCACGCCAGCCGTACTGGCGATATCGGTTTGTTCCGTATTCAGAGTGAATCCGGTACTGCAGCTGGTGTTCGTCGTATTGAAGGGATTACCGGTGAAAACGCGATTAATGCACTGCATCAGCAAAGCGATTTGCTCCAGGATGTGGCGCATTTGGTGAAAGGCGATGTGAACAGCATCACCGATAAAATCCGTTCTTTGATTGAACGTTCACGTGTACTGGAAAAAGAACTTCAGCAGGTGAAAGGTCAGCAAGCCGCGCAGGAAAGTGCCTCACTGTCCAGCCAGGCGAAAGAAGTGAAAGGGGTTAAGCTGTTGGTTCGTCAACTGGATAACGTAGAGCCTAAAATTCTGCGTACGATGGTTGATGACCTGAAAAATCAGCTGGGATCAGTAATTATCGTTCTGGCAACCATTGCTGATGATAAAGTCAGCCTGATTGCTGGTGTCACGAAAGATCTGACCGATCGTGTTAAAGCCGGTGAGCTGATTGCTTCTGTGGCACAGCAGGTCGGTGGAAAGGGCGGCGGTCGTCCAGATATGGCTCAGGCAGGCGGCAGTGATGTGCAGGCATTACCTGCCGCTCTGGCGACGGTTGAAGCCTGGGTTGAAGCTAAGCTGTAATAAGAAATAAATAGCTAACCATGAAAACGCCATAATCTATTGTGCTGTATGGCGTTTTCAGTCTTAATGGCGCTGTAAGCTTCGCGATTAAAGTCGCGACAATGATGATATCGGCTAAACTTAAAGTACACATGGCTGAAGTTGCAGGCTGCTTACATTTTATGTAGGGGTCATGGCTTACGTTTTACCCGCTTATGATCGATAATGGCCGGGAAACTGAGAGACCCGACTCTTTTAATTATTCAAGGAGCAAAGAATGCTTATTCTAACTCGCCGAGTTGGTGAAACCCTCATGATTGGCGATGAGGTTACTGTTACCGTTTTAGGTGTTAAAGGTAATCAGGTGCGCATTGGTGTGAATGCGCCGAAAGAGGTCTCTGTTCACCGTGAAGAGATTTATCAGCGTATTCAGGCTGAAAAGTCTCAACAGTCGAGTTACTGATTTACGAGGCGTCTCGCTAATGGCGAGGCGCTGAACCTCTTTTATGTGCCTTATCACTTATCCCTCCTTCGTTTCCCTGCATTTTCTTTTTTAATTTCTTCCTGTGTTTTATCTCCCGTGTTGTCTTTTCCTGAAAATGAAGGCGTTTTTTTCGCGTTCACGGTCATTTTTTGCATTCAAACTGCTCAGGTTGCGCGTGAAATGTCCAAACGGGTGATTGTTAGGAAAAAAGGGTTTGACTTATAAGGGCCAGAAAGTAATATGTGCGCCACGCAGTGCCGATGAGCTTGAACAAAGTTAGTCAGCACACTCGAAAGAGGCGTATGGTGAGGTGGCCGAGAGGCTGAAGGCGCTCCCCTGCTAAGGGAGTATGCGGTCAAAAGCTGCATCCGGGGTTCGAATCCCCGCCTCACCGCCATTTAAAATGCACCCATAGCTCAGCTGGATAGAGTACTCGGCTACGAACCGAGCGGTCGGAAGTTCGAATCTTCCTGGGTGCACCATACTTTCCTGAGCGTATGTTGATTTGCAATCAAATGAGCGTGACGGGCAAACGCAAAAGCGGATGCATTAAGGAAAATGGTCAGGTAAATCTGCAGTAAGAATCAAAATGCACCCATAGCTCAGCTGGATAGAGTACTCGGCTACGAACCGAGCGGTCGGAAGTTCGAATCTTCCTGGGTGCACCATATTTTGTGTATGTTGAAGCGATGATAAGATTTTACATTGTCCTCAACATGCAGATAGCACGAAGGAAGATAACGTTGCTGAAGCAACGGCCCGCAGGGCGAGGCGATAGCCGAGTAATCTTCCTGGGTGCACCATTCTTTCTCTAAGTATTTCCCGAAAAAAAATCAGTATTACCCCCCTGCACCCATAGCTCAGCTGGATAGAGTACTCGGCTACGAACCGAGCGGTCGGAAGTTCGAATCTTCCTGGGTGCACCATATTCTAAACATGTTTGAGCGACGGCTTTCGTATAGAGTCCTCCGGCATGAAGGTAGCACGAAGGAAAATAACGTTGCTTTAGCAACGGCCCGCAGAGCGAGGCCCTGCCGAGTAATCTTCCTCGGTGCACCAGATTAGAAAACCCGCTTCGGCGGGTTTTTTGCTTTTTACATTTCGCAGCTGTTTCTCCCTCTTTTTTTTCATTTTTCTGGCCTTTCTGACGTGTTCGTATGTGCTGTGTACGTGGACAAAATGCGACTTTCTACAGACTTTGCGATAAAGTAGTTTTCCAGTTTTTTCGTGATCACGGAGCATCCCGATGTACGATCGATACGAAGGGCTAATATTTGATATGGATGGCACCATATTGGATACCGAACCTACGCACCGTAAGGCATGGCATCAGGTATTGACCAAATACAATATGCAGTTTGATGTCGCATCCATGGTTGCTCTGAATGGTTCTCCGACCTGGCACATCGCCAGGTTTGTTATAGACAGTAATAATGTTGAGATGGATCCCCATCTTCTTGCAGCTGAGAAAACGGCTGCAGTGCAGGAAATGTTACTCGATACCGTGCGGCCTTTACCGCTAATTGATGTCGTCAAATCCTATCATGGGCGCCGGCCAATGGCGGTAGGAACGGGCAGCGAGCACTGGATGGCGGATGCATTGTTACGACATTTAGGATTGCGCGATTACTTTGATGCGATTGTGGGTGCCAACGATGTGAAGAACCACAAACCGGCACCGGACACGTTTTTGCGCTGTGCGGAGCTGATCGGCGTGCCTCCTGAAAAATGTGTCGTCTTTGAAGATGCAGATTTCGGTATTGAGGCAGCAAAACGCGCCAATATGGATTTTGTGGACGTACGTAAGCTGTGAGTAGCGCCCTGGCGCTGGCTTCCTTATTCGGCAGCAGCTTTTTAAGCGCCACATTACTGCCTGGAAATTCAGAAGTTTTATTAGTGGCTTTATTGTCAGCTGGCAGCGCAATGCCAGCTGCACTGGTTTTGTCTGCATCTGTTGGCAATACCTTAGGCGGCATAACCAACGTCATCATCGGACGCTTTCTGCCACAGCTTAAGCCTCAGCGTGGACTCAATATTGCACAAGGCTGGCTGAAGCGCTTCGGACCCCCGGCATTATTGCTAAGTTGGTTACCGGTGATGGGTGATGTGTTGTGTGTATTAGCAGGTTGGCTGCGAATGCCGTGGGGGCCTGTAGTCTTTTTCATGTTTATCGGAAAAGCGGTGCGTTACATACTTTTGACTTTTGTAACGCTGGAGGGGCTCTCATGGTTCGGTTAGATTGGCATCAGCTATCAATTATGGTCACATCTATGCAGATTCAGTATGCTTGCAAATTAATGGTTTCACCGAACGGGAGGTCAATTTGATCCCGGATGTATCTCAGGCGCTTTCCTGGCTGGAAGCCCACCCTCAGGCATTAAAAGGTATTCGTCGTGGTATCGAGCGTGAAACGCTTCGGGTTAATCCTGATGGTTCATTAGCGACGACGGGTCACCCGGAATCTTTAGGTTCAGCTCTGACGCATCGCTGGATCACCACCGATTTTGCTGAAGCCTTATTAGAATTCATTACGCCCGTCGATGACAATATTGAACATCTGATGGCGTTTCTGCGTGATATTCATCGTCACGTGGCCCGTGAGCTTGGTGACGAGCGTATGTGGCCGTTCAGCATGCCGTGCTTTATCGAATCAGGGCAGGATATTGAACTGGCACAATATGGCGCCTCGAATGTCGGGCGTTTCAAGACGCTTTATCGCGAAGGCCTGAAAAATCGCTATGGCGCACTGATGCAGGTAATTTCCGGCATCCATTACAATTTTTCGTTGCCAATGACGTTTTGGCAGGAGCGGTTGGGTGTTACCGATACCGAAAGCGGGAAAGAGGCCATCTCTGCAGGTTATTTCAAACTCATCCGAAACTATTACCGTTTTGGTTGGGTGATCCCGTATCTGTTTGGTGCGTCGCCTGCAATCTGTTCCTCATTCCTGAAAGGCCGTGTAACGGATCTGCCTTTTGAATATACCGAAGGCGGTTTGTGTTATCTGCCTTATGCGACATCGTTGCGCCTGAGTGATTTAGGGTATACGAATAAGTCGCAGAGCAATCTGGGTATCACTTTTAATGATCTGAACACCTATGTTCAGGGTGTGAAGAAAGCGATCCGCACACCGTCTGCTGAATATGCGGAAATGGGGGTGAAAAAGGACGGCAAGTATCTCCAGCTGAACACCAATGTGTTACAGATTGAGAACGAACTTTATGCGCCAATCCGGCCTAAGCGCGTCACCAAATCGGGTGAAACCCCTTCGGATGCGCTGATGCGCAGCGGGATTGAATACATTGAAGTCCGTTCGCTGGACGTTAATCCGTTCTCGCCAGTCGGTATCGATGCAACCCAGGCGCGTTTCCTGGATCTGTTTTTGGTATGGTGTGCTTTAGCCGATGCGCCGGAAATGAACAGTGATGAGTTGCTTTGTACGCGCAAAAACTGGAACCGCGTCATCCTTGAAGGGCGTAAACCGGGTCAGACAATTGGTATTGGGTGTAACGATGAACGTCAGCCATTAGCCAGCGTCGGCAAAGCATTGTTTGCTGATCTGAATCGGGTGGCTCAGGTCATGGATAATCAAAACGGTGATCATCTTTACCAGGATGTCTGTAAAGAGTTAGCTGCTGCGTTTGATGATCCTGAACTGACTTATTCTGCCCGCATCCTCAAAGATCTGAAACAGCAGGGCCTCGGTAACCTCGGGCTGGACTTGGCGGAAAAATATCGGCAGATGCTGGTGAGTGAACCGCTGGAAGTGTTGGATGAAAGTGCCCTGCTGGCTGAGCAGGATGGTTCATGGCAGCGTCAGCGCAACCTGGAAGCCAGTGATAAGCTAAGCTTTGAAGAATACCTGGCTGCAAATGCAGGCAGTAGTGATAAGTAGAAAAGAAAAAGGCCACAATTAATGTGGCCAAATAAACATCTCTGTTTACAGGGATGATGATAACAAATGCGCGTCTTTCACTAATTAAGACCCGCATGCTGGGAAAAGGTTTCCTGAGTTCGCAAAAAAAATTAATTTATTTAGGAGAGGTGACGATATGCCACTGTTGGATAGCTTTACCGTAGACCATACCCGTATGGCAGCACCTGCTGTTCGCGTCGCAAAAACCATGAATACCCCGCACGGGGATACCATCACTGTGTTCGATCTGCGTTTCTGCCGCCCGAACATTGAAGTGATGCCGGAACGTGGTATCCATACGCTTGAGCACCTGTTTGCGGGTTTCATGCGTAATCATCTGAACGGTAACGGTGTGGAAATCATTGATATTTCTCCGATGGGTTGCCGTACCGGTTTTTACATGAGCCTGATCGGTGTGCCGGAAGAGCAACGGGTTGCTGACGCCTGGAAAGCAGCAATGGCTGACGTTCTGAAAGTGAAAGAACAGCGCCAGATCCCAGAGCTGAATGAATACCAGTGCGGGACTTACGAAATGCATTCCCTGCAGGAAGCCCAGGAAATCGCACAACACATTATCGATCATGATGTTGTCGTGAACCGTAACGATGATCTGGCTCTGCCAAAAGAGAAATTGTCTGAACTGCACATCTAGTTTTTAGTTCGTGTTGATGACAAAAAAGACGCGAAGTTCGCGTCTTTTTTATGTCTGAAATTCAGAAAGTTAGTGCTGGTTTACAGTGCTTTGCAACGGTTGTAACGGCCGGACCTGCACCTGTTTAATCATGTTGTCCTGTACATCCAGGATCTCAACTTCATAATCTTCAATGCGCAGGCTGGTTCCGATTGTCGGGATCTCTTCCAGTACTTCCAGCAGCATGCCGTTGATCGTTCTTGCTTCTTCGGCGGGAAGATGCCAGTTAAAGGCTTTATTCAGTTCCCGCACGTTCGCACTGCCTTCAATCAGCACTGAGCCATCGCTTTGTGGCGTGACTTCTTCAGCCAGCGTCGGTGACATTGAGGTTGTGAAATCGCCGACGATTTCTTCGAGGATATCCTCAACCGTGACCAGCCCCTGAATATCACCGTATTCATCAACCACGATGCCCACTTTCTTTTTATTCCGCTGGAATTTTACCAACTGAATGTTCAGCGGGGTGCCTTCCGGAATGTAGTAAATCTCATCAGCGGCGCGCAGCAGATTTTCTTTGGTAAACTCTTTTTTCTCGGTCATCAGGCGATAAGCTTCGCGCAAACGCAACATCCCAATTGCGTCGTCGAGTGAGTCCCGATAAAGCACAATACGGCCATGAGGCGAGTGAGTAAGCTGACGAATAATCGACTTCCAGTCGTCGTTGATATCAATACCAACGATTTCATTGCGCGGCACCATGATGTCATCAACAGAGACTTTCTCCAGATCAAGCACGGAAAGCAGCATGTCCTGATTTCGGCGCGAGATATTGGAGCGAGACTCGTTCACGATGGTACGCAGTTCTTCTTTACTGACGGCATCACTGAGGCTGGTGGTGGTTTTGATGCCGAACATTCTCATCAGCAAACGCGAGAGACTGTTAAGGATCCACACCAGCGGCATCATAATGGTCTGCAGCGGACGCAACAAAATGCTGCTCGGGAAGGCGATACGTTCAGGATTCAGTGCGGCAAATGTTTTAGGCAGCACTTCTGCAAACAGCAGAACGACAAATGTCAGGACGCCCGTGGCAATTGCCACACCCGCATCGCCGTACAGACGGATACCCACAATGGTTGCCAGAGCGGAAGCAAGGATGTTGACCAGATTGTTGCCGATAAGTACCAGGCTTATCAGCTGATCCGGGCGTTTTAACAGCTTTTCGACGCGCCGCGCCGCGCGGTTACCTTGTTTAGCCAGGTGACGTAACCGGTAACGGTTGAGTGTCATCATACCGGTTTCGGAGGCTGAAAAATAAGCCGAAACCACCACCATGATGATCAATGTGATGATCAGGGTTGTTGTTGAGACGTGCTCCAACGGGTATTCCTTTTAATTAATGAACCATGATTTGCTGGATCAGGCGACTGCCAAAATAGGCAAGGGTCAATAGGATGGCGCCCGCCATGCTGAACCATACCACGCGACGGCCACGCCAGCCTTCGTGATAATGGCCCCACAGCAGGACGATATAAACGAACCATGCCAGTATCGATAAGACGGCCTTGTCGATATTCTCCGGGCTGAACAGGTTGTTCAGATACAGTAATCCGGTGCACAGCGTCAGTGTCAGTAAAATCACGCCAATCTGGGTGATGTGAAAAAGTTTGCGTTCAATACTCATCAGCGGCGGCATATCAGCCGTAAACGTCAGGCGTTTATTCTTCAGCTGATAATCCAGCCATGCCAGCTGCAACGCATAAAGAGCGGCAATCATCAGCGTAGCATAAGAGAACAATGCCAGGCCGATATGTACCAGTAAGCCTTTGCTTTCCTCAAGGTGCGTGATGAACTCACCCGGAAGAAACGTCACGAACGCCAGATTGATCAGCGAAAAACTGTAAACAATAGGCAAAACGAACCAGCCGCGATTGCGCGAGGCGACGATGGTCATTACCGTTCCGATGATTAAACTGACTACCGAGCCGATATTGACCAGGCTGAGGTTCTGGCCGGTGCTGACATCAAAAATACGCTGCTGCAACGCCACGGCGTGGCAAACCAGTGCCACCACAACAGACATCAGTGCTAAGCGCCGGTATGCGCTGTTCTTCCGGATGATGCTCGGAATAATCAGTGCAAGGCTGAACAGATAGGCCAACATGGCGACGAGAGCAAAAACTGACATAGCGTTTCGGTTGCATCGAAAAGTGAATGAGAACCGCAGTATAACGTTACCCGCGTCACGCTCCAACCTATCTGAGATGCCAAAGCAGAGATCGTCCGCACTTCGTGTTATAATCCCGCAATTACGTCGCAAAAGCGGCCTGTCATTACGTTGAGCAAGAGACGATGTTTGAGAATTTAAGCGATCGATTGTCGCGCACACTGCGCAATATCAGCGGCCGCGGGCGGCTGACCGAAGAGAATATCAAAGAGACATTACGTGAAGTGCGTATGGCGTTACTGGAAGCGGACGTTGCGCTGCCGGTCGTGCGTGACTTCATCAACCGGGTGAAGGAAAGCGCTGTTGGCCATGAGGTCAATAAGAGTCTGACGCCGGGTCAGGAATTCGTCAAAATTGTCCAGAAAGAACTGGAAACCGCGATGGGTGAGGCTAACACCGAACTCAACTTAGCGGCACAGCCTCCGGCTGTGGTGCTGATGGCAGGTTTACAAGGTGCCGGTAAAACAACCAGCGTCGGTAAACTGGCGAAGTTCCTGAAAGAAAAGAAAAAGAAAAAAGTACTGGTCGTGTCCGCCGACGTTTATCGCCCTGCGGCGATCAAGCAGCTGGAAACCCTGGCACAACAAGTTGAAGTGGATTTCTTCGCGTCTGACGCGCAGGAAAAACCGGTTGATATCGTTAACCGTGCTCTGCAGCAGGCGAAACTGAAATTCTACGACGTGTTGATTGTCGATACTGCCGGCCGTTTACACGTCGACGAAGCGATGATGGACGAAATCAAACAGGTACATGCCGCGATTAATCCGGTGGAAACCTTGTTTGTTGTCGATGCCATGACCGGTCAGGATGCTGCGAATACCGCAAAAGCGTTTAACGAAGCGCTGCCGCTGACCGGTGTGATCCTGACGAAAGTGGATGGTGATGCCCGTGGCGGTGCTGCGCTGTCGATTCGTCATATCACCGGCAAACCGATCAAATTCCTGGGTATGGGTGAAAAAACCGATGCACTGGAGCCGTTCCATCCGGATCGTATTGCCTCCCGTATTCTGGGCATGGGCGACGTTCTCTCTCTTATCGAAGACATTGAGAGTAAAGTTGACCGCGCGCAGGCAGAAAAACTGGCCAGCAAACTCAAAAAAGGCGACGGCTTTGACCTGACCGATTTCCTCGAGCAGCTCAAGCAAATGCGTAATATGGGTGGCATGGCGAGTATGATGAGCAAACTGCCGGGTGTGGGGCAGTTGCCGGATAACGTCAAATCCCAGATGGATGACAAAGTGCTGGTGCGGATGGAAGCGATCATCAATTCGATGACGCTGAAAGAGCGCGCTAAGCCAGAGATTATTAAAGGTTCCCGTAAGCGTCGTATCGCGATGGGTTCCGGCATGCAGGTGCAGGACGTCAACCGCTTACTTAAGCAGTTCGACGATATGCAGCGCATGATGAAGAAAATGAAGAGTGGCGGCATGGCGAAAATGATGCGTGGCATGAAAGGTATGATGCCACCGGGTTTCCCTGGCCGTTAATCGACGTCACTGCCTATATATCAGCCATATAGGCGGCTCATGCAAAATGGTGGCTAAGGTTTCTACGCTTTAGATTGCTTTTTGCGCCAAAATGAGTAAAATTTTCGGGCTTTTTATATTGCAACCAGACCCCGTTCCCCGATGGGGTCTGGTTGTTTTATTAACTAAAGAGGATGTTATGGTAACAATTCGTTTAGCACGTGGCGGCGCAAAAAAGCGTCCGTTTTATCAAGTAGTAGTGACCGACAGCCGCAACGCTCGTGACGGTCGTTTCATCGAACGCGTAGGTTTCTTCAACCCATTGGCTTCTGGCCAGGCTGAAGCACTGCGTATGGATCTGGACCGTGTTGCCCATTGGGTTGGTCTGGGTGCTACCGTTTCTGATCGCGTTTCTGCGCTGATCAAAGACGCTAAGAAAGCAGCTTAATCTGTCGCGGTGGTGGCAATGAGCAAGCAATCCAATCCAGTGGTACCCGCTGAGCCGTTAGTCCTTGGCAAAATGGGTTCAACATACGGCATTCGTGGTTGGCTCAGAGTGTTTTCATCCACCGAAGACGCTGAAAGCATCTTTGACTACCAGCCCTGGTTTATCCAGCGTGCCGGTAAATGGCAAGTTGTCGAGCTGGAAGGCTGGAAACGCCATACTCAGGACCTGATTATCAAAGTCAAAGGCGTTGATGATCGGGATGCGGCGAATCTTCTGACCAATTGCGAAATTGTTGTCGATTCAAAGCAACTGCCTCCACTGGAAGACGGTGACTACTACTGGAAAGACCTTTTTGGTTGCCAGGTAGTGACAACTTCCGGTTACGAACTGGGCAAAATCATCGATATGATGGAAACCGGTTCTAACGATGTGATGGTAGTTAAAGCCAACCTGAAAGATGCCTTCGGACTCAAGGAGCGGTTGATTCCGTTCCTCGATGGGCAGGTTATCAAGAAAGTCGATCTCACTACTCGCACTGTTGAAGTAGATTGGGATCCTGGTTTTTGACCTCCGTAGTGTTTACTCATGTAAACAAGGTCTGGTTGAGCGGTCAAACATTTGGAAGGGGTAGGCTATGTGGATCGGTATAATTAGCCTGTTTCCTGAAATGTTCCGCGCAATTACGGATTACGGGGTAACTGGCCGGGCAGTTAAGAATGGCCTGTTGAGCGTAAATTGCTGGAGTCCACGTGATTTCGCATACGATCGACATCGTACCGTGGATGAGCGCCCTTACGGCGGTGGTCCCGGAATGCTGATGATGGTGCAACCCTTACGGGAGGCCATTCATGCAGCAAAAGCAGCGGCAGGCGAAGGTGTGAAAGTGATTTATCTTTCACCTCAGGGGCGCAAGCTGGATCAAACCGGTGTTTGCGAACTGGCGGCTCATCAGAAAATTATTCTGGTTTGTGGCCGTTATGAAGGGATCGATGAGCGCATAATCAAAACCGAAATTGATGAAGAATGGTCAATTGGCGATTATGTTCTTAGCGGTGGAGAGTTGCCGGCAATGACTCTGATTGATTCAGTTTCCCGTTTTATACCGGGTGTTCTGGGTCGTCAGGCTTCAGCAGAAGAAGATTCTTTCGCTGACGGATTGTTGGATTGTCCCCATTATACCCGCCCTGAAGTGTTGGAAGGCATGGAGGTACCGCCAGTTTTACTGTCGGGAAATCATGCTGATATACGTCGCTGGCGCCTGAAACAGTCGCTGGGTCGAACCTGGCTTAGAAGACCTGAACTTCTGGAAAACCTAGCTCTGACTGACGAGCAAGAGGTGTTGCTAAGAGAGTTCCAAAAGGAACATCGGCTTAGTCAACAAAACTATGAAGGGAACGCCAAAGCATAACGCGAGGCCGTCCCGATATATCAGTTTACCTAGGGTAAGAGACATATTATGAGCAATATCATTAAACAAATCGAACAAGAGCAGATGAAGCAAGACGTACCTGCATTCCGTCCAGGTGATTCTCTGGAGATTAAGGTATGGGTCGTTGAAGGTTCTAAAAAGCGTCTGCAGGCATTCGAGGGCGTGGTTATCGCTATTCGTAACCGCGGTCTGCACTCTGCATTCACTGTTCGCAAAATTTCTAACGGCGAAGGTGTTGAGCGTGTATTCCAGACTCACTCCCCGGTAATCGACAGCATTACTGTTAAACGCCGTGGCGCCGTTCGTAAAGCTAAACTGTACTACCTGCGTGAGCGTACTGGTAAGTCTGCTCGTATTAAAGAGCGTCTTAACTAAGGTATCGCTAACGCGACATCTACTAGTTAATATAGAACAAGGGGTTAGCCATCGGCTAACCCCTTTTTTTGCATCAATGACCACATATTGACTACGCAGCAGAAGGCTGGCTACCCGGCTTTGAGATAACCCTGGCGACCGATTCATGCGTAGCAAACGTGCAACTGCATTCAATATTCTGGCACTGATGATAGCGTTCTTTTGTTGATTCACTCAGATAACGGCTTGAACGTGTATGGGCGACCTTTCCACAAAGCGGACAATGCATCATAAAAACCTCCGGCATGACAGGTAAGTGATGAGGTCATTATGAAACTCATAACTTGCAAAAGCAAGTCAATATTATGAAATTGAAGATTAACAAGTCATATCTGCAACATAAAGCTTCAGAGTCAACATGGTAGCAAAACCTTTCTCATTGATTTCGTGCAGAGCTGAATCAATGAGCCGTTGTTGCAACTGAATCGGTTTTTGCATGTTGTGCCTCCTGACACGTTTTGATGGCTTCAATTTGTAAGCCGCAATCCATCAGCGCAGATTCCAGCTGAAGAATATCGGCACTCAGGTCCTGGTTAGTGGTGGGATGACTGGCCGGTATCGGGCAGGAACTCACTGCCGGACAGCCAACGTAAATAATCGCTGGCGGAGCTGAAGGCGGGGCGCTGGTGCAGCCGGCTAATATCAGCAGGCAACCCGTTATCAGCCCACTGACGGGTTTGCGAATTTTCATAGAGGCTCCTCAGCCTTTGTTGTTCACGGGCTTGCATCACCTGTTGAGCGGCGCTCAGGTTTTTGCGTAATGACAGTTCAGCCTGTTCACGCTGACGCATTTGTTGGTTTAACAGGATGATCAACTGCTCCCGTTGATGTAACTGTGTGCTCAGGGCGTCACGTTGCTGACGGCTCTTATCGAGGTCGTGCTGTAATGAGCGGTTGGAAAGTATCAACATGGCAACCAGCAAAGTCATTGCGGCCAGAACGGCCAGAAATATGCGCATTCATATTCCTTTCAGGCAGAGGGCACGTTCGGCGTTTCGCCTGCGTTCCAGACCCCGGTTGCGTTCGCCATTGACGAAAACCCACCGTGGCAGCTGATCACAGGCTTGTCGCCATTGCCATTTGTTGATGAAAAACGCCAGTGTTGATCTACACGCGGCACCGGTACCGACGTTAAAACTGAAGGACACCACAGCATCAAAAACCGGTTGAGGCATCGTGACCGGCATGCATTTTTTGATGGCACGCTCGGTTTGCTGAATATCGGCCAGCAGGTTTTCAGCGGCCTGATGTTCAGTTATTTCCCGTGCCGGTTTAACGCCTGCCGTATGGCCAATACCGCTGGTCCATACCCCGGCGCTGCACTGATAGGGTTGCAGCTGACAGCCTTCAAAGTCGGTGATCAGCCGCAATCCTTCTTCCGACACCTGCAATGACAGGTAGCCCGGCAATGCCGCCATCAGCCCTAACACGACGGCAACGCTGCAGCGTTTAAGAGTTGAGGTTTTCATAGTCGTCTTTGCTCAGGCTTTTACGTGCCAGCAACTGGTAGCTTTTGCGCCGGTAGTACCAGTTGATCAAAAACGTGCCGACACCCACTGCTGAGCCGATCAGAAAGGCAACATCTTGCGAGGTCAGACTGGCAAGCCAGGTCAGCGAGGTGGCTATAAAATAGGCACAGCCTGAACTGATGCGTTCTGTATTCAGTCCCATAATTTGAGAACCTCCTGTACGGGTTGTTCTGCTATGTCTGGCATATCGACGGCTGTGCCATGGGGTAATAACGGGCCTAAATCCGCGATGCCAGTATTGGCGGCATACACTTTTTCGACGACGGACACCGTGCGGTTGTAATAGCGCCAGCATAGGGAATCGAGGGTATCGCCCTGTTGTGCATAGATTTTCATGGGTTTTCTCCGCAAGTGAATGAAATCGTCAGGGGGTGAGTTCAGTCTGCGTAATAGCACGCCGGGAGACAATCTGAGAGGGGTGTGAAACGGCTGGCACAACAGATAAGCAGGCAGTGAAGACAGGGAGAGGGCGGGGCGCTTACTCCGGAGGGAAACCGGTCGGGCAAGCGCCAGCAATGTTGATGACTACCGCTGCGGAGTCTGGCAATCAGTGGGTGTCGTCAGCGCTCCCGTTGCAATACACAGCGTCCTGATTTTCGTCAGTCAGCGCCTGGCTGGCCAGCTCTGAGATCAGTGACATCACGACCAGAAATTCTTTTGGATTGCATTGCGCCGTCTGCGAAATGTCTGCGATCAATTGTATCCTGGACAACGTTAGCTGTTGTTTAGTCAGGTTTTCCATTTTCTCCCCTCGCCAGATACTGTGTTTATATACAGTATTCTTTAATTGATGTAATACGTCAACAGTCAGGGTATTTCAAAATTTATAATTCATTGAATTTATGCATGAATTTTTATTGGCGTGGTTTTTGTATCAATTCAGACCGTCATCATTAAGGTCGGGAGGCGGTTAAACGTTTCTTCTTCCATGAGTAGCTTTTGCGAGATTTGACGATTCAGATTGTTTCTCGCGTTGACCTGTTTAATACGCGGCCACAAGCGTTGTGTGAAAACTGTCACCAGGAAATGAAACGCAGCGCGACCCCTTTTGTTTTCAGCAAAAAGATATGTCGCTGATATAAAAGTGTTCGCAGGCAACGGGGCAGCGTTGCCAGCTGAGAAAGGGCCATTTGCTGGCGCTGACAAAAATCACGAGTCAGGGGCTTTTCCAGCGGACTGCTGAGCGCGGCACGCGGGGCAACTCCACCACCAGCCGCCCGGAAAACCTTGCCCGGCTCTCCGGTTAAGCGCGGGCGGCGGTAAAGCAATTGTTCTGTCTGTGATATTATCTGTCATACTGGCTTTTCCAAAAATGAAATATGGGAAGCCTTCCGGAAATAATATTATTCCCAGTGAGTTGATTAATTTGAATGGTGTTAATTCAGCTGTTTATACTGGCCGGTAATTCTTTCTTTTGAGTTCTTCAATTTCCTGACATTCAATACATCGCTGTACACCTGAGATGATGTTCCTGCGTTGTTCCGGGATGGAAGCTTCGCAATCCACACAGAACAAGGCCGACGGTTCAGGCTGTGTGCGGGTTGCCTTTGATATTTGCGCTTCAAGTACTCTCAGTTGGTATTCCTGTGATTCATCTATCCAGTCGGTCATGAATAAAATTCTCCTGTAAATATCGTCATGAAATGGTGAAGGGATAATAAAGCCTGAGTAATTTTCAATTGCTCTTCGTCACTTAATTGTGAATAGGTCAGAAAAGTATGATGTTGTTTAAAGCCAGCATGAAAACATAATGTGGTTTTCCATTTTTCAGGGGCCTGATCAAAAATAACCTCAACCCGACTTTTATTCCGGGGGAAATAGGTTTCTTTCAGATGAGCGATATGGCGCAGGCCAGCCTGGCGCTGCTGCTCCGTTCCTAAAAACATCGCATCTCCTTATTTCTCCACGACGCCGTAAATTTGGTATCATGGTCGTCTGTCGGTACATTACATAATCAATCTAAGCTTGCATTTGCGAGTTGTCAAGATGATATTTACAGATTCAGGAGTTTTCGCCAGATGCAATTAGATGAACTTGAAGGTGGAAAAGCTGTTCTGACGCGTATGCTTCAGGCTTACGGCTTTAGCATGCAGAAGGAACTGGGGGATCTGTATGGATTGTCATCTGGCACGATAAGTACTTGGGTAAGAAGGGATTATTTCCCCGGTGATGTTGTCGTCGCCTGTGCGCTGGATACCGGTGTCTCGTTGCGCTGGCTGGCAACGGGCAAAGGTACGATGCAAGATGCCAATGCTTCAGCTGCCGGGGTATCAGGTGAAATCCACCAGCTTAAAAAATTAAGATTGCGTGGCGGCACGCTTGAGGAAGAAGGCCTCTGGGCTGTTGACCCGTCGCTGCTGGACGATTCGCTGGCACAGCCTGCGTATATAGTGAAGGGCAACCATTCGTGGATTATCGATCTGGGCAGTACGCATCCCGGCAATGGCCGCTGGCTGCTGGATATCGATGGTGACCTGGATGTTTACGATGTGGCCCGCATTCCAGGTAACCGCCTGAAGGTGAGCCGTCAGGAAAGTCATTTCGAATGCGGTGTTGATGAAGTGACTGCTTTAGGGCAGGTGTTTATTACTCTGGATCGTAACCTGTAGATTTCTCTTCCTCAGCAACATCTGCGTTGCTGAGGCTATTCCCAATCTCGTCCTCACTCCTCCTCTCTTAATGATTACGGCCTCTGCGGATAAATCGTATGTAACAATTACGGTACAGTCATTTCGATCCTGACGCCCTTTATGTAAATAAAACTTTCCATAAAATGTCTTATTGCCGTCAATTGGTAATTTTATGTTTACAAGTAAGGCTTGCTAAGTTTACGCGCTGTGTTAATGTTGTCCGCAGATGCCGCCGTGGCAACCCCTTTTCCTTATAACGGAACACGATCATGCAAAAAGATGCCCTGAATAATGTTCACATCACTGCTGAACAAATCCTTATCACTCCTGAAGAGCTGAAAAACCGTTTTCCTTTGAGTGTCAGTGATGAAAACAGTATTTCCGAAGCTCGTAAAACCATCGCGGATATCGTCCATGGTCGTGATCCTCGTCTTCTGGTGGTATGTGGCCCGTGTTCGATTCATGATGTTGATGCAGCGCTGGATTACGCACGTCACCTGAAAACCCTGGCGGCGGAACTGAGTGATCGTTTGTACATCGTCATGCGCGTGTACTTTGAAAAACCGCGCACGACTGTTGGCTGGAAAGGGTTGATTAACGATCCGCACATGGATGGGACGTTTGATGTGGAAGCGGGTCTGCACATTGCCCGTGATTTACTGCTGCAACTGGTCGGCATGGGGTTGCCGCTGGCGACAGAAGCGCTGGATCCCAACAGCCCGCAATACTTAGGCGATCTGTTCAGCTGGTCAGCGATCGGTGCGCGTACCACAGAATCGCAAACACACCGGGAAATGGCGTCTGGTTTGTCAATGCCGGTGGGCTTCAAGAATGGGACTGACGGCAGCCTGGGCACAGCGATCAATGCGATGCGTGCGGCAGAAATGGCGCACCGCTTTGTGGGGATCAATCAGGCTGGTCAGGTTTGTTTGCTGCAGACTCAGGGCAACCCGGACGGACATGTTATTTTACGCGGCGGCAAAACGCCAAACTACAGCGAACTTGATGTGCAGGCTTGTGAAAAACAGATGGCCGATGCGGGACTCCGTCCTTCCTTGATGATAGATTGCAGTCACGGTAACTCAAACAAAGACTATCGTCGCCAGCCTGTTGTGGCTCAGTCCGTCATCGACCAGATTAAAGCCGGCAACCGTTCTATCACGGGGCTGATGCTGGAAAGTCATCTGAATGAAGGCAGCCAGTCTTCTGAACAACCGCGTTCAGAAATGAAATACGGTGTGTCTGTCACGGATGCCTGCATTAACTGGGAAACGACGGAAAGCCTGCTGCGCAGGATGCATCAGGAACTGGGCGACGCGCTGGCGACACGAATCGCAGGAGAGTAAGTTTTTATGGTGGCAGAACTTAACGCGTTGCGCGATCAGATCGATGACGTAGATAAAGCGTTGTTAGATCTCTTATCACGGCGTCTGGCGCTGGTGGCAGAAGTCGGGGAAGTCAAAAGCCGTTATGGTTTGCCGATTTATGTGCCTGAACGGGAAGCGGCAATGCTGGCTTCACGCCGTCAGGAAGCGCAGAACCTCGGTGTTCCGCCCGATCTGATTGAAGATGTATTGCGCCGCGTGATGCGTGAGTCCTACTCAAGCGAAAACGACAAAGGCTTCAAAACGCTGCATCCGGCACTGCGCCCGGTGGTGATTATCGGCGGAAACGGGCAGATGGGGCGTTTATTCACCCGTCTTCTGGAGCTTTCCGGCTATCAGGTAAAGGTGCTGGAACAGGAAGACTGGCCGCAGGCAGAGACGCTGCTGGCTGATGCCGGTATGGTGATTGTCAGTGTACCCATCCACCTGACCGAAGAGGTCATTGCCCGACTGCCTAAACTACCTGAAGATTGCATTTTGGTGGATCTGGCGTCGGTGAAAAACCGTCCGTTGCAGGCGATGCTGGCGGTGCATGAAGGGCCGGTTCTTGGTTTGCATCCGATGTTTGGTCCGGACGTCAGCAGCCTGGCAAAACAGGTGGTGGTGTACTGTGACGGCCGCGAACCTCAGGCCTATCAGTGGTTGCTGGAGCAGTTGCAGGTCTGGGGCGCGCGGTTGCATAAAATCAGCGCCGTCGAACATGACCAGAACATGGCTTTTATTCAGGCGCTGCGCCATTTCGCGACCTTTGCGTACGGCATGCATTTATCAGAAGAGAATGTGCAAATCGAACAGTTACTGGCATTGTCTTCACCGATTTATCGTCTCGAACTGGCGATGGTCGGACGGCTATTTGCGCAGGATCCTCAGCTTTACGCTGACATCATTATGTCGTCAGAAAGCAATCTGGCGCTGATCAAACGTTACTATCAGCGTTTTGGTGATGCCCTTGCTCTGCTGGAAAGCGGCGATAAACAAGCATTTATCGATAAATTCAGACAGGTTGAGCACTGGTTTGGCGATTATGCGCCGCGTTTCCTGAAAGAAAGTGGTGCGTTACTGCGCCAGGCAAACGACAATCGCAAGTAATTTCATAAGCAGGTGAACAAAAGGGCGTTGCTTGGTGCAGCGCCCTTTTTGTTTGCGCCATTACAGATCGACGGAGACGACGTTTTCGCTTGGATAACAGCCGAGAACTTTCAGCGAGCGGGTGATAGGTGCCAGATCTTTCAGCGCCTTTTTCATCTCTTCTGAACGCAGGTTCGCCTGCACATCGATATAAAACATCTCTTCCCACGGATTGCCGTTAATCGGGCGTGATTCCAGTTTGGTCATGATAATGCCCTGGTCGCGCAACACCAGAAGTGCGTTCACCAGCGCCCCCGCTTGCTGGCCGGTTGCCATAATCAGTGTGGTTTTAGCCGGAACCTGATCCGTCACTTCAATGGCTTTGCGCGCCAGGATAATGAAGCGGGTGATATTTTCCTGCTGATTCGCCAGATTATGTTCCAGTACCTGCAACTTATACAACGCACCACCGGCTTCGCTGCCCAGTGCGGCCACGTGGGGAGAACTGGCTGCCGCCACTTTTTCCATCGCTGCTGCAGTACTTTCACAGTATTCAATTTTCCAGTGAGGGAAGCGGTTAATGAACTGGCTGCATTGCTGGAAGGGTTGCGGATGGCTATAGACCGTCTGAATCTGCGACAAATCAGTGTCAGTCGCGACCAGTACACAATGGTTAATAGGATTAGTCAGTTCACCTACAATTGACAAGCTGGTGTGTTGCAGCAGATCGTAAACGTCATTGATTGAGCCTGAACTGGTATTTTCAATCGGTAATACTGCGTAATCGGCCTGACCGGTTTCTACCTGAGAGAAGATGTCCTGAAATTTCTGGCAACCACATTCGATGAACTGGTCGAAATGACGGGCGGCAAACTGACGCGCGGCAAGATGAGAATATGAACCTTTCGGACCGAGGAAAGCGATGCGTGCTGAGTCAGAAGGGGTTTTGTTCAAATGTTGCTGCAGGAGCGCCTGCTGCGTGAGAACGGAATCTTCAATGATCAGCTGATAAACACGGGTGATGTAATGCCCGTCAAGTCCCTGCTTTTTTCCTTCCTGAATCAGTGTGTTAATCAGGTCTGCTTCACGTTCTTTATCGCGGATAGGGCGGTGAGAGTGCATTTTGGATTGCGCGACTTCAATTGCCATCGTACGTCGTTCCGCCAGCAGAGCCAGCAGTTTCAGGTCTAATGCGCTGATACGTTCACGCAGTGCCAGTAATGAGTTCTCGGTCATGTTGTTACCCTTTTAAATGTTCTTTCTTTCAGCAAAATGTGTAAAACGCAGGCATAAAAAAAGCCCCCTTTTCAGGAGGCTTTATTGTTCGTCTTCGCATTCATTCTTTCGCGACGAAACGCCTCCCAATCAGGGGAAGGTAAAAAAGAATGCGAAGAAAAACAGACGGGTATTCATGTATGCCTTGTTTCCATGAGTTTGAGCAGAGTCTTAAAGTAACCGCAGGCTTTTCCTTGTGTCAATAACATTTCCTTCAGACACAAAAAACGCGCTCCTCGGAGCGCGTTGTTACTGACATGTCGGATAACCCGGTTATTCCTCTTCTTCCTGCACCGGTTCCAGATTGAGTTCTTTGACGCCGGATTCTGCACGGCGAGCCTCACCCTTATGCTGCGCTTTGTTGAGTTGTCGCTCAAGTTTGGTCGTCATTTCGTTAATCGCAGAGTACATATCATCGTGCGTGGCGCTGGCAACCAGTTTCCCGTTTGGGGTACTGATGGTCGCATCGGCGACAAATCCCTGAGGTTCTTTAGACAGGATTATGTGCGGGTTAATGAGCTGAGTTTGCCATTTATCCAGTTTTTTCAGACGGCCTTCGATGTGTTCACGAATCGCGGTGGTGATGTCCATTTGTTTACTGGTAATGTTGACTGTCATATAACTTACCTCTCTTCTTTCCGTCTCCGATGAATCCAACATACCAGCCTTTTTTACGAAATGCGTCCCCAAACTCACGGTTTTTTGTCACTTTTTGTCAACTTTGGCGTTTATGTGATACAGGGTAATTAATGGCCGGAAAGACCTTGAGACTTCATTCAGGAGCAGGCATGATTGATAGGATAAGTGCGTTATTCTTTCCTGTTTTTCTGCGTTTCCCCCTAGAAAAAAGCCAAAAAAAAACGGCAGCCTCAGCTACCGTTTGTCTACGGACATGTAAAATTACGCTGCACTGTTAGCCGCAATAATTTTCGCGACTTTATCAGCCTGAGTGTTCAGCTGCAGTTCGCGGTAGGCGTTTTCCATCAACGGCAGCGCATCATGCGTTGCTTTAGTATCCGGATAATCTTTCAGCATTTGCTCTACACGGTTAACGACAGCGACGTAAGCACCGCGTTTAGTGTAGTATTGCACCACTGACAGCTCGTACTTCGCCAAACGATCTTTCAGGAATACCAAACGTTTAGTCGCGTCAGTGGCGTACTGGCTGTTTGGATACGTGTGGATCAGCTGGCTGAAATCACGGAATGCTGCACGTGCATGCTGTGGATCACGGTCTGAACGATCAACACCGAAAAATCCTTGCAGTGCACTGTCATCCAACGCCATATCCGTTAAACCACGCATATACATGACGTAGTCAATATTCGGATGTGTTGGGTTCAGACGCATAAAGCGATCAATAGAAGCCTGAGCCATAGGCAAGTCAGCAGACTTGTAATAGGCATAAATCAGATCTAACTGAACTTGCTGCGAGTAAGGCCCAAACGGATAGCGGTTATCGAGCGCTTCTAATTGCGCAATAGCGCCTTTAAAGTTACCGTCCTGCAGCTTTTGCTGGGCAGTAGCATAAAGGACGTTAGGCGGGTTATCGGGAACCGTTTCTTTGGAACTGGAGCAACCGACCAGCGCCAGGCTCAACGTGGCTGCTGCCACCAGATATTTCACACGCGTCATGACGTTTTGATTATCCTCAGGTGTTATTCTGGGAGACTGTCCGTTAAGCTCCCGACAAAGACCAGCTACAATAGCACATTATTTTAAACGGCATCGCCGTGAAAACCCAACGTTAACCAAGAAGCTGCATATGGCACAACAAGTACAACTCACCGCAACGGTGGCCGAATCTCAACTCGGTCAACGGTTAGATCAGGCTTTGGCCGAATTGTTCCCTGATTATTCAAGATCTCGTATAAAAGATTGGATCCTTGAAGACAGGGTCACGGTCAATGGCAAAAAAGTGACCAAACCAAAAGAAAAAGTGTTGGGTGGCGAGGCTATCGCAATCGATGCGCAAATTGAAGAAGAAGCGCGTTGGCTGCCACAAGATATCGCTTTAGATATCGTGTATGAAGATACTGATATTTTAGTCATCAATAAACCTCGCGATCTGGTTGTTCATCCGGGCGCAGGAAATCCTGATGGCACAGTACTGAATGCGTTGCTGCATTATTACCCGGCAATTATTGATGTGCCGCGCTGCGGCATTGTGCACCGCCTGGATAAAGATACTACCGGCCTGATGGTGGTCGCGAAGTCTGTGCCCGCACAAACGCATCTGGTGACTGCACTTCAGGCTCGCGAAATTACCCGCGAATATGAAGCCGTGGCGATTGGTACAATGACGGCAGGCGGCACAGTGAATGAGCCGATTGCGCGCCATTCCACCAAACGTACACATATGGCGGTCCATCCGACAGGTAAACCGGCGACGACACACTATCGCATTATGGAGCATTTCCGTGCTCATACGCGTCTGCGCTTGCGTCTGGAGTCCGGACGTACCCACCAGATCCGTGTGCATATGGCGCACATTAACCATCCTCTGTTAGGCGATCAGCTTTATGGCGGCCGCCCGAGACTGCCTAAAGGTGCCTCGGAATCGTTTATTAATATGTTGCGCGGATTCGATCGTCAGGCTCTTCACGCTACCATGCTGCGCCTTTATCATCCGGTCACCGGTATTCAGATGGAATGGCATGCGCCACTTCCCCAGGATATGGTTGACCTGATCAGTGCGCTTAAAGCAGATACCGAAGAGTTCAAGGATCAGATGAACTGGTAATGTGCGCACTTATCAAGCCTCAGTGGCCGCAACCGGCAACGGTGCGGTCATGTGCGACGACCCGGGAGGGCGGTGTCAGTTTGCCTCCTTACGGGGCGCTTAATCTTGGCGATCATGTCGGAGACTCCCCTGAACATGTCGCTTTGAACCGTCAGCGTATAGTCGAACTCGGCGGGCTGCCAGCTTCACCACATTGGCTGGAGCAGGTTCATGGTACCGACGTTGTTCGTTTAACGGCGCATATTCCCCGCAGTCCTTCTTTAATTGCTGATGCGGCTTATACCCGCGAACCAGGTGTTGTTTGCGCAGCAATGACAGCTGACTGCTTGCCGGTGCTGTTCTGCAGCATGAACGGTGATGAAGTGGCAGCAGCCCATGCCGGTTGGCGTGGTTTGTGTGCGGGGATATTAGAAAATACGGTAGCCTGTTTTGACGCCGCTTCCAAAGACATCATGGCATGGATGGGACCGGCAATCGGCCCTTCGCATTTTGAGGTCGGTGGAGAAGTTCGCGAAGCCTTTATGGCTGTGAACGGTGCGACATCTGCGGCTTTTAGACCCGTTGGCGCGAAATTTATGGCTGACATTTACCTGCTCGCACGGCTGCGCTTACAGTCGGCTGGCATCACAGCTATCTACGGCGGCGAACATTGCACAGTCACTGACAGCCGTAAATTTTACTCTTACCGGCGCGACGGCGTAACCGGACGGCTGGCAAGTTTAATTTGGCTGATATAACCTATCGAATCAAGACGATCCATCGCGCATAACAGCAGTCCTCTGAATATACTGCCAAGATAACCTTGAAAACGTGAGGGTTGACCTCATTTAATCTCCAGTAGCAATTTTGTTCAGTATTGGAGGTGTTATGCGTCTGGATCGTCTTACCAGCAAATTCCAGCTTGCCCTCGCGGATGCCCAGTCACTCGCGCTCGGGCGTGACAATCAATTTATCGAACCTGTTCACCTGATGAGCGCATTACTCACTCAGGAGGGCGGAACCGTGCGTCCTTTATTAACGGCGGCCGGGGTAGATACCCAGAAACTGCGCACGGACGTTGATCAGGCTTTGGGGCGTTTGCCGCAAGTTGAAGGTACCGGCGGCGATGTTCAACCATCCCATGAGCTGGTACGTGTTTTAAATCTTTGTGACAAATTGGCACAACAACGTGCCGATACCTTTATCTCTTCAGAACTGTTTGTTCTGGCCGTGATGAAAGACCGTGGCTCTTTAACGGATATGTTAAAAGCCTGCGGTGCAACGGCCGATAAAATGACAACTGCCATCGATCAAATGCGTGGGGGTGAGAAAGTGGATGATCAGAATGCCGAAGATCAACGTCAGGCATTGAAAAAATTCACTATCGATCTGACCGAACGTGCCGAGCAGGGCAAACTGGATCCGGTCATTGGTCGTGATGAAGAAATTCGCCGGACCATTCAGGTTCTGCAACGTCGTACCAAAAATAACCCGGTACTGATTGGTGAGCCTGGTGTCGGTAAAACCGCGATTGCAGAAGGGCTGGCACAACGCATCATTAATGGTGAAGTGCCGGAAGGTCTGAAAAATAAACGTGTGCTTTCATTAGATATGGGCGCGCTGGTGGCCGGTGCTAAATATCGCGGGGAATTTGAAGAACGACTGAAAGGTGTTCTGAGCGATCTCGCTAAACAGGAAGGTAATGTCATTCTGTTTATCGATGAGTTGCACACCATGGTTGGTGCCGGTAAAGCCGATGGCGCAATGGATGCCGGGAATATGCTTAAACCGGCGTTGGCGCGGGGTGAACTTCACTGTGTGGGCGCGACGACATTAAATGAGTATCGTCAGTTTATCGAAAAAGATGCGGCGTTAGAGCGTCGGTTCCAGAAAGTGTTTGTTGCTGAGCCTTCTGTCGAAGATACCATTGCTATTTTGCGTGGTCTGAAAGAACGCTATGAGCTGCACCACCATGTGCAGATTACTGACCCGGCCATCGTTGCGGCGGCGACATTGTCGCACCGTTACATTTCCGACCGTCAGTTACCGGATAAAGCGATTGACCTTATAGATGAAGCGGCATCCAGCATTCGTATGCAAATGGATTCCAAACCTGAATCTCTGGACCGTCTGGATCGCCGTATTATCCAGCTCAAACTGGAACAGCAGGCGCTGAAAAAAGAGTCTGATGATGCCAGTGTGAAACGTCTGGAAATGCTGGAAGCTGAACTGAGCCAGAAAGAGCGTGAATATTCTGAGCTGGAAGAAGAGTGGAAAGCTGAGAAAGCGTCACTGACCGGCACCCAGAATATTAAAGCCGAGCTGGAGCAGGCGAAGATTACGCTTGAGCAGGCCCGGCGTGTTGGCGACCTGGGACGTATGTCAGAATTGCAGTACGGGAAAATTCCTGAGCTTGAAAAACAACTGGCTGCAGCGACCCAGGCGGAAGGTAAGACCATGAAACTGCTGCGCAACCGCGTGACAGATGTGGAAATTGCCGATGTGCTGGCGCGCTGGACCGGTATTCCGGTGGCGCGGATGCTTGAAAGTGAACGTGAAAAACTGTTGCGTATGGAAGAAGAGCTGCATAACCGTGTGATCGGCCAGAATGAAGCGGTGGAAGCGGTATCAAATGCGATTCGTCGTAGTCGCGCAGGGCTGTCAGATCCAAACCGCCCGATCGGGTCATTCTTGTTCCTGGGGCCGACGGGTGTAGGTAAAACCGAGCTGTGTAAGGCGCTGGCAACATTCCTGTTTAACAGTGATGACGCGATGGTTCGCATCGATATGTCGGAGTTTATGGAGAAACACTCAGTTTCACGTCTGGTCGGTGCGCCTCCGGGTTATGTCGGTTATGAGGAAGGTGGCTATCTGACAGAAGCGGTTCGTCGCCGTCCTTACTCTGTCATTTTATTAGATGAAGTAGAGAAGGCGCACCCGGATGTGTTCAACATCTTATTACAGGTGTTAGATGACGGTCGCTTAACGGACGGGCAGGGCAGAACGGTCGATTTCCGTAATACGGTAGTCATTATGACCTCTAACCTGGGCTCTGACATTATTCAGCAGCACTTTGGCGAGGCGAGCTATGCACAGATGAAAGAATCGGTCATGGAAGTGGTTACACACAGCTTCCGTCCGGAATTCATCAACCGTATAGATGAAGTCGTTGTGTTCCATCCGCTGGGCCATGCGCATATTAAAAATATCGCGAAGATTCAGTTGGAGCGTTTGTATAAACGTCTGGAAGAACATGGCTACTCGGCAACGCTGACCGATGCGGCGCTTGAATTGCTGGGTAATACCGGATTTGACCCGGTTTATGGTGCGCGTCCATTGAAGCGTGCTATCCAGCAAGAGATTGAGAACCCGCTGGCTCAGCAAATCTTGTCCGGCAAGCTGATCCCAGGTAAGCCAATTACTGTCGATGTGGAAAATGATCACATCATCGCAAGACAGTAAATAGATAAGTCGCGGTCTTAAACGGGCTCCGGAGCAATCCGGGGCCCGTTTTTTATACATTTCTTGTTCGTTATTAATTCGTTTGATGGATTTATGAACATTTGATAAAAAAAGTGAAATTAGCCCTTGCGGCCTGCTGAGAACTCCCTATAATGCCGCTCCATCGACAGGGAACAACGTGAACAACATCACGAAGTAACCGGGTCGGAAAGATTAAAAACAGCGGCAACCGGATGAAATAAACGGTTGACACTGAATGAGGAAAGCGTAATATACGCCACCTCGAGTTAGCAAGCGAAAGCGCGTAACTCACTGCTCTTTAACAATTTATCAGACAATCTGTGTGGGCACTCACAAGACGATATCAGCCACCTCGGTGGCAAAAAATATCAAGTCTTAGAGTGACCAAGCAGTAATTCATTTAGTTGAATTATTACGAAGTAATCTCTGAGCACCGCTTAACATGTTTAAGCAAATCGAACTTTTAATTGAAGAGTTTG
>NZ_JBLZQF010000054.1:0-201 GCF_049199325.1 Rahnella sp. PD4 | reverse complement strand
AGCGCGTAACTCACTGCTCTTTAACAATTTATCAGACAATCTGTGTGGGCACTCACAAGACGATATCAGCCACCTCGGTGGCAAAAAATATCAAGTCTTAGAGTGACCAAGCAGTAATTCATTTAGTGAATTATTACGAAGTAATCTCTGAGCACCGCTTAACGTGTTTAAGCAAATCGAACTTTTAATTGAAGAGTTTGA
>NZ_JBLZQF010000053.1:0-203 GCF_049199325.1 Rahnella sp. PD4 | reverse complement strand
GTGTGTAAGTGCAGCGATGCATTGAGCTAACCAGTACTAATGACCCGAGAGGCTTAACCTTACAACACCAAAGGTGTTTTGATTTGAGAGACAGGCTCGAGAGAGTAGATTTTCAGCGGAATGTTCCTAGATTGGTTCGTATGGCGGCGTGGGGTGAGCAACCCTGATGCGCTGCGGTACGGATGAAACAGAATTTGCCTGGC
>NZ_JBLZQF010000052.1:0-219 GCF_049199325.1 Rahnella sp. PD4 | reverse complement strand
AGCACATCATCAACTATTCCGCCCTGCTCCTGATGTACCCCGACGGTAAGCCGTGGGAGCCGGTTAAACCACGCATTATCCCCGGCGTCATCACCCAGTTCCGCCAGTGCGGCACCTCCGCCGATGAGACCCGCTACGTCGCCACGCTGGAACACCGCGTCACCCGGTTAAATCAGGGCAGCAATAACGCGATTTACCAGAACGACAGCGTCATCAGCA
>NZ_JBLZQF010000051.1:0-220 GCF_049199325.1 Rahnella sp. PD4 | reverse complement strand
ACTTTGCTCTTTCGAGGTCATGCGGTATTAGCTACCGTTTCCAGTAGTTATCCCCCTCCATCAGGCAGTTTCCCAGACATTACTCACCCGTCCGCCGCTCGCCGGCAAAGTAGCAAGCTACTTCCCGCTGCCGCTCGACTTGCATGTGTTAGGCCTGCCGCCAGCGTTCAATCTGAGCCATGATCAAACTCTTCAATTAAAAGTTCGATTTGCTTAAACA
>NZ_JBLZQF010000050.1:0-240 GCF_049199325.1 Rahnella sp. PD4 | reverse complement strand
CGCCTGCGTGCGCTTTACGCCCAGTAATTCCGATTAACGCTTGCACCCTCCGTATTACCGCGGCTGCTGGCACGGAGTTAGCCGGTGCTTCTTCTGCGAGTAACGTCAATCACCACACGTATTAAGTGTGATGCCTTCCTCCTCGCTGAAAGTGCTTTACAACCCTAAGGCCTTCTTCACACACGCGGCATGGCTGCATCAGGCTTGCGCCCATTGTGCAATATTCCCCACTGCTGCCTC
>NZ_JBLZQF010000005.1:19263-369243 GCF_049199325.1 Rahnella sp. PD4 | reverse complement strand
TGATGCCTTCCTCCTCGCTGAAAGTGCTTTACAACCCTAAGGCCTTCTTCACACACGCGGCATGGCTGCATCAGGCTTGCGCCCATTGTGCAATATTCCCCACTGCTGCCTCCCGTAGGAGTCTGGACCGTGTCTCAGTTCCAGTGTGGCTGGTCATCCTCTCAGACCAGCTAGGGATCGTCGCCTAGGTGAGCCATTACCTCACCTACTAGCTAATCCCATCTGGGCACATCCGATGGCGTGAGGTCCGAAGATCCCCCACTTTGCTCTTTCGAGGTCATGCGGTATTAGCTACCGTTTCCAGTAGTTATCCCCCTCCATCAGGCAGTTTCCCAGACATTACTCACCCGTCCGCCGCTCGCCGGCAAAGTAGCAAGCTACTTCCCGATGCCGCTCGACTTGCATGTGTTAGGCCTGCCGCCAGCGTTCAATCTGAGCCATGATCAAACTCTTCAATTAAAAGTTCGATTTGCTTAAACATGTTAAGCGGTGCTCAGAGATTACTTCGTAATAATTCAACTAAATGAATTACTGCTTGGTCACTCTAAGACTTGATATTTTTTGCCACCGAAGTGGCTGATATCGTCTTGTGAGTGCCCACACAGATTGTCTGATAAATTGTTAAAGAGCATGCCGCGGTTCGCAAGGAATCTTATGCGGCGCGGGAGGCGTATATTACGTTTTCCCGCTGAAGAGTCAAGAGATTATTCATTCGAACATTCTTCTTTTTCTCTTCCTGGCCAGGCGACTTGTCAGTCGTTGTTCCCGGTCAGTGGAGGCGCATTATAGGGAGTTCTCAGAAGCCCGCAACCCCTAAATTAACTTTTTTTATCAACCGGTCATTAATCCAACAATTTTGCCCGAAATGGATAAATATCGACCGTTTTCCGCTAAAAACATCCCCGTTTTAAGCCGGAGCCTGGAGTAAACTCTCCTTTATAATAAGAGAAAGACATTCAGGAATACCTTACATGCTACTCAATGCGCATCAACAAGCGGCTCAACGTAACCTTTCTTATCTTCTTGCGGAGAAAATTGCACAACGTATTTTGTCTGGGGAATATCCGGAAGGCGCCATTCTTCCCGGCGAGAATGAGTTAGGAGAGATTTTTGGGGTCAGCCGCACGGCCGTGCGTGAAGCCGTAAAAACGCTGACGGCCAAGGGGATGCTTTTACCTCGTCCGCGAATTGGTACCCGGGTGATGCCACAATCAAGCTGGAACTTTCTCGATCAGGAATTACTGACCTGGTGGATGACCCGCGAAAACTTCGATCAGGTGATGGCACATTTTATTGTTTTGCGCAGAGCTCTCGAACCTCAGGCCTGCGCCTTAGCGGCACTCGCTGCCAGTAAAGAGCAAACGCATCAGCTCTCCCTCTATATGTATGAGATGCGCCAGCTACATAACAACTTCGATCGGGAACGTTGGATAACAGTAGATACGCAATTTCACCAGCTTATCTATGAAGCGGGGAAAAATCCGTTCCTGACTTCTTTCGCGAATTTATTCAGCTCAGTGTATCAGAGCTATTTTCGGGCAATTACCGGCAATGAGGTGATTAAGCTGGAGCATCACCAGCGGCTGACGGATGCCATTCTGGCCGGTGATGCCAATGCAGCACTTCTGGAATGTCAGAGCCTGTTACTTACCGATGAGTGATCCCACCGACTGACGCACGACCAGCTCCGGCGTTAATACTAATACCTGTGGTTGTGAATCCGGGTCTTGCAACCGATGTAGTAATGCATCAACGGCCAGTTCTCCCAGCGAGTCTTTAGGTTGATGGATTGTTGTCAGCGGCGGCATCATATATTGCGCTAACTGGATATCATCGTAACCCATCACGGCGACATCCTCAGGGACGCGCAATCTGCGCTGATAAAGAGCCTGATACACGCCAACCGCCAT
Organism: Rahnella sp. PD4; assembly: GCF_049199325.1. Classification (NCBI taxonomy): domain Bacteria; kingdom Pseudomonadati; phylum Pseudomonadota; class Gammaproteobacteria; order Enterobacterales; family Yersiniaceae; genus Rahnella; species Rahnella sp. PD4. The sequence continues at coordinate 367,333 of NZ_JBLZQF010000005.1, read as the reverse complement.
CGCGTCGTTACCGGCGAAAACTGCATGAGGCGGTTCAGGTAGCGCCAGCAACTTTTGCATTGCGGCTAATCCGCCTTCAAATTCAAAATCACCACTCACTTCATAACCGGGCAAAATCTTCAGACCTGCTTTCTCCATCGCCTGACGATAGCCACTGAGTCGTTCCTGCGCAGTCGTTTTATCCAACGGGCCGGTAATACAGGCGATGCGATGATATCCCTGACGGATTAAAAACGCCGTCGCCATTTCGCCGCCCAGCAGCGCGTTATCCTGAATAATATCTATCGCGCCATCAAACGGTGACCAGTCCATCATCACAATCGGCAGTGACGGATACCGGCTGATCGCATCTTTCGATGGCCGGTGGTTTTCAGTACACATGATGAGCAACCCATCGACCCGCTTTTGCAACAGCGTCTCCAGGCTGCGGTTCATACGCTCTGCATCATTATCTGTATTGCATAAAATGAGGCTGTATCCACGCTCATAACAACTGCGCTCCACTCCGCGCACGACTTCCGAATAGAAAGGGTTACTGCTGGCCGTCAGCAACATACCGAGAGTACGGGTCTGATTCAGCTTGAGGCTGCGGGCTAATGCGGAAGGCGCGTAGTTAAGTTGTTCTACGGCAGCATTCACTTTCTCAGCGATGGACTCACTGACAAAACGATTCTTGTTGATAACATGGGAGACTGTCGAGGTTGAAACGCCCGCAAGGCGGGCGACATCTTTCATGGTGGCCAATCAGGCCTCCTGTTGTGCGAGGAAATCGTCTATTTCGTTACGCCACGGAACGGAAGGTTGGGCACCAGGGCGCGTCACGGCAATCGCCGCCGCCGCATGCGCGAATCGTACCGCGCTATCCATCGTTTTACCTTCAAGCAACGCGGTGACTAATGCACCGTTAAAAGTATCACCTGCTGCTATTGTATCGACGGCTTTCACGCGAAACCCCGCCACCAACTTTCCTTCGCCGTTCTGGCTGAGCCAGACGCCTTTACTGCCCAGCGTAATGATGACGGTTGCGATACCTTTTTCATGCAAAGCTTTCGCAGCACATGCGGCAGCTTCATTACTGTCAACTTTAATTCCCGTCAGCTTTTCAGCTTCGGTTTCGTTCGGGGTGATTATATCCACCCGCGCAAGTAATTCACCCGGCAATTCGCATGCAGGAGCCGGATTGAGGATCACCTGTGTACCGTTGTCTTTGGCAATCTTCGCTGCCGCAATCACCGTATCAAGAGGGGATTCCAGTTGCATTAATAAAGCAGAAGCCCCGATGACCTGCTGTTTATAGCGATCAAGGTATGCCGGGGTGACAGCTTTATTAGCTCCCGCATCGATACCAATAACATTCTCACCTTCCGCATTCACAAAAATCAGCGCTACGCCAGTGGTAGTGTCTTTAATGGCTTCAATGGGTTGCGTGTCAATATGGTCACTGGCCAGCTGCTTGCGAACGCGCTCACCAATATCATCATCTCCCACACAAGCAATAAAAGAAATATCAGCACCACTGCGACCGGCTGCAACGGCCTGATTCGCCCCTTTGCCGCCAAAGGCTACGGTATACTGCTTGCCAATAACCGTTTCGCCCGGTAGCGGGAATTGGTTGATATTCAGAATGTGGTCAGCGTTGATACTGCCGAGTACCACCAGTTTGCCGGTTTTCATGTGGAGATCCCTGAGTCAAATAGCGCCTCCATCAGAAGGCGCAGTTACAGCGTAGATAAAAAGAGTATTACGGCTGAGCAACCAGTTTCAAATCAACAGGGATAACAGCAGGCACTTTTTCACCTTTCAATATTTTGTCTGCGGTCTGAACGCCGATCACACCGATTTGTTCAGGGCGCTGCGCAACGGTCGCACCCATTTTACCGCTGTTAACCGCTTTGATACCGTCTTCGGTGCCGTCAAAGCCAACAACCAGCACATCCGTTTTACCGGCAGTTTGCAGGGCGCGCAATGCACCGAGCGCCATTTCATCATTCTGAGCGAACACGGCCTGTACATCCTGATGTGCAGTCAGCAGGTTCTGCATAACGTTCAGGCCCTTGGTGCGGTCGAAGTCAGCAGGCTGGCTGGCGAGGATCTGGAAATGGTGTTTTTCAGCAGCCTGAGCAAAACCTTTACCACGTTCACGGGCAACAGACGTCCCGGCGATCCCTTCGAGTTCAATGACTTTAGCGTTTTCACCCAGTTTCTTGGCAATGTAATCACCGGCCATTTTACCACCGAAGGCGTTATCCGATGCAACGTGGCTGGCCACAACCCCCTTAGTAGCCTGACGGTCAAGGGTGATCACCGGGATTTTCGCCTGGTTTGCCATCGCAACGGCATTGCCTACCGCATCAGAATCAGTCGGGTTGATCAGCATCAGCTTAGTGCCACGAACCGTCAGATCCTGTACGTTTGCCAGTTCTTTCGCCGGGTTATTCTGAGAGTCAAGAACCACCAGGTTATAACCCAGTTTGTCCGCCTCTTTCTGCGCACCGTCTTTCATGGAGACGAAGAACGGGTTGTTCAGCGTGGAAACCACCAGCGCAATGGTATCTTTCGCCAGAACGTTAGCACTGAAAGAAGCGGTGATCGCTGCAGCGGAAACCCAGACAGCCAGTTTTTTCATATTCATGGTCATAAGTCCTGTAGGAGAGGTTATTTGTTGCTTTTGTTATCCACCAGAACCGCCAGCAGGATGACAACTGCTTTTACGATCATCTGGTAGTAGGAAGAAACACCTAATAAGTTCAAACCGTTATTCAGGAAGCCAAGGATCAATGCACCGATCAGCGTTCCAACAATGCGTCCTTTTCCCCCGGACAGGCTGGTTCCCCCTAATACCACAGCGGCAATCGCATCCAGCTCATAACCTGTACCCGCGTTCGGCTGCGCAGAGGATAATCGCGCCACTTCAATGATACTGGCCAGAGCGGCTAACAACCCACACAGGGAATAGACGATAATTTTAACTTTATCGACGCTGATACCTGACAGACGCGTAGCGGATTCGTTACCGCCCAGCGCGTAGATATAACGCCCTAGCCGGGTGTGATGCAGCATGTACCACGCCGCAATAAACACCACAGCCATCAGCCAGACGGGCGTCGGGATACCCAGCGGGCGACCGATACCAAACCAGCCAAATACATCAGCGACATCATTAAAACCGGTACTGATCGGGCTGCCGTTGGTATACACCATTGTGATACCGCGCAGCAGCAACATCATGACCAGCGTGGCGATAAACGCCTGAACCTTACCTTTGGCCACAATCATACCGGTGACGCCACCCACAGCGGCACCCAGCACCAGCGCAGCCCCCACAGCAACCAGCGCATTCACTTCCAGTCCGACAATCGAGGCGGCAACAGCACCGGTCAGCGCCAGCAAAGAGCCGACGGATAAATCGATACCGGACGTCAGGATCACCAGCGTCATACCCACCGCCATAATGGCGTTGACGGACGTCTGCTGAAGGATGTTAAACAGGTTGTTAACCGTAAAGAAATTCGGGCTCATGGAAGAAACCACGGCAATCAACACCAGCAGCGCAATCAGAGACTTTTGCTCCAGCAACCACTCTTTACTGATCCAGCGCTTTTTGGCTGGCAATGTCTGAGAACTCATATCTGATTACTCCTGCGTCACGCCGTATTGCTTGCCGACAGCAGCTGCCATCAACACTTCTTGCGTAGCCTGTTCTATCGGGAATTCACCGCTTAAATGACCTTCATGCATCACCAAAACCCGGTCACTCATGCCAATCACTTCCGGCATTTCTGAGGAAACCAAAATGATGCTCAGCCCTTCGCGCTTGAACTGGTTTATAAGCTGGTAAATTTCTTTTTTAGCACCAACGTCAACGCCGCGCGTCGGTTCGTCGAGGATCAGAACTTTCGGCCGCGTCATTAATCCACGGGCAATCGCCACTTTTTGTTGATTACCGCCGGACAGCAGGCCGATGGTCTGCATCATTGACGGTGTTTTGATATTGAAAAGGCGGATGAAATCGCCGACAGCCTGCTGTTCGTCGGCATGCTTAAGGCTCCCGCCGGTGTGACTGAAATAGCGCAACGCGGTCAGTGACATGTTTTCTTTCACAGACATACCGAGCACCAAACCATCGCGCTTACGGTCTTCAGAAATGTAAACAATACCGTTTGCCAACCCGTCTTGCGGAGAGTGAGTCACCACTTCGCGGCCATCTAGCGCCACATAACCACTTTTACGCGGTAGCGCGCCGTAGAGAATTTTCATCAGTTCGGTACGGCCGGCACCCATCAAACCGGAAATCCCCAGGATTTCGCCGCTGTACAGTTCAAAGCTGATGTTGTTCACTCCCGGTCCGCTGATATCACGCACCTGCAGGCGCAGCGCACCGCGTTCATGATTAATACGCGGGTATTGTTCCTCCAGACGGCGGCCCACCATCATTTCAATCAACGTGTCTTCTTCCAGTTCGCTGACCGGACGCTCTGCAATGAACTGCCCGTCACGAAATACCGTCACGTCGTCGCAGATTTCGAAGATTTCTTTCATGCGGTGTGAGATATACACCACGCCACAGCCGGCAGCTTTCAGTTCGCGTATAACGCTAAATAAAGAAGCGGTTTCAGTATCGGTCAGGGCATCGGTCGGCTCATCCATAATGATGACTTTGGATTCAAAGCTAAGCACTTTAGCTATTTCGACCATTTGCTGGTCGCCGATGGATAAATCCCCCACCAGCCGGTCACTTTTGTAACGCAGATTCAGGCGCGCCAGCAGTTTATCGGCTTCGGCATACATCTTCTTCCAGTTGATACGGCCAAAACCGTTTACAAACTCACGGCCAAGGAAGATGTTTTCAGCAATAGTCAGTTGAGGGATCAGATTTAATTCCTGATGGATAATCCCGATCCCGGCTTCCTGCGATGCTTTCGGACCGTTGAACGTCGCTTCCTTACCCAGAAAACGTACTGAGCCGGCATCTTTTTGATAGATGCCGGTCAGCACTTTCATCATGGTGGACTTGCCCGCGCCGTTTTCCCCCACCAACGCCATCACTCGTCCCGGATAGACGCTGAGCGCCGCGCCGGAAAGGGCTTTCACGCCGGGAAAGGCTTTATCAATGCCTGTCAGTTGCAGCAAAGGTTGCATAAAAGCCTCAGAAGGTTACGCCGGCACACAGAATAATGTTCGCATAAGGCGAACATTCCCCGCTGCGGATCACAGCCCGACTTTTTTCGCTTTGCGCTTTGAATGCCTCATGGCTGACGTAATCCAAAGCAATGGTGTTTCCCTGGTGTTGTTCGAGTTGTGTCAATTGGGCGAGCAACGCTTCATGGAGTTGAGGATTTTTAGTCTGGATTTCCTCGGCGAGGATAGCCCGCTCAACCTGCATCTCGTGTGTCACTACCTCTAAGACTTGTAAAAAGGTGGGGACTCCCTGGGTTAATGCCAGATCGATGCGTTGGCAAGCTGCTGGCACCGGAAGACCGGCATCGCCAATAACCAGCTGATCGGTGTGGCCTAACCGGGCAATAACATGTGAGATTTCGGCATTTAACAGCGGTGACTTCTTCATTGTGAACTCCTACAGCGAAACGTTTCGCTCATTGAAGAGTTTATAAAGATTAGCGGACATGGCAACGAGCTAGTGATGGAATTGTGATCAGCGTCGAAACGTTTCGCTGACTGATTCGGAAACAACGTGGAAATTTGAGTTATCGTTTAAGAAAGGCAGGAGCAGAAATAAAACAGGGCACCCGAAGGTACCCTTTGAGCGGCAGAAATGGGGATCAGATTTCCACCTGCGTGCCGAGTTCGATCACCCGGTTAGGCGGAATTTCAAACTGATCGGGCGCACGCAGGGCATTACGGCTGAGCGCCATAAAGAGTTTCCCACGGAAGTACAGATACCACGGGCGCTTGGTCAGGATCAGCGATTCATGCGACATGAAGAATGACGTTTCCATCATCCGGCACGGTAATCCTTCCAGACCACAGCGATGGAATACTTCTTCCACGTTCGGCGTTTCTTTAAACCCGTAACTGGCTACTACACGCCAGAACGTCGGTGACAGCTGCTCGATGGTGACACGCCGGACATTATGCACATAAGGCGCATCTTCCGTGCGCAGCGTCAGCAGTACCACGCGCTCATGCAATACTTTGTTGTGTTTGAGGTTGTGCAGCAATGCAAACGGAATGACGTTGATGGCACGAGACATATACACAGCCGTTCCCGGAACACGCACCGGCGGAGATTTTTCCAGAGAGGCGATCATCGCCTCCAGGGAATTCCCATGCTCGTTCATACGGCGCATAAGGCGGAAGCGTTCGCTCTTCCAGGTGGTCATCACGATGAACATGCACAAACCCAGCGTCAGTGGCAACCAGCCACCGGAGAACAGTTTGGTGGCATTCGCCGCGAACAGCGGGATATCCATAAACAGCAGACCGATCAGTAAAAGTCCGACCAGGAAGGGTTTCCAGTGCCAGTTTTTGAGCGCAACCGTACAGGAAAGTATGCTGGTCAGCACCATCGTACCGGTCACGGCAATACCATAAGCCGCCGCCAGATTGCTCGAATGCTCGAAGCTGGCGATAACAATAACCACCGCAAAATAAAGCAGCCAGTTGATAGCCGGAATGTAAATCTGGCCAGCTTCCATTTCTGACGTATGGATAATGCGCATTGGCGGTAAATAGCCCAAACGTACAGCCTGGCGGGTCAGGGAAAACACGCCCGAAATAACTGCCTGGGAGGCGATAATGGTCGCGAGTGTTGCCAGAATCAGTAACGGGATTAATGCCCAGTCAGGCGCCAGCAGGAAGAACGGGTTCTTAATCGATTCCGGGTTTTTCAGCAATAATGCGCCCTGACCGAAATAGTTCAGCACCAGAGAAGGCAGTACCACGGTGAACCAGGCCAGACGGATAGGGAATTTCCCGAAGTGGCCCATATCGGCATATAACGCTTCAACACCGGTAATCGACAGAACCACTGCACCGAGCGCCAGGAAGGAGAACGACTTATGCTCGATAAAGAAGTTAACTGCCCACATAGGGTTCATGGCGCGTAGCACTTCAGGATTCTGCATAATACTGTTGACGCCAAGCACCGCCAGCGTCAGGAACCACAGCAACATTACCGGTGCAAACAGTTTGCCCACAATGCCGGTACCATGCTTCTGAATAATGAAAAGCAGCGTCAGAACAGTAATAGAAAGAGGAACGATATAAGGATCGAGCGAAGGGGCTGCGATTTCCAGACCTTCCATTGCGGAAAGTACTGAAATAGCCGGAGTGATCACCACTTCACCATAGAAGAAGCTTCCCCCGATCAGGCCGAGAATGACCAGAACGGCAGTGGTTCGCGCCGACGTGTTTCTGCCTGCCAGAGACATCAGCGTCAGAATACCCCCTTCGCCTGCGTTGTCCGCCCGCATCACATAAGTGAGGTACTTGAGCGAAACAATGAGGATTAACATCCAAAAAATCAGAGAAAGAAAGCCAAAAACGACGCTGGGTTCAACGTTAAAACCATAATGACCAGAAAAACACTCTCTTAAGGTATAGAGAGGACTGGTACCAATGTCGCCATAGACCACACCAATGGCGGCCAGGGTTACTGCTGGGAGTGACCGTTTATGTTCAGTGCTCATATTTCGTTTCTTTTTTGCTCGAACATCCGTAAGCGATGTGTGCGCTCAGACTTATGATGCCCACTAAAAGGCGCACAGTATGCACGAATAAATCAGATTGCCTACCCTTAAATGCGCAGTGAAACCGGCGTTCTTATGAACGAGGTCGCATTTTTGATAATAGAAAATTTTTAGTAATCAACAAGCTATAACGATAAAAATAAACGTGGAATATCGTCACCAGCCAGTACACTATTCAATAACTTAATGGATACCGAAAGAGACAGTATGGCGCAATTTCCCCTTTTGGCAGAACGGATAGCCCGTCTTGCCAACGCATTAGAACATGGCCTGTACGAACGGCAGGATGCCATACGACTTTGCCTTTTGGCCGCCCTGTGCGGCGAAAGCGTTTTCCTGCTGGGGCCGCCGGGCATTGCAAAAAGTCTGATCGCCCGTCGCCTGAAATTCGCGTTCCGCCATGCCCGCGCTTTTGAATATCTTATGACACGCTTTTCCACGCCGGAAGAAGTCTTTGGTCCGCTATCAATTCAGGCCCTGAAAGATGAGGGCCGCTATCTGCGTCTGACCGAAGGTTATTTGCCGGAAGCTGAAATTGTCTTCCTTGATGAAATCTGGAAAGCCGGTCCCGCCATTCTCAACACGCTTCTGACCGCCATCAACGAGCGCCGGTTCCGTAATGGCGAGCGTGAAGAAGCAATACCTTTACGTCTGCTGGTCAGCGCTTCCAACGAATTACCCGAAGCTGATGGTGGTCTTGAGGCACTGTATGACCGCATGCTGATCCGTCTGTGGCTGGATAAAGTGCAGGATAAGCAAAATTTTCGCTCACTGCTGACCAGCCGTAACAATGAAAACACTAATCCGGTGGCAGAGTCTCTGAGTATCAGTGATGAAGAATACCAACAATGGCAGCCGGAGATCGACAAAGTCAATCTTTCAGACAGTTGCTTTGAGCTGATCTTCCAGCTGCGCCAGCGCCTTGATGCCCTGGATACTGCGCCTTATGTTTCTGACCGTCGCTGGAAAAAAGCCCTGCGCCTGTTGCAGGCCTGTGCATTTTTCAGTGGCAGAAAAGCGATTACCCCGGTGGATCTGATCCTGCTGAAAGATTGTTTATGGCATGATCTCAATACGTATAACCTCCTGCACACTCAGATTGAGCAACTCATTACTGAGCAGGCTTATCAGCAGCAGGCATTGCTGATGAAAATCCAGCAGCTTAATCAGCAGTGGATGCAACATCAGCAACAACAGAGCACGCGTCAGTCAATCAAACTGAGTAAGAAAGCCGGGATTTTCAGCCGCAAGCCACAATACAGCCTGCCAGAATCACTCAATACCCCCAATCTGACCTTGTTATTGCAAACGCCTTTGCACCTGCATGAAATAAAAGTCACACACTTATTATTCGAACGCAGCATCCTGGAAGAATGGCTAAATAAAGGGGGCGTAATGAAAGCCAAACTCAACGGGATTGGTTTTGTACAAACCGTGGATTTGGAAATCGATGACAAACAGCAAATTCTGGTGCTGGATGTGAGCCGTCAGAGCACACCACTGACACTGCCCGGTCATGCGCATATTGCTGTTCCCGACGAAATGAAAAATACGCTCAATGACCTGACCGCAAAACTGGCGCAGCAGAGGCATGAATTCAGCCAGCAGCAAAACTGCCTGTTTGTTCCGGCTGAATGGATGGCAAAAATTGAAGCCAGCCTGCTGCAGGTGGCTGAACAGTTGCGTCATCAGCAACAGACATTCAGCGGTCACTGATCATGTTCAGTCTCGAGTCACTGGATCTGCTGCTGGCGATCAGCGAAGCCGAACTGATTGAAGAACTGATTGTCGGCTTGCTGGCGGCGCCTGCACTGGTCGTTTTCTTCGAGAAATTTCCCCGTCTGAAGCGTGCATTAACCCGGGATCTTCCGGAATGGAAATTGCGCCTGCGCCAGAGGATCCACGAAACGCCGGTTCCTCATGAGCTGGCCAAAGAATTCTACCTTTACCAGCACTGTCAGCAGCTTGATGCCACGTCTTTTCAGTCCGGTCTCGCTTCCCTCATCGATGAACTGGTGCAACTCAGTTCTCCATTTGCTACAGAAGCCCGTACCTTACAGGAAAATAATGAAGCTTCGCGTACGTCAAAAACCGGCAATATCTTTCATACTTTATTCCTTCAGCGCTGGCGCCTGAACCTGACCTTCCAGACGGTGAACGTTCATCATCAGTTGCTCGAACAGGAACAGGAGCAATTGCAGGAAGAATTGCTGCAACGTCTGCAGCTCAGCAGCGAGTTATCCCCTTTATTAGCCGAGAACGACACTGCAGCCGGACGTTTGTGGGACATGAGTAAAGGGAAGCGGCTGCGGGGTGATATTCAGTCACTGGCACGGTTTGGCGCTTTCCTTCAGCAGCAGCCTGAACTGATGCATCTGGCCGAACAACTGGGCCGCAGCCAGACGGCCAAAACCAGTCCACATGAAGATGCAAAAATGGAAACGCACCGGCTGATGGTGCGCGAACCCGCGACAGTGCCGGAAGAAGTGAACGGCATTCATCAGAGCGATGATATTTTGCGCCTCATGCCGACGGAGCTGGTGACGCTGGGGCTGCCTGAGCTGGAATATGAATTCTATCGTCGTTTGCTGGAAAAGCGTTTGATGACATATCGCCTGCAAGGGGATGTCTGGCGTGAGAAAGTGGTCAAACGGCCGGTGGTCTATCAGCAACAGGAACCGCAACCGCGCGGGCCTTTTGTGGTCTGCGTCGATACGTCCGGTTCCATGGGCGGCTTTAACGAACAGTGCGCCAAAGCATTCTGTCTGGCATTACTGAAGATCGCTCTGGCGGATAACCGCCGATGTTACATCATGTTATTTGCCAGTGAAGTGATCCATTATGAACTGACCTCTAACGGTGGCCTGGATCAGGCGCTGCGCTTTCTGGGACAACATTTTCGCGGCGGTACCGATCTGGCAGCCTGCCTGAATGCCACACTGGATAAACTTGCTTCTCCGCAGTGGGAAGATGCCGATGCCGTGGTGATCTCGGACTTTATCGCCCAGCGGTTGCCAGATGAAGTACAAATGAAGGTCAGGTCACTGCAGCGCGAAAAACATCACCGCTTTCATGCCCTGGCAATGTCACACTATGGTAAGCCCGGCATCCTGCGAATTTTCGATCATATCTGGCGCTTTGATACCGGGGTTAAAAGCCGCGTACAGCGACGCTGGCAGAGAAATTAAGCCCACAAGAGAAAGATGACCATGACTGAAATTTACCAGCTCGATGAGCTTGATCGCGGGATCCTCAACGCCCTGATGGACAATGCCCGTACGCCTTATGCCGAACTGGCAAAATTGTTTACAGTCAGTCCGGGGACGATCCACGTACGCGTAGAGAAAATGAAGCATGCAGGCATCATTACCGGTGCGCATATTACCGTCAATCCCAAACAGCTGGGTTACGACGTATGCTGTTTTATTGGCATCATTTTAAAAAGTGCCAAGGATTACCCCTCTGCCCTGAAAAAGCTTGAGAATATAGAAGAAGTGGTTGAAGCCTATTACACCACCGGGCATTACAGTATTTTCATCAAGATCATGTGTCGTTCGATTGATTCCCTTCAGCATGTACTTATCAACAAGATCCAAACAATTGATGAGATCCAATCAACCGAGACCCTGATCTCTCTGCAGAACCCCATCACACGCACCATCCAGCCCTGACATCTGATTTCTATACCCCTATTATCCACAGGTAGATCCCAGCTCATTCACAGCGTACAATAGTCTCCTTTTCCCGGGTGAGAGCATTATGTCTGACATTACCCTGATCAGTGGCAGTACGCTTGGCAGCGCCGAATATGTTGCAGAACATGTGGCAGAGAAACTGGAAGAAGCCGGTTTTTCCACCCAATTATTTCATGGCCCGGAGCTGTATGAAGTCCCGCAGGAAGGGATCTGGCTGGTTGTGTGTTCAACTCACGGCGCAGGTGAACTGCCCGACAACTTGCAACCGTTTATGGAGCAGTTGGAAGAGCAGCAACCGGATCTGTCTAAAGTTCGCTTTGGTGCCTTAGGATTGGGCAGCAGTGAATATGACACTTTCTGTGGCGCGATCAATTCCCTGGATAACAAACTGACGTCATTAGGGGCAAAAAGGATCGGTGATCGCCTTGAGATCGACGTGACGCAATACGAAATTCCTGAAGATCCCGCTGAGGTTTGGGTGATCAACTGGATTAATTTGATCAAATAAGTGTAAATTTCAGGCGATCAGATGTGGATAACTAGGCTTAAAAGCAGGGTAAAACCCGTAGTTATCCCTCTAACAACCCCTGTACGCTTTTCATGCTGTGTATAACTCTCACTTCTGATCCCAGCTTATACTGTCCAGGATCACCGATCATTCACAGCATTCGATCCTTCTTAGCATGCTGATCTTAATAAACAAAAAAGACTTATGCACAGAGGATCGCGATCCTAATAGAAGTATTAATAAGAGATCTTTAAATAAAAAAGATCTTCTTTTAATTAGTGAAGATCCCCGGGGGCTTGTGGAAGCTCAAAACTTGAGTAGAATCCCTCCTCCCAACGCCATACAAAGAAAGTTCGCTTGAACGCCGAGGTGCAGTCGCATGTTTTATCCGGATCAATTTGACGTCATCATCATAGGTGGTGGCCATGCAGGTACTGAAGCTGCAATGGCTTCTGCACGCATGGGACGTCAGACCTTATTACTCACCCACAATATCGACACGCTGGGACAAATGTCGTGTAACCCTGCTATTGGCGGGATCGGGAAAGGACATCTGGTTAAAGAAGTCGACGCACTGGGTGGTCTGATGGCCACGGCCATCGATCATGCCGGCATTCAGTTTAGGATACTAAACGCGAGCAAAGGCCCTGCTGTCAGAGCGACCCGTGCTCAGGCTGACCGTGTTCTGTACCGCCAGGCTGTCCGTACCGCTTTGGAAAACCAGCCAAACCTGATGATCTTCCAGCAACCTGTTGAAGACCTGATCGTTGAAAACGATCGTGTCGTTGGTGCTGTGACCAAAATGGGGCTGAAATTCCGCGCTAAATCGGTTGTACTGACTGTCGGCACTTTCCTGGATGGAAAGATCCACATCGGTCTGGAAAACTACAGCGGAGGCCGTGCAGGGGATCCTCCTGCAATTTCTTTGTCTCAGAGACTGCGAGAGCTACCTCTGCGCGTTAACCGTCTCAAAACCGGTACACCACCGCGTATCGATGCCCGTACCATTGATTTCAGCGTACTGGCACAACAACACGGTGATAATCCGGCGCCGGTATTCTCGTTCATGGGTAATGTGTCGCAGCATCCGCGCCAGATCCCGTGTTACATGACGTATACCAACGAAAAAACCCATGATGTGATCCGCAACAACCTGGATCGCAGCCCGATGTATGCCGGGATCATCGAAGGGATCGGCCCGCGTTACTGCCCGTCGATCGAAGATAAAGTCATGCGTTTTGCCGATCGCAATTCGCATCAGATCTTCCTGGAACCGGAAGGACTGACCAGCAACGAAGTGTATCCGAACGGGATTTCAACCAGCCTGCCATTTGATGTACAGATGCAGATCGTCCGCTCAATGCAGGGGATGGAAAATGCGGTGATCGTTCGTCCCGGCTATGCCATTGAATACGATTTCTTCGATCCGCGTGATTTGAAACCAACGCTGGAAAGTAAATTTATCGCGGGTCTGTTCTTTGCCGGACAAATCAACGGTACGACGGGTTACGAAGAAGCCGCTGCGCAGGGCTTACTCGCCGGTATGAATGCCGCCCGTTGCGCCAGTGAAGAAGACGGCTGGGCACCACGTCGTGATCAGGCTTACCTCGGTGTGCTGGTTGACGATCTGTGTACGCTTGGCACTAAAGAACCGTACCGTATGTTTACGTCACGTGCTGAATATCGACTGATGCTGCGCGAAGACAATGCTGATTTACGTTTGACAGAAAAGGGCCGTGAGTTAGGCCTGGTTGACGATGCCCGCTGGGCACGCTTCAACGAAAAGTTGGAAATGATCGAGCAGGAGCGTCAGCGTTTGCGGGGTATCTGGGTGAACCCTCATCATGCCCAGGTTGATGAAATCAACGCGCATCTTTCTGCCCCGCTTTCTAAAGAAGCCAGTGCGGAAGAGCTGCTGCGTCGTCCTGAAATGACCTATGAATTAATCACCCGACTTTCCCCGTTCGCTCCTTCTGTTCCGGATGTGCAGGCGGCAGAACAAGTGGAAATTCAGATAAAATATGAAGGTTATATTGCCCGTCAGCAGGAAGAGATCGAAAAACAGCAGCGTAACGAAAATACGGTGCTGCCTGTCGATCTTGATTACCGGCAGGTGAATGGCCTTTCAAATGAAGTGATCGCCAAACTTAACGATCACAAGCCAACCTCCATTGGTCAGGCCTCACGGATCTCCGGTATTACGCCGGCTGCAATCTCAATTTTGCTGATCTGGCTTAAAAAACAAGGTTTGCTGCGCCGCAGCGCATAAACGACTGCTCTGATGACCGCCCTTGGTATCCCGAAGCGGCGGTCGATTCTTACTTTTCCCATCATTCTGTATGTTTTATCATTTTTAAACCGGGTTGTTCCCGGCATATCGATTCTGTCTGAGGATTCACCGTGCATAATAAACTCGACTCGCTGCTTGCTGCGGCAGGAATAGCGTTACCCGATCAGCAAAAACAACAACTGATTGGCTATGTTGAACTGCTGCATAAGTGGAACAAAGCCTACAACCTGACATCTGTCCGTGACCCGATGCAGATGCTGGTACGTCATATTATGGACAGCATTGTGGTGAACGAGCATTTGCAAGGTAGCCGTTTCATTGACGTTGGCACCGGCCCGGGTTTACCGGGGATCCCTCTGGCCATTGTTCGCCCTGATTCACACTTTACGTTGCTGGACAGCCTGGGTAAGCGCGTGCGTTTTTTGCGTCAGGTTCAGCATGAGCTGGGGCTGAAAAATATCGAGCCTATACAAAGTCGTGTGGAAGAATTTGTGCCGAATCCACCTTTTGATGGGGTGATAAGCCGTGCTTTCGCATCAATGCAGGATATGCTTTCCTGGTGTCACCATCTGCCCGTGAAAGGTGAGGGGCATTTTTATGCCTTAAAGGGTGTACGTCCTGATGATGAACTTGCTGCGCTGCCGGCAGGGATTACTCTGAAGTCAGTCATTAAGCTGCAGGTACCCGAACTTGACGGCGAACGTCATCTGATAATTCTTAGCGCAAACTAAAGTTGCGATTTATCAAAAAAGATTTAAAAAAAACATGTGTTAACTTAGTTAAAATGAGCAGGCTAATTATATAGCAGGGAAGAACACCCAAACACCGCTTTTTTACACCCTGATAGCATTTCTGAGATGTTTTTATTTTAATCCGGAGCGTAATAGTCACTTTTGAAATTGAACGGGCATCAAGCTGCTGATATTCAATTTGTAATGAAAATGTTGTTATTTGTTGGGTTGTTGTGTAAATAAATCGAGCCTATTTTTAAATAAGTTTGATATTCGAGCAGTATTTCATTAACAATTTGATTTATATGGCTTTTAAAAAGCCTGTTTAGCTAAAGACATTGAAAGCATGCTGGGTATATAAAGGGATTAGCGTTAATTATGTGATCCAGTGCACGCTTCTTTGTCGGGTGATGAAATAACCGAACCAAAGTAAAAAGGGCAAATTCAGCTATAGTTTGGTTGGCAAAATAGTGATGAAGAGGAAAATTTAAATAATTGTTCACCTTTTCGCTACTTATCCATTGAATTCGTTCCTGTGCCCCGTATAATTTGCTCGGTTTTTGCTGCTTGACTCAAAACAGTAAAGGCAGTGATATACGGCATTCAGTATACCTCCAGCTAGGTACTCGATACGGAGAGAACAAACGTCATGTCTGTATCCGGTATTTTACACAGTACACAGAGTGTGAAGGTTGCCAGAAAGCTATTGATACTGCAGTTATTGACCTTTGTTCTGCTCAGTGCAGTATTTGGTTTAAAAAGCCTGGAATGGACCCTATCGGCTCTTATGGGTGGGTTGGCCGCTTGGTTACCAAATATACTGTTCATGCTGTTTGCATGGCGTCATCAGGCGCAAACAACGGTCTCTGGACGGGTTGCCTGGTCCTTTGCAATTGGAGAAGCGCTGAAGGTGCTGGCTACGGTGATCTTAATGATTATCGCACTTGGCCTGTTTAAAGCGGCTTTTGCTCCGTTGGGGTTGGCCTATTTATCGGTGTTGATGACTCAGATTTTGGCACCGGCCGTCATTAACAGTTACCGTACTTAACTACTAAAGGGTAAGAGGCATCATGTCTGCATCAGGAGAAATCTCTACTCCACAAGAGTATATCAGTCACCATCTGACTCAGCTTCAGATCGGGACGGGATTCTGGTCGATTAACATCGATTCGATGTTTTTCTCCGTGTTCCTCGGAGTACTCTTTCTGGTTATTTTCCATCGCGTAGCCAAAAACGCCACCAGCGGTGTCCCGGGGAAGCTGCAAACCGCAGTTGAACTGGTCGTTGGTTTCGTCGACAGCAGCGTGCGTGACATGTATCACGGCAAGAGCAAAGTGATTGCACCTCTCGCGCTGACCGTCTTCGTCTGGGTGTTTATGATGAACCTGATGGATTTGCTGCCAATTGATTTGCTGCCGACTATCGGTGAAAAATTGCTTGGTCTGCCTGCGTTGCGTGTGGTTCCAACGGCTGACGTGAACATCACGTTGTCCATGGCGCTTGGCGTATTCATTCTGATTCTTTTCTATAGCATTAAGATGAAAGGCTTTGGCGGTTTCATCAAAGAACTGACAATGCAGCCATTCAATCATCCGGTTTTCATTCCGATTAACCTGATTCTTGAAGGTGTCAGCCTGCTGTCTAAACCAGTTTCACTGGGTCTGCGACTGTTTGGCAATATGTATGCGGGTGAGTTGATCTTCATCCTTATTGCTGGCCTGTTGCCGTGGTGGTCACAGTGGATCCTGAATGTGCCTTGGGCCATTTTCCACATCCTGATCATTACGCTGCAAGCCTTTATTTTCATGGTTCTGACGATCGTCTATCTCTCGATGGCATCTGAAAAACACTGATTTTCTTTCAACACTACTGCGTTTTAACTGAAACAAACTGGAGACTGTCATGGAAAACCTGAGTATGGATCTGCTGTACATGGCTGCCGCTGTGATGATGGGCCTGGCGGCAATCGGTGCTGCAATCGGTATCGGCATCTTGGGTGGTAAATTCTTGGAAGGTGCTGCACGTCAGCCTGACCTGATCCCTCTGTTGCGTACACAGTTCTTTATCGTTATGGGTCTGGTCGATGCAATCCCAATGATTGCGGTTGGTCTGGGTCTGTACGTGATGTTTGCTGTCGCCTAACATTGAGCTTGCTCACTGTTAATCGAACTACATCAAATAATTCACTTTGAAAGAGGCATTGTGCTGTGAATCTTAACGCAACAATCCTCGGCCAGGCTATCGCGTTCGTCCTGTTTGTCGTGTTCTGCATGAAGTACGTATGGCCGCCAATTATGGCTGCCATCGAAAAACGTCAGAAAGAAATTTCTGAAGGTTTATCTTCCGCAGAACGCGCAAAAAAAGAGCTGGACTTAGCGCAAGCCGATGCGACCGACCAACTGAAGAAAGCCAAAGCTGAAGCTCAGGTAATCATCGATCAGGCGAACAAGCGTAAAGCCCAAATCGTCGACGAAGCAAAAGCTGAAGCCGAGCAGGAACGTAACAAGATCGTGACGCAAGCCAAGGCAGAGATTGACGCCGAACGCCAACGCGCCCGTGAAGAGTTGCGTAAGCAAGTCGGGATTTTGGCCATTGCTGGCGCCGAGAAGATCATCGAACGTTCCGTGGATGAAGCTGCTAACAGCGACATCGTTGATAAACTGGTCGCTGAACTGTAAGGAGGGAGGGGCTGATGTCTGAATTTGTAACTGTAGCTCGCCCCTACGCCAAAGCAGCTTTTGACTTTGCCGTTGAGCACCAAAGCTTAGACCGCTGGCAGTCCATGTTAGCGTTCACGGCTGAAGTCACGCGCAATGAACAAATCGAAGAACTGCTTTCCGGTGCTAGCGCGCCTGAAACTTTGTCTAAAACGTTTATTGCCGTATGTGGTGACGAACTCGACGACGCAGGCCAAAACCTGATTAAGGTGATGGCTGAAAATGGACGTTTACGCGTTCTACCGCAAGTACTGGAGCAGTTTATTGAACTGCGCGCCTCTCTTGAGGCTGTTGCTGAAGTTGAAGTAACTTCAGCAAATCCGCTTACGGAAGAACAGCAGGCAAAAATTGCCGCTGCGATGGAAAAACGTCTGTCTCGCAAAGTTAAGCTGAATTGCAAAATTGACAAGTCTGTTCTTGCCGGTGTCGTAATCCGTGCAGGTGATATGGTGATTGATGGCAGCGTTCGCAGTCGTCTGGAACGCCTGGCAGACGTCTTGCAGTCTTAAGGGGACTGGAGCATGCAACTGAATTCCACCGAAATCAGCGAACTGATCAAGCAGCGCATTGCTCAGTTCAATGTGGTGAGCGAAGCTCACAATGAAGGTACTATCGTTTCCGTCAGTGACGGGATCATCCGCGTGCACGGCTTAGCCGATGTCATGCAAGGCGAAATGATTGCGTTGCCGGGTAACCGTTACGCTATCGCCCTGAACCTGGAGCGCGACTCTGTAGGTGCCGTTGTAATGGGCCCTTACGCTGACCTCGCCGAAGGTATGAAAGTAAAATGTACTGGCCGTATCCTGGAAGTTCCTGTTGGCCGTGGCCTGTTAGGTCGCGTTGTTAACACCCTGGGTGCGCCAATTGATGGTAAAGGTCCGGTAGAGCACGACGGCTTCTCAGCTGTTGAAGCGATCGCACCTGGCGTTATCGAACGTCAGTCCGTCGATGAACCTGTGCAGACAGGTTATAAGTCCGTTGATGCCATGATCCCAATCGGTCGTGGTCAACGTGAACTGGTCATCGGCGACCGTCAAACCGGTAAAACCGCTCTGGCGATCGATGCGATCATTAACCAGCGTGATTCCGGCATCAAATGTATCTATGTGGCTATCGGCCAGAAAGCGTCCACTATTTCTAACGTGGTTCGTAAACTGGAAGAGCACGGCGCACTGGCAAACACCATCGTTGTTGTTGCAACTGCATCAGAATCTGCTGCACTGCAATACCTGGCACCGTACTCCGGTTGCGCAATGGGTGAATACTTCCGTGACCGCGGTGAAGACGCACTGATCGTTTATGATGACCTGTCTAAACAGGCTGTTGCTTACCGTCAGATCTCCCTGTTGCTTCGTCGTCCACCAGGTCGTGAAGCTTACCCAGGCGACGTTTTCTATCTCCACTCCCGTCTGCTGGAACGTGCTGCGCGTGTAAACGCCGAGTATGTTGAAGCATTCACCAAGGGTGAAGTGAAAGGCAAAACGGGTTCCCTGACTGCGCTTCCAATCATCGAAACGCAAGCGGGTGACGTTTCCGCATTCGTTCCGACCAACGTAATTTCGATTACTGATGGTCAGATCTTCCTGGAATCTAACCTGTTCAACGCCGGTATTCGTCCTGCGGTTAACCCGGGTATTTCGGTATCCCGTGTGGGTGGTGCTGCTCAGACTAAGATCATGAAGAAACTGTCCGGTGGTATTCGTACCGCTCTGGCACAGTATCGTGAGCTGGCTGCGTTCTCGCAGTTCGCTTCAGATCTGGATGAGGCAACCCGTAAACAGCTGAACCACGGTCAGAAAGTGACTGAGCTGCTGAAACAGAAACAATACGCTCCGATGTCAATCGTTGCGCAGTCTCTGATTATCTTCGCAGCAGAACGTGGTTATCTGGAAGACGTTGAGTTGTCTAAAGTCGGTAGCTTCGAAGCGGCACTGTTGGCTTACGCCGACCGTGAGCACGGCGAGCTTCTGCAGCAAATCAACCAAACTGGTGCGTATAACGATGAGATCGAGGGTAAATTCAAAAATATCCTTGATACCTTCAAAGCAACCCAGTCCTGGTAACACCTCGCGGCCTTGCTGCCCTGCCTCTGGCAGATAAGCAGCAGGCCGTTTGGTAATGAGGAGAAGCAGAGATGGCCGGCGGAAAAGAGATACGTAGTAAGATCAGCAGCGTGCAAAACACGCAAAAGATCACTAAAGCGATGGAAATGGTCGCCGCCTCCAAAATGCGTAAAACGCAGGATCGCATGGCGGCCAGCCGTCCTTATGCAGAAACCATTCGTGAAGTGATTGGTCACCTTGCGCTTGGGAATCTGGAATACAAGCACCCGTACCTGGATGAGCGTGAAATTAAGCGCGTCGGGTATCTGGTGGTGTCTACCGACCGTGGTCTTTGTGGTGGTCTGAACATTAACCTGTTCAAGAAACTGCTGTCAGAGATGAAAGGCTGGTCCGAAAAAGGTGTTGAAGTTGATCTCGCACTGATCGGTTCCAAAGCAGCTTCTTTCTTCGGCTCCGTTGGGGGCAACGTTGTTGCTCAGGTGACTGGCATGGGGGATAACCCTTCTCTGTCAGAACTGATCGGGCCGGTGAAAGTGATGTTGCAGGCTTTCGACGAAGGTCGTTTAGACAAGTTATGCGTTGTTAGCAATAAGTTCGTCAATACCATGTCCCAGGAACCACGTATCGTTCAGTTGTTGCCTCTGCCACCTGCAGAAGACGGCGAACTGGCGAAAAAATCCTGGGATTACCTGTATGAGCCGGACCCTAAAGCACTGCTGGATACTCTCCTGCGTCGCTATGTGGAATCCCAGGTTTATCAGGGCGTCGTAGAAAACCTGGCCAGCGAACAGGCCGCGCGAATGGTAGCGATGAAAGCCGCAACCGATAACGGCGGCAGCCTGATCAAAGAGCTGCAGTTGGTATACAACAAAGCTCGTCAGGCCAGCATCACTCAGGAACTCACCGAGATCGTCGGGGGAGCCTCCGCGGTTTAAGCTAGGTTTACGAATTACGTAGAGGATTCAAGATGGCTACTGGAAAGATTATCCAGGTAATCGGCGCCGTGGTGGACGTCGAGTTCCCTCAGGATGCAGTACCGAACGTGTACAATGCTCTTGAGGTAGAAAACGGTACCTCCAAACTGGTGCTGGAAGTACAGCAACAGTTAGGCGGCGGCGTTGTTCGTTGTATCGCAATGGGTACCTCAGACGGCCTGCGTCGCGGTCTGAAAGTGAACAACCTGGAACACCCAATTGAAGTACCGGTGGGTAAAGCGACTCTGGGTCGTATCATGAACGTATTGGGTGAACCAATCGACATGAAAGGTGCAATCGGCGAAGAAGAACGTCGTGCGATTCACCGTGCTGCGCCTTCTTATGAAGAGCTGGCAAACTCTCAGGAATTGCTGGAAACCGGTATCAAAGTTATGGACCTGATGTGTCCGTTCGCTAAGGGCGGTAAAGTCGGTCTGTTCGGTGGTGCGGGTGTAGGTAAAACTGTAAACATGATGGAGCTGATCCGTAACATCGCGATCGAGCACTCCGGTTATTCTGTGTTTGCAGGCGTGGGTGAGCGTACTCGTGAGGGTAATGACTTCTACCACGAAATGACTGACTCCAACGTTATCGACAAAGTTTCCCTGGTGTATGGTCAGATGAATGAGCCACCAGGTAACCGTCTGCGTGTTGCACTGACCGGCCTGACTATGGCGGAGAAATTCCGTGATGAAGGTCGTGACGTACTGCTGTTCGTTGACAACATTTACCGTTACACCCTGGCCGGTACTGAAGTGTCCGCACTTCTGGGCCGTATGCCATCGGCGGTAGGTTATCAGCCAACGCTGGCGGAAGAGATGGGCGCTCTGCAAGAACGTATCACCTCTACCAAAAGTGGTTCCATCACCTCCGTACAGGCCGTTTACGTTCCTGCGGATGACTTGACTGACCCATCACCTGCTACCACCTTCGCTCACTTAGATGCGACCGTGGTTCTGAGTCGTCAGATCGCGTCACTGGGTATTTACCCGGCGGTTGACCCACTGGATTCCACCAGCCGTCAGCTGGATCCACTGGTTGTTGGTCAGGAACACTACGATGTGGCTCGTGGCGTGCAGTCTATTCTGCAACGTTACCAGGAACTGAAAGACATCATCGCGATCCTGGGTATGGACGAGTTGTCAGAAGATGACAAACTGGTTGTATCCCGTGCGCGTAAAATTCAGCGCTTCCTGTCCCAGCCATTCTTCGTGGCCGAAGTCTTTACCGGTTCTCCGGGCAAGTTCGTATCGCTGAAAGATACCATTCGTGGTTTCAAAGGCATTATGGACGGCGACTACGATCACCTGCCGGAACAAGCGTTCTACATGGTTGGCACCATTGATGAAGCAGTGGAAAAAGCCAAGAAACTGTAACGCTAGCTTGTTGTGAGAGAGGATGACATGGCTGAAAAAGCTTACCATCTGGATGTTGTCAGTGCGGAAAAACGTATGTTTGCCGGCATGGTACAAAAGATCCAGGTGACGGGTAGCGAAGGCGAACTGGGTATTTTCCCGGGGCATGCTCCGCTGCTCACCGCCATCAAGCCTGGCATGGTGCGCATTGTTAAAGAACACGGTGAAGAAGAGTATATCTATCTTTCCGGCGGCATCCTTGAGGTGCAACCGAATGCAACGACCGTGTTGGCTGATACTGCAATCCGTGGGCAAGACCTCGACGAAGCGCGAGCGCTTGAAGCTAAGCGCAAAGCGGAAGAACACATTAGTGGTTCTCACGGCGACGTTGATTACGCTCAGGCGTCAGCGGAACTGGCTAAGGCGATCGCGAAACTTCGCGTTATCGAACTAACCAGAAAAGCGATGTAACTAAATCAGTTTAAAAAGCGACCTTCGGGTCGCTTTTTTTTTGTTTTTAAAAAAGCGTATTTTCAGTCATTTCCCCAAGGTTAATTTTCGATTTTAGTGGAATACTTGGACGATTAGTGGACGCTTTACCCTCCGTTTTTTTGCTGTAGTCTATGTCGTGTTCAACCCTTGCTGGCTGCGGCTTTCGGGTGGTTTTTGAAGCGAAATATGTAGTAATCCGTCCATTGAACGGATTACATTTGTCACTCAAATTGGATTTGTCAGGTTACCTATGTCGAACAGCACACTGAGTGTGGTGATCCTTGCCGCGGGCAAGGGAACACGCATGTATTCCAACCTTCCAAAAGTTCTTCATTCCTTGGCGGGCAAGCCAATGGTCCAGCACGTTATTGATGCGGCTACGCAGGTCGGCGCCCGCAACGTGCATCTGGTCTATGGTCACGGTGGCGATTTATTGAAGAAAAATCTGGCGGGCAGTGATCTGAACTGGGTATTGCAGGCAGAGCAACTGGGGACCGGTCATGCGATGCAGCAGGCGGCGCCTTATTTTGCCGATGACGAAGATATCCTGATGCTGTACGGCGATGTTCCGCTGATTTCCGTCGATACGCTGAATAATTTACTGCAAGCCAAACCGGAAGGTGGCATAGGTTTACTGACGGTGGTGCTGGATGATCCCACTGGCTATGGGCGTATCGTTCGTGAGAATGGCATCGTTACCGGCATCATTGAGCAAAAAGATGCCAGCGAAGAACAGCTGAAAATCCGTGAAATTAACACCGGCATCCTGGTCGCCAATGGCGCGTCATTAAAACGCTGGCTCAGCCAACTGAGCAACAACAATGCGCAGGGTGAATACTACATCACTGACATTATTGCGATGGCGCACGCCGAAGGACATATCATCGCGACGGTGCATCCGGCGCGTAACAGTGAGGTGGATGGTGTGAATAACCGCCTGCAACTGTCCCGTCTTGAACGCGTATATCAGAGTGAACAGGCAGAACGTCTGTTGCTTGAAGGCGTAATGCTGATGGATCCGGCGCGGTTTGATCTGCGTGGCGAACTGTCGCATGGTATCGACGTACTGATAGATACCAATGTCATTATCGAAGGTCACGTAAAACTGGGTGACCGCGTCAAGATCGGCGCAGGCTGTGTGCTGAAAAATTGCGTTATCGGCGACGATTGCGAAGTCAGTCCGTACAGCGTATTCGAAGATGCAGTGCTGGAAAGCGGCTGTACGGTCGGGCCTTTTGCCCGTCTGCGTCCCGGCGCTGAACTGGCAGAAGGTGCGCATGTTGGCAATTTCGTTGAAATCAAAAAAGCGCGTCTCGGCAAAGGCTCAAAAGCGGGCCATCTCTCCTATCTTGGTGATGCTGATATAGGGGATAACGTTAATATCGGCGCGGGTACCATCACCTGTAACTACGACGGTGTAAACAAGCATAAGACCATCATCGGTAACGATGTCTTTGTGGGTTCAGATTCTCAACTGGTCGCGCCCGTGACAGTGGGGAATAACGTGACCATCGCCGCCGGTACAACGGTCACCCGCGACGTGCCGGACAAGGGTTTAGTGTTAAGCCGGGTGCCTCAGTTACATAAACCAGACTGGCAGAAACCGGTAAAGAAAAAATAAGCTGTTCATAATAATTCCCCACTCTCTACAAGGCTCGGGGAACCGCAAGTACACCGGAAAACGGGGCTTGTGGATAAATCAGGTCAGGCATCAAAAAAGGTCCCGAAAAGACCTTCAATAGGAATAAAACTGATGTGTGGAATTGTAGGCGCAGTAGCGCAACGCGATATTGCTGAAATTCTGTTGGAAGGTTTACGTCGTCTCGAATACCGCGGTTATGACTCCGCCGGGCTGGCTGTCATTGATGCTGCGGGAAAAATGGGCCGCTTACGTCGTCTGGGTAAAGTCCAGATGCTGGCTGATGCACTGGACGAACATCCTTTGCAGGGCGGCACCGGTATTGCTCACACGCGATGGGCCACTCATGGCGAACCTTCTGAAGCGAATGCTCACCCGCATGTATCTGATTACATTGCCGTCGTGCATAACGGTATTATCGAAAACCACGAACCTCTGCGTGAATTACTGACTGAACGCGGCTACCGTTTTGATTCTGAAACGGATACTGAAGTGATCGCACATCTGGTGCATTGGGAACAACTTCAGGGCGGTACGCTGCTGGAAGTCGTACAGCGTGTGATCCCGCAACTGCGTGGCGCTTACGGTACTGTGGTGATGGACAGGCGCGACCCGTCTGTCCTGGTGGCCGCCCGTTCCGGTAGCCCGCTGGTGATTGGTCGTGGCGTTGGGGAAAACTTCATTGCTTCCGACCAGTTGGCACTGTTACCTGTGACCCGTCGCTTCCTGTTCCTTGAAGAAGGGGATGTGGCTGAAATTAAACGCCGTTCTGTCAGCGTTTATGATAAAACCGGCCATGCCGTTGAGCGTGAAGAAATTGAATCTAAAGTGCAGTACGACGCCGGTGATAAAGGCGTATACCGTCACTATATGCAAAAAGAGATCTACGAACAGCCGCTGGCAATCAAAAACACCCTGGAAGGGCGTTTCAGCCACGGTGAAGTGAACCTCAGCGAGCTGGGCGAAAAAGCGGACGAAATCTTATCGCGTGTTCAACATGTGCAGATTATCGCCTGTGGCACGTCATATAACTCGGGAATGGTGGCGCGTTACTGGTTTGAGTCACTGGCTGGCATGCCTTGTGATGTTGAGATCGCTTCAGAGTTTCGCTATCGCAAATCTGCCGTTCGTCCGGGCAGCCTGATCATTACACTGTCTCAGTCTGGTGAAACGGCAGATACGCTGGCCGCGCTGCGTTTGTCGAAAGAGCTGGGTTATCTCGGTTCTCTGGCAGTGTGTAACGTAGCCGGTTCTTCACTGGTGCGTGAATCCGATCTGGCGCTGATGACCAAAGCAGGCACTGAAATCGGCGTGGCATCAACCAAAGCGTTCACCACACAACTGACCGTTCTGCTGATGCTGGTGGCGCGTATGGGGCGCCTGAAAGGGATGAATCCGCAAGTTGAGCACGATATTGTTCACGCGCTCCAGGCGTTGCCTGCGCGTATCGAACAAATGTTGTCGCTGGATAAAACCATCGAAACGCTGGCCGAAGGTTTTTCTGATAAACATCACGCTCTGTTCCTTGGCCGTGGTGATCAGTATCCGATTGCGATGGAAGGTGCGCTGAAGCTGAAAGAGATTTCTTATATTCACGCGGAAGCCTATGCGGCGGGTGAGCTGAAGCATGGTCCGCTGGCGCTGATTGACGCAGATATGCCGGTGATCGTGGTGGCACCAAATAACGAATTGCTGGAAAAACTGAAATCGAATATCGAAGAAGTGCGCGCCCGTGGCGGTTTGCTGTATGTCTTTGCCGATCAGGATGCCGGTTTTACCGACAGTGAAGGCATGAAGATTATCCAGCTGCCACACGTTGAGGAAATTGTCGCACCTATTTTCTATACCGTTCCGCTACAGTTGCTGTCCTACTACGTTGCCCTGATTAAAGGTACCGACGTTGACCAGCCACGTAACCTGGCGAAATCTGTGACTGTCGAATAAGACTGTCCGGTTTCAGCTATGCGATATATAAGCGCCTCCCGGGGCGCTTTTCTATTTTCAGAATGTTTTTGCCTGATTCCCCACTTTCCCGGCAGCCGATCACGATTCTCCCCTCTCAGGCTTCGTAACCCGCCCCGGATAAGGTATAGTTCGCGTTTTTCTGAAGGTACCCCGCTGAATGCTGACCAATTCCTCCATTCGTCTTAACAAATACATTAGCGAGAGCGGTATCTGCTCACGCCGCGATGCCGATCGTTACATCGAACAGGGAAATGTTTTCATCAACGGCAGGCGTGCCGCAGTGGGGGCTCAGGTGTTTGCCACAGACGTGGTGAAAGTTAACGGTCAGCTTATCGAGCCACGTGATGAAGAAGATCTGGTGCTTATCGCGCTGAACAAGCCGGTAGGTATTATCACCACGATGGAAGAGGGGGAGCGGGACAATATCCGTGATTTCGTCAATCACAGCAAGCGTGTCTTCCCGATTGGCCGTCTGGATAAAGATTCCCAGGGGCTGATTTTACTGACTAACCATGGCGATCTGGTCAATAAAATCCTGCGTGCCGGTAATGATCACGAAAAAGAGTACATCGTGACCGTTAATAAACCGATCACTGACGAATTTATTGCAGGTATGGGCGCTGGCGTGCCGATGCTTGGCACGGTGACCAAGAAATGCAAAGTAAAGAAAGAAGCACCCATGGTGTTTCGTATTACGCTGGTACAGGGGCTTAACCGACAGATCCGCCGTATGTGTAAGCACTTCGGTTATGAAGTCACTAAGCTTGAGCGCGTGCGTATTATGAACATCAACCTGAAAGGTGTTCCACCGGGAGAATGGCGGGATTTAACCGATGATGAATTGATCGAGTTATTCAGGCTGATTGAAAACTCCTCGTCTGAAGATAAACCGGCGAAAAAAACGCAGGCAAAGCATACTCAGGCTAAAAAAGCGGTTGTCACAAAACCGGCTGCCACAAAAACAAAAAATACCGAAAAACCTGAAGCTAATTCTGCATCCCGCAAGCGTTTTGCCCAGCCTGGTCGTAAGAAAAAAGGGCGTTAATTTACCTGTTTTTCATTATCTGCCGGTGTAATAACCGGCTTTTCCCGCTTAAAACACCTTCATATTGCCCGGGTGGTTCGAATTGTGAACGGTGTCATAAAACTGTCATATAACGTACATTTTACTGTCACTAAACTGTCCTATTTTCCTCCTGTGCCAAACACTTTAATTAACGTCGACATCAGTCGGGAAGTTTAAAACCACCAGGAGTGGAACATGAAATTGATGCGTAACACCGTCGCCGGTTTTGTAGCAGCGACTTTCTCCCTCACAGCAATGTCTGCTTTCGCTGCCACTAACCTGACTGGCGCTGGCGGCACCTTCCCCGCACCTGTCTATGCTAAGTGGGCTGACGCATATCAGAAAGCAACCGGTACTCAGGTGAACTACCAGGGCATCGGTTCTTCCGGCGGTGTAAAACAAATCATCGCCAAGACCGTTGATTTCGGCGCATCTGATGCACCGATGAAAGAAGAAGATCTGAATAAAAATGGCCTGTTCCAGTTCCCTACCGTGATCGGTGGCGTGGTGCTGGCTGTTAACATCCCTGGCATCAAATCTGGTCAGCTGACACTCGATGGCGCAACGCTGGGTGACATTTACCTCGGTAAAATCAAAAAGTGGAACGACGCAGCGATCACTAAGCTGAACCCGGGTGTGAAATTGCCAGACACCAACATCGCAGTGGTGCGTCGTGCTGACGGTTCCGGTACTTCGTTCGTATTCACCAGCTATCTGGCGAAAGTCAACAGCGAGTGGAAAGACAAAATCGGTGCAGGTTCAACGGTGAACTGGCCAACGGGTCTCGGTGGCAAAGGCAATGACGGTGTGGCCGCATTCGTACAGCGTCTGCCAGGTTCAATCGGTTACGTTGAATATGCTTATGCTAAGCAAAATAACCTGGCTTATACCAAGCTGGTCGATGCAGACGGCAAAGCTATCAGCCCGACGGAAGCCTCCTTCAGTGCAGCTGCTAAAGGCGCTGACTGGAGCAAAACCTTCGCTCAGGACCTGACCAATCAGAAAGGTGATAATGCGTGGCCAATCAGCTCCACCACTTTCATCCTGGTTTACAAAGATCAGCAAGATGCAGCGAAGGGCGCAGAAGTGCTGAAGTTCTTCGACTGGGCCTACAAAAATGGCACCAAACTGACAACTGATTTGGACTATGCCGCACTGCCAGCCTCTGTTGTAGAGCAGATCCGTGCAGCATGGAAGACCAACATCAAAGACAGCAGCGGTAAAGCACTGTACTAGGAATACCCGTCATACCTGAAGCTGCACCGGCGTTAGCTGCGCTCGTTCACCCGAATCACTTACTTGAGTAAGCTCATCGGGATTCACTTGCTTGCTGCCTTGGTGCAACTCCAATTATTTTGGGTATAGTAACTCTGCTTCATTCCCTCTCCGGCCGGGGAGGGAATTAAATCTGAATTAAAAGAGAGTGGTATGGCTGAATACAAGCCGGCTATCAAGGCACCTGGCAAAAACGGTGACATCATCTTCGGCGCGCTGGTTAAACTGGCAGCGCTGATAGTGCTATTTATGCTGGGCGGCATTATCGTCTCGCTGTTTATTGCTTCTCTGCCGAGCATTGAAAAGTTCGGATTATCCTTCCTGTGGACGAAAACCTGGGATGCGCCGAACCAACAATTTGGTGCACTGGTGCCGATTTATGGCACGGTTGTAACCTCCATTATTGCCCTGCTGATTGCTGTTCCGGTGAGCTTTGGCATCGCATTATTTCTCACCGAGCTTGCACCTAACTGGATGAAGCGCCCGCTGGGGATTGCTATTGAACTGCTGGCGGCTATCCCCAGTATTGTTTATGGCATGTGGGGTCTGTTCGTTTTCGCCCCGCTGTTTGCGCAATATTTCCAGACGCCAGTGGGCGACGTGCTTTCCGGTATCCCGATTGTTGGCGAACTGTTTGCTGGCCCGGGTTTCGGTATCGGTATTCTGGCGGCAGGTGTCATTCTCGCCATTATGATCATCCCGTACATAGCTTCCGTTATGCGTGATGTATTCGAACAAACGCCGGTGATGATGAAAGAATCTGCTTACGGCATTGGTTGCACCACATGGGAGGTGATCTGGCGCATCGTGCTGCCGTTCACCAAAAATGGTGTGATTGGTGGCGTGATGTTAGGCCTGGGACGCGCACTTGGCGAGACCATGGCGGTGACCTTCATTATCGGTAACACCTACCAGCTCGACAGCGCATCGCTGTACGCGCCGGGCAACAGTATTACCTCCGCACTGGCGAACGAATTTGCCGAAGCGGAAGCCGGATTGCACACCTCTGCACTGATGGAACTGGGACTGATCCTGTTCGTCATTACCTTTATTGTTCTGGCGCTGTCGAAAATGATGATCCTGCGTCTGGCTAAGAAAGAGGGCCGTTAAGATGACGACACTCGACATGCAAAGTACCCCGGCGCTGCTGGAATCGCGTCGAAAACGTCAGGCGTGGCGCCGTCAGAAAAACCGTCTGGCACTGATGATCTCCATGCTGACCATGGCGTTTGGCCTGTTCTGGCTGGTGTGGATCCTGTTCACCACTATCGTTAAAGGTGTTGACGGAATGTCGCTGGCGCTGTTCACGCAGAACACCCCGCCACCGAATACGGCAGGCGGTGGTCTGGCTAATGCCATTGCAGGCAGCGGATTACTGATTTTATGGGCCACGTTGATTGGTACGCCACTGGGCGTCATGGCCGGGATTTATCTCGCCGAATATGGTCGTAAATCCTGGCTGGCGGAATTCATCCGTTTTATTAACGACATCCTGCTCTCTGCGCCATCGATTGTGGTGGGCTTGTTTGTGTACACCATCATGGTGGCAAAAATGGGGCATTTCTCCGGATGGGCGGGTGTGCTGGCGCTGGCGCTGTTACAGATCCCGATTGTTATCCGCACCACGGAAAATATGCTGAAACTGGTGCCGGACAGCCTGCGTGAAGCGGCTTATGCGCTGGGTACGCCGAAGTGGAAAATGATCTCAGCCATCACGCTGAAAGCCTCTGTTTCCGGCATTATTACCGGGATACTGTTGGCGATTGCCCGTATTGCCGGTGAAACCGCGCCGCTGCTGTTCACCTCGCTCTCCAATCAGTTCTGGAGCACCGACATGATGCAGCCGATTGCTAACCTGCCGGTCACCATCTTTAAGTTTGCGATGAGCCCGTTCGGCGAATGGCAACAACTGGCCTGGGCGGGCGTGCTGCTGATTACGGTTTGTGTGCTGTTACTGAACATCCTGGCGCGTGTGATTTTTGCCCCGAAAAAGCAATAAGTTAATTCATTATTGATGGCAGGCGATAACGGCTGCTGTCACTGTTTACCCGGCGTCGCCATGCGGCGCACGAAAAAGAGAGATGTCTTAATGAGTCGAATGACTGACGCATCCAACAGCAAAATTCAGGTTCGTGATCTGAACTTTTATTACGGCAAATTCCACGCGCTGAAAAATATTTCCCTGGATATTGCTAAGAACGAAGTCACGGCATTCATCGGCCCTTCAGGTTGTGGCAAATCCACGCTGCTGCGTACGTTTAACAAAATGTACCAGTTGTATCCGGAACAGCATGCTGAAGGTGAAATCCTGCTTGATGGCGAAAACATACTGGTTGATAAGCAAGATATCGCGCTGCTGCGTGCCAAAGTTGGCATGGTCTTCCAGAAACCGACGCCGTTTCCGATGTCAATTTATGACAACATTGCGTTTGGTGTCCGCCTGTTTGAGAAGTTGTCCCGCACGGACATGGATGAGCGCGTGCAATGGGCGCTGACTAAAGCCGCGCTGTGGAATGAATCCAAAGACAAGCTGCACCAGAGCGGTTATAGCCTGTCCGGCGGTCAGCAACAGCGTCTGTGTATCGCGCGTGGTATTGCGATCCGCCCTGACGTTTTATTGCTCGATGAACCTTGCTCCGCGCTCGATCCAATTTCTACCGGTCGTATCGAAGAACTGATCACCGAGCTAAAATCTGATTACACCGTGGTGATTGTGACTCACAACATGCAGCAGGCTGCGCGTTGTTCAGATCGCACTGCGTTTATGTATCTGGGCGAACTGATCGAATACAGCGACACTGACTCGCTGTTCACTTCACCAGCGCGCAAACAGACTGAAGATTACATTACTGGCCGCTACGGTTGAGGTAAAAAGAATGGATAACCTGAACTTAAACAAACACATTTCTGGCCAGTTTAATGCAGAGCTTGAGCACATCCGCACACAGGTTCTGGCGATGGGTGGCCTGGTTGAGCAACAACTGACTGATGCCATCACTGCGATGCACAATCAGGATGCCGAACTGGCGCAACGCGTTATCAAAGGCGATGACAAAGTTAACCTGATGGAAGTGGCGATCGACGAAGCTTGTGTGCGCATCATTGCCAAGCGCCAGCCAACCGCCAGCGATTTACGTCTGGTGATGGCGATTATCAAAACCATTTCTGAACTCGAGCGTATCGGTGATGTGGCCGATAAAATCTGCCGCACGGCGCTGGAAAAATTCTCACATTTGCACCAGCCGTTGCTGGTCAGCCTGGAATCGCTGGGGCGTCATACCGTAGAGATGCTGCATGATGTGCTGGATGCTTTTGCACGTATGGATCTTGACGAAGCGGTGCGTATTTACCGTGAAGACAAAAAAGTGGATCAGGAATATGAAGGCATCGTGCGCCAGCTGATGACTTACATGATGGAAGATCCGCGGACGATTCCAAGCGTGCTGACCGCGCTGTTCTGCGCCCGTTCTATCGAGCGTATCGGTGACCGCTGCCAGAACATTTGCGAGTTCATTTTCTACTTCGTGAAAGGTCAGGATTTCCGTCATGTCGGCGGCGACGCACTGGATAAATTACTGACAGACGGCAAAGACGCGCCGAAAGAATAACGGTTTGCTGAGATTGCCGCACAAAAAAGGCCTCAGACGAGGCCTTTTTGCTTTCAGATCGATACCAGCGTCCGATCAACACAATTATTTCATCACATATCGCAGGGCAACCATGACAGCCAGCTGGCGATAATGGGCGGTCTGTAAATCCCCTTCATCCGGATTTTCAAACAAAGCGCCGAACGTATATTGGTTAGCGACCTGGTGCACACACAGGCTGCTGATGAGGCGGTGAACGTCACGCGCCTGCGCATCATCCTTAAACAGATGGCTTTGTTTACCACGTTCAAGGATATCTTCCAGCAGCGTTAATGCCGTTTTGTTAATTTCACGGATGCTGGTGGACTGGCGGATAAACCGGCCACGCAGCATGTTTTCCGTGGACACAATACGGATGAATTCCGGATGAGAGACATGGAAATCAAAGCTGGCTTCCACCAGTTTAACGATCGCTTCCGCCGGTGGCAGGGAAGATAAGTCCAGTTCCAGTTCATGCTGACGAATACCGCGATAAACGTGCTCCAGCACCAGCATATACAGGGCTTCTTTGGTCTTATAGTGATAGACCACCATACGTTTCGTAGTACGGGCATTGGAGGCAATGTTTTCCATGCGCGCGCCCATCAGACCGGATTCAGCGAATTCAGCCAGAGCACTGTCGAAAATGCGCTGCCTGAGCCCTATCGGATCATTTTTACGTCCCGGCGCCGGGGAATTTTGGCTGCTCAGCGTCTTATCCTCTTCATTAACCCCATTCTCGCCACAGAGATTAACCATTGCTTCGTCCAGATACAATCTGTGCGTTCATACAACTTCGCCGCACTTGACGAACGTGGCATGAGGGTTCACTACTGTAAGTATCGAAGCCTGAATTAAAGGACGCCATTTTGCCTGCAACAACCCGGTTACATTCTATTGCGACAGTTTCAGTACCAGGAACTTTGCCAGAAAAACTCACTGCTATTGCGGCGGCAGGGTTTGATGGTGTAGAGATATTCGAAGATGATTTACTTAAAAGTCCGGTCAAACCGGCGGCTATCCGTAACCTGGCCGATTCCCTCGGCCTGCGCATTTTCCTGCTGCAACCTTTCCGTGATTTCGAAGGGGTGCCTGCGGAGAAGCGGGTTGAAAAACTTGCCAGCGCACGCCGTCAGTTCGATCTGATGAGCGAACTGGGATGCGACCATTTACTGGTGTGCAGCAATACTGATCCCGCCAGTTCGCCGGAGCGCGAGGTACAGATTGCCGATCTCGCGGCGCTGGCCGCAATGGCGCAGCCGTATGCTATCCGCATTGGCTATGAAGCACTGGCATGGGGGAAGCATATCAACCGCTACCGTCAGGCGTGGGATCGGGTGCGCGAGGTGAATAGCCCGGCGCTGGGTATTGTGCTCGACAGTTTTCATATTTTAGCGGTGGGTGACAATCTGGACCGTCTGGATGAAGTGCCGCTGGAAAAAATCAGTTTCCTGCAACTGGCCGATGCGCCGTTTAAGGACATGAACGTGCAGCAGTGGAGCCGCAGTTACCGCTGTTATCCCGGCCAGGGTGATTTACCGCTGGTAGATTTCGTCAGCACGCTGAACCGTAAAGGTTTCACGGGCCCGTGGTCACTGGAAATCTTTAATGATAAAACCTTGCCACTGGCCGATGGCCTGCGCTCCCTGACTGAGCTGGAAAAGCGGATGCAGGCTTACGATCCGTCCGCCTCTGAAAACTGATTCATTGCCAATATGTCATTCCTGACGTGACATATTGGCGATCATTCGCCCACTGCGCTTTGTTTATACTGAAAACCCTGTTCTCACATGGATGTTTTCATCATGACGCTTTTCTCTTCTCAGGCGATAAACCTTTCCCTTCGCGGCCGTACACAGGCTGAAATCCTCCATGAGCTGGCCGAAATGGCCGCTGGCCTTGGAAAAATTAACAATCCTAAAATTTTTGCGCAGGCACTCACCGTGCGTGAATTACATGGCTCTACTGGATTTGGTGACGGCGTCGCGCTGCCGCATACCCGTTCTGCCTGTGTCACATCCCCCGGTATTCTGGTAGCCAGAACTGCGCATCCGGTCACATGGAATGCCTCAGATGATGAGCCGGTTTCCTGCTGGCTGTGTCTGATGATCCCCGAAAATGGTTCAGACGCCGACACGTTGTTACTGTCTAAACTGTGTCGGAAAATGGTCAATCCTGATTTTATCGCAGCACTCAAAACCCGTGATGAACACGGCATTGTTGAGCTGATTTTCAACGCTATTTCCTGACAGGACGTCGGCAATGGAAAACAATTGGAAACTGGTCGCCGTGACCAACTGCCCGGCGGGTATTGCGCATACTTATATGGTGGCTGAGGCACTGGAAAGAAAAGCCCGTTCGCTGGGACACGATATTAAAGTTGAAACGCAGGGCGCCAGCGGCGTGGAAAATACACTGACCGCACAGGAGATTGAGGCCGCAGATTTTGTCATTCTGGCGCTGGGCAGAACCCTCAGTGAAGACGATCGCCGTCGCTTTGCCGGAAAACGCGTACTGGAAATGAAAATTTCTGACGCGCTGAAAAACATTCCGCTTGTCTTCAACACGCTGGAAGAAAAAGCAATGTTAATGAAGGAGGCATCCGGCGTCAGGCTTGGTCAGCAGCCGGTGAAAGCCGACAGCATCATGAATCATCTGATGGCGGGTGTCTCAGCAGCTTTACCGTTTGTGATCGGCGGGGGATTGCTGGTGGCGCTGGCCAATATGCTGGTGCAGATGGGGTTGCCATATATTGCGCAGGGCAATGACGTTTCGCCATCCTTTACCTGGATTGTGGAATCCATCGGTTATCTGGGGTTCAAATTCATGATCCCGGTAATGGGTGCGTACATTGCCAGTTCGGTAGGCGATAAACCGGCGTTTGCCCCGGCCTTCCTGGTCAGTTATCTGGCCAATGACAGCGCGATGCTGGGCACCAGTTCCGGCGCAGGTTTTCTCGGCGCGGTGGTCCTCGGGTTAAGCATCGGCTATTTCGTCCGTGCATTGCGTAAAGTCCGACTTGGAAATTCACTTCAGCCATTGCTCGGCTCAATGCTGATCCCGTTCGTGACATTGGCGCTGTTTGGCCTGCTGACTTACTACCTGATCGGGCCCGTCATGGCCGGCATGATGGAACTCCTGCTGCATCTGCTCAATACCATCCCGATGTCGATGAAACTCGGCGCAGCCTGTCTGGTCGGCGCGATGCTGGCGTTTGACATGGGCGGGCCGGTCAACAAAACAGCGTGGTTTTTCTGTTTTTCACTGCTCGATAAAGGCATTTATGACTGGTATGCCATTGTCGGTGTGGTCGCGCTGATGCCGCCGATGTCTGCCGCACTGGCGACATTTCTCGCCCCTCGTCTGTTTACCGAACAGGAGCGGGGTGCTGCGGTCAGCACGCTGGTGGTAGGCGCCACGGTAGCCACCGAACCGGCTATTCCCTATGCACTTGCGGCTCCTCTGCCGATGATCACCGCCAACACGCTGAGCGGCGGCATTGCCGGAATGCTGGTGATGGTCTTTGGTCTCCGGCGGCTGGCACCCGGACTTGGGGTTTTCGATCCGCTTATTGGCCTGATGTCGCCGTGGTACAGCTTCTATCTGGTGCTGGGTATCGGGCTGCTGCTCAACGTGGCCTTCATCGTTATTTTCAAAAACTGGTGGATGAAACGCCAGACGTTAAGGACAACTGCTGATGCGATCTGACATTTTAAAAGACGGTTTACTGGAAAAATTGACGCTGGCTTCCGGTGTCAGCGGTGACGAACAGGAAATCCGTGAAATCCTGTATCAGGCGGTTAAACCTCATGCAGAGGAAATCACCTTTGACGGTTTGGGAAGTTTTATCGCCCGCAAAGGCAGCCGTGGCCCGAAAATCGCGCTGATTGCGCACATGGACGAAGTGGGATTTA
The DNA here is from genome assembly GCF_049199325.1 of Rahnella sp. PD4. NCBI lineage: Bacteria > Pseudomonadati > Pseudomonadota > Gammaproteobacteria > Enterobacterales > Yersiniaceae > Rahnella > Rahnella sp. PD4. Next base: position 331,314 of record NZ_JBLZQF010000005.1, on the reverse strand, counting down.
TTGTTAAGCATATCAATGCGGAAGGCTTCATTTACTTTGATACCGTCGGTTCGTGGTGGAACCAGAGTATGCTCAATCAGCGTGTGGAAATAAAAACCGCCAGCGGGGAAAAAATCCCCGGCATTATCGGCTCGGTCTCACCTCATGCACTGACGGAGGAAGATAAATGCCATCCCGTGAAAATAGAAAAAATGTTCATTGATATTGGCGCGGCGTCGGCAGAACAGGTCAGAGAGCGTGGCGTGGCGGTGGGAGATTTTATTTGCCCTGAGCCCTTCTTCAGCACGTTTGGTGATGTCGGCATTATGGCAAAAGCATTGGATAACCGTGCGGGCTGCGCCGTAGTGGCGGAGATTTTCCGCCAGTGCCAGAACCCGGATATCCAGCTTTATGCCGTGGCGACGGTGCAGGAGGAAGTTGGGTTGCGCGGTGCGCAGACGTCAGCGGAAGCCGTGAAACCTGATATCGCGATTGTGATAGACACCCTGGTGGCGGGTGATACACCGGGCCTCTGTCCTGTCGCCTTTCCCCTGAAACTCGGCGCAGGGCCAGCCATTTCTTTATTCGATAAGCGTTACATTGCTCACCGTAAATTAACGCAGCTTGTGAAGAATACCGCAGCAGAAATGGGTATTGATTTGCAGTTTTGCACACTCAAAACCGGCGCAACGGATGGCGGGCGTTATAACGTTATGGGCGGCGGAAGGCCGGTGATTGCATTGTGTCTGCCGACACGCTATCTGCATGCAAACGCCTCAGTGATTTGTGCTGCGGATTATAACATGCTGATCCGTCTGGTCGTTTCACTGGTAAATCATTACGGACAGGACGTTCATCAGCAGGTGACGCAATTTATCGGCTGACGGGCTGTGGAGAACTCAGGGATGTTGAATCCACGACAGAAAGAGATTTTATCCGCGCTCAGCCACCAGCGGATCAGCGGTCAGGCACTGGCAAGGTGCGCACGTATTTCCGTGCGTACCCTGTTGCGGGATATTGACTACATTAATTACCGGCTGGGCGCAGCCGGTAAAATTATCTCCGGCGCAGAGGGTTATCAGCTTTTAGTCGAAGAAGGGCGTGACATAGAGCGTCTGCTGGGGAATGCGGAGGACGCGCTCTTTCTGGCTCTGATCTTTAATGCCTGTCTGCCACTGGGAGCACTGGCTGATAAACTCCGTCTGAGTAAATCCGCCGTCATCGATCTCATCAGCGCAGTGCGCAAGAAATCCCGAACGCAGCCGCTGATAGGCTCACGGCCAAAACATGGTCATTCGCTTCTGCTCGACGGCCGGCAAAAAGTTTTATTGCTGGCGAACCTGATTATCCGCAACCCCGCCTGTTGTGGCGAACATTGCGCGCATGCCTTCAGTGCGCGCATTGTGTCTGCCCGCTCACTGTTAACCACACTGGATTATCCTTTCGGTACGCCGCTCTTTCTGGCGGCGCTGGGGCTGGCGGTGGAATATCTGCCCGCAACCCATCTTTCGGTGGTGAAGATTCTGCAACCCTTGCGGCACAAGCTTTCCGGCATTACACCCGAGGCTATCCGCACGGTGTTAACGCGCGTCGCAACGCCGTTGCCGGGGCTTATCGATGAGGAACTGGTTGGTCAGCTGACCGACCATATTAAGCGCTCGGTGGCCTGCCCGACGATTCTGCCTGTCGCGCCGTTGCATGATTTTCGTAAAATCAAAACGACCTATCCTCAGGCATTTGACCTCAGTTTGTCTTTTGTACGCGAATTGAATCAGAGCCTGAAGATCGAGTTTTATGATGACGACTGGGCAGGATTATATTTCGCCTGTGCGCTGGAACGGACGCAATCTGCCGTGCTGAATCTGGTGGTTTACAGTGAATATTTGTCTATGGCGACGCTTAATAAAGAAATTATCGAGCGGGAGATCAGCGGTGTGAATGTGATTATCGCCACGCATCCGGAACAGCTACTTGCCAGCCTGCTTCATCAGCCTGTTGCGCTGGTACTCAATAATCACCGTCAATATCCGGCGATGGAGAATGCGACGGCGGTATGGTCGGTCAGTGAACTGGTGGGACAGCGTGAACTGGAGCAACTGCGCATCAGGCTGGCTGGACTGATGCTGTACCAGCACAGCGCCGTGTGTTTTCCGCAACACCTGTCTTTTACCTATGCGAATGCGCCGCAGGATAACTGGCAAACAGTGATCGGCGAAATCTGCCAGCATCTCGTCCGTCGTGACGCGCTGACAATCGCCGAGGCAGAGCTTATTGTGGCGCGGGAAGCGCAGGGCGAAAACCTGATCATCAATCATCTGGCTGTGCCGCACTGTTCGGGACAGCGCGAGCAGCCCTTTATCGGCATTTTTGTGCATCTGCAAAACCCGCTGCTGATTGAAAGTCAGCGGGTACAGAACGTCCTGGTGGTATGTGTGAATGCAAGAGGGCGGCAGGAATTAAAAATGTTCAGCCATCTTGCTGATGCACTGAACGGTTGCGAGAGTGCGCAACTGCTCGGACTGACCACCCACGCAAGCTTTATGCAATGTCTGAATAAGCCTTTCAGCGCGTGATCTTATATCCCATCTGACGCCAGATCTCCGGCAGTTCGTTCATGTCGTGAAAAGTGATGACCAGCGGGTGATCGAGCGGAGGATTATGCGGATCGGCGCAGTAATAAAAGACCGGAATACCGGCAGTGATCCCGGCCTGGGCACCCGCCACGGAGTCTTCCACCAGAATGCAGTTTTCAACCGGCACTTTCATGACTTCTGCGGCTTTGTACAATACGGCAGGATCAGGTTTCCAGCGCTGCAAATCGTAGCCGCTGAACAGTTTATCACCCATAAAAGGGAGCAGGCCGGTCAGCCCGAGAGAGTGCTGCATTTTGGTGACCGGGCCGTTGGAGACAACGCACATCGGCACGGTAATTTGTTCGAGTAACTCATGCGCGCCGACAACCGGCTCAAGTTTGCTGTCGAAAAGCCGCGCAACATGCTGGCGGAACACCACTTCCATCTCTTCTTTCGGCACATCGATACCGTGTTCTTTATTGACGATAGCCACGATTTCGTAAAGTTTAACGCCCTTGTATTTCCTATACATTTCGTCGAATGAAACCGTCACGCCAAAATGCGCGAACATCTCAACATAGGCTTCGCAGCACAATAATTCACTGTCTACCAGCGTACCGTCGCAATCAAAAAAGACGCATTCAACCTGTGACATACTTTCTCCCTGTGAACACTTCATCTATTGGTAAGCATTCAGGCACTCTACCCCAACGATAGATTTAATCCCATACATCCAGTGCTGGCGCTTTAGGGCTAAAATCCTTAGGATACCCCCCGATTGTTTTCCCCTATTTTGGAACTCACCAATGAGCACACCACAGAGCAATGCGACTGCGGGTAAAGGACTGGCCGAACGTCTGTTTAAACTGACGCAGCACGGCACCACCGTACGCACCGAAACTATCGCCGGTTTAACCACCTTTCTGACCATGGTCTACATTGTTTTCGTGAACCCGCAAATTCTCGGCGTCGCGGGCATGGATAAACAGGCCGTCTTTGTGACCACCTGTCTGATCGCTGCGTTCGGCAGCATCCTGATGGGTGTTATCGCCAACTTACCGGTGGCACTGGCGCCAGCGATGGGCCTGAATGCGTTTTTTGCTTTTGTGGTGGTGGGCGCGATGGGCGTTTCCTGGCAGATCGGGATGGGCGCGATTTTCTGGGGTGCCGTGGGTTTGCTGCTGCTGACCATTTTCCGCATCCGTTACTGGATGATTGCAAACATCCCGGTCAGTCTGCGCGTGGGTATCACCGCCGGTATCGGGCTGTTTATTGGCATGATGGGGCTGAAAAACGCCGGTATTATCGTCCCGAACCCTGACACCATCGTGACCATCGGAAACCTGACCTCACACAACGTGCTGCTCGGCGTGTTGGGCTTCTTCATTATTGCCGTGCTGGCATCGCGCAATTTTCACGCCTCGGTACTGGTGTCGATTATTGTCACGACAGTCATTGGTCTGATGATCGGCGACGTGCATTACACCGGTTTCTGGTCGATGCCGCCGAGCATCACTACGGTCGTCGGCCAGGTGGATTTGAAAGGTGCGCTGAATATCGGACTGGCAGGCGTCATTTTCTCCTTCATGCTGGTGAACCTGTTTGACTCCTCCGGCACGCTCATCGGTGTGACGGACAAAGCGGGTCTGGCGGATGCGCAAGGTAAATTCCCGCAGATGAAACAGGCCTTGTATGTCGACAGCATCTCGTCTGTCGCAGGCGCTTTTATCGGCACCTCTTCGGTTGGCGCTTACATTGAAAGCACTTCCGGCGTTTCTGTCGGGGGGCGTACCGGTCTGACGGCAGTCGTCACCGGTTTGCTGTTCCTGCTGGTTATCTTCATTTCTCCGCTCGCAGGTATGGTGCCGGAATACGCGGCTGCCGGTGCCCTGATTTATGTGGGCGTGCTGATGACCTCCAGTCTCGCACGCGTTTCATGGGATGATCTGACCGAAGCCGTTCCGGCATTCGTGACGGCGGTGATGATGCCGTTCAGCTTCTCGATCACCGAAGGTATCGCGCTGGGTTTCATCTCTTACGTGGTAATGAAACTGGGTACCGGTCGCTGGAAAGAAATCAGTCCGTGTGTGGTCGTTGTCGCCCTGCTGTTTGTGCTGAAAATCGCATTTGTTGACGGACATTGATTTTCGTGACGGCAAAAAAAACAGCCTGCAATTTTGCGGGCTGTTTGCATTTCTGAGGCTGTAGATTACTTGCTGACGCGACGCGTATAGTCGGCAAATGCCGTAAGCTGACCGCGCAGGAAATCGAGCGTGCCCTGATCAATCACTTCACCAATCTGCTCATCCACTTTGTTCTGGATCACGCCGCCCATAAATTCAGGTTTATTCATCACCATCGCATCCAGGAACACCAGAATCTGACGCAGGTGATACTGGCAACGTGCGCCGCCGACCGGGCCCATTGAGCTGGTCTGGATCAGCACCGGTTTACCCGCCAGTGGCTGATTCGGCAAACGGGAAATCCAGTCGATGGCATTTTTAAGGCCGCCTGGCACAGAATAGTTATATTCCGGCGTCACAATGATCACGCCGTCAGCCTGACGGATTTGCTCTGCTATGGCTTCTATATCGGCCGGAAAACCCTCTTCCTGCTGAATATCTGCATCATAAAGCGGCAGTGTACCGATGGAAGGCAACGCCTCAATACTGATGCCCTCTGGTGCCACTTTCGGCAAAGTACGGGCGACCATTCCGTTATAAGACGCTTTACGAAGACTGCCTAACAGTGTGACAAACTTCAGTGGTTGAGCTGACATGGGTAACTCCTGTTATGGGTGACTTTTCGAAAGGAATTGCCTGTAACCATAAACGAAAACATCACAACTGGCGTAAACAAACGTGTAGTTTTATTTAGCGGGTGGCAGGCTGATGAACTTCATGAAGTGTGGTGATTCAGATTGCTGATCGACTGACAGGGTTTGCGTGCGGGTAAAGCCGTTTTCAGGTTCATAACGCCAGCATTGCAAACGGATAATTGAGGGAGATTGCGCACAGGCCCAGGTAATTGAGCCTTCAATGTCACTCATCACCTGCGCCTCGGGCGTTATGGTAGACCGCAAACGACCCGAAGCAGGATTCAGGCTGAGCGTAAGCGGGCTCTGATCGTTCAGGCCGGACATTTTCAGCATACTCTGGCGGATACACCACAGTTGAAGCGAGGATTCCACCGGATCCGATTGCATGGCAATCCAGGTTTTCTCCACGGCAGAAAGCTGTAATTGCTGTTGCGGATTCACCAGCGCACTGCGGGCATGAATGATTTCGAGATCGAGGCCGACTTTTCCTTCGCTGCTGATTAAAACACCGACGGTACTTCCGGCATACGCCAGACTGAAATCCGGCAGATCAGGGGATTCAAAACTTGGACGACCGCTCGGCAGCGTAATAACGTTGGGAAGCTCAGCGATGCCGTAAAGATAGAAAATCATTTCAGCCAGCAGAACGCGGCCGTTTAAGAAACGCTTGCGCTGTTTTTCGGAAAGGTGTCTGGCGAATAATATGATCTCTTTGGGCAACCGGTGTGTATCCGGTTCTGCATCCGTCATTGCCCATCTTGCAAAATGGCACGCCATTGTTCACTCCATGATTAATGGTTCGACCGCATTTTCTCAATTGTGCTAAAGAATAACATTAAGAGAAATCATTAAAAACCGCTTAAAACCCGCAGCACTGCACACTTTTTTCCCTTTTCCGACAATATTTCATCATCATAAAGTGAAAGCCATCACAGCCTAAGTCCCTTATTGAGAAAGAATATCATTGGAATGATGTTCTGGTTTTTTACGCATACCCTTCTCACGCCAGATATATCTACTATAGCAACATAAAGAAACGTCAGAAAATGCCGTTACTAATTAAGCAGCGATCTCGCTGCTTTGCCTGTGAGTGCCCAAAAATGTTAAAAACAACGCAATCCCGCTTTATCGCATTGATCAGCTTGTTTTTTATTGCGCTGGTCATCGTTACGCTTATCGTGATCCAGGTGTATATCGCTCCCCAGCTGAAGCAGACAGAAAGTAATCTGGTGGCTAATCAGGTGGATGACGTTGCAGTGGCAATTAATGACCGCTTGAATAAAGTTGAGTCTCAGGTACGGACCATTACCCAGACTGTCGCACAAATGGACAGCGACAGTATCGATCGTTTACTTCCGGCACTGGTTGATCAGTACGGTGACGCTGCGGTATTTGGCGGCGGGATCTGGCCACTGCCGAATCAACGCGATCCGGCCAAAATCAAATTCAGCACTTTCTTTGCCCGTAATAATAATAATCAGCTGACGGTCAATACCTTCTGGAACAGCGCTGAATCTCCCAACTATTTCGATCAGTCGTGGTATCTGGCGGCTTCAAAAGGTGAAAAGGGCCAGTGTGTCTGGGCGCCTGCTTATTTCGATGACGCCAGCACGCAGCCGCGGACTAACTGTGCGATGCCGATTTACAAAGGCGATAAACAATGGGGTGTCGCAACCATTGACGTCACACTGGGTTTCTTTAACCAACTGGTGACGGAGATGGAGAAAAAGGTTCATGCGAAAATTTATATCGTGGAAAAAGACGGCACAATTGTCGGTACCAGCCATTCTACCGATGAAAAATTGCCGAAACTGGCTTCACTGGGTGAGACTTCTCCACTGGCGATGCAGATCCGCAAAAGTCTGGATCAGATCAACGGACAGGCGAGTCTGATCGCTGACTACGACAATGACGGCACGTCGCACACCCTATTCATGAGTAACATTCAGGGACCCTGGTTTATCGCCACCGATATGCCGACCAGCCAGTTACTGGCGCGCAGCCACAGCATTCTGGCGAGCCTCGGACTGGTTCAAATCCCGATGGTCTTGTTGTTACTGATCGTTCTGATCGCCGCAATTAAAATTTTCATGCGCCAGCTGGCAGCATTGAATAGAAATATCGCCCAGCTTTCCGCCGGCGGTGCCGACTTAACCCGTCGTTTGCCGGAAAGCCGAAGCCCTGAGTTCAATCAGATCAACCAGAATTTCAACGGTTTCCTGTCTTTCCTGCAGTCGATTCTGCGTCAGGTCGGCGACAGTAGTCTGGCGATCACCTCGGCCTCGCGTCAGATTGCCAGCGGTAACCTGGACTTGTCAGCACGAACCGAAGAGCAGGCCAGTTCGATTGTCGAAACGGCAGCCTCAATGGAACAACTGACCAGCACCGTGAAACAAAACGCTGCCAATGCGGAAGGGGCTAACCAGCTGGCGCGTGATGCCTCTGCAGTTGCTGAGAAGGGCTCGGAGGTGGTGAAACAAGTGGTTGAGACCATGGGTTCGATCACCCGTTCTTCTCATAAAATCGTCGATATCATCAGCGTGATCGACGGCATCGCTTTCCAGACTAACATTCTGGCGCTGAATGCGGCGGTTGAAGCGGCGCGTGCCGGTGAACAGGGGCGTGGCTTCGCCGTTGTGGCATCCGAGGTACGCAGTCTGGCACAGCGCTCGGCCACTTCGGCGCGTGAAATCAAAAAACTGATCGAGGATTCGGTGGCAGATATCTCCACCGGCAGCGAACTGGTGGCGACCGCCGGGACGACGATGGATGAAGTCATGGGCGGCGTAAATAATGTTGCGACACTGATGAACGAAATCATGTCTTCCAGTCAGGAACAAAGTCTGGGCATTGAGCAGGTTAACGTCGCGATCACTCAGCTGGATAATGCGACGCAGCAGAATGCCGCGCTGGTTGAGCAGGTTTCGGCTGCCGCACAGGCGATGCAGGATCAGACCGTTCAGCTGGAGACCGTGGTTGCAGGCTTTAAGCTCTGATCACGTTTGCTACAGAAAGTTAAATCAGGCGGTGAGTGAGTGATCACTCACCGCTTTTTATTTTGAACAGTGCCTCAGTAAAAGGTGTGTTCAGTCATAAAATTAATCAGGCTGGTGAGTTTGGCGCGTGGTCTGAAATCGGGCAGATACACCAGATGTACCGGACGTGGCTTCGGGATAAAAGACTCAAGCACAGGGATCAGTTTTCCGCTGGCAATATCACTGGCCAGAAGAACTTTGGGCTGCAACAGCAAACCGGCGCCTTCCAGCGCAGCGGCGCGTAATGCATGGCCGTCGTTTGATACATAACGGCTATGGACAGGCCACGCTGACGTGGTGTGCTCTGCATTCGCCAGATGCCAGCCTTCGCTCTGATTCCAGACGGTATGCACCAGGCACGGGTGCGTTTTCAAATCTTCAGGCGAAGCGGGCATACCAAAACGCTGCAAATATTCCGGAGAAGCACAGATCACCATTTCATAGGGGGCCAGCGGCTTCGCGACCAGCCGGTCATCACCTGTTTCGCCAATGCGAATCGCCGCGTCAAAACCCTCTGCGAGCAAATCCACCCGGGCATTGCTCAGTATCAGCTCCACATTAATTTTAGGGTGTTTTTGCAGATAACGGGCCAGCATCGGCGCTACCACGCTGGAGCCGAGTGACACCGGCGCGCTGACCCGCAGCAGCCCGGTCGGTACGCTTTGCAGGCTTTCCATCGCGCTTTCCGTAAATTTCATCTGTTCCAGCACCCGTTTTCCATTCTCATAAAATACTTCACCGGCATCGGTCAGGCTTTGCCTGCGGGTGGTGCGTTGCAACAGGCGGGCATTCAGATACTTTTCTAACTGCTGAATGTGCTTGCCAACCATCACTGCGGAGATCCCCAGTTTTTCTGCCGCGGTGCTGAAATTTCCGGTTTCTACTACGCTGACAAAGACTTCGATATTCCGCAGCTTATCCATATTACAAACCCTGAGTTAGAACAGAACGAATAATTCGAGTCTATATCTAACCCTCAGTTTGGTGAAAGATGAACCCACAAACATTATTGAGGAGTCTGTGATGAAAATTTTAGTGATTGGCGGGACGGGTACATTGGGTAAAGCCGTAGTGCGTGAGTTTGCAGGTGAGCATGAGGTGATCACGGCAGGTAAAACACAGGGGGATTTTCAGGTAGATATCACCGACGAAAACAGCGTAAAAACGCTTTTCCAACGTACGGGTAAACTCGATGCGATTATCACAACCACAGGGAGCCTGCATTTCGGCCCGCTGACAGAAATGACTGCAGAACAATTCAATATTGGTTTACAGGATAAACTGCTCGGGCAGGTACGCATTGCGCTGATCGGTCAGGCATTTCTCAATGATGGTGGTTCCATCACGCTGACCAGCGGGATTATTGCTGATGAGCCCATCCGTCAGGGGGCCAACGCCACCACGGTGAATGCGGCAGTCGAGGGCTTTGTACGTGGTGCATCGATTGAGTTACCACGCGGGATGCGTATTAACGCCGTCAGCCCGACAGTGGTAGAAGAATCCCTTGCAGGCTATGGCCCGTTCTTCCCTGGCTTTGAAGCGGCCCCGGCAGCACGTGTGGCAAAAGCGTACCGCCGCAGTGTGGAAGGTGCACAGAACGGGCGGATTTATAAAGTCTGGTAAGGCCGACCTTCTGAAGCCAATAAAAACCCGCATGTTAAAATGCGGGTTTTTATTGCGCATGACAGATTATTTGCCGATGCAGAAACTGGAGAAAATACGGCCCAGCAAATCATCGGATGTAAATTCACCGGTGATTTCACTCAGCGATTGCTGTGCCAGACGCAGTTCTTCTGCCAGTAATTCCCCCGCCCATGCACCAAGCAGCTGATCTTTACCCTGAACCAGATGCTGTGCAGCCTGTTCCAGCGCCTGTAAGTGACGGCGACGGGCAAGGAATCCACCTTCCATATTGTGATTAAAGCCCATCACCTGTTTCAGATGATCGCGCAGCAGGTCAACGCCGTCACCGGTACGGGCGGAAAGGCGAATAAGTGAGTGACCATTCACTTGTGTCTGCCCCAGCGCTTCGCCAGTGATATCGGCTTTATTACGCACAACCACGATAGGCAAAGAGGCTGGCAGGCGGGCCATAAATTCAGGCCAGATTTGTGCAGGTTCCGTGGCGGCCGTTGTGGTGCCGTCGACCATAAACAGTACCAAATCAGCTTGTTCGATCTCATTCCATGCACGTTCGATACCGATACGCTCAACTTCGTCGCTGGCTTCGCGCAACCCGGCGGTGTCGATAATATGCAAAGGCATGCCGTCTAAGTGAATGTGTTCGCGTAAAACGTCACGGGTAGTGCCGGCAATATCGGTCACGATCGCGGCTTCACGACCTGCCAGTGCATTCAGCAGGCTGGATTTCCCGGCATTCGGACGCCCGGCAATCACCACTTTCATTCCTTCACGCAGCAGACTGCCCTGACGCGCTTCAGCACGCACCGCATCAAGATCGCCCATCACCGTATTGAGTTTGGCTTCGATTTTGCCGTCAGACAGGAAGTCGATTTCCTCGTCGGGGAAGTCAATAGCCGCTTCGACAAAGATCCGCAGGTGAGTGAGTGCTTCCACCAGATGATGAATACGGTTCGAGAAAGCGCCCTGTAATGAATTAACGGCTGAACGTGCCGCCTGCTCAGAACTGGCATCAATCAGGTCAGCAATGGCCTCAGCCTGCGCCAGATCGAGTTTATCATTGAGGAATGCACGTTCAGAGAATTCGCCCGGACGCGCAATACGTACATTTTCAAGCGCAATGATGCGTTTAAGCAGCAAATCCAGGATCACCGGCCCGCCGTGACCTTGCAGCTCAAGTACGTCTTCACCGGTAAAGGAATTCGGGCCGGGGAACCACAGCGCGATGCCCTGATCCAGCGTACTGCCATCGGCATCCTGAAACGGCAGATAATCGGCATAACGCGGCTTGGGCAGTTTGCCTAAGACAGCCTGTGCCACATCACGCGCCGCGCGGCCGGAAACGCGTAAAATGCCTACACCACCGCGGCCGGGGGGCGTTGCCTGGGCAATGATGGTATCTGAGGTGCTCATATTCATCTCTTTTGGTCTTTTTACGGATATGCAAAAGGCGATCAAATGATCGCCTTTGTTTTTTATCATCAAGTTTAGCTGTCAGGACGAAACCCGTCCTGACTTTCACTTATGACTTTTTCTTGTCGCGGCTGTGCAGGCCACGTTTTTCCAGCCCGCGATAAATCAGCTGTTGCTGGAGAATGGTTACCAGGTTACTGACGATGTAGTACACCACCAGACCGGACGGGAACCACAGGAAGAACACGGTGAAGATGACCGGCATGAAGGTCATGATCTTCTGCTGCATCGGGTCGGTTACGGTGGTCGGCGACATCTTCTGGATGAAGAACATCGTGATACCCATCAGAACCGGCAGAATGTAGTACGGGTCTTGTGCTGACAGGTCATGGATCCACAGGATGAATGGCGCATGACGCAATTCAATGGAACCAGACAGCATGTAATACAGTGCCAGGAAGATTGGCATCTGAATAACCAGCGGCAGACAGCCCCCCAGCGGGTTCACTTTCTCGGACTTATACAGCGCCATCATTTCCTGACTCATGCGCTGTTTGTCATCCCCGATACGCTCACGCATGGCGGCCAGTTTAGGCTGCAACATACGCATTTTCGCCATCGACGTGTACTGTGCGCGGGTCAGGGGATACATGATACCGCGGACAATAAAGGTGATAACGATGATCGAGAAGCCCCAGTTACCGACAAACCCTTGAATGAATTTCAACAGCTTGAACAGTGGCTGAGAGATGAACCACAACCAACCGTAGTCAACCGTCAGGTCAAGGTGTGGCGCGATTGCAGCCATCTTGTCCTGAATTTCCGGGCCAACCCACAGGATCGAAGCAACTTGTTGCTGTGCGCCCGGTGCAACGGTAAACGGTGTGCCTTTAAAGCCAATCGTTGAAATACCGTTATTGGTGGTCGTGAAGAAAGTGTTGGTGTCTTTCGCTGATGGGATCCACGCCGTTGCAAAGTACTGCTGCAACATTGCAACCCAACCGCCCTGAGTCGTGACATTCAGTGCATCGCTCTTATCGAACGCATACTTCTGATATTTGTCATCGCTTGAGGAATATGCCGCGCCGCGGAAAGTGTGAAGGGCAAAGTTATTACTGCCGGTATCACGGTGCTTAGGCAATTCGGTGGTTTGTTTCAGCTGACCGAACATAGTCAGGTCAAGCGGGGTTGCCGTGGTGTTGTTGATATTGTATTCAACGTTTACCGCGTAAGAGCCACGTTTGATCACGAAGGTTTTGGTATAAATTGCACCGTTTGCCGCCGTGTAAGTCATCGGAATGCGCAGTTCAGACTGACCTTCAGCCATCGTGAAGGTATCGGAGCTCGCCTGGAACAGAGGGCGTTCGCCGTTAGCCGGATTGTCTGGACCGTTTTTGCCTGTCAGGCCACTTTGTGCCTGATAGAGGAAATTAGGAGTCGTTTCTAATAACTGGAAAGGCTGGTCAGAACCCAAAGACGTCGGGTAAGCCTTCAGCAGAGCCTGCTCAATGTCGCCACCACGGGTGTTGATCGTTAATGACAGCACATCACTGTTAACTGTAATTAATTTGCCCTGTCCGCTATCAGGAACAGCCTGATTAGCAGCATCACCGTTTGCAGTGTTCGCAGTCTGTTGCGTGGTCTGGTTGGCCGGTTGCGGAGCGTGGTCCGTTTGCCATGCCTGCCAGATCATGAAAGACACGAACAGCAGAGCGATGAGGAAAAGATTGCGTTGCGAATCCATCGTTAGTGTTCTCTGTTATTGTCGGTTTTCGGCGGTACGGGGTCATCACCACCTGGGTTCAAAGGATGGCATTTTAATACGCGTTTCAAAGTCAACCAACTGCCTTTTAACATGCCAAAACGACCAATTGCTTCAATACCGTATTGAGAGCAGGTTGGTCGAAAGCGGCAATGTGGCCCGAGCAACGGACTGATGAATAACTGATAACCACGTATCAGCTTTATCAGGATGCGGGAGCCTGTCGGCAATGTCGACGCCATAATTTCTCCAACGCTTCCGTCAGCGCGCGATTATCTAAATCGGCGACACCCTTTTTGGCTACTACCACAAAATCCATCGACGGCAGCGTATGCTGATTCAAGCGGAAACTTTCGCGGGTGAGGCGTTTGATCCGATTGCGTTCATGTGCGCGTTTGACGTGTTTTTTTGCGACGGTGAGACCGATGCGGGGATGCCCCAGCTCGTTCAGGCGGCCGAGTATCGTGATTTGCGGCGTGCCAGCCCGTTGTGGCTGCTGGAAGACGAAAGTGAAATGACGGGGAGTTAACAAACGTAACTCCCTGGGAAAAGCGAGCTTAACCACTAAATAGGTTAGCTTTTATTACTTAGAAGCTGACAGACGGGTACGGCCTTTCGCACGACGGCGAGCCAGAACCTGACGACCATTTTTGGTGGCCATACGAGCACGGAAGCCGTGGCTACGGTTGCGCTTCAATACGGACGGTTGGAAAGTGCGTTTCATGGCGATTTCTACCTAAACTTAAATTATTACTGATCAGTAAACGCGAAGACATTTCGGCGAAAAAACGACCGGTGCCTTTGTCGCAACATATAAAGAAGCGGGATTGTAATAACTGTACAGTCCTGAGTCAATTTACATTGCCAGAAATGGTTCAAGTGTTTACCAGAATTGCCCGTGGTCACACCGCAATATCCATCTGGTTATGACCATCAGGAACACAGGCTTCACACGTAGGGCTGAGGATTATACGGACTCTGCCATAAATCGCAAGGATCCTCGGCTGATCCTTATCCACAGGCGTGAGATCTTCCTCGCAGAGTGTTGAAATTTAGCTCAGCGGACTCCTATTTTTTCAGCAGAGTGATGATTACATCGCCTAATTTAAAAAGGATCGGCTAAGCTTACCCACTTGCCGATTGCTGCCTGTGGATAAAAAGGATCTAAACTGTCAGGAAGGGGAGGATCTCTGTGCCGGATTGCGTTATGATCCGCCATTCCGATCGCGATCCCGGCTGGGATGCTTTCGACAAAAATCGCAAAAAGCGGTTCGCACGTGACTTTACGCCACTGACAGGGTGGTAAGAGAAATTTCCCCCATTGACGGGCGGAACGTGTGCCAAAAATCATGATTTAAAAAACATCCTGATCCTTTTCTTTTTTGATACTTGTTCGAGTGGAGTCCGCCGTGTCACTTTCGCTTTGGCAGCAATGTCTTGCCCGTTTGCAGGATGAACTACCTGCCACAGAATTCAGTATGTGGATACGCCCCCTGCAGGCGGAACTCAACGACAATACGTTGGCGCTGTATGCCCCGAATCGTTTTGTCCTGGATTGGGTTCGTGACAAATACCTAAACAATATTAACGGCTTGCTTAATGATTTCTGTGGCCCGGATGCACCGTTGCTGCGTTTTGAAGTCGGCAGCAAGCCGGTGATCCAGCGTGTCAGTCAGCCTGTCGCCGCCAGTGTCAGTTCCCAGGCTGCGCCTGCCATTCCGCGTCTGGCACCTTCCCGTCCAAGCTGGGATAGCTCACCGGCTCAGCCCGAGCTGTCCTATCGTTCTAACGTCAACCCGAAACATACCTTTGATAACTTCGTAGAAGGTAAATCTAACCAGCTGGCCCGCGCGGCGGCGCGTCAGGTGGCAGATAATCCGGGAGGCGCGTACAACCCGCTTTTCCTTTATGGTGGCACCGGTCTGGGTAAAACCCACTTATTGCATGCGGTCGGTAACGGCATCATGGCGCGTAAAGCCAATGCTAAAGTGGTGTACATGCATTCCGAGCGTTTTGTACAGGACATGGTCAAAGCCCTGCAAAACAACGCCATCGAAGAGTTCAAACGGTACTACCGTTCTGTCGATGCGTTGCTCATCGATGACATTCAGTTCTTTGCTAATAAAGAACGTTCTCAGGAAGAGTTTTTCCACACCTTTAATGCCCTGCTGGAAGGCAATCAGCAGATCATCCTGACCTCGGATCGTTATCCGAAAGAGATCAACGGGGTTGAAGATCGTCTGAAATCGCGTTTCGGCTGGGGACTGACGGTGGCGATCGAGCCGCCGGAATTAGAGACCCGCGTGGCGATCCTGATGAAAAAGGCGGACGAGAACGATATCCGGCTGCCGGGTGAAGTCGCCTTCTTTATTGCTAAACGTCTGCGCTCTAATGTGCGTGAGCTTGAAGGCGCACTGAACCGCGTGATTGCCAACGCCAACTTTACCGGCCGTGCGATCACTATCGACTTCGTTCGTGAAGCGTTGCGCGATTTGTTAGCGCTTCAGGAGAAGCTGGTCACTATCGATAATATTCAGAAAACAGTGGCCGAATATTATAAAATCAAGGTCGCTGACCTGCTTTCCAAACGGCGTTCCCGTTCGGTAGCCCGCCCACGCCAGATGGCGATGGCGCTGGCGAAAGAGCTGACCAACCACAGCCTGCCAGAAATCGGCGATGCGTTCGGTGGTCGGGACCATACCACGGTGTTGCACGCCTGCCGTAAAATCGAGCAGTTACGTGAAGAAAGTCACGACATCAAAGAAGATTTCTCCAACTTAATCAGAACATTATCTTCCTAGCGCTATGAAATTTATTGTTGAACGTGAGCATTTGCTGAAACCACTGCAACAGGTCAGTAGCCCGCTGGGTGGACGACCAACGTTGCCTATTCTGGGTAACCTGTTATTACAGGTAACGGATGGCGCGCTGTCGCTGACCGGGACGGATTTGGAAATGGAGATGGTGGCGAAAGTCGCGCTGTCTCAGCCACATGAAGCGGGCGCCACCACGGTGCCGGCACGTAAATTCTTTGATATTTGCCGTGGATTGCCGGAAGGCGCGGAAATTTCCGTCGCTCTCGACGGCGATCGCATGCTGGTAAAATCAGGCCGCAGCCGTTTCTCGCTGTCGACTCTGCCAGCCACAGATTTCCCAAATCTGGATGACTGGCAAAGCGAAGTAGAATTCACCCTGCCGCAGGCTACGCTGAAACGCCTGATCGAAGCCACGCAGTTCTCCATGGCACATCAGGACGTTCGTTATTATTTAAACGGCATGCTGTTTGAAACCGAAGGTGAAGAGCTGCGTACTGTTGCGACCGACGGTCACCGTCTGGCGGTGTGTTCTATGTCAATCGGCCAGTCCCTGCCGTCGCATTCGGTGATCGTGCCTCGTAAAGGCGTGATGGAACTGGTGCGTCTGCTTGACGGCGGTGACACCACATTGCAGCTGCAAATCGGCAGCAATAATATCCGTGCTCACGTTGGCGATTTTATCTTTACCTCTAAGCTGGTTGACGGTCGCTTCCCGGATTATCGCCGCGTATTGCCGAAGAATCCGGACAAAACGCTGCAAGCCGGCTGTGATTTACTGAAACAGGCGTTTGCCCGCGCAGCGATTCTTTCTAATGAAAAATTCCGTGGCGTGCGTTTGTATGTCAGCCATAACCAGCTGAAAATCACCGCGAATAACCCGGAACAGGAAGAAGCAGAAGAAATTCTGGATGTCGGCTATGAAGGCACCGAAATGGAAATCGGTTTCAACGTCAGTTACGTACTGGATGTGCTCAACGCCCTCAAGTGCGAAGATGTGAATCTGCTGCTGACGGACTCTGTCTCCAGCGTGCAGATCGAAGACGCTGCGAGCCAGTCGGCCGCCTACGTCGTCATGCCAATGAGGCTCTGATCGGGCTGTCTTACTTGTCATTTTGCGCTTGGGCAGTGCTCGCAATGCTCACGTACCTGAGTACGCTCCGCTTGCTGTGCGCTGTCCGCACGCAAACTGACAGCGACGATGACGCCCTGGAATGGATGTAGATGGCCTTAACGCGCTTACTGATAAAAGATTTCCGCAACATCGAGGCGGCGGATTTGGATCCGTCGTCCGGTTTTAACTTTCTGGTTGGTCCCAATGGCAGCGGTAAAACCAGTGTGCTCGAAGCGGTATATACGCTGGGGCATGGCCGCGCTTTTCGCAGTTTGCAGGCAGGACGTGTTATCCGTCACGAGCAGCCGGAGTTTGTGCTCCATGCGCGTGTGGATGACGGCGGTGATCGCGAATTGTCGATTGGCCTGAGCAAAAGTCGTCAGGGCGACAGTAAAGTGCGCATTGATGGCAGTGACGGCCACAAAGTGTCGGAACTGGCCCAGATGCTGCCCATGCAACTTATCACACCCGAAGGCTTTACCCTGCTTAATGGCGGGCCGAAGTACCGGCGGGCGTTTATTGACTGGGGTTGTTTTCATCACGACCCCGGTTTTTTTATCGCCTGGAGCAACCTGCGACGGTTACTCAAGCAGCGCAACGCCGCGCTGCGACAGGTGAGTCGTTATGCGCAAATTCGTGCCTGGGATCAGGAACTGATCCCGTTAGCCGAACGCATTAGCGAATGGCGGGCGGCTTACAGCGACGCGATCGCAGCTGATATCAGCGCGACCTGCGCGCAATTCCTGCCTGAATTTGCCCTCAGTTTTTCTTTCCAGCGTGGATGGGACAAGGAAACTGAGTACGGCGAGTTGCTGGAGCGTAATTTTGAACGCGACAGAGCCTTAACCTATACCGCATCAGGCCCGCATAAAGCGGATTTCCGCATTCGTGCCGACGGCACGCCGGTGGAAGATTTACTGTCCCGCGGGCAGCTGAAATTACTGATGTGTGCGCTGAGACTGGCGCAGGGTGAGTTCCTCACCCGACAGAGCGGGCGGCGTTGCCTGTATCTTCTTGACGATTTTGCCTCCGAGCTGGACGCCGACCGACGTCGGTTGCTGGCCGATCGCCTGAAAGCCACCCGGGCACAGGTTTTTGTCAGTGCGATAAGCGCTGAGCAAGTGACCGATATGATGGGTGAAAAGGGCAAGATGTTCCGCGTGGAACAAGGTAAAATAGCCGTTCTATCACAGGACTAAAAATGAGCGAGAAACGTTGATGTCGAATTCTTATGACTCCTCAAGTATCAAGGTATTAAAAGGGCTGGACGCGGTGCGTAAGCGCCCCGGCATGTATATCGGCGATACCGATGACGGCACTGGTCTGCACCACATGGTATTCGAGGTTGTGGACAACGCTATCGACGAAGCCCTCGCGGGCCACTGTAAAGAGATTCAGGTCACGATCCATGCGGATAACTCTGTTTCCGTACAGGATGATGGTCGTGGTATTCCGACCGGCATTCATGAAGAAGAGGGCGTTTCTGCTGCTCAGGTCATCATGACCGTGCTTCATGCTGGCGGTAAATTCGACGATAACTCGTATAAAGTCTCCGGCGGCCTGCATGGCGTGGGTGTTTCCGTCGTTAACGCCTTGTCAGAAAAACTGGAACTGGTTATCCGCCGTGAAGGCAAAGTGCACACCCAGACTTATGTGCATGGCGAGCCTCAGGATCCGCTGAAAGTCATTGGCGATACTGACGTAACCGGTACCACGGTACGTTTCTGGCCGAGTTTCCAGACCTTCACGAATCACACTGAATTCGAGTATGACATCCTGGCAAAACGCCTGCGTGAACTGTCATTCCTGAACTCCGGTGTGGCAATCCGTTTGCTGGATAAACGTGATGGTAAGAATGATCATTTCCATTATGAGGGCGGTATCAAAGCCTTCGTGGAATACCTGAACAAGAACAAAACCCCAATCCACCCGACCGTATTCTATTTCTCTACGGTGAAGGACGATATTGGTGTTGAGATTGCATTGCAGTGGAATGACGGTTTCCAGGAAAACATTTACTGCTTCACCAACAATATTCCACAGCGTGATGGCGGGACTCACTTAGCCGGTTTCCGTTCGGCGATGACCCGTACCCTGAACGCCTACATGGATAAAGAAGGTTACAGCAAGAAATCCAAAATCAGTGCCACCGGTGACGATGCCCGTGAAGGCCTGATTGCTGTTGTTTCTGTTAAGGTGCCTGATCCTAAGTTCTCTTCACAGACCAAAGACAAACTGGTTTCTTCAGAAGTGAAAACGGCTGTTGAAACGCTGATGAACGAAAAGCTGGTGGATTACCTGATGGAAAACCCGTCAGACGCCAAAATCGTTGTCGGTAAAATCATTGATGCGGCGCGCGCCCGTGAAGCGGCCCGCAAAGCGCGTGAAATGACCCGCCGTAAAGGCGCGCTGGATCTGGCTGGCTTGCCAGGCAAACTGGCGGATTGTCAGGAACGTGACCCGGCTCATTCCGAACTGTACTTAGTGGAAGGGGACTCTGCGGGCGGCTCTGCAAAACAAGGCCGTAACCGTAAGAACCAGGCGATTCTGCCGTTGAAAGGTAAAATCCTCAACGTAGAGAAAGCGCGCTTCGACAAAATGCTCTCTTCGCAGGAAGTCGCGACACTGATTACTGCGCTCGGTTGCGGCATTGGTCGTGACGAATACAATCCGGACAAACTGCGCTATCACAGCATCATCATCATGACCGATGCCGACGTCGATGGTTCACACATCCGTACTCTGCTGCTGACTTTCTTCTACCGTCAGATGCCTGAAATTGTAGAACGTGGCCATGTGTTTATCGCACAACCGCCGTTGTACAAAGTGAAAAAAGGTAAGCAGGAACAGTATATTAAAGATGACGAAGCCATGGATCAGTATCAGATTTCCATCGCGATGGACGGGGCAACGTTACATGCCAACGCCCATGCACCGGCCCTGGCGGGTGAACCGCTGGAGAAACTGGTGGCTGAACATCACAGCGTGCAGAAAATGATTGGCCGTATGGAACGTCGTTATCCGCGTGCTCTGCTGAATAACCTGATCTATCAGCCAACGCTGCCGGGGTCTGATCTGACTGATCAGGCGAAAGTTCAGGCCTGGATGGAATCGCTGGTCGCGCGTCTCAATGAGAAAGAGCAGCACGGCAGTTCTTACAGCGCGATCGTGCGTGAAAACCGCGAACATCAGCTGTTCGAACCGGTTCTGCGTATCCGTACGCACGGTGTCGATACGGATTACGATCTGGATGCTGACTTCATCCAGGGCGGCGAATACCGCAAAATCTGTGCACTGGGCGAACAGCTTCGCGGCCTGATCGAAGAAGATGCCTTCATCGAACGTGGCGAACGCCGTCAGCCAGTGACCAGCTTCGAGCAGGCCCTGGAATGGCTGGTGAAAGAGTCCCGTCGTGGCCTGTCGATTCAGCGATACAAAGGTCTGGGCGAGATGAACCCTGATCAGCTGTGGGAAACCACCATGGATCCTGAGCAACGTCGCATGTTACGTGTGACGGTGAAAGATGCCATCGCGGCTGACCAGTTGTTCACCACGCTGATGGGCGATGCGGTTGAACCGCGTCGCGCCTTTATCGAAGAGAACGCCCTGAAAGCGGCCAATATTGATATCTGATCAAGGCATGAGCTGATAAAAAGTCCGAACCGGGAAACCGTTTCGGACTTTTTTTTCGTCTGACGCACCCCGCATTCCGGCTGGCTTTACAGCGGGTAATCGCGTTAGCATTGAGCAAGATTTCTTAAACTCTGAGGATGCTATGGCTATTGAATTAATTGCAATTGATATGGACGGGACGTTGCTCAATCCGCAGCATGAAGTGACACCCGCCGTTAAAAAAGCGTTGTCAGAAGCACGGGCGAAAGGTGTGCAAATCGTTCTGGCGACCGGCCGTCCTTTTATCGGTGTACAGCGCTATCTGATGGAACTGGATTTACAGCAGGACGGTTGTTATTGCATCACCAATAATGGCGCGCTGGTGCATAATGCCAAAGATGGCAGCGTGATCGCCGAAATAGCCCTCAGAATTGATGATTATCATTACTTCGAACAGCTCGCCCGTCAGCTTGGTGTGCATTTCCATGCCCTGACAAAAAATGATCTGTTTACCGCTAACCGCCATATCAGCAAATACAGCGTACATGAATCCTACACCACCGGCATTCCGCTGCAATTCTGTCCGGCAGAGGAAATGGATCCGGCGCTCACGTTCCCGAAAGTGATGATGATTGATGATCCGCAACTGCTGGACCGCGCTATCAGCCAGCTTCCTGCTGAGGCAAAAGAACGCTACACCATCATGAAAAGCTCGCCGTATTTCCTTGAAATCCTTGATAAGCGCGTGAATAAAGGCGAAGGCGTGAAGGCACTGGCAGAAAAACTGGGTATTGCGCGTGCGAGTGTGATGACGCTCGGCGACCAGGAAAATGACATTGCGATGCTGGAATATGCCGGGATTGGCGTTGCGATGGGAAATGCGCTGGACAGCGTAAAAGCCGTCAGCCAGTTCGTCACCAAAACGAACACCGAAGACGGTGTGGCGTTTGCAATCGAGAAGTTCGTTCTGAACGTCTGAACCTGTAAGGCAGAAGGAGCCACGTGGCCATGGAAAAACAATTAACTTCTGATGCCCGCGGGCATCAGCTGACTAACATTAACGTCTGGACGCCGGACAGCCAGTGGCTGGCGTATGACGTGCGCCCGCATGGTGGTTCTTTTACCGGCTCAACCATTGAGCGGGTGAATGTCGAAACGGCTGAGGTACAAGTGCTTTATCAGGCACATCACGGCGCACATGTGGGTGTGGTAACCGTCAGCCCGGATCTGCCTGCCCGTTATGCGTTTATTCATGGCCCGGAAAATCCGGATGAAAGCTGGCAGTATGATTTTCATCACCGTCGCGGTGTCATCGTTTCAGAGCCTGCAGGCGAAAAGGCCGTGACGCTGGATGCGATGGACATCACCGCCCCTTTTACCGCCGGAGCCCTGCGCGGTGGCTCACATGTTCACGTATTCAGCCCGGACGGTTCGCGTCTGAGTTTTACCTATAATGACCATGTGTTGCATGAACGTGCGCCGGCACTCGACCTGCGTAATGTTGGCGTCGCTGTTTCAGGTTATCCGGTAGTTTCTCCAAAACATCACCCGCGTGAATACGATGGAAGCCATTTCAGCGTTCTGGTTAGCGAAACCACGCCCTGTCCTCAGCCCGGCAGCGATGAAATCAACCGGGCTTATGAAGAGGGCTGGATCGGGCATGAAGGCTATCTGAAACCGGATGGCAGCCGTCAGCGATGGGCACTGGCCTTTATCGGCGATACTCTTTCCGCCCGCGGCGAAAAGCATCCTGAAGTCTATGTGGTGGATTTGCCACACCATGATCAGGATTACCGTCAGTCGGGTGATAAACCTTTGCAGGGCACGCCGGAAATGTTGCCCGCTCCCCCTTCAGGCGTAAAGCAAAGGCGCATCACCTTTACTGAAAACGGCATCGCTACCCAGCCACGCCACTGGCTACGCACATCGCCGGATGGCGAACAGATTGCGTTTCTGATGAAAGACCAAAACGGGGTCGTGCAGGTCTGGACGGTTTCACCGAACGGGGGCGAACCGGTGCAAATCAGCCATACCGGGCAGGGGGTTCAGTCTGCGTTCAGCTGGAGTCCTGATGGAAAATCGCTGGCACTGGTATGCGATAACAGCGTGATGCGTCTTGATGTTAAAAGCGGAGAAATGCAGCGGTTAACGCAGAGAACGGAGATTACGCCTTGCGCCGATGCGGTCGTGTATTCACCGGATGGCAGCAAAGTGGCGTTTATGCGCCAGTGTGGGGAATTCGCTCAGATTTTTGTTACCGACGCTCAGTAGCTCTTTTAGTAAACCGGCCAGGGTTTGAAACGGTCCCATAATGTTGGCCGGTTTTTTTACGCTTATTTTTTATGCGCCGAAGACTTGTGACCGCGATCGGTGGTGGTCATGGGCGGGATGTGATCAATATCGACACCGTTGCTCAACGCAATATTGTGTTCTTCACTGGCTTTGACGCGATCCCGCGTCGTCACTTTTCCGCTACGAAAATAATCATAAGGCAGCAATACCGTATCCAGCACTGCGCTGAACGGCAAATCAATTAACAGCAGCGGCGTCATCGCCCAGCTGGTTTCATCACTTTTTATCATATTTACATCAGCGCGTGCGCCTGAATAATATCCGGTATCGCCACCTGTATGGCTCATTACGCTGGAGCAACCGCTCGTCGCTAAAAAAACACATCCTGTCATCAGCGGCGTTAATGCAAATTTCATCATGTTAGAACTCATCTTATGCTGTCAGGCTGAGCTTGTACGTCAAGGTGACTTATACCACTCAGCACAAAAAATTAACAAAGCAAGCTGTAGCTCTGTGGCTGCGATCCCATTAAGTGTAATTACTATTTGAAATATTGCAGGAATCTGCCTGCTCTCTCTGTCTTTTCGCTCCGGTCCGTTATGTATTTTGGCCTTCATCATATAAACCACAGCCAAATTTTTTGTTTTTTCTGGCTTGAAAATTTTCCTTTCGTCTCCATTTTTACTGTACGACGCAGGAGGAGAAACGCCGGAAGGGTTTTTCAGTCATCACTGTGTCGCGGGTCGGTCCGCCAGGAGGACGACTCAACAATACTCGCTGAATATCAGGAGAAGTTGTCATGCGTAATTTTGATTTATCCCCGTTATACCGTTCTGCCATTGGTTTTGACCGTTTGTTTAATCTTATCGAATCGGGTCAGAATCAGGGTGGCGGCTATCCCCCATATAATGTCGAGCTGGTTGACGAAAACCATTACCGGATTGCTATCGCAGTTGCAGGTTTTGCCGAATCAGAGCTGGACATTACTGCGCATGACAACATGCTGCTGGTCAAAGGTGCGCATGCACCCGCCGACACCGGGCGGACCTATTTATATCAGGGCATTGCCGAACGTAATTTCGAACGCAAATTTCAGCTGGCGGAGCATATTCAAATAAAAGCCGCCAATTTGTCGAACGGTTTGCTGTATATCGATCTGGAACGTGTCGTTCCTGAATCGTCCAAACCACGGCGTATCGAAATCCGCTGATTTAGCGGCAATAAATCACCAGCGGCCATCTTTACTGACCGCCAGAAAATGAAAAAGTTTAGGCTCGCCGTCAGGGGGCTGTACCGTCACATCCAAAACGGATGATGGCATTAATCATCTCGCTTCAAAGAAGGAGTTACATTATGCGTAATTATGATATTTCCCCATTGCTGCGTCAGTGGATTGGTTTCGATAAATTAGCCAGTTCAATGCAGGGGGCCGATCAGGTTTTCCCTCCTTACAATATTGAAAAGTCGGATGACAACCATTACCGCATTTCACTGGCGCTGGCGGGTTTCCAGCAAAGTGAACTGAATATTGAAGTCGAAGGGCCACGATTAACGGTCAGCGGCACACCGGCTCAGCCGGAAACGCAGGTGGAATATCTGCATCAGGGGTTAGTGATTAAGCCTTTCACCCTGAGTTTCACGCTGGCAGAGCATATGCACGTTTCGGCCGCTGAATTTACCCATGGCCTGCTGCATATCAATCTGGTGCGCGAAGTACCGGAAGCGCTGCAACCACAAAAAATCGCGATCGGCACTGAGAAACCAGCGCTGGAAAACCAGTCTGAATAAGACGGTTTCAGCCCAATAAAGAAAGGGAGGACATTAATATGTCCTCCCTTTTTCTTTGTGCCGACCCGTTCTCAATAAATCGCGCTCAGTTACTGATTTTCGGCGTGTGCTTTTTCCACTTCTTCGGCCAAAATTTGCACGCCGCGCTCGATCTGCTCGGCGTCAGGGACGTAGTTCATTCGCATACACTGATGGGTATGTGGCCACGGGTGTTCCAGCCCCGGGAAGAAGTAATCGCCCGGCACCATCAGAACGCCGCGCTGCTTAAGGCGCTGATACAACACTTCTGTGGTGATCGGCAAATCCTTAAACCACAGCCACAGGAAAATCGCGCCTTCCGGTTTATGGATCAGACAACGTTCTTCTGGCAGATAACGGCGCAGCGTGGCAATAGTTTCCTGCACGCGCTGGAAATAGAACGGTTTAATCACCTCGTTGGAAAGACGCAGTAAATCGCCGCGCGTAATCATTTCGTGGGCAATCGCCGGTCCGACACTGCCCGGAGACAGACTGATAATGCCGTTCATATTACTGATCGCTTTGATGATTTTTTCATCGGCAATCACGATGCCGCAGCGCGAACCGGGCAGGCCGAGTTTCGACAGACTCATGCACAGGATGATATTCGGGTTCCACAGCGGCGTCGCGTCAGTGAACACAATGCCGGGGAACGGCACGCCATAGGCATTATCGATGAGTAACGGAATATTTTTCTGCTGTGCCAGTGCATCGAGGCGGATCAGCTCTTCATCGGTAATCACGTTGCCGGTCGGGTTCGTCGGGCGGGAAACGCATATCAGGCCGATGTCATCGGTAATATTCAGATGATCGAAATCGACGTGATACTTGAACTGGCCTTCCGGCAGCAATTCGATGTTTGGCTTGGCCGACACAAACAGATTTTCATCCAGTCCGGCATCTGCGTAACCGAGGTATTCCGGTGCCAGCGGGAACAATACTTTCGACATGCTGCCGTCGGCGCGACGACCGGCGAACAGATTGAATAAATAGAAGAAGGCACTCTGGCTGCCGTTGGTTAGCGCGATATTTTGTGCATCCAGCTGCCAGCCGAGCTCTTTCTGCAACATCTCGGCCAGCGCGTGGCGCAGAACGTCTTTGCCCTGCGGACCGTCGTAGTTGCACAGCGCTTCAGTCAGTTTGCCCGCGGCCAGCATTTCCGACAGCAGCGTCTGGAAATAATCCTGCATCTCAGGAATTTGAGCCGGATTGCCCCCGCCCAGCATCACGGCGCCAGGTGTGCGCAGACCATCATTCATATCGCCCATCAGGCGTGTTATACCTGAAAAACGGGTAAATTTGTCACCGAAAGCAGAAAACGTCATAGAAAGCTTTGTATGTTATCGAAATGTGTCTTCCACCATAACGCCTGCAGCAAAACAGTGCAATCGGACCACCGGGGTTTAACGCAGCATTTCCTTTCAGAGTGTTACAGGAAAGAGTGGGATAAATTATGTCAGGAAATTATATATGCCCCTGACCTTATTATGATTTGCTTACTGACAGAGTAATGAAACTCGTCTGTGTTTTCATTTTCACGAATGGCATAATTATTATTCAAAAATACATAAGCCAGGTTAATACAATGAAAAAAAGTATAATTATTTTGAATTTAGTTATGGCGGGTGGCGGGGATTATGCACTGGGAAAGAAAATAAAAGATATCGCGCGCAGCACTCAGGCAGAGGGGGTGTTATTTAAGGTTAGTTCAAGATCAAAATCTTTTAAAATCGAGGGGGAGGAAAAATTCAATCAAGGCAAAAAAATGAATTACAGGGATTGTGTGATTGTTGTGACGCCCTATAGCATTAAGCCTCCCGTGCCTTTAGCTTCCGTGTTGGCGGATTTATTCTTTCAGTTGGACATAATAAATTGTGATACTGTTATTCTAATTGACGAAATGGATATTACTCGTGATTACGGTTCATCTGATCGTGACTATAAAGCCGCTCTCTCCAGCTTAGGCTTAAAAAACATCAGTGTTCATAGCCTTGGGTTCAGAAAAAAATCTCTGGGTTATTTGCCTATGCCGGAGCAAGAGGTTATCAGCATACAAAAATCCGCCAAGCAGGATATTATTAAATTGCTGGATAGTTATAATTTATGTTTACCGGAAGATTGCGCGCTCTATTTTGCATATTTAAGCTCTGATACCTTTTTCACTTGTGCCCAGATTTTTATTATCAATACACTGATCGAAGACAGAAATACCCCGGGTAATTCAGCGTATGTTTTTGTCTGCCGGGAAGAACATGTCATTAATCGCTTACTAATAAAACTCAAAGGCTCTTTTTTAAGACCTCCTCATAATGACTTGTTTTCGGAGTTTCATCTCTCTTCAATAACCGATGAAAGTAAAGTCATCAATCACGGTTACAACCGGGGGGCCGGTAATAAAAAAATTCATATTTGTATTACTAAAACGCTTCCTTCAACGATGTTCAAAAATCTTACCAGTTTCAGTAAAACCGGCATGATGTCCGGCGACCAAAGTCTTTCCGACTATCTGTCATTGAAAAAGAGCTTACCGTATTACGACAAGCAACCCTGGAAAGAGCCTCTT
Source organism: Rahnella sp. PD4 (assembly GCF_049199325.1). Taxonomy (NCBI): domain Bacteria; kingdom Pseudomonadati; phylum Pseudomonadota; class Gammaproteobacteria; order Enterobacterales; family Yersiniaceae; genus Rahnella; species Rahnella sp. PD4. Next base: position 303,893 of record NZ_JBLZQF010000005.1, on the reverse strand, counting down.
ATCGAAGGTTTAAATAAACGCGCCAACGCGCTGGGGGGCGAAGAATTGCTCAACAAATTCGAGTCGATGGTCGCTGGCAGTAGCCCCTATGATGGCAATATTATCTACAAACTTTTGACACCCGACCATGTCCCCACCCCGGTGCTGAAAAATAGTCTTCTGGCATTTAACCAGGAAGTGTATGCGAGAAAAGCTGACAGGCAGATCAGAGAGATATTAATGAAATACCTCTGACCCTTCGCCAACTTAACAGACCGGCCATCAGGTCATGGCCCGGGCCGGTCCGCTTCATTGCCCTCACCTATTTCTGCAGAACTTCCGGGTTAACGCAGAATTGTTTGACGTCGCCTTTCAGCGCCGCAATCAGGTTATCTACGGCACAGGCAGCCATGTCATAACGGGTTTCATGAGTTGCAGATCCGATGTGGGGCAGGGCAACCACGTTCGGCAGGCTCAGAAGCGGTGAGTCTTTTGGCAGCGGTTCCGTTTCAAATACATCCAGACCTGCGCCATAAATGGTTTTGGCTTTCAGCGCATCAATCAGTGCCGGCTCATCAATCACAGGGCCACGGCCAGCGCTAATCAAAATGGCGCTGGATTTCATTTTTGCCAGTTGCTCTTTGCCAATCAGATGGAAAGTCTGCTCCGTCATTGGCAGCAGAACACAAACGAAATCTGATGCTTCCAGCAGTTCATCCAGCTCACATTTACGGGCGCCAAAACGCTCTTCGGCTTCTTTATGTTGACTGCGTGCGTTGTACAGAATGGGCATATCGAAGCCAAAGTGGGCACGTTGTGCCAGCGCCAGACCGATACGGCCCATACCGACGATACCCATGGTTTTATGATGCACGTCGGTGCCGAACCAGTCTTCGCCAATGTTTTCATTCCATTCACCGGCCTTTACGCGCTCGGCCACATTCACCACACGACGGGCGGTGGCAAGCACCAGCGCCATCACCGTATCGGCTACGGTATCGGTCAGCGCCGTCGGAGTATGCATCATCGGGATCTGGCGACGGGTCAGTTCTTTTACATCGAAATTATCATAACCCACTGAAATTGTTGAGACAGCCCGCAGGCGCGGCGCATGGTCAAACAATTCCTTATCCACTTTCCCGCCAGAACCCAGTAATCCTTCCGCGTTTTGCAGCGCATCAAAAACCTGAGCGCGATTTTTATCCGTGATGCCATCAAATTCAGTGATGGTGAAATGCTCTTCCAGACGCTGATGCAAATCTGCGGGTAATTTTTTATATAAAACAATAGACGGCTTCATGACTTACTCCCTTGGGTTAAGGAAACTTCTTTCGGCTGAATGTTGGCCTGTCGTGGTCTCACCAGCAGGGTCAGGCCTGCGGAAACCAGTAACGACACGGCCATGAAAATGAAGGATGCTGCCGGGCTGCCCGTATTCCCGTTGAGATAACCGACAAACCAGGAACCAAAGAACGAGCCCAGCGCACCGAGACTGTTGATTAATGCCATTGCGCCACCGGAAACATTTTTCGGCAGCATTTCAGGAATGATGGCAAAGAAGGGGCCGTACGGGGCATACATTGCCGCAGCAGCGACCACCAGTAAACTGTACGAAAGCCAGAAATTATTTGTGCCCGCGGCCCATGAACCAAAGAACGCCAGCGCGCCCACCAGCAATAACGGCCAGACAAACAACTTACGGTTTTGCATTTTGTCCGATGCCCAGGACACCAGAATCATCGCGAGCGTGGCGGCCAGATAAGGGGCGGAGGATAACCAGCCCGCTTCGACCATGCCCATTGATTTGCCGTCGCGTAAAATCGATGGCAGCCAGAGCACAAAACCATACACGCCAATGCTCCAGAAGAAATATTGCAGACAAAGCAGCACCACATTGCGCGAGCGGAAGGCTTCGCGGTAACCGCCGACCGCCTGAATATTTTTCTGCTCTTTTTCCAGTTGCGCGGCCAGCGCCTGTTTCTCCCGATCGCTCAGCCAGCTGACTTCTTCGGGTTTATCTTTGACGGTAAACCACCAGATAACCGCCCAGATAATCGCCGGAATACCTTCGAAGATAAACATCTCTCGCCAGCCAAACGATTTGATCAGATAGCCGGAAAGTACTGACATCCACAATACTGTCACCGGATTACCGAGGATCAGAAAAGTGTTGGCACGGGAACGTTCGGATTTTGTGAACCAGTTGCTGATATACACCAACATAGCGGGCATGACGGCGGCTTCAACCACGCCGAGTGCGAATCGGATCACCGCCAGCATAGGAATGTTGGTCACCACGCCGGTTAAAGAGGCAAATCCACCCCACAGCAATAAACACCAGAAAATCAGTTTCTTAACACTGCGGCGCTCAGCATAAATCGTGCCGGGGATCTGGAAGAAGAAATAACCCAGAAAAAACAGTGCCCCGAGCAGGGACGACATTCCTTTGGTGATGCCCAAATCGTCGTTGATACCGGCCGCCGAAGCAAAACTGAAGTTCGAGCGGTCAACATACGCCAGACTGTAAGTGATGAACACGACAGGCATGATGTACCACCAGCGGCGGGTGGCGATCCTGGACTGATTCATAACGCGTTCTCCTGATAGTGCATCAGCACGTTCCCGTCTCCGCTTACTGACGTAACAGTTCTACGTAATAGCGCGTCACCGCGGTCAGATCATCCCCTTCAAGCGGGAATTCGATACCGCGCGGAACATCCTGAGGCAGAATTTTTAATAAAGGTTCCCAGCTGCCGTCGCTGTCATCGAGTGCAACGGCATGCCATTTCCCGCTACGTTTTTGGGCTGCTTTGACATGCACATAACCCACGTGACGCGCCAGACGTTCAGCAGCAACCGCCGGATCCTGTCCGACCCACAGCCAGTTGGCCATGTCGAACGTCATGCTTAACGGCAGATGCAGCGACTCAGCAGCAAACATAAAGGCGTTAATGCGCGACAGAATGCCACAATCCGGTGACTGGTCATTCTCAACCACCAGTTTCACCGGGCTTGATGCCAGCACGACTTTCAACGGCGTCAGATCCTGGCCCGGCTCAAATTCGCCGAGAGAAAACTTAACTGTGCGTGCATTGAGAATCCGCGCCTCTTCAAAATATTGTGGTGCATCAGGGTTAAGCTTGCCACCTGGTGAAAACAGCGGAAAAGGCACGGAGTACACAGCAAACAATCCATGATTTTGGATTTTTTCTGCCAGCGTTGGCAGCGAATCCAGCTCTCCGGCAGAGAATAATTCGCGGCGAATTTCCACGCCGTCGGCCTTTGCATCAGCAATCACTGAAAGCAGCGCTGTCTGGCCGCCACGGGCTTTTACCACACTGTTGCCGTAGGCGGCGGTGACAATGACGATTTCTCTTTTCATGAATATTTATCCTGTAAAGCACCCGGTAAAACCGGTGCAGACAATCATTTCCGAAACCTCATTTTAGTGGAACAAATGACAGGTCGAGCTGTTGTTAACGTTTTGTTTCGTTTTATACAACCTAATTGGAACCGGTTCCAACCGACAGAACAAAAGCGCAAAAATATGATCCCGCTCACGAAGAACGGACAGGTAGCGGGAGAAGAAAAGGGATCAGCGCGCGGCTGTTGAACCACGCACAACCAGCTCACCGGAAAATTCCAGCTCAGCCACAGGGTCAGAATTGCCCTGAATCCGGGTCACCAGCTGTCTGAGTGCCGCAACACCCATATCATAGGTGGGTTGCCTGAGCGTGGTGATGCCCACGCCCGCCAGATCAGCCCAGACCAGCTCATCGAAACCGGATAAACCGATGTCGGGTCCCCAGCGGATATTCAGCCGCTGCATAGCGCGCGCGACCTGTAGCGTCAGTGCACCATTCACGCACATCACGGCTTTGTGTTTATCCGCATGCCGTGCCACAAAATCTTCCAACAGATTATCGAGCCCTTGGGTATTGTTCAGCTCAATTTCGCCCTGTTCAGCAATGTTCTGCGGGTATTGCTGCATACATTTCAGGAAGGCGTGTAAGCGGTCAAAACGGGTATTAATGGTGGCAGGTTCACTGATAAAAAGCAGGGCTTCGAAACCCTGCTTCAGGAGATGACCGGTCATCATCTGTGTGGCTTCAATGTTGTTCAACCCGATGACATCGCAGGCGAAATTCGCGACTTTGCGGTCAATCAGGACCATCGGTAAATTAGCCTGTTGCAGCGTGGAAATTGCCGCCTCGCGCATCCCGACGGCATTCACCACGATACCATCGACGCGATAGCTGCTGAGCAATTGCAGGTAATGCTTTTCCTGATCCAGCTCATTATTGGTGTTACACACCAGCAGAGTCAGGCCCTCCTGACGACAGGCGGCTTCGACGCCACGCATCACTTCAACCGAATACGGGTTAGTAATATCTGCAAGGATAAGCCCCACCAGGCGCGTTTGCCCGCTTTTCAGGCTGCGGGCCATCTGGCTGGGCTGATAATCCAGCAGGGAGATTGCCCGTCCGATACGCTCTTTCAGCGCATCAGACAGCAGGTGTTTTTCGCCGTTGAGATAACGCGACACGCTGGTTTTGCCGGTTTTGGCAGCACTGGCGACATCACGTATCGTGGCGCGGACCGTCACGCCCGGTTCCTGTTTTTTACTCACAGCCTTTCTCCCCTCATGCTTATCCCACGGAGACTAGCACAGAGTGCCGAAAGGCTGCACCCGCCAGTCAGCGCAAACTTTCTGCCGTGTGTATTGGCGGCGTGGCTTCTGCCTTTGGCCGGCTGCTCAGGGTAAATGCCGAAATGATCGTGACCCCGAAGGCGATACCGCCGAGGATCAGATAAGTATCGCTGAATCCTATCCGGTCATACAAATTCCCCGCGAAGGCCGAAAGGAAAATCGCCGCCAGCTGTTTGGCAAAGTTAAAGCCGATCAGATAAAGGGTCGCGGAGAACCGGACATCAAAAATCTGTGTGATGTATTTGAATACGCCAACCAGCAGGAATGGGACTTCCAGCGCGTGCAGCATCTTCAGTAAAATCACTTCGATTGCCGTGGTGGCAAACGACGAACCGACAATGCGGATAGACATAATCGTACCCGCCAGCAGTAAGGTGTTTTTTGCGCCGATACGGTTAATGATCCACGGTGAACAGAACATAATCAGTGCGTTACACAGCTCGCCTGCCGTGGTGACATAGCCGAACATTTCGGTGCCCTGCTGCGGGGAAGCGAAGAAGGTTTTGAAGAAGGTGGCGAATTGTTGATCGAATACGTCATAGACACAGGCCACGCCAACCACATATAAAATCAGCATCCACAGCTTGCGTTCTTTCAGCAATAAAGCTGCCGTTTTCAGCGAGAATTGCGACTGATTGGCGCCAAGTTTATTCAAAACCAGCGCGTTTTTGTTTTCCTGCGGACGGGCAATCAACAGCAGAATCATCAGGATCACCGCTGCGCCGGAACCCATCCAGAACACAATATCCGGGTTGATGTTAAACAGCACGCCTGCCGTTGAAGCACAAATCCCCCAGCCGAAACAGCCGAACATCCGCGCCTTGCCGTATTCAAACGAACTGTTGCGGCTGACCCTTTCGATATAGGCCTCGGTTGCACCTGAACCGCCCGCAAACACGAAACCGATATAGGCGCCGCCGAGTATCGCGCCGAGCACGATATTCAGTTTTAACAAGGGCGCGAAAACGTAAATAAAGAACGGCGCGAACAGAAACAGCAGTACGGCGATGATCCACAGAAGGTGTTTCTTCAGGCCGAGCTTGTCAGAAATGATGCCGAAAACCGGCTGAAACAGAATGGCAAACAAAGACATGCTGGAAAACACAATGCCGGTTTCCGTTTTACTCAGGCCGATAATGTCAGAAAGCCAGATGGGTAAAAACGGATAACAGGTCGCCATGATGAAAAAATAGAGGAAGAAATAGCTGCCAAATATCCAGAAATTAGTATTGTTTTTATAGAAGCAACGATCGGAGGTTTGTGTAGGGGTCATAGTGATTTCCTTGCCGAAACCATGAAAACCGGCACTGTCGTACCGGCGTATTTTTGTTGTTATCGGACTTCTTCGAAGCCCAGAAGCAGGGCACTTTCAGGATCCAGCACCGGCAGCGTCAGCCCGGCATTTGCCAGCCATTCGCCGCTCAATACCGGAGATTCATGCAGCCACGCCGGTTGCGCACGCATGGTGTGACCGCTGCCGCCGCCTGCCAGCAATGGCGGTTCGTCCAGCACCGTCACGCGATAACGTGCGGCGGGTTTCAGCCCCGGCACGCGCAAGGCACCAGGCAATGACCAGGTGGGCATCGCCAGCTGACTGATCAGGAATACGGCGTGATCGGCGTTTTGACTGACCACTCCGTTAATCAGCACCGTCTTGTCATGGGTATCCACCCGATACACGTTTCCGCTGTGCAATAACGGCCGAAGCTGCTGATGAAGCCGGGTGTATTTCGCGAAACCTGCGCGTTCGGCCTCACCTTCTTTCACCGGATCCAGCTCAATACCCATGTGTCCGAACAGCGCCGTCAGTCCGCGAAATTCAATGCTGTGCTGGCGCGAGGTGGCGTGGCACAGTTTGTTGCCGATATGTGATCCCATGACTTCCGGTGGGAAAAAATAGCTCATACCGCGCTGGATTTTCTGCCGTTCCAGCGCGTCATTATTGTCGGAAGTCCAGAAACGGTGGCTGCGTTTAAGCACTTCATAATCAATGCGGCCACCGCCGGATGCGCAGGATTCAAACTCAATGTGCGGGAAGCGTTCGCCCAGTACATCCAGCAGATGGTAAAATTGCTGCGTCTGTGTTGTCAGCGCCGCGCGGCCTTCATGCCCCGGCTGCACAATTTCGCGGTTCATGTCCCATTTCACATAATCCACATCGTGCTCACCGAGCAGCCAGCTCATGCGTTCCAACAGATAGTCAAAGACCTGCCGGTTGTTCAGATCAAGCACATACTGATGTCGTCCGCTGGGTTGCTGATAGCCGGGTAATGCCAGTAGCCAGTCAGGATGCGCACGGTATAAATCGGAATCCGGGTTAATCATTTCCGGCTCGACCCAGATACCAAATTCCATGCCGAGTTTTTTGACATGGTCGATCACCGGTTTCAGGCCGTGCGGGTACTTTTTCTCGTCGAGATACCAGTCACCCAGGGCCGCACGGTCATGATCACGTCCCCGGAACCAGCCGTCGTCGATAATGAAGCGTTCAACGCCTAACGCCGCTGATTCGGTGGCCATCTGCATGATGTAGTCAGGATCATGTTTGAAATAAATCCCTTCCCAGGTATTAAGGTGTACAGGCCGTGGTTTTTGATCCGGGAAGCGCAGAATCTGTTCGCGCACAAAGCGGTGGAATTGCTGGCTCATGCCATTCAGGCCAGTCCTGGAAAAGCCGGCATACAGCCACGGGGTTTCCAGCGTTTCGCCTTGTTCCAGTTTTTGCTCACCCGGAAAATACAGTGCTTCGGCTTGCACCAGACGGCGACCGTCGACTTTAATGTCAGCGCGCAGCCTGTGGTTGCCACTCCAGCCCAGATGCATTCCCCAGACCTCACCCTGTTCTTCGCTGAAACCCGGATGACCGATCATCATTGCCGGGAAATATTCGGAGGAGGTTTTCCCCCGGCGGTTTTCCTGAATGATGCCGCCGTGATCGAGCAGGGTACGGTGTGGCTGAAATTCCCTGATCCAGCGGCCATGAAAAGCCATCACTTCGGCGGCACGTTCCGGCAGCGGCAGCGTGACGGCCAGTCGCGTCACCTGATAGGCGCCGGGTTTAAGATTGGTCAGGGCATTGCGCGTCTGCAAAATGCCGCTGTCATCCAGACGCAATTCGCTGCGAAATTGCAGGCCGGCGATGGGATCTTCAGTGAGGAGAATCAGCTGATTGCCGTCGTGCTCCACCTGCGTGGTATTAAACACCGGTGACCAGTCCAGCCCGTCGCGATGGCCTTCCATGCCCGGCGCACCAAAGGAACCACGTCCGGTATCTGCGCTGACATTCACCGGCGCTTCCACATCAATCCGGCCATTGGGCACCGCGCGGCTCAGGGAAATGATGTCATCGGCTGAAAACTGGCTGAGGCGGTTACCCCAGTAAAGGATTTCGGCGAACGGGGTGCAGCGGACGATCAGGCTGGTGTGCGCGGCGGTTAAATGGACGAACTGGTTTTCCATAGTTTCACGACTCCGTCAGAAAAATTGTGACTGCAAAAAAGCGGGTTAGTCGGATTACTATGGATCCGAAACGTTTCGGATGGGAAATGTGTAGCGTCAGATTTGTGATATAGGGTGGAAAAATAATCGAAAGGGGAAGTATCAGCGTGGTGGATGTGCGGTAACGCCCGCCTGTAATTCCGGCTGCCACAGAACCTGTAAATCCTTCAGCGGTTCATTGCGGATAAGCGACATTGTCATATTAGCGATTTGCAGCCCCACCGCTTCGCGGGTGCCCTGACGGACGGCGGTCACTGCCACATCCGGCACGCTGTCGTACGGCAATCCGTCAAAGATAATCAGCGACACAGCGCCGCTGAGCAACAAACCGGCTTCATGCAACGCCAGTGCTGCGCCTTCACCGTGCATATTGCAGTCGCAGACAATTGCCGTAGGCGGCACCGGTAATGCCAGCATTGCCTGCGTGGCCTGATAACCGGCCCGACGGCTTGGATTGATTTTATGCATATAGCCGGTGTTCACCGGCAGCGCGTTTATCCGCAACCCGTCAAGATATCCCTGATAGCGCTGGCCGATAAAAGATTGCTGATTATTTTCGCCGAGAAACGCGATGCGCCGATGGCCGAGCGCGGCGAGGTGATCCACCGCCATCTGCATACCGGCGCGGTTATCGAAATCGAACCAGGCATAATCCTGTGTCAGACACCCGCTGCGGCCGAGGGCCAGAAACGGGAAATTACGTTGCTGCAAATCCAGCAGCCGGGGATCGTTGTCAAGTGTATGCGCCACCAGCATCGCATCGACGCGTTTGCTTTCAATCAGACGCTGCCACGAAAACGTGCCCAGTTCGTCCGGCACCAGTAACAGATCGATTTCATGTTTGGCCAGCTCACGCGTGATACAACCGACCATTTCGATAAACGCAGAATTACTTAAAGGATGGGAACTGAAGGGGAAAATGAGGCCAACGGCGTCGATCTTACCCATTTTTAAGCGGCGGGCGAGGGTGTTAGGACGATATCCGCGCGCATTTGCCGCCGCCTGAACCCGGGCTTTGGTCTCTGCTGAAACGTCGTCGTAACCGTTCAGCGCACGGCTGACTGTGGTTACGGAAATACCGAGATCTTTCGCGATTGCTTTCAGAGACATACTGACACCCGTAACGCAGTTTGGAAGGGACGTTGCGGGAGAATATCATAAGCCAAACAAAACGGGGCCATTTGGCCCCGTGATGACAGAGAGTCTGCAAACTTTATTGCAACGGGCTCAGCGTGATTTCTACACGACGGTTTTGCGCTTTGCCGGCTTCAGTGCTGTTGCTGGCGATCGGATTATCCGGGCCTGCGCCGGTGGTGTGTACGCGGCTGCCTTCAACGCCCTGGGTGATCAGTGCGCTGCCCACGCCGTCAGCACGTTGCTGCGACAATTTCATGTTGAGTGCGCGGGTACCGGTGCTGTCGGTGTAACCGATCACGTTAACCGCGGTTTTCGGATACTCTTTCAGTACCATCGCCACGCCGGTCAGCGTATTTGCGCCTGCCGGTTTCAGCGTACTGCTGTTGGTGTCGAAGGTGACATTATTCGGCATATTCAGCACGATATTGTCGCCCTGACGCGTCACGCTGACGCCGGTGCCTTTCATTTTGTCTCGCAGTTTAGCTTCCTGCACATCCATGTAATAACCTGCACCGCCACCCAGTGCGGCACCCGCTGCGGCACCGATCAGGGCGCCTTTGCCGCGATCATGTTTAGAGGAAGACAGCATCCCGACACCGGCGCCAAGCGCGGCACCAAGACCTGCGCCAATGCCGGATTTCCCTGCTTCTGATTCGCCGGTGTAAGGGTTAGTGGTACAGGCTGACAGGCCCAGGGTGACGCAAAGTACGCCCGCAACCACAAGTAATCTTTTGCTCATCTTATTTCCTTCAGGATGTTTATTATTTAGAACTTTACCGCTGCATTATGACTACCTGCTTTCCAACAAGTTGCACAAAAAAAGGTGTCAAAACATAAACAAATGCAACGGGAGGACATCAGTCCTGCGGCGTTCCGGCGCTCTTTATGCGCAATTTTGGCAGGTTAAGCAGTAGGAGAATTCCGGATATCCGTTTTTGTATTTTTTCGTATTTTAGGAACTTATTCTGAAAGGGGACAATACCAGCGCAGAATATACGTTGGCAGATCAGTCCCGGGATGGCGGGTGTTGGCAGTTATCTCAAAATTTTCCTTACGGTAGAACGAGACGGCGCGATGATTCTGCTGGTAAACCTCCAGTAACAGCACCGGATATGCCTCTTTTGCCGCCGCCATCAGACGCCGGGCGGTGCCATCTCCGTAGTGTGAGGCTTCGACAAACAGTGCGCCGATAAACTGCTGATTCAGCACACTGATGAAGCCGCAAACCTGATCATTTTCGTCGCAATCAACCCAGGTTCTGGCTTTGGGCAGAAAATCTTCCCTGACCATTTGCAGGCTTTCAATCCAGTAGGATTCGGCGATAAACGCGTGGGAAAGCAATGAACTGCGCAGCCAGAGCATGAGAATGGCTTCGGTATCGGCGGGCCGCGCAGCGCGGATCATGACGGCTGATTCGCAGGGTGACAGAAGCAATAGGACTGATGATCGTTCACCAGCCCTGCCGCCTGCATAAAGGCATAACAAATTGTCGGGCCGGTAAACTTAAAGCCTTTCTTTTTCAGTGCCCTGGACATGGCGTCTGACACAGCGGTGGTGGCCGGAATACCTTCCGGGCCCAGCGGATTATTGATGACCGGTTGGCCGCCAACAAAATTCCAGATGAATTCAGAGAAGTCTTCACCATTGGCCTGCATCGCCAGATACGCCTGTGCGTTGACGATAATGGCTTTGATTTTGCCGCGATGGCGGATGATGCCGGCGTCGAGCACCAACTGCTCGACGTCATCATCGGTCATTTTTGCAATGCGTACCGGGTCAAAGTGATGGAAATTCTGGCGATAGTTGTCGCGCTTTCTCAGCACGGTGATCCACGACAGGCCGGCCTGCTGACCTTCCAGACACAACATTTCAAACAATTCACGGCCATCTTTCACCGGCACGCCCCATTCTTTGTCGTGATACTCGAGGTAAATCGGTTCTTTCGAAACCCAGCTGCATCGGGTGGTTGCCATTCTGTCGTCCTTATAAGGGGCCTAAATGCGTGGCGTCAGTGTGTGGCTTCTCGGATAACTCTGCAACGTCGCAATTTCTCAACTCCCGCCTTGACGCTGGTCGGATCTGAACAATATTTAAAGCCAATCATTACGCAATCCTTACGTTTAATCCTTGCGTTGAACGCCATTATTTTAGGGAAATTACCGTTATGGCAGACAGAAATACATCCATTTTACGACTCTCCCGGGGGGCACTCGCGGTGGCGCTGTGTCTCGGCTTACAGATGCCCGCGCAGGCGTTTGATCAGCTTTATGTTTTTGGTGACAGCCTGAGCGACACGGGTAACATCGGCCGCTGGACCTTCGACAGCAGTTCCCATCAGCTCTATGACGAGATCCTGGCGAACAATATCGGCACCACGTTAACCCCGTCTTCAAAAGGGGGTCTGAACTATGCCGAAGGCGGTGGTGTGGCGGTGCCGGGGCTGGATTCCGATTACACCACCCAGGATCAGGTGAAAAGCTATCTGGCTTCGACCGGCGGTAAAGCCGATCCTAACGGCCTGTATGTTCACTGGATTGGCGGCAATGATCTGGCGGCGGCAGCGCTCAGCCTGAACCCGGTCACCGCGGCAGAGATTGCGACGAACAGCGCGACGCAGGCTGCCTCACAGGTGAATGATTTACTCAAAGCCGGTGCCGGCACAGTGGTGGTACCGACGGTGCCAAACATTGGCCTGACACCTGTGCTGATGGAAGGTATTGTTCAGGTCGGACTGCTGCCGGTGCAGCAACAGGCGCTGGAAGCCGCATACCAGTATCTGAATGCGCAAAACACGCCAAACGCTGACGCCCGCACCGGGGCTATTCATAGTGCGCTGGCGGCCGCTGCGGCAGAAGGTTCGAATATTCCGCTGGTGCAGGACATTCTCGCCAAAGGACTGGCAGCGGCTTACGACGCGCTGAAAGACGTGGCGGGCGGGCTGACCGATACCTATAACACCACCGAAGATATCGCACTGGCCAGAACCGGCGGCAACATTGTGCGTGTGGATATCAACGGACTGTTCAACGAAGTGGTGGCTGATCCGGCGTTGTACGGTTTCGCCAATACCGCCGGAACGGCCTGCCCGGTCGGCACATCAGCCTCGGAATGCACTTCGAATTTGCCGGGTTTCGACAGCAGCAAAGCCTTCCTGTTTTCTGACCATTTCCACCCGACCCCGCAGGCTCACGCGCTGATGGCTCAGTATATGCAGTCGGTTATCGATGGTCCGCTCGAAGCCTCCGCACTGAGTCAGGGATCGCTGTCGCTGGCACGAAATACTCAGGGATTGCTCGACAGCCGTTATCAGCAACTGCGCACCCAGGATAACGACGCCGGGACATTCGGCATGTTCGGCGGTTATGCCGGACAAAGTGCGGACAGTAAATTCAGCCCGTCGATGGGGTTGGGTGATGGCGATCTGACGTCTCACTCGCTGAATATCGGCATGGATTATCAGATGACCGATCGCTGGATGATGGGGCTGATGATTTCCGGTTCCGATGATAAGGATGATCCGACCGATCATTACAGCTACCGCACGCGCGGCTGGATGGCGACCGCATTCACCGGTATCAAAATCGCCGAAAATGGCTGGATCAACGGGGACGTGCATTACGGCTCGCTTAATTATGACGACATCAAACGCCGCATTACACTCGGGCCCGCCACCCGTACCGAGCGTGGCGAAACGGAAGGCAAACAGATCGGCGGGCGCGTTACGGCGGGCTGGGATTTCCCGGTTTTGCCGGTGCTGAAAACCGGGCCGGTGGCGCAATATAGCTGGGATTACAGCAGCGTCGACGGCTACAGCGAGAAGGGTAACAACAGCACATCAATGCGTTTTGGTGATCAGACTTCCCATTCACAAGTCGGTGCGCTCGGCTGGCGTGTCAATGCCGAACTCGGCATCGTCAATCCGTATGCGCAGGTCACGTATGACCGCCAGTTTGGGGATAATACTTACACCACCACCGGCGCGATTAAATCCACCCGCACCCGGTTCAGCCGTACCACCGGCGAGCAGGATGACGACTGGGTGGATATGACGGCGGGCTTAAACGTGCAAATCACCCACAGCATTTCAGCCTTTGCCGCTATCTCACAAACTACCGGACTGGATTCCGGCGAACAAACCTCCTACAACGCCGGGCTGAGCGCACGGTTTTAAAACATATCTTTAAGAGTGCTTTAAAAGGTGTCTTTAAAAGCTATACTGATGGCATAACATGAAAGGAGAAAAACGATGCCATTTGAAATACTCACTTCCTCAGCTGCAAGTATCACTGAGCTAAAACGTGACCCGATGGGAACGTTTAGCGCAGGTGAGGGCGAAGCGGTGGCCATCCTTAACCGTAACGAGCCCGCTTTTTATTGTGTTCCACCCGATGTTTACGCCTATTTTCTGAGTCTTGCAGAAGACGTCGAATTGAACCGCATAATGGATGCGCGGCAGGGTGAAGAAAGGATAGGGCTGACACTGGATGACCTATAAACTCAACTTTTTCCAATCAGCTTTAAAAGAATGGAAAGCACTTGCCCCAACGATCAAGGAACAATTTAAAAAGAAACTGGCTGAGCGGCTGGAGAATCCCCACGTGGCTTCTGCCCGCTTATGCGGCCCTAAAAACAACCGCTATAAAATCAAATTAAAGAGTCTTGGTTACCGGCTGGTTTATCAGGTAGAGGAGCAGGAAATCGTGGTGACCGTTGTCGCCGTGGGTAAACGCGAAGGCAACGAAGCGTACAAACTGGCTGAGAAGCGGTAAATACTTGCGTCTCCAAAGCCAATCCGGCAGAACGGATGTGTCATTCTGGCTGATTATCTTCCGTTCAGCGGGTATACTGTCGCACTCTCTAATACACGTCATATTTCAAGTTGCAGATGCGTTGACTGCGCTCGCTCACCCCGGTCACTTAGTTATCTAAGCTCCCGGGGATTCACGAGCTTGTCGCCTTCCTGCAACTCGAAGTATTTTGTGTATACACCCACTTTCTCGCGTGCGAAACCAACATGCAAAAGTTTGATACCAAGACATTTCAGGGCCTGATCCTGACACTGCAGGATTATTGGGCGCAGCAGGGCTGCACCATTGTTCAACCACTGGATATGGAAGTTGGCGCGGGCACATCGCACCCGATGACCAGCCTGCGCGCACTCGGCCCTGAGCCTTTTGCGGCAGCCTATGTTCAGCCATCACGCCGTCCGACTGACGGTCGCTACGGCGAAAACCCGAACCGCCTGCAGCACTATTATCAGTTCCAGGTGATGATCAAACCTTCACCGGAAAACATTCAGGAGCTGTACCTCGGCTCGCTGAAAGAGCTGGGCCTCGACCCGCTGATCCACGATATTCGCTTTGTTGAAGACAACTGGGAAAACCCGACGCTCGGCGCCTGGGGCCTCGGCTGGGAAGTGTGGCTGAACGGCATGGAAGTGACACAGTTCACTTACTTCCAGCAGGTCGGTGGCCTGGAATGTAAACCGGTGACCGGTGAAATCACTTACGGTCTGGAACGTCTGGCGATGTATATCCAGGGCGTGGACAGCGTTTACGATCTGGTGTGGAGCAACGGTCCGCTGGGCAAAACGACGTACGGTGACGTGTTCCATCAGAATGAAGTAGAACAATCTACTTACAACTTCGAATACGCCGATGTTGATTTCCTCTTCACCTGTTTTGAACAGCACGAGAAAGAAGCGCAAACCCTGCTGGCGCTCGAAAAGCCACTGGCGCTGCCTGCTTACGAGCGCATCCTGAAAGCGGCACATTGCTTCAACCTGCTTGACGCCCGTAAAGCGATTTCTGTGACTGAACGTCAGCGCTACATTCTGCGCATCCGTACCCTGACTAAAGCGGTAGCTGAGGCGTATTACGCCTCCCGCGAAGTGTTGGGCTTCCCGATGTGCAAAAAGAACGAGAAGTGAGATAAGTCCATGACTGAAAAAACATTTCTGGTGGAAATCGGCACGGAAGAACTGCCACCGAAGGCTCTGCGCAGCCTTGCTGAATCATTTGCGGCCAACCTGACTGCGGAGCTGGATGCGGCGAATCTGCCACACGGCGATGTAAAATGGTTTGCAGCACCGCGCCGTCTGGCGCTGAAAGTCTCCGGACTGCACGAATCACAGGCTGACCGCGAAGTTGAAAAACGCGGTCCGGCTGTGGCGCAGGCGTTTGATGCTGAAGGCAAACCGGGCAAAGCCGCTGAAGGCTGGGCTCGCGGTTGCGGTATCACGGTGGATCAGGCCGATCGTCTGGTCACTGACAAAGGTGAATGGCTGGTTTACCGTGCGCACGTCAAAGGCGAAAGCGCACAACAGCTGCTGCCTGCGATGATTGCAACTTCATTGTCCAAATTGCCGATCCCTAAACTGATGCGCTGGGGCGATTCCGACGTGCAGTTCGTGCGTCCGGTGCATACCGTCACCCTATTGTTAGGCGATGAACTGATCCCGGCGAAAATCCTCGGTATTGATTCCGCCCGCACTATTCGCGGTCACCGCTTCATGGGTGAGCCGGAGTTCACGATTGATAATGCCGATCAGTATCCGCAAATTCTGCTGGAACGCGGCAAAGTGATCGCTGATTACGAAGAGCGTAAAGCACTGATCAAACGTGATGCTGAAAAAGCAGCGAAAGAGATTGGCGGTATCGCTGATCTGAGCGAAAGCCTGCTGGAAGAAGTCGCATCTCTGGTGGAATGGCCGGTGGTACTGACGGCTAAATTCGAAGAGAAATTCCTGGCGGTGCCGGCAGAAGCGCTGGTTTACACCATGAAAGGTGACCAGAAGTATTTCCCGGTGTATGACGCCGCAGGTAAACTTCTGCCGAACTTTATCTTCGTGGCTAACATCGAATCGAAAGATCCGCAGCAAATCATCTCCGGTAACGAGAAGGTGGTGCGCCCGCGCCTGGCTGATGCCGAGTTCTTCTTTAACACCGACCGCAAAAAACGTCTCGAAGATAACCTGCCGCGTCTGGAAACCGTATTGTTCCAGAAACAGCTGGGGACGCTGCGCGACAAAACCGACCGTATTCAGGCGCTGTCTGGCTGGATCGCTGAGAAAATCGGTGCCAACGTTGAGAACGCAAAACGCGCCGGTCTGCTGTCAAAATGCGACCTGATGACCAACATGGTCTTCGAGTTCACCGACACGCAGGGCGTGATGGGCATGCACTATGCGCGTCACGACGGCGAGCAGGAAGAAGTTGCCGTTGCGCTGAACGAACAGTATCAGCCACGCTTTGCGGGCGACGAATTACCGGCTTCGCAGGTGGCATGCGCGCTGGCTATCGCGGATAAGATGGACACTCTGGCCGGTATCTTTGGTATCGGTCAACATCCGAAAGGCGACAAAGACCCGTTCGCGCTGCGTCGTGCCGCGCTGGGCGTTCTGCGTATTCTTGTTGAAAAAAACCTGTCGCTCGATCTGCAAACCCTGACTGAAGAAGCGGTGCGTCTGTATGGCGACAAGCTGACCAACACCAGGGTTGTTGATGATGTGGTTGATTTTATGCTCGGGCGTTTCCGTGCGTGGTATCAGGAAGAAGGTCATGCGGTCGATACTATTCAGGCTGTGCTGGCACGCCGTCCGACCAAACCGGCTGATTTCGATGCCCGTGTGAAAGCGGTGAGTTACTTCCGTACGCTGGACGAAGCGGCAACGCTGGCTGCGGCCAACAAGCGTGTCTCCAACATTCTGGCCAAATCCACGGATGTCCTGTTCGATCACGTCCACGCATCGGTGCTGAAAGAACCTGCTGAGCTGAAACTGGCAACGCATCTGGTGGTGTTGCGCGACAAACTGGAACCGCTGTTTGCGGCTGGTCAGTACAAAGAAGCGCTGGTGGAGCTGGCTGCATTGCGTGAAACCGTCGATACGTTCTTTGACACCGTCATGGTGATGGACGAGAACGAAGCGGTGCGGATTAACCGTCTGACACTGCTGTCCAAACTGCGTGAGCTGTTCCTGCAGGTCGCGGATATTTCGCTGCTTCAGTAAGGGTAGTTCGGTAATGAAAAAGCCAGTTCAAAATCGTATTTGAACTGGCTTTTTGTTTTCTGATCTTAATAAGGCATTTCTTTATTATTGTTGCCTACGGTGACTTCTTGGAGGCTGATGTGATACATGCCGGAGCTGTCTTCGCTGACTTCCTTAACGCTAAATTTTGCCAGACGGGTAAAAACGAATTCATTTTCTGAAGGATCTGCATACTCCCCGCTCATCCTCACGCAGGAGAACCCGGATATTTTGAAGAGTACCTTAACACCACCTCTGGCGAATTTTTCAGCAACGGATCGGGTGCCGGAAGTGGAGAAAAATGACGTCGGGCTTACGGTGGTGCCATTGTCCATATAACTTTGAAACTGGCTAATTGCCAATTTGGAATTCAGATCCTGTCCACGATAATAAGTCCTCTTAACTCCTTTAGGTTGATACATAAATTTTTCCATCTTACACAGTGTGGCGTAAGACATTTTTTTGCAATAGAACTTAATTTTGTCTCTTTCTTCTTTCAGGCTTCGGTGTTCAATATCGTGATTGAATTTACGCATGCCTTCGATCACATCATTTGCACTGAGGTGGGGATCTCTTTTTGCGCGAAGGGCTTTGTTAATCTCGCTGGATCCTCTGTTACTTGAATAAATACAGGAAAGAGTTTTATATCCAAGGAACAGTTCTTTCATTTTTAAATAAGCAGGGTTATCGGAAATAGATCTGGCTACTGATGATAAACTCATTAATGCAAGTGTATAATTTGAGCCGAATTTCTTTATTTCTTCATGAAGCTGATCAAGTTGTGTGCTGAAATGGCGGAAATCATCTATTTTTTCATTAATAGTATGTGCGTCATTGAGTGTGAAATTTTCGCCTGCAGGTTTTATATCGTAACAAGAT
Source organism: Rahnella sp. PD4 (assembly GCF_049199325.1). Lineage (NCBI taxonomy): Bacteria > Pseudomonadati > Pseudomonadota > Gammaproteobacteria > Enterobacterales > Yersiniaceae > Rahnella > Rahnella sp. PD4. The sequence continues at coordinate 285,663 of NZ_JBLZQF010000005.1, read as the reverse complement.
AAAGCATAATTCAATGCCTGAGTTTCTCTCTCATACCGCCCCTGGTAAAAGAGTTTTTTTAACACGTTTTTAGGTTGGCTTGCTTTAATTTTTTGACCTTTTAATCGTAATTCTGCATTTTTATCGGTCACTTTTGTTTTATTTAAGAGAGAGGAATATCCTTGCAGGCTTTTCAGGTTTTTCTTTATCTCATCTTTCTCTTTATATAATCCCTCATGAAAGGTGTTACAGTATCTCGTCGAATTACTGAAGCACCTATTTGCTAATTCTTCCACTTTTTTTTCTAATAAAATATAATGTCTCATGTTTTGAGATATATTAGCGAAATCACATTGACGACTGAATTTTTCTTCTAACTCTTTGATTTCATTTTCTAATTTTGATTTTATCTGTAGCATTTTTTGTTTTTTATCTTGCATATCAGCGATTTTGTCTTGCGTTTCTTTTTCTGAGAACATACCTACTCCTAAAGTTAATGATTATATAATCCCACCTTCAGTTTATCACGGTGGTGAATTGCCTTAACTTAATTGTTTATTAAGATATTTTTAGTGATCTATATAAATATAAATCTTTAATTCTCAGCTTGTTAATAAATATGAATAAATAGAAATAGGTATGAAGATTTATTTCTATTATTCATTCAGGAGATAAAGCCACATAGTGAAATGACAGGTAAGCGTTGTACGCAAAAAAAGCGAAGGGGGCCTGGAAACGATAACTCAACGTACTTGTTTTGTGAGTATCACATCTGCCTGAGATGTTCTATCCTATACCCGTCATACTTCAGATTGCAGGTGGCGGCTGCGCCAGAATGACTTACTTATGTAAGTTCATAGGGATTCGCGTGCTTGCTGCCTTCCCGCATCTGGAATTATTTTGGGTTGATACCTGGCATGGAAAGCCGCATATCGGCAGGGAACTGGCCGGAAGAAGAACATTGAAATCAGGAGTCAGGACTCATGGCTGTAGGGATCAGAAGCGGTGTATTGTCTCGCTGGCTGGCGCCGATTATCGCACTGCTGGTGGTGTTTCAGCTCACTGCATGCGGCGATAAAGAACCGGAACAACGCAAAGCCTTTATCGATTATTTGCAAAATACCGTCATGCGCAGCGGGCAAAATCTGCCGTCGCTGAGTGAAGATCAGAAACAACGTTTTGGTAATTACGCGAATGACTACGGCATCATTCTGTCATTCTCCCGCCAGATGAAAGGTGCCGTTGAAGGTAGCCTGGTACCGGTGGTCAGCGCGATTGGTCAGGTGCGTACGCCGCAGGATTACATGACGCAGCGCAGCGCGTTGCAACAGGCGGAAAGTACGCTGAGCATGCTCAATGCCCAGTTGCGTGATTCGAAAGTCAAAGCCGATACCGCGATGGCTGCACTGAAACAGCCGGATGATCTGAAAGCCGTTTATAGCCAGGTATACAACAGTGTGGTGACCCAGCCTGCTAACGTGCTGACCCCGCTGGTGCCTGCGCTGCAAAGCTTCACGCAGGATATCGTGTCAGTGGGTGATTTCCTGCAACAGCAGGGCACTCAGGTCGCCTTTGCTAACGGCGGCGTGCAGTTCCCGACGCAGCAACAGGCTACGCAGTACAACACCATGATGTCTAATCTGGTGGGCAAACAGCAGACATTGCTTCAGGCGCAAAAAGTCGCGCAGGGCGATTTCAGCCACTAAGCCACACTAAAATCTGCAAAAAAGCCACGTCATCTTGTACGTGGCTTTTTTATTGCCCCGGACCCTGCCCATAGATTTATAAAAAATGACAATTTTTAGCCTGCAAATCCGGCTGAATTCCTCTACTTTTGAAGGCAACTGTCCGATTTTCCCCGTATTTCACTTTAAGGATTTTTGATGAAACGTCAGACGATGACTCTGTTGGCTTCTCTGGTGCTGGCGCCGACGCTGGCTTTTGCTGCCGACAGCGCAACCGCAGATTTCACCCCGGCGCAGCAGGAAGCCATTGGTAAAATTGCGGCGGATTACATGTTGCAGCACCCGGAAATTCTGGTGCAGGTCAGCCAGAAATTGCAGGCACAGCAGGCTGATCAGCAACAACAGCAAACCCTGAGCGCCGTGCTTGAAAACGCCAAAACGCTGGTAAACGACCCGGCGACCCCAAGCTATGGTCCGAAAGATGCCAAAGTCGCGTTCGTAGAATTCTTCGATTATCAGTGCCTGTATTGTAGCCACATGGCGCCGGTGGTTGAGCAGACCGTGAAAGCGAACCCGAACGTGCGCTTCGTCTTCAAAGAATGGCCAATCTTCGGTGATCGCTGGAAAGCCTCCATCACGGCTGCGGAAACCGGTATGGCCATCTGGAAAGAAAAAGGCAGCCAGGCGTATTTCGATTATCACAACAGCATTTACCGCACGGGTCATGATGAAGGTAAGCTTACAGATGCTGATATCGCCGGTGCAGTGAAAGCTGCCAAAGCGACAGCGCCAACCGATGCACAGCGCAAAGCCACACACGAAGCGATCGCCGCTAACGATGAGCTGGCACGTACGCTGGGCTTCAGCGGCACCCCGGGTTTCGTGGTGATGCCAACCAGCGGTGCAACTGCTGAAAACACCAGTGTGCTGCCTGGTGCCGTTTCTGCCGAAGAACTGCAGGCCGCCATTGTGAAGGCGCAGGGCGGGAAGTAATTTTCTCTGTAAAACACGATTTCATCACGGCGGGCTGTCTGACAGTTCGCCGTTTTGTTTTTCCGCCCCCGCCTGTAATTTTCTTTCAGCATTTCCTCTGTAAACTCAGTTTTCCTTTCCTAAGACACGTCTGAATTTTTTTTAAGCGAAATACACAAGTCCGCCCAAAAATACTTTGTGATGAATATCACGTTTTAATGATAAAGACTCGTTAACAAAAAGTGACTTAAGTCACATTATTAGAGGTGATGCGCTTAAATAATCACCAGTGTAGCTCGGTTACAGGCTGTTTTTGTGATCGAAGTCACCAAAATACAGGGGGTAAGGGTCCCGTATGTGTGATCTGCGTCACGAGCTGTGGGGTGGCTACGCGAGGCCTATAATCACATGGTAGAGTCCGCCTCGCAGACAGCAATTCGACGGACGGATTTTTAAAGCAGTGGCACAAAAACCGAAATAACCGTCACCGATAATTAACTGATATCACGCGCTCTATTGTCAGCGCGTATCAATAGGGGTGCGTTTTATGTTTTCACCAGACGTTAAGATCAAAGTTCAAAACTTTGGTCGCTTCCTGAGTAACATGGTAATGCCCAACATCGGCGCATTTATCGCCTGGGGTATCATTACTGCTCTGTTCATTCCTACCGGCTGGATCCCTAATGAAACATTAGCGAAACTGGTTGGCCCGATGATCACGTATCTTCTGCCATTGCTCATCGGTTTTACCGGTGGTCGTCTGGTTGGTGGTGATCGTGGTGGTGTGGTCGGCGCAATCACCGTAATGGGGGTTATCGTTGGTGCGGATATGCCAATGTTCCTCGGCGCAATGATTGCAGGCCCGTTAGGCGGCTGGTGCATCAAGCGTTTTGACCGCTGGGTTGACGGTAAAATCAAAAGCGGCTTCGAGATGCTGGTTAACAACTTCTCGGCCGGTATTATTGGTATGCTGCTGGCAATCCTGGCTTTCCTGGCCATCGGCCCGCTGGTTGAAGCCCTGTCTAAATTGCTGGCTGCAGGCGTGCATATCATGGTTATCCATAACCTGTTGCCGCTCGCCTCTATCTTTGTTGAACCGGCGAAAATCCTGTTCCTCAATAACGCCATCAACCACGGTATCTTCTCTCCGCTGGGTATCCAGCAGGCGACTGAAACCGGTAAATCTATCTTCTTCCTGATCGAAGCGAACCCAGGTCCGGGTATGGGCGTCCTGATGGCGTACATGTTCTTCGGTCGTGGCAGCGCTAAGCAATCTGCGGGCGGTGCGGCAATCATCCACTTCCTGGGTGGTATCCACGAAATTTATTTCCCATACGTTCTGATGAACCCACGTCTGTTGCTGGCGGTAATCCTGGGGGGTATGACCGGCGTGTTCACCCTGACGCTGCTCAACGGTGGCCTGGTATCCCCGGCTTCTCCGGGTTCCATTCTTGCGGTTCTTGCGATGACGCCAAAAGGCACGTACTTCGCTAACATTGCGGCGATTGTGGCAGCATTTGCGGTGTCCTTCGTTATCTCCGCATTCCTGTTGAAAACCACCAAAGCGAAAGATGGCGACGATCTGGACGAAGCAACACGTCGCATGCAGGATATGAAAGCCCAGTCTAAAGGCGGCAAACCGGCTGTTGCAGGCGTAGCGGGTGACCTGTCTACCGTACGTAAAATCATCGTTGCCTGTGACGCCGGTATGGGGTCAAGCGCCATGGGTGCCGGTGTGCTGCGCAAAAAAGTGCAGGATGCAGGTCTGACCAACATCAGCGTCACCAACAGTGCAATCAACAATCTGCCTGATGACGTGGATCTGGTGATTACTCACCGTGACCTGACCGAACGTGCCATGCGTCAGGTGCCACATGCACAGCACATTTCGCTGACTAACTTCCTCGACAGCGGCTTGTACACGGACCTGACTTCCCGTCTGGTAGAAGTGAACAAAGCCAGCCAGTACAAAGAGAAAGTGACCACTACGCTGGGCGACAGCCTTGTGGCTGACAATGAAAACGAAAACCTGTTCCGCATCAGCGAAAGCAACATTTTCCTCGGCCTGAATGCGGGCACCAAAGAAGACGCGATTCGTTTTGCCGGTGAACAACTGGTGAAAGGCGGTTATGTTCAGGCAGAATATGTGGAGGCGATGCTGGCACGTGAGCAACTGACCTCAACGTATCTGGGGGAATCCATTGCTGTGCCGCACGGTACCATTGAAGCGAAAGATCGCGTACTGAAAACCGGTATCGTGTTCTGCCAGTATCCGGCGGGTATCCGCTGGGGCGATGATGAAGATGACCGTGCACGCCTGGTCGTCGGTATTGCAGCGCGTAACAATGAGCACATCAACGTGATCACCAAACTGACCACGGCGCTGGATGAAGACGGGGTTATTGACCGTCTGGCGAACACCACCAGCGTTGAAGAAGTTCTGACCATCCTTCGCGGCTAACGTTGAGCGGTTAATCAGTAGAGCGTCACTAAGCGGGTCTTGATAAAAGACCCGCTTGTTGATTCGGAGCCGGGCGGCTCCCGGCTTTACCCAAAGCTTTTTACCATAAAGTATGGCCCCCGATTTGAAGGAAATATTATGAAAGCATTACATTTTGGTGCAGGTAACATCGGTCGCGGTTTTATTGGCAAATTACTTGCTGATGCCGGGGCTGAACTGACGTTTGCGGATGTCAGCCCTGCGTTGCTGGACGCGCTGAACAGCCGTAAAGGTTATGACGTGCACGTTGTCGGTGAGCAGGCCACCATTGAGCCTGTCACGAATGTGAATGCCGTGAACAGCGCCGGTCAGGAGGCCATCAACCTGATCGCTGAAGTCGATCTGGTGACCACCGCCGTCGGCCCGACCGTGCTGGAAAAAATCGCGCCAAACGTCGCCAAAGGTCTGGTGCTGCGTCATCAGCAGGGCAACGAAAAGCCGCTGAACATTATTGCCTGTGAAAACATGGTGCGCGGCACCAGCCAGTTCAAACAGCACGTATTCAATGCGCTGCCGGAAGATGAAAAAGCCTGGGTTGAAGCGCATATCGGCTTTGTCGATTCTGCGGTTGACCGTATCGTTCCGCCTGCCGCTGCTGGCACCACCGATCCGCTGGAGGTTACCGTTGAAACCTTCAGTGAATGGATCGTCGACAAAACCCAGTTCAAAGGCGAATTGCCCGAAATCGCCGGCATGGAACTGACCGATAACCTGATGGCGTTTGTCGAACGTAAACTGTTCACCCTCAATACCGGCCATGCCATCACCGCCTATCTGGGTCAGCAGGCAGGCCATGCGACAATTCGTGATGCAATTCTTGATGAGAAAGTGCGTCTGGTGGTTCGTGGTGCGATGGAGGAGAGCGGTGAAGTGCTGATCCGCCGTTACGGTTTTGACCCGGAAAAACATTTCGCGTACATCGAAAAGATTCTGACCCGTTTCGAAAATCCGTACCTGCATGACGATGTTGAACGCGTTGGCCGTCAGCCACTGCGTAAACTGAGCGCAGGCGATCGTTTGATCAAACCTTTGCTGGGTACGCAGGAATATCGCCTGCCGAACGACAACCTGGTGAGAGGAATTGCGGCCGCGATGCATTATCGCAGCGAGCAGGATCCGCAAGCGAAAGAACTGGTAGAATTGCTGGAGAAAGTGGGGCCAAAAGCAGCCCTCGCCCAGATTTCAGGTCTGCCAGAAGATGGCGAAGTCGTGGCGAAAGCCGTCGCTCTCTACGAATCGATGCGCTGATACTGCGTTTATTTTGATTTCGCCAACACCAGGCAAAGAAAGCCCTGTCGGGCAGGATGTCTCTGTCCGACATGCGCGCATCATGGATGACGCCAGGGGCGCTGTCGGCACCGGCTCTTTAATGCAAGTAAGCCCTATGGAAAAAGCTCAGGCGTTTGAAAACCGTGTCCTTGAAAAGCTCAATGCGGGTAAAACCGTGCGCAGCTTTTTAATGACCGCTGTGGAGTTACTGGCGGAAGCGCTGGATATTCTGGTCGTGCAGGTTTTCCGCAAAGACGATTACGCGGTGAAATATGCAGTCGAACCTTTACTGACCGGCACCGGCCCGCTTGGTGATTTGTCTGTTCGCTTAAAACTGATTTATGCGCTGGGTGTAATCAGCCGTCACGAGTATGAAGATGCGGAATTACTGATGGCGTTGCGTGAAGAGCTGAATTACGACGGCGAAGAGTATCGTTTTACCGATGATGAAATTCTCGGCCCGTTCGGTGAATTGCATTGTGTGACAGAACTGCCGCCGGCACCGACCTTCCTGAAACCCGGGGAAGCCGACGAATCGCTGATCGCCATGCAACGCCAGCGTTATCAGCAAATCGTCCGCTCCACCATGGTGCTTTCCGTGACCGGGCTGATTGCCCATATCAGTAATCAGCAGCCTTCCAGGCTTTCTCCGGTGCAAAAGTGAATCCCCGTCATACTTCGGGCCGCAGATGCGTTAGCTGCGTTCAGTCACCCGAATCACTTACTTGAGTAAGCTCATCAGGATTCCATCACTTGCCGCCTTTTTGCAACCCGAACTATTTTGGGGATTCGTTTTAGTGAAGCGCATGACGCACTTCGCCCACCAGCAGCCAAAGCGCGGTTAACGCCATCATGCCGCCCATGATCGTGTTGAACATTTTCAGCTTCCATTCTATCCGTAATGCCTGACGTAATCTGTCACCCATCACTACCCACACCAGAATGCAGGGCAGATTGATCAGCGCGAAGCCGATACAAATCAGCAGTGTATGTTGCAGCATGTTGCCATCAGGCGGGGTGAATAAGATCGCCACATTAGTCGCCATCAGCCAGGCTTTTGGGTTCACAGCCTGAAATAATGCACCATTAACCATGTTCATCGGTTGCTGTTTGGTCCCTTCTTTTGGCGAACCGGAACGGTAAATTTTCCACGACAACCAGAACAGATAGGCGCAGCCCACTGCCGCCATCGGCAGACGCACCACCGTCATCCAGCTAAGCAGAATCGCCAGCATGGAAGTCATCAGCGCACATTGCACCACGCAGCCAAGTGTAATGCCCAGCATCATCGGCACGCTGCGGCGCAGCCCGAAATTCACCCCGGAAGCCGCCAGCAACAGATTATTCGGGCCGGGCGTAATTGACATCACAGTGACGTAACTGACAAAAGCGGTATCGATCATGTTGTTTTCCTGCATCCCCTGTTTTCCAGATAGCCAGAGTAAACGCTGAACAGAGAAGGTAACAGAACCAGAAATACGCTATTGTTATGGTTACAGATTGCGTAACCCAAAACTGTACCCATCACTTTTTACGGAACTGACACCATGACTGACACCGCGGATTTCAGCGACACCCGATATAACCAGCTGGCAGAACAACTGGCGGACGCTATCCGCCGTGGCACACTCGCGCCGGGCAGCCGTTTGCCGTCCGTGCGGCGCAGCGCACAAACCTGGTCAGTCAGCATCAACACTGTGGTAGCGGCTTACCGGCGGCTGGAAGATCGCGGCTTTATCGAGGCACGCCCGCAGTCGGGTTTTTATGTCCGTGCCGCGTTGCCTGCGCTGAACCATCAGCCACAGGAACAACCACAAACGGCAGCCGCAAAACCCGCAGATGAAGTGCTGGATCTGATCGACACAGTATTCGCCTCACAAATTGACCCCACCTATACCAACTTATCGCTGGCCTGCCCGCAGTCGAACGATTTTTACCCGACCGGCAAGCTGGGGCGAATTATGGCATCACTGCTGCGTCGTCAGCCCAATCTGATCGGGCAATACGCGCTGCCGCCGGGCAGCCCGGCGTTACGCCAGCAAATTGCCCGCCGTGCACTGGCGCTCGGTATGATTTTAGAACCCGCAGATATCACGATTACGCACGGTTGCATGGAAGCGTTACAGCTGGCGTTGCGCGTCACCACCAAACCCGGTGACAGCGTCGGGCTGGAAACGCCGACCTATTTTTACCTGCTGCCGATGCTGGCAAGTCTCGGGCTGAAAGCGGTGGAAATCCCCACGGATCCGCAAACTGGCCTGTCGCTGGATGTGCTGGAAATGCTGCTGACCGAGAAACGTCTGAATGCGGTGATCGCCATGCCGACGGCGCAAAATCCGCTGGGCTTTACTATGCCGCTGGCGGCAAAAAAACGGCTGGCGCGGCTGATGAACGATCACCATGTCCCGCTGATTGAAGACGGGTTGTACGCGGAAATTCAATTTGGCGCGACATTGTCTCCGGCGGTAAAAGCCTTTGACCGTGACGGCTGGATCCTGTTTTGCACCAGCTTTACCAAAACGCTGGCCCCTGATTTTCGCATCGGCTGGGTGGAAGGCGGACGCTTTGCCGATAAGCTGCATAAACTGAAAGCTGTATCGTCAATGGCAGAGTCCGCTTTGCTTTCCCAAACGCTGACGCTGTTTCTGGAGTCAGGCGGTTACGATCATCATCTGCGGGCTTTACGCAAGCGCTACGCGTCGCAGGTTGAGCAGGCACGCGCGCTAATCGCCCGCCACTTTCCACAAGGCACCCGTGCCACACAGCCGGCAGGCGGATTTGTGATTTGGGTGGATTTCCCGCCGGGTGTCGACTGCGTCACGCTGTTCCGCCAGTTGCTGAAAGATAAAATTTGTATGACGCCGGGGCAACTGTATTCACCCAGCGGCCGCTACACCAATGGCCTGCGTTTGTCGTGCTGCTATGTTTTTGATACACGCTATATTTCAGCAATGATCCGCATTGGTGAGCGGGCCTGTGAGATGTGCGGTTTGCCTCCGGGGCTGGCAGAAACGCAGGAGCAAGCTGAAGAATCCCGCACTTCCTGATACACTGACGGTTATTATCCCCCATTTACAATCGTGCCCGCTGCGGCATGAACGGATCTGAAATCATGAAAGAAGTTGAAAAAGCCGAGATCAAACGTCTCAGCGATATGCTGGATGCACTGAATCACAAAGATGCGATCGTGATTCAGGCGGGTAACGCCGAGTTAATCGCTAAGCACGAAGAAGAAAAAGAAAAGCTCGCGGCAGAAATCGCGCGTCTGAAAGCCGTGCGTGAGAAAAAACTCAGCACCGAAGCGCAGAAGCTGGAAAAGCTGTTCAGCCGTGAAATCACCAAGAAAGAACAGGCTGATATGGGCACGCTGAAGAAAACCGTACGCGGTATCGTGGTGGTTCACCCGATGACGGCGCTGGGCCGCGAAATGGGCCTGAAAGCGGTGACCGGTTTTTCTAAGAAAGAATTCTAAACTAATACTCCGGGGGTGAAGTTTTGCCCTGCTCCTCCCCCTGCGAAGGGGAGGGCGTTAACATTACTTCCCAAACAATCGTCGTCCAAAATCTTCGATCTTGCGGTTTACCAGCCGCATTTGCATGGTTTTACTCCAGCTGGCGGAGATCCCTGCGGCAGACATCAGACGGCGATACTGTTCCTCATCAAATGGCATGTTGAAGGCGATAGAAATCGCTTCTGCAACAGACACCTCGCTGTTGCGCGTCAGTAATTCCAGCGGCCGGTCGCCGCTGACATTTCCGGTACTGACGACCCGATATAACCAGCCACAACGTCCGCTTTGTTGTAACAACGGCGACAGGTTTTTGCAGTCGAGAAAATGATTCAGCTTGTAGCAGGGCGCGCGCGGCTGGGTGACCTGAATCAGCGCGTCGCCCCAGCGGAAAATATCGCCGATAAACACGTTATCTTCGGTCATGCCCAGCGTTGAAAGATTTTCGCCAAACGCAGGGGGATGAAAGCGGTCTTCTTCTTCGGGAAATTGCTGGCGCAGCCAGGCGTAATGTTCGCGGGGGAAATGGCACAGCGCGCGGTCAGCGCCACCGTGATAAGCCTTTTCGGCTTGCTGATCATTTTCCAGCCCGAGCGGCGTTAAAGCGATGCTGCCATCAACCTGACGTTTGGCAATCGCACTGGATGAAAAATCGGGATAATGTTCGATGGTACCGATATATACGTCGGGATAATGCATAAGCTCTCCGCTGCTGAAAGGTCACTTGCTCAAGCATAACCTGCATTCGACAGCGGGAGTAGAAGGAATACCTGCACACAAACGGGTGCGCAGGTTAAATCGTTAATCAGAACGTTTCCCAGTTATCCTGACTGGTTTTGCTTTGTGCCGGCAGTGCCAGAGTCGGACGGCGCAGCGCGGCGGATGCTGGCGCATCCAGTCTGTCGCCATTATCAGCCAGACGGAATACCGAGACTGCCTGGGTCAGCGTCGCGGCCTGATCTTCGAGTGAATCAGCGGCGGCGGAAGACTGCTCAACCAGCGCGGCATTCTGCTGTGTCGTGCTGTCCATTTCGACAATCGCCTGCGAAATCTGACTGATGCCACGGCTTTGTTCGTCAGAAGCAGAGGCGATTTCACCCATAATATCGCGCACATGCGAGACCGATTTTACGATGTCCTGCATGGTTCGTCCGGTGTTTTCCACCAGCTTCGCACCGGTATTCACCCGCTCAACGGATTCGGCAATCAGTCCTTCAATTTCTTTCGCTGCCTGTGCACTGCGCTGTGCCAGTGTGCGGACTTCCGAGGCGACGACGGAGAATCCGCGCCCCTGTTCACCGGCCCGGGCGGCTTCAACGGCGGCGTTCAGCGCCAGAATATTGGTCTGGAACGCGATGCCGTTGATGACGGAGGTAATTTCAGCAATACGTTTTGAGCTGCCGGAAATCTGCTGCATGGTGTCGACCACCTGGCCGACCTGTTTGCCACCGAGCGTCGCGGTACCTGAAGCTTCGCTGGCCAGTTTGCTGGCGTGATGGGCATTATCAGCGTTCTGTTTCACCGTTGCGCTCAGTTCTTCCATGCTGGCGGCGGTTTCTTCGACGGCCGCAGCCTGCTGTTCGGTGCGTGAGGAAAGATCGGTATTCCCGGCAGCGATTTCCGCCGCCGCGTGAGATACCTGTGAAACACCGGAGCGGATTTCATAAATCATGGTGCTGAGGTTCTGGCTCATTGCGGATACCGCGTTCATCAGCATGCCCAGTTCATCGCGACGTGTGGTCGGATGCGCCACAGTCAGGTCACCCTGCGCAATCGCCTCTGCTGTTTTCAGCGTATCACGCAGCGGCTGGGCAATCTGGCGGGTGATTCGCCATGCAATGATAATCCCGACCAGCAGTACGATCAGCGTAATCACCATCATGATGTTCTGCGCATCACGTATGTCTTTATGCGTGTTAATCAGTTCATTTTTAAAGATTTTCGCTACCAGGGCGTTCATCTCTGCGGCTTTTACTGACAGCAATTGTGAATTTCTTTGTTCATCTTCATAAGCCGGCATGAACGCCTGAACGTGATTTTTATAGGTTGCCAGTGCACTCATCAGCGGGGCAAGTGTGGCCTGCTGATCCGGCAACAATAATGCATTGAGTTTTTTAGCATTCGCTTGTGTATCATCAATTGACTTCAACAGCTTGGCTTCAGTTTCTTTATTAATGTTCAGCAACAGGCCGCGCACGTTATAACGCACACTGATCAGTTTCTGAATCACTTCAGCCAGTGAAAGCCGAATGGAAGGATCGGCATCTTCTACGCGTAACTGATCCTGCAAACGCGTCACCACGGCTTCCGTCTCGGAAAGATTCCAGCTGGCCCGCACCGCATCTTTGCGATCGACGGCTTCTTTGAATGCGGCCTGCGCCTGCTGGTACTCATGGATTTTCACCGGCACCTGATCGAGATTTGTTTGACTGGCGGTATCCCAGTCCAGCTTGTCTTTCGACTGGGTTATCAGTTGCGACAGTGCGTCAATGTTGTCCTGGTTTTGTTTGAGATACACCGGATTGTAATTGAGCTGATAAAGCGTACGGCTGAGGCGGGCATCATTGAGTAATGCATTCATCTGATTACTGAAATCGACTTTTTCCGCACGCTGACTGATGTCGTTAAATTTAATCATTCCCGCAGTGGTAATGACGGCCGCGATTAAAAGCACCAGGCCGAAACCCAGACCCAGTTTGGTGCCGACCTTAAGATTGTTCATCCACTGCGAAAGACCCGATCCGTTACTCATAATCATTCTCCGTCAAACATCCCTTTTAAATAGACATGCGGTTTTGTGACGCCTTTGTGAACAATCTATCGGTAGGCTTTTTCATAAACTTTATAGGATGTGTGGCGTATTTTTGATTAATGCGAGCGGGGTCTAATAATGGTGGGAAACAGAAGAATAATTCGCTGTGAAACAGTGATCATGCGTACAAATTCAGGACATAAAAAAGCGGGTCACAGACCCGCCATTGGCTAAGACATCTTGCCCGTGCTGGGCGGCAGTGCGAAATTACTTCGCTTCAGCCAGACGTTTTGCAGCTTCGTCCCAGTTTACAACAGCCCAGAAGGCTTTGATGTAGTCAGGGCGTTTGTTCTGATATTTCAGGTAGTAAGCGTGTTCCCACACATCCAGACCCAGCAGCGGGTAACCGGAAGCGCCGGAAATGGCTTCGCCCATCAGCGGGCTGTCCTGGTTAGCTGTAGAAACGACGGCCAGTTTGCCATCTTTCAGTACCAGCCATGCCCAACCTGAACCGAAACGGGTTGCCGCTGCTTTCTCGAAAGTTTCTTTGAAAGCGTCAACGCTGCCGAAATCGCGTTCGATGGCAGATTTCAGTTCGCCTTGCAGTGTGGTGCCGGTTTTCAGGCCTTTCCAGAACAGGCTATGGTTAGCGTGGCCACCTGCGTTGTTACGCAGAACGACTTTCTTGTCTGCAGGAACCTGATCCAGCTTGGTGATCAGTTCTTCAACCGGCAGTGCAGCCAGTTCCGGCAGGCTTTCCAGCGCAGCGTTAGCGTTGTTAACGTAAGTCTGGTGATGTTTAGTGTGATGGATTTCCATCGTTTCTTTGTCGAAATGCGGTTCGAGTGCGTCGTATGCGTAAGGCAGTGATGGCAGTGAATAACTCATGTTCATCGTCTCCGTAGTGTAGGGCGGCACCGTCATTGTGAGCACCGCGTAATCAGTCGGATCATTATAGTTAATTAAATGATATTGAAAATGATTATCTCTGTCCCCGCCAGCGGATAGATACGCGTAAGCGCCTGTTATACGGGGCTTAGAACCAGATAACCGCAAACAATCCTAAATTGTCTAAAGGCACGCGGTGCTTAAAGGGGCCTTTAGCTGTTCTTGATGAAATAGCGATAACTGAAGTCATCTAAGAGTTCTGTTTCCGGATTTCTGCGCTGAAATATTTGCGCTTCCCGTTTACGACGCGCAGTACGGATATCCAGATTTAATCCATATAGCTCAAGAGTAACACATGCTCTGTGACAGTTTTCCGTGCTGGCGAGCGGAGATACTTCAATTTCACCTGTCAGGTAATTTGCCACGAAGTAATCATCAAAATGATATTCGAGATCATCAGGGTTGATCAGTGCGGGATCATATCGGTTACCTTTTTCACTCTGACAGCGGTCACAGCAGGGATAAAGATTTTGCCAGTGGAAAGCCAGTTCCGGAAAGGCGTGGCGTTCCTTGGGCTTAAAATGTTCGATGGTCTGGCGGCTTTCAGCACCGGTCAGTCCGTCGCAAAATGCACAATGTTGAAGGCTTGCGTCGAATAACTTTTGGCGGACATTTTCATAGCATTTGGGTGAATACCAGCGGAAACGTTTTCGACATCAAACTGTTCCTTCACTTCAAAAATCTCTTCCAGAATCAAGGAATGCTTTTGCAGATTGATGGTATTCATAAATAATTTCTGAATAGCTTGAATCAGAATAACCAAGGCTGTCACCGCCTTGAGCCAGAAACTTATACCCGCTATATGAACCGTTTTGATGGTCAAACATGTAATGAACACGGTTGTCTTTTGTCGCCAGCCGCGAATTAATTAAAGACATGTCTCCATTGCTTCATCAAATACCGCCGCCAGCGCATACAGCAGAGTACTTTTCCCGCAGCCGTTCGGGCCGGTGAAGATATGGATCTCTGCCTTTTCAGCATCAGCTTCTGCGCTTTTAATCGGTGGGAAATCAAAATGCGTATTCTCGAATACGCCCACATCCCTGAGAGTTATGCTTTCCAGTCGGTACGGCCGCCGCATTTGATTTCCTTATTATTCTGATGGATAACTGTTCAAATTCTGCGCTGAGTTTACCTCAGCCGCTGCGGATGCGTATACACCGTTGCCCGTCCCGGTTTGCTGAAACCGACCAGCGTCAGATTGCATTTTTCGGCGACGTCGACCGCGAGCGTGGTGGCGGCGGAGACGGCGAACAGAATTTCGATGCCGCACATGGCGGCTTTTTGCACCATTTCATAACTGGCGCGGCTTGATACCAGCGCGGCACCGGATTTCCAGTCGCTCTGTCTGGCACGGATACCCAGCATTTTATCCAGCGCCACGTGACGGCCCACATCTTCGCATCCACCCAGTAGCTGACCTTCCGGCGTGATCCAGGCAGCGGCGTGGGTGCAACCGGTAAGCTGGCCGATTTCCTGTACGGATTTCAGTTGATGCAGCGCATTATCCAGATTCGCCAGCTCAAACGTTTGGGTAAACGGCAGTGGCGCGAGCGGGCGGAACAGATCGTCTAACTGTTCGATGCCGCAGACTCCGCAACCGGTGCGGCCCGCCATAGCCCGGCGGCGTTCTTTCAGCCCGGCAAAACGGCGGCTCGACAGTTCGATATTAACTTCTATACCGTGGCAGTTTGGCGTCACCTCCATCCCGTAAATCTCACCGGTGGATTCAATAATCCCTTCTGACAATGAAAAGCCCAGCGCAAAGGCTTGTAAATCTTTTGGCGACGCCATCATCACCACATGTGAAATGCCGTTATAGACCAGAGCGACGGGCACTTCCTGAGCAATCCAGTCATCTTCGGGTTCATTGAGATGTGTGCGTTGCATCACCGGTTTTTGGCTCGCTCCGATGATCTGAGTCACTTTTTTGTCATCTTTTTCGCCCAGTTCGTTTACGTGATGGACATCCATTAGCAATAACCTTATAAACATTCCGGCTACATAAGCCGTACAAAAAGTCAGGACTTTATACCTTAATTTTACCGCTTTCGACGTTGTTCATGAAAGCGCCAATTTGAAAAGCAATGTGTGCCTAAATGATGGGAAGGAGTCTTTCATGCAAGTCAGCAGAAGACAATTATTCAAAATATGTGCGGGTGGTATGGCCGGCACCACAGCAGCATTATTAGGATTCACGCCGACCCTGGCGCTGGCGGAAACCCGCCAATACAAACTGCTTCGCTCACGTGAAACCCGCAACAACTGCACTTACTGTTCCGTAGGTTGCGGCATGTTGATTTACAGCCAGGGCGACGGCGCGAAAAACGTCACTGAAAATATCTTCCACGTAGAGGGTGACGCCGATCATCCGGTCAGTCGTGGCTCGTTGTGCCCGAAAGGCGCAGGCGTACTGGATTACATCCACAGTGAAGGCCGCCTGACACATCCGCAGTACCGTGCACCCGGCTCCGATAAGTGGCAGCGCATCTCCTGGGATGAGGCGATTTCCCGTATCGCCCGCCTGATGAAAGATGACCGCGACGCCAACTTTGTCGAGAAAAATGACAATAACGTCACGGTCAACCGCTGGCTGACCACCGGTATGCTGTGTTCTTCAGCGGCCAGTAACGAAACCGGTCTGCTTGATCAGAAATTCACCCGCGCACTGGGTATGGTGGCGATCGACTGCCAGGCCCGGCTGTGTCACGGCCCGACCGTTGCAGCATTAGCGCCTACGTTCGGTCGTGGCGCGATGACCAACAACTGGGTCGACATCAAAAATGCTAACGTGATTTTGATTATGGGCGGAAATGCGGCAGAAGCGCATCCGGTCGGATTCAAATGGGTGATTGAGGCCAAAACCAAAAACAACGCTAAAGTCATCGTGGTCGACCCGCGCTTTAACCGCAGTGCTGCCGTGGCCGATATTTACGCGCCTATCCGCGCCGGTTCCGACACGGTTTTCCTGCTGGGCATGATCAACTACCTGATCACCCACAATAAAATCCAGACCGAATACGTCCGGGAATATACCAACGCCAGCCTGCTGGTGCGTGAAGACTATGAATTTAACGACGGGCTGTTCAGCGGTTTTGACGCAGCGAAAAAAGCCTATAACAAGGAAAGCTGGCACTATCAGCTTGATGAAAAAGGCTTCGCGAAACAGGATAAAACGTTGCAGGACCCGCGCTGTGTGTGGAATCTGCTGAAAGCGCACGTATCCCGTTACACGCCGGAACTGGTGGAGCGCTTGTGCGGCACCCCGAAAGAAGATTTCCTGCTGATCAGTTCCATTCTGGCGGAAACCTGTGCGCGCGACAAAACGTCGACCATTTTGTATGCACTGGGCTGGACGCACCATACCGGCGGCGCACAAATCATCCGCTGTGCGGCGATGATCCAGTTGCTGCTCGGCAATATCGGTATGCCCGGCGGTGGCGTGAATGCCCTGCGTGGTCACTCCAATATTCAGGGCTATACCGACCTCGGTTTGTTGTCTCTGAACCTGCCCGGCTACATGCCTTTGCCGTCTGAAAAACAGACCCGTTTTACTGATTATCTGCAACAAATCACCCCCGTGCCGCTGGTGGACGGACAGGTCAATTTCTGGAAAAACACGCCGAATTTTTTCGTCAGCATGATGAAAAGCTTCTGGGGCGAACATGCCACGGCGGAAAATGACTGGGGCTTTGACTGGTTGCCGAAATGGGACAAAAGCTACGATGTGTTGCAACAGACCGAGCTGATGACCGAAGGCAAACTCAACGGCTATATCGTGCAGGGCTTCAATCCGCTGGCGGCATTCCCGGATAAAAACAAATCTTCGCGCGCGCTCTCGAAACTCAAATACATGGTGGTGATCGACCCGCTGGTCACCGAATCCTCGAATTTCTGGCAGAACCACGGCGCGATGAACGACGTACAAACCGCCGATATTCAGACCGAAGTGTTCCGCCTGCCGTCTTCCTGTTTCGCCGAAGAAAACGGATCAATAGTCAACTCCGGTCGCTGGCTGCAATGGCACTTTCAGGCCTCTGAGCCACCGGGTGAAGCGCTGCATGACGGCAAAATTATCGCCCGTCTGTTTATGAAACTGCGCGAACTGTATCAGAAAGAAGGCGGTGCGAACCCGCTGCCGGTGCTGAATATGGCGTGGGATTATCAGGATCCACTCGACCCGTTGCCGGAAGAGATCGCCCGCGAAGCCAACGGCAAAGCGCTGGCCGATATTCATGACGATCAGGGCAATCTGTTGGCGAAAAAAGGCCAGCAACTTTCAACATTTGCCCATCTGAAAAATGACGGCAGCACGGCCAGTTTCTGCTGGATTTATACGGGAAGCTGGACGGAAGCCGGTAATCAGATGGCGCGCCGCGATAACGCCGATCCGTCCGGTCTGGGCTGCACGTCCGGCTGGGCATGGTGCTGGCCGCTCAACCGCCGCATTCTGTATAACCGCGCCTCCGCCGACCCGCAGGGACAGCCGTGGGATCCGAAACGCGAAATCATCCGCTGGGATGGTGCGAAGTGGACCGGTTTTGACGTCCCGGATTACAGCGCCGCTGCGCCGGGTTCGGGTGTCGGGCCGTTCATCATGCAACAGGAAGGCGTCGGGCGTTTATTTGCGACCGACAAAATGGCCGACGGTCCGTTCCCTGAGCATTACGAACCTATCGAATCACCGATTGGCACCAACCCGCTGCATCCGGACGTTATCTCGAACCCGGTTGCGCGTATTTTTGCCAGTGATTTGCCGAATATGGGCACCGCCCGAGACTTCCCGTATGTGGCGACCACCTATTCAATTACCGAATTGTTCCGCCACTGGACCAAACACGCGTTGCTCAACGCCATTGCGCAGCCTGAGCAGTTTATCGAGATCGGCGAAAGTCTGGCCGCCTCGAAGGGCATTGCGCAGGGTGATGAAGTGAAAGTGTCTTCGAAGCGCGGATTCATCGTGGCCAAAGCCGTGGTGACCAGGCGCATCCGGCCGCTGACCATCGACGGTAAGCACGTCGATACCATTGGCATCCCGTGCCACTGGGGATTTGAAGGTGCGACGCGTAAAGGTTATTTAGCCAACACGCTGACGCCGTCAGTCGGTGACGCTAACTCGCAAACGCCGGAATTCAAGGCGTTCCTGGTTAACGTGGAAAAGGTCTAACGGAGGCGAATTATGGCAATGCAATCTCAGGACATACTGCGTAAGTCCGCAACCAACGGGTTGACGCCAGCGCCGCGCGCCCGTGACCATCAGCAGGAAGTGGCGAAACTTATCGACGTCACCACCTGCATTGGCTGTAAAGGCTGTCAGGTCGCCTGTTCCGAATGGAACGACCTGCGCGATGAGGTCGGTATCAACACCGGCGTTTACGATAACCCGATGGATCTCAGTGCGAAATCCTGGACGGTGATGCGTTTCTCTGAAGTGGAACAAAACGGCAAGCTGGAATGGCTGATCCGCAAAGACGGCTGTATGCACTGCGCCGATCCGGGCTGTCTGAAAGCCTGTCCGGCGGAAGGCGCGATTTTGCAGTACGCCAACGGCATCGTCGATTTCCAGTCGGAACATTGCATCGGCTGCGGTTACTGCATCGCCGGTTGCCCGTTCAACATTCCGCGCATCAATCAACAGGATAACCGTGCCTATAAATGCACGCTGTGCGTTGACCGTGTGAGTGTGGGTCAGGAACCGGCGTGTGTGAAAACCTGCCCGACCGGTGCAATTCATTTCGGTACGAAAACCGCCATGCAGGATTTAGCTGCAGAACGGGTCAGCGAGCTGAAAGGTCGCGGGTTTGATCATGCCGGTTTATACGATCCGCAGGGTGTTGGCGGTACGCACGTGATGTACGTGCTGCATCACGCCGACAATCCTGAGTTGTATCACGGCCTGCCAAAAGATCCGGCCATCAGCGCGGCGGTCACCTTGTGGAAAGGGGTTTGGAAACCACTGGCTGCTGTCGGCTTCGCAGTAACCTTCGCCGCCGCAGCATTCCATTTCCTGGGCGTGGGGCCGAACTACGTGAAAGAGGATGAGCACAGAGAAGAGGAAGAAAAACATGATGATGAGGAGAAACGACCATGAAAAAAGAGAAGTTAATCCAGCGCTATAATCTGGCGGAACGTCTCAATCACTGGATTGTTGCCTTTTGTTTTGTGACGCTCGCCCTCAGCGGCATCGGCTTCTTTTTCCCGTCGTTTAACTGGCTGATGAACATTTACGGCACACCCCAGATGGCGCGTATCCTGCATCCGTTTTTCGGCGTGGTGATGTTCATCTCTTTCCTCGGCATGTTCTTGCGCTACTGGAAGCACAACCTGCCGGAAAAAGACGACATTGTGTGGGTGAAAAATATCGGTAAAGTGCTGACCAACCATGAGGTCGGCGATACCGGGCGCTACAACTTCGGTCAGAAATGCGTGTTCTGGGCGGCGATCAGTTGTCTTGTGCTTCTGATGGCCAGCGGCGTCATTATCTGGCGTCCGTGGTTTGCCGGTTATTTCCCGATCCCGCTGATCCGTCTGGCGCTGCTGGTGCATTCGCTGGCCGGCATCGGCCTGATTCTGGTGATTATCATGCATGTCTACGCTGCGACCTGGGCGAAAGGCTCTATCCCGGCGATGACCGGCGGTAAAGTGCCTGCGTCATGGGCGAAGTATCACCATCCACGCTGGTACCGTCAGGTGCGTGCTGAAGCGTTGAAGAAAGAACAAGATAAAGATGAGAGGAAAGCCGGATGAGCATCCAGATTGTTCCCCGGGACGCGCTGGCAGACGGTAAAACCACGGCGGGGAATATCCCGCCGGTACTGTTCGCCAATCTGAAAACGCTGTATCAGCGCCGTGCCGATCGCCTGCGTAAACTGGCCGAAGACAGCCCGCTCGACGGATATCTGAATTTTGCTGCGGCGATTTGCGATGCCCAGCAGCGCGTGCTGAAAGATTTCCCGCTCACTGTCGACCTGCGTGATGAATTAGCGAAAGCGGCGGGTAAACCGCCGCTCGATTGCCGGTTGTTTCCACGAACGCCGCACTGGCTTACATTGCTGGATGCGCTGATCAGGGTGCTCAAACACGGCGCGTCAGAGCCGGTGCTCGGTGTGCTTGAGCGCCTTGAACACTCCCCGAATCTTCAGCGCGAAATGATGGCGACAGAGCTGCTTTGCCAGGATTTCAAACACGTTCCGGCTGACAAAGCCCCGTTTATCTGGGCTGCGTTGTCGCTGTACTGGGCACAGATGGCGGCGCAACTGCGCGGTGTCGGGCGGGCAGATTATGGCGAAAATCGTCTGTTCTGTCCGGTGTGCGGCAGCGTTCCCGTTTCTGCGGTGATCGCGTTTGGTACCCACAGCGGCCTGCGCTATCTGCACTGTAATCTTTGCGAAAGTGAATGGCATGTCGTGCGCGCAAAATGCAGCAACTGCGATGCAATGGAACATGTAAACCTCTGGTCCATCGGCGATGAACAGGCCACGGTGAAAGCCGAAGCCTGCGACGATTGCAATGCTTACCTGAAAGTGATTTATCAGGATAAAGACCCGCAGGCAGACGCGGTAGCGGACGACCTTGCGACGCTGTTACTTGATGACCGTCTGGAGGACAAAGGTTTTTCCGGCAGCGGCATCAACCCGTTCCTGTTTCCCGCTGAATAACCGGTAAAACCGGCAGCCGTGACTGGTAAACCCCTGCATGGCTGCTAGTTTTAATAGAGGTTCCGGCGAAAACGAGGAGGGTCTGATGAAATTGATCGGCAGTTATACCAGCCCGTATGTGCGCAAAATTTCGGTGATGTTGCTGGAAAAAGGCATCCCGTTTGATTTCATTAACGACACGCCCCACGAACCGGGCTGCAAAATCACACAGTACAATCCTCTCGGAAAAGTCCCCGCGCTGGTGGCCGATGATGGCGAAATTTTTTATGATTCGCCGATTATTGTGCAGTTCATCGAACTGATGAATGTCGCACCCACGCTGTTGCCGTGGCAACCGCTGGACGCGTTACGTGTGAGGCAAATTGAATCGCTGGCCGACGGGGTCACTGATGCCGCCGTGGCGCTGGTGCTGGAAGGTCGCCGCGATGCTGATAAACGTAACGAAGCCTGGATTTTGCGCCAGAGGGAAAAACTGTTGCGCGGGCTGGATGCGCTGGAAAAGCATGCGGCAAGCCGTACATTGCTCAATTCTGAAAGCCTCAATGTGGCCGATATTGCTGTCGCCTGTTGTCTGGGCTATCTCAATTTCCGGCGTATCGCGCCGGGCTGGTGTGTTGAGCGTCCTGAACTGGTAAAACTGGCAGAACGCCTGTTCCAGCGCGAGAGTTTCGCGCGCACCACCCCACCCGGGAGTGGTAACGCCAGCTTTGCAGCTAAAAAGGTGTGAAGCCGCTCGAAGAGTTCTCTTTACATCCCACCGGTTCGATTTTCACTGCCTAGACTTTATGCAGCGCTCTGCTAATCCCTGCTGCATAAAGGAGTTCCATCATGGCTTATGATAAAAATCCTCATGCCGTCAAACCGGAAGAATACGGTTTCCCGCTTAAACTCAAAAAACAATACGACAACTTCATTGGCGGTGAATGGGTCGCGCCGGTGAAAAAACAGTATTACGACAATCTGACACCGGTGACCGGCGAGGTACTGTGCCAAGTGGCCAGCTCCGGCACCGATGACGTCGATCTGGCGCTGGACGCCGCCCATAAGGCCAAAGACGCATGGGGAAAAATGCCGGTGCAGCAGCGTGCAAATTTACTGCTGAAAGTCGCCGATCGCATGGAACAAAACATTGAACTGCTGGCAAACGCCGAAACCTGGGATAACGGTAAACCGATCCGCGAAACCAGCGGCGCCGACGTGCCGTTAGCCATCGACCATTTCCGCTATTTCGCCTCTTGCGTGCGTGCGCAGGAAGGGGGGATCAGCGAAATCGACAGCGAAACCGTTGCGTATCATTTCCACGAACCGCTCGGCGTGGTGGCGCAGATTATCCCGTGGAACTTCCCGCTGTTGATGGCGTGCTGGAAAATGGCACCGGCGCTGGCGGCAGGTAACTGCATTGTGCTCAAACCCGCCAAACTGACGCCGCTGTCCGTTCTGTTGTTGATGGAGCTGGTGCAGGACATTTTGCCTGCGGGCGTCATTAATGTGGTTAACGGCGCGGGTGGTGAGATCGGCGAATATCTGGCGACGTCTAAACGTATCGCGAAAGTGGCGTTTACCGGCTCGACGGAGGTCGGCCAGCAAATCGCCGGCTATGCCGCACAAAACCTGATCCCGGCCACGCTGGAACTGGGCGGTAAATCACCCAATATTTTCTTTGCCGATGTGATGGATAAAGAGGATGAATTCTTCGACAAAGCGCTGGAAGGGTTTGCGCTGTTTGCCTTCAATCAGGGTGAAGTCTGTACCTGTCCGAGCCGTGCGCTGGTTCAGGAATCTATCTACGAACGTTTTATGGAACGTGCGATCAAACGTGTTGAGGCTATTAAAACCGGTAACCCGTTGGATATTGAAACCCAGATGGGCGCGCAGGTTTCTGCCGGACAGATGAAAACCATTCTGGATTATATCGAAATCGGTAAAAAAGAGGGCGCAGAGGTACTGACCGGCGGCGCGAAGAAAAAACTCGAAGGTTCGCTGAACGAGGGATATTACCTGCAACCCACCATTTTGCTGGGTAAAAACAACATGCGTGTTTTCCAGGAAGAAATCTTCGGACCGGTGCTGGCCGTCACCACGTTTAAAGATATGGACGATGCGCTGCAAATTGCCAATGATACCGCTTACGGATTAGGCGCAGGTGTCTGGAGTCGTGACGGCAATGTGGCCTATCACATGGGCCGCAATATTCAGGCCGGGCGCGTATGGACCAACTGTTATCACGCTTATCCGGCGCATGCCGCATTTGGGGGGTACAAACAGTCCGGTATCGGGCGCGAGACTCATAAAATGATGTTGGATCACTATCAGCAAACGAAATGTTTACTCGTTTCTTATTCGAGTAAACCGATGGGGCTTTTCTGAGGAATGATCGCGCATTCTGACCGTAATTGATTTTTCCGGCTGACGATGGCATATAAAAACGCCATCGTCAGTGAGATTACTTAATACATCATGTGCATTGCTCTCATTTAGCGGTTAACTTAAAGTGCCTATATAAATATTTTATATGTTAATTCAATAATAAAACATTATGAATGCGCTAATTGTAATATTTTAAACGTGACCGTGGACGGATGTTCATATCTAAGGATAGAGAGTCATGTTTAAACGGTTTTTATATATTGTGATATATACGATTTTCATTTTTGCTGTTTCAATAGGTCGCACCGTTGCCTATTATCAATATATTGTTCTCAATTCCGATGCGGCACCTTTGGTCAGAGTGGTTTAGCCCGTTACGCACCGTTATTTGCAACACTTGAGGTGATGGGGCTGGAGTCTCAATATCGGGAAAAAATCTATACAGCTGTGATCAAAGATAACATTGATTTAGCTGACGACACTGTTTTAAATAACTGGCTGGAACATAATGGTATTGACGTTGGGAAATATCACGAAATCAACGCATCGCCGGCGGTCAAAGCGTTACTTCAATATATGTCAGCTGTCAGTAACTATTATGACGTCTCTGCAACGCCGGCATTTATTGTAAACAAGCAATGGCTTGCCTATCAGGATCGCGATTTTAAAGCTTTTGGTGATCAACTTATCTCCCTGCTTACCAGGCATAAACCACTGGAGATATAATGCGCTTTGTTCCGGTATGGATCTATTTGCACAGCATGTCTTTGGGGGCGGCTATAAACTATAAAATTTTCTTATTTTATAGCCGGATAATAAAAGTTGGACTGTCTCTTTATAAGTTATTGCCATTAGAAATTATTTTTGGAATGTTGCATGTGATGCGTTTTCTGCGATGTATAGGGAAACATCAAAAAGCACTGACGCTGGTCGCCAATGAAAATAAACGGTGTTTGTTAAACGACACCGGCATCGTCGATTTCACCTGGATTGCGCAACGCCGGAAAGCCCTGGATTACGCGGCAACTTATGGCAAAAATCAGCGTGTCGTCAGCCAGCTGGAAAATTGTGCATATCAGTTAGATCAATTCGTTAAACCGCTGCATCAGAGCAGGAAACCCGTCATCCTTGCGCCGCTGCATATGGTTTCGGATATCCTGGCAGGTATTGTTGCCAGTAAAACCTATCCAGGAAAATCCACCCTGATGAACCTGTCAGGCGGACTGGATATCCCTGACAGTGGCGAGATCTGCATCGCAGGCATTGATACCACCCGGGCTTCTCATGAACACCTTGCCGCGCTGCGATCCATCCAAGAAATAAACAAGAATAGAAAGACGTAAACGAAAGACATGGGAGAGCGATCTTCCATGTCTTGTTCTGAAACAGAGCGGTGAAACGAACGAAATCACACCACGCTGTTTGGCGGCAGAACCACCTGTCGGCTGCGCAGAAATACCACCACCAGTGCCAGCCAGGCGAGACCGCTTAACAAATTGAATGTATTAAACATCCCCGCACCGCCTTCGACATAAGCCACTTTTGCCAGTTCAATGCCCAGTGTGAAAATCAACATACTGATGACGCCCATGGCGGCGGAAACCGTACCTTTGCTCATGTCACTGGAGAACAGCGTCAGACGGTACAGACCGGCATTCGCCACACCAATCCCGAAGGCGTACAGGCTCAGACCGGCAGTCATCCACAGATACGCATGTGCGGAAAACAGCGTGGCCGCAGCTGCGATCAGCAAACCAACCACCATTGGGCCTGCGCCCAGTTTAATCAGATATTCGACGGTACGTTTGCCGGACAGGCGCGCCAGTGTGATGTTACCGATAATCAGTGCGCCGAAAATCGGTACCTGCAACAAGCCATAATCATAGGCCGCTAACCCTTCACCGCTGATTAAAATCACCGGCGACTGTGCAATCCACGTCAGCAATGGCAGGCTGGCAAAACCTATCGCCAGCGCACCACACAGGAACTGGCGGTTCTTCAGCACATGCTTGTAATCACGCAGCAGGCTTGGCATGGAGAACGGTTCGCCCAGGCGGGAAGCGGTCTCCGGCATCGATTTCCACAATCCCCACAGCGCAATGGCGGCGAGCAGGGCGAAGATCACAAACATTGACTGCCATGGCGCAACGTGGATTAGCGCCGCACCAGCCAGAGGCCCGAGCAGCGGCGCAATCAGCGCGACGTTAGCCATCATGGCGGTGATTTTAATACACACCGATTCTTCGAAAGATTCCTGTATAGCGGCATAGCCGACCGCGCCGATAAAGCACAGGCTGATGCCCTGCAGGAATCGCATCACCATAAATTGTTCTATATTTTGCGCAAACAGAATCGCCAGACAGGTGATGATGAAAAAACTCACGCCCGCGAGCATGACCGGACGACGGCCGCGCCTGTCGGACAGCGGACCGAGCAGCCATTGCAGGAACATGCCGCCAGCGAGATAAGCGGTCATGGATGTCGGCACCCACTCTTCGCCGGCATTAAAATTAGCCACGACGGCCAGCATGCCCGGTTGGATCATATCGTTGCCGATATAAGTCGCGAACTCGAACAGCACCAGGCACAGAGGGAACAAAAGCGCCTGCCGACCCAGAAGGGAAGCAGTATTTGGAGAATTATGCATTGTAGTTATTTCACAGACGTAAGGCTAATTCTTTGAAAATTAGCAGAAAATAAGAGACTGTCCGGGCGGGTTTCGCAAGCGAGGCAGTAATAGGGACTATTTTGCCGATTATTTGAGCGCAACGCAATGTTCAGGTTCACGTTCAGCACAATCTGAGATCGGCACTTTTGCCTTGTTAGCCGTCCAAAAGCTGGCTAGGCTGCAAACAGCCCATCGATAAGAAGGAAATTACCGGGAATGAGCCAAAAAATCAGCTGGATAGATAATCTGCGCGCACTCGCCTGCATGATGGTGGTGATGATCCACGCCAGCACGTCGCTGGTCGTCAATTTCGCTGCGGTAAATACCCCTGAATGGACGGTGGCAAACGTGCTCAATTCCGCTTCGCGCGTCTGCGTACCCCTGTTTTTTATGATTTCCGGTGCGCTGTTTTTGGGGGAAAGGAGCGCGCAAAAACGCCATTTTCTGCGAGTCACATTATGTTTGCTGTTCTACAGCGCCGTCTCGCTGATTTATATCCTCACGATGACAAAAATCGGGTTTTGGCCGTCTCTGCGTCTTATCATGGAAAAACCGGTGTTTTACCATCTTTGGTTCTTCTACGCGATCATCCTAATTTACCTGCTTTCCCCGCTGATTAATGTTAAAGCCGTATCCGGCAGATACCTGCTGATTGTCGCAATGCTGTTCGGCGTACTGGCAAATCCGCAGCTTCCTGCCGTGACGTGGCACAAAATCCATCTTTTGCCGCTGGATTTATACATTAGCGGTGACACTTTCTATTACGTGCTATATGCCCTGTTGGGCCGCGCCATCAGCCAGCTCAGGACTGAAAAAACGGCGATCACGCTCGTCGCCAGCGCCATGTTCATTCTCAGCACGCTGGCGATTGCCACCGGCACATACCGGCAAATGCAGATTAATCAGAGTTTCGCCGATACCTTTTATATCTACAGTGGTCCGCTGGTATTTATCTCTGCGATGTCTTTATTTGTGGTTTTCAAGAACACACTGGCACAACGTCTCCTGCCAGGATTTTCGTTAATCTCCCGCCACTCTCTGGCTATCTACGGCTTTCATGCGCTGATCATCACCGGCCTGCGCGGCCGGCATCTCGACTTTCCGCAATACCCGCTGCTGAACCTGGTCTTTTTGTTTATCTGCGGACTCGGCGGCGGATTATTTCTGGCGATGGGGCTGGGGAAAATAGACCGCCGGAACTGGGTGAGCTGAATACTCTGAAACCCAGTTGTTATGTAACGGTATATCCTTGTTTTGGGGTATTTGGTTTATTGGGAAAAGCCAGTTTTAATTCACCCTTTTCAACCATGGGTTTTAAATGGCTTTGTCTGATATTTTGAGCCGTTCTGTTTGTAAGATCACTTAAAACTGAGATGGCGATGTAATGTTCGTTACACAATGTACTAATGACATCTCGCATCTCTTCATTGGTTAATCTTCTTTTCTCTCTTGCAGGTTTTGCAAGGCTTAATAAATAACTTCTAAAGGATAATTCCAACGCGTCAAGCTGATCTACAAAAGGTCGGTCTAATAAAGGGCTAATATATCTGCCATGAGAGTCTCGATGCTCATCTATTCTCGGTAGCATTGCATCATGGCTCATCGGATTATTTTTGCTATGCGTTAAGTCCCCTTCACTATGCGTTAAGCTGTCTTTGCTATGCGTGAAGTCAGAGATGAGACTTAACGCATTTGAAAATACATCTTCAGGGGAAGGAGGTTGCTCCATTCCCGGCAGGCTGTAAGATTTATCCTTACGCTCACCACTAGAAACCAGAAAACCTTTAGCCTCAAGACGAGGTAACGCCAGCGTGACATCCCGCGTGTGTTTGCTCGTCAGCTGGCAGGCTCTTTGGTGATTAATCCACCCTTCTATCGCCGCAGTCGTTATGATCATGCGCTCAAAGTCATCAAGGGTACTGAACCTGGTACCGAAGAGTTTTTGGAGCTGCGCTGAAATGTATTCAGGAATCAAACTTGCTGTTGAAAGTTCTAGTAATGTTTGCTCGGTATGCTCAGTTTTCTCATAAAGTTTTGGTGCGCGCCAATTTGCGGATTGCCAGCCGCTGTAAATTTTTGGGATACCGGAACCGGCTCGTTCGCCAGCACCAATGTTGAGAAACATCTGGTGCATGCGCCGGTTTCGACAATCAGTTTCTCCGCCTTTTATTGCTATTTCTGGCGGGATTCTCATTAGCCCAGGGTTGCGAAAACCAAACATATCGGGGCGTTTAACTATCAATATAGATGCGCGTCCTGTGTAATCAGAATGAACAAGTGTATTAACTAAGGCTTCGCGTAGCGCAACATGAATTAATGTATCATCCTGACGCACACCATCTTTAATTTTGAATGGAATCTTTAGGTCTGTTGTTAGCTTTCGATATGTCCGTCGATAAAAATCAAAGATATTTCCTGACCATGTACCATCAGGGCATAAACGATCTACCCAGCGTAACTCGGTCTTTGCTTCCGGGCGTTCCTGATAGTCAACGAAGTAATGAGGTACTGCATCCTGAATAGCTTGCCAGGTCCCAAACATCAGAATACCAGCGAGAGTGATTCCTTCCTGACCCGTCTGACGATCTTTACGCCAGCCTCCAATTTTGGTCATAAGATCGAAATTATTAAGCTCTAACCATGGATGTTGTGGTTTCGCAATCGCTAAAAGTTGTTTATAAGCATTCAGGCTTTCTTGTTCAATATCATTCAGGTCAAAGCCAGTGAGAATTTTATCATCTCGGCTATCCTCAACCTGCTCTGCCAGCATTCTTTTTACTTGCTCCTGAGAACAATGGCGATCGCCTTCATGAAGCCTGATATAGGTAAACTCAAGAGGATTATTTTTAAGGAAAATAGGCTTTTGATGTCGGTTTGCAATAGGAATATGGATCACAAGGATGAGTTTGTTATCAAGAAGTGTTGTTTGCACATCTGCATCTGTTAGCAAATTTATATTTACCAGGTTTTTATTGTTAAGATTGTTAAACAACTCTTTTTTGATTTTTTCCGGATCATTAATTCCTACAGGAATGAACTGACCCTTTTTTTCTTTGACACCTAAGACAACATAGCCTCCTCGGGTATTAGCCATTGCACTATATGTTGGCCAAAAATCCTGAGGTAATTTCCCTTGACCATCCTGCCCCTGTGCTTGTTTAAATTCTAACTCGACAGATTCAGCAAGGGTTTGGAGATCAATTAAGTCTGTTATCTTAAACATCTCAATTTCCTGAAGTCATGGTTAAGTACTGAAGGAATTTTATTCTTAATCAGGAGAAAATAATATACGTGTTCTTGTGACTTCCCGGTTGACCTGATATTACGCCCACCGTTCCTGCGCCCGGCGTAATTGCCGTGCGGATGAGAAGCCCGCAGCGAGTGCGGCTTTTTCGATGCCGGATCCCTGCTGAAGGCGTTGTTGCGCCACGGCGATACGCAATTGCTCGTGGTAGTCACGCACGCTGATGCCCAGATGTTGTCGGAACAAACGGGTGAGGTGGCGTGCGCTGATGTGCGCCCTGGCGGCAACATCTTCCACCTGCCAGGCCGATTCCGGCTCGGCAGCAATCAGGTTTTGCGCACGGTGCACCGCGGGGTGCAGATGATTACGGTAACGCAGCCACGGAGAGAGTTGCGGATCATCACCGCCACGGCGGAAATAGACCACCATTTCGCGGGCAACATCCAGCGCGGCCTGCGGCCCAAGATGTGTGGCGATCAAATGTAGTGCCAGATCGATACCGGCGCTGATGCCTGCGCTGGTCAGTACCGAACGGTCTTCGACAAATATCCGGTTATCTTTCACCTGGGCAGCAGGTACCTGCTCGCGCAACCGTCCGATTACATCGTGATGCGTGGTGCACTGATAGCCGTCGAGCAGACCGGCTTGCCCGGCCAGCAGGCTGCCGGAACAGATGCATACCAGTCTTAAATTTCCTGCTTCAATGGCGCTTTTTTGCTGATGCAGCCACTCACAGGCGGTCTGTGCGACCGGTGAGGAGAAGTTTTCGTCGGATTCTGCCACACCCGGTATGATCACAATACTGCCCGGGGGCAGGCTTTGCGGCAGTGGCTGCAAATGGCTGACCATCAGGCCGGTTGACATCATCACTTCCGGCTGCGGCCCGATATAATGAAGCGAAAATTGCCCGCTCAGGCGCAACGCTTCCGCCGGGCCGGTAAGATCTAACGACATCACGCCGGGGAGCGTCACAAAGTAGACATTGCGCTGCATAGTGCTTCATCCGTCTGTGGGGAAAAACGCTATCTTCACACAGTGCGGTCGAGTTGCGCCAGCGCACCGGTCACGTCAGTGACAGTGGCAAAGCGGTCGGCGAGTACCAGTTCGGTCCGCAATTTGATCTCCTGTGCGCTCAGCGTGAGACCACTGGCGTGCGTCATCGGAAATGTCAGTGTCGCATCGGTGACAAAGGTCACTGAATAGCCGAGGTCTGACGCCACCCGGGCCGTGGTTTCACAGCACTGCTCGGTGCGCATACCGGCGATAATCAGATGCGTGATACCTTTTTCGCGCAACCAGCTATCGAGGCCGGATTCGGTCAGGGCATTGTGGACATGTTTATGCACAACATGCTGCGGCCGGTGTGTGAGAAAAGTCATTGGCGTGACCAGACCGGAGGCCAGCGAAAAGTCGCCATCAGGGTTGACGTGAAATACATCGATAACCGGTACATTGCGGGTCTGACAGCCAGCGATCAGGCCGTTGAGGGCTTCGCTGAAAGCCGGTAAATCATCCTGTTGCCAGAAGTCTTTTTGTTCAAATGAACGCTGAACGTCGATATTTAACAGGGCGCTTTGGGTCATTTACGGACTCCATCTGGTGAGTGTGAAATCAGTGTGCGCCTGAATTGGAAAGGGAAGAATGCCAAAAACGGACAGGATACTGACCGGGGCGGACGACCTGCGCCATCTGCCCCGGTTCAACTTTTTGATCAACGCTTCTGGCCGGCGCGCCAGTGGTGATAATCGATGTGATCAGCCTGGAAATTGGTGGTTTCAGCATCGCCGGTCAGGCGGTACGCCAGCTGAAAGGCGAAGTCAAACGCCAGCCCTAATCCTTTTCCGCTGAGCAAGTTACCGTCTTCCACAAAGGACTGATTGACGTAAACGCCGTCTTTCACGTCCTGGTATAAATCGCCGGAACAGACGTAACGACGGCCTTTCAGCAGACCGTTCCCGCCCAGCACACGCGCGGCAGCGGAGCACAGCGGGCAGATCAGTTTACCGGCGTCGTCGTGACGTCGGACAAATTCCACCACCGCTTTACTGGCCGCCAGCGCCACTGAGCCTTCCGGTCCGCCGGGCATTACCACAGCATCAAATAAGCGGTCGCCCTGCGCGGACAGCAGTTCGTTGGCCTGCATCTGAATGCCGTGATACGTGCGCAGCGTCAGGCTTTCCTGGCAGGCCAGCGTGGTGACCTGAATCTCCAGCCGCTCAAGAATATCGAGCACAATCACCGCTTCGCCTTCTTCAAATCCGTTAGCCAGCAGCAGCGCGACCTGCTTTTTCGCCTTGTCCTTTACCATAATGCAAATGTCCTCTGAGGATAAAAATCAGAGGACATCATAAAATGAAACGGTGTTTTGATATTGTGACTGGTATTGCAGACCGGGCTAGAAGACCAGCTGCACTTTTGACGCTTTGGATTTATCCAGGGCGTATTCCAGCGCTTCCACCAGACTTTCCTGCGGGAATTCTGCTGACAGCAATGGCATCGGATCGACGGTTCTATTCGCCAGCCATTCGACGGCAGTATTAAATTCTTCTGTGAAACGGAAACTGCCGACCCAGTTAATTTCTTTGGCAATCAGCGACATCAGCGGGAATTCATTCACTACCGGCCCCATGCCAACCTGCACCAGGGTGCCGCGTGCGCGGGTCACTTCCAGACAACGGCGGATGGAAGACGGATGGCCGGAGGCATCGAAGGAGACATCGAAAAAGCCTTTCTCTGCCTGATATTCGCTGAAATCACCTTGTGCAGCGTCCAGTGCTTTATTTGCGCCAACCGCCAGTGCCAGCGTACGGCAACGTTCGCTCGGGTCGGTCACCACGATTTGCGCCGCGCCTTTGGCTTTTGCTGCCAGCACGATTAAGCAGCCAATCGGACCTACGCCGGAAACAAACACGGTTTTACCATGAATATCGCCCGCCTGGTTTACGGCATGAATGGCGACGGCCAGCGGTTCTGCGAACACCATCAGGCGGTCACTGACCTGATTGTCGTAAGGAATGCACTGGTCGCTGTCGACGATTTTATACTGCGTGAACGCGCCGTTGATGTGCGGGAAATACATCGCGCTGCCGAAAAATTTCATGGTGGTGCATTGGTTTTCGTCACCGGACAGACAGTACTTGCAGGCTTTGCACGGCTTACTCGGGTTCAGCGCCACTTTCTGACCGGGCTGCAAACGCGGGTTATCCGATTTCTCCACCACACCGACCACTTCATGGCCAAGTACCATCGCCTCGCGCACTCTGAAATCACCGACAGCGCCGTGTTCGTAATAATGCAGATCCGAACCGCAGATGCCGCCGCGGGTGATTTTCACCAGCGTGCCCTGGCCGGTATAGCTGAGGGTCTGGTGGATCACCGAGACGTCTTTTTTCCCGGTCACGACGCAGGATTGTGTGGCAATAGTCATGGGATTCTCGCTCTTTAAAGGGCCTGATTGCACCCAGTAAAGAGGGTTTACCGGTCAGAAAATGTGATCGTCGTCACCTTGTGCCGTGTTACGAAAACCTGTTACCCATAACTTGAACGGACTCAACTTTTCCCGGCGGATTTATCACGATTTCGCGCCGGCATGCTGAGGATCAGATGAGTTATCACACCGCCCGCCAGACCCCAGAATGCCGAACCGACACCCAGCAGCGTGACACCGGAAGCCGTGATCAGAAACGTAATAATTGCCGCGTCGCGCTGACGCTCGTTTTCCAGCGCGCGGTACAGGCTGCCTGCAATGGTGCCGAGCAACGCCAGCCCGGCGATGGTGTGGATCAGCGCCTGTGGCAGGGCGGTAAAGACCATGCCGATGGAGCCGCCAAACACGCCCGCAATCAGATAGAAAACGCCAGCCGAGACGGCCGCCATATAGCGTTTTTTAGGATCGGGATGAATATCCTCGCCCATACAAATCGCGGCGGTAATGGCGGCGATACAGATGGTAAAACCGCCGAACGGCGCTAAAACTAACGCAGTCAGCGCCGTCCAGGAAATCAGGGGCGAAACAGGCAGATGATAGCCGTGCGCTTTCAGTGTGGCGATGCCCGGCGCATTCTGTGAGGCCATGGTCACCACAAAAAACGGAATGCCGATGCCGATAATTGAGGAAAGCGTGAAATGCGGCATCACAAACGCCGGTGCGGCGAAGGTCAGCGTCTGGCCGTGCAGCGCAATATCACCCTGTAATCCGGCGACGATCAGCCCGGCGGCCAGTGCGAGCACCACCGCATAGCGCGGCAGGGCGCGCTTTGCCAGCAGATACACCAGACACATGGTGCCTGCCAGGGCGAAATTGCTTTGCAGTGAGGTAAAGGCGTCCAGCCCGAAGCGCAGCAGAATGCCGCCGAGCATCGCCGCTGACAGCGCCTGCGGGATGTAATGCATCAGTCGGGCGAATAAGCCGGTCACGCCGCACAGCAGGATCAGCCCGGTGGCAAAGACAAATACGCCAATGGCTTCGTTAAGTGAGGTGCCGGGCAGGCTGGTGACCAGCAGCGCCGCGCCGGGTGTCGACCAGGCCGTCACCACCGGTGTGCGGTAATACAGTGATAGCCCGATGCTGGTGACCCCCATTCCCAGACCCAGCATACTCAGCCAGCCGCCAATTTGTCCCGCGCTGGCCCCTGCCGCTTCCGCTGCCTGAAAGATAATCGCTGCGGAGCTGGTATAACCGACTAAAACCGCAACAAATCCGGCGATTACCGCCGAAAATGTCAAATCCTGCGGACTGAAACGCGAGGCCATAGGTGAAATTCCTTCTGGTTACCGCTTGCTGGCGGTATGCTGTTGTGCGTTATAGCGTACATCGGATGCGCTCAAAATATCATTGTGCGTTATAGCGCACAACCATGATCGCTAAAAATGATTGCCAGAGGAGTCAGGATGCAGGAGCTCACCCGCCATATTGGCAGCCAGCTGAAAGCCGTTCGCAGCGAACGTGGCTGGAGCCTCAGCCAGACGGCAGAACACACCGGTGTCAGCAAGGCAATGCTGGGGCAAATTGAACGCGGCGAATCCAGCCCGACCGTTGCGACGCTATGGAAAATCGCCAGTGGCCTGAATGTTTCGTTCTCGGAGTTTCTTGAAACCCCGCCTGCGCAGTCGGCGGCATTGCACCGGCACGGTTTGCTGACCACGTTTAACAGCGACAGCTCAGGAATGCGCGTGGTGCCTTTGTTTCCGTTTGACACCACATTGCGTATGGACATGTTTGTTATCGATCTTGAACCGGGTGGATGCAGCGAATCCACGCCACACGAAGCCGGTGTGATTGAGCATGTCATTGTTATCGAAGGAGAACTGACACTGACGGTGGACGGTATGACGCGCCTGCTCAGTGCCGGTGAAGCTTTGCGTTTTGCCGCCGATTGCCCGCACGCTTACCGCAATGAAAGCGGTCATTCCGTACGTTTCCACGACCTGATACATTATCCGCAGTCACGTC
Source organism: Rahnella sp. PD4 (assembly GCF_049199325.1). Classification (NCBI taxonomy): domain Bacteria; kingdom Pseudomonadati; phylum Pseudomonadota; class Gammaproteobacteria; order Enterobacterales; family Yersiniaceae; genus Rahnella; species Rahnella sp. PD4. The sequence continues at coordinate 250,661 of NZ_JBLZQF010000005.1, read as the reverse complement.
CGTAACGTTTTCATTTCCTCAGGAGAATGTCCCGATGAGCCAGCCGCAAGATGTGGTGATCCGTCCGTTAACGCCCGCAGACCGTCAGGAGTGGGAAATGTTATGGCGCGATTACCTGGATTTTTATCAGTCGACGCTCGATCCGGCGCAGTTTGATCACACCTTCCGGCGGTTATCGCAGCCCGAGTATGCCAGTATGTTTGGCTATGTGGCGGAGTATGAGGGGAAACTGGTCGGTCTGGTGAACTGTATCAATCACGATCATGGCTGGCATATGCAGCAGGTGGTGTATTTGCAGGATTTATATGTCGATGACGGCGCGCGTAAACTGGGGATCGGGAAAAAACTGATTGAAGCGGTTTACGCCTACGCCGATGAAAACAATAAAGCTAACGTCTACTGGACGACCCAAACCTCGAATCATACTGCCCGCAAACTGTACGATCGTGTGGGGCGGCTGACTGATTTTATTAAATACCAGCGCTGACCGGCGCTGTCATTCTGCGCTTAACGCTTTTACCATCGTCAGATTGGTCGGCGCATAGCCCAGACTGCTGTATAACGCCTGCGCAGCACTGTTTTTATAAAACACATTCAGGCCGACAGATGTCAAACCCAGTCCGCGCACTTTTTCTTCCAGCTGTAAAAAGGCTGCGCGGGCATGACCCTGACGGCGAAATTGCGGAAACACTGACACTTCATAAATAAAAGCGCTACGCTCGCCCTGACGCTCACTGACCGCAAACCAAATATACCCCGCAGTTTCCCCGTCGGCCTCTGTTCTTATTTCAAACAAATAATTATCCGGTGTGGCCAGGCCCTGCGGCAGCAAACGCGTTATTTCACCTTGTGATCGTGTCAGCGCATTTTCCTGCTGCCAGCGGCCTGAACTAACATTTTCTCTGGCGTAATCGCTGACCAGCCGATCAAAAAATTGCGGGTAAAAAGTATCACGCATAGCGGATAAAAAGGTCATCAGAATCACTCCTTCGGCGATTTTTTATACGGCGTAACGTAGCATTCGCTGATGGTGGTGGAATGACTTTCCATCTGCGTGATGATGTAGCCTTTATCCGTCAGCGCCACCGAGCTGTAAGGGGTTTCATTATTTTTATCTGCAATCACGTCTTCAAAAGACTGAATGATTTTGGCCTTCTCACTGGCGCGTGTCGGATCATCCATTCCGTCGACCCGGATCATCGCCTGTTTAAACTGGTTACTGAATCCTGTTTTCCCCGCCCGGCTTTCAATCACGGCCTTAATGTTCACCGTGACGTCATTACCGAGCAGAAATAACGTGTTGCTCTGGTAAACCAGCACATTCTTGCGCTTCGAGACGACAAAACCGTTCTCGATCACTTTCATTTTGCTGTTGTTGGCGTAAGTCACGTCATCGAGGCAAATGGTTTTATCCCCGACCTTGAACTGGCTGAACCGTGCTTTGATTTCTTTCGGCGTGGATGCCGCCTGCGAGCAGAGCGGCGCAAGCAGCAGAAGAGGTAAGAGCCATGACTTCATAGGAGTTTCCTGAACAGGTGCTGAATCAGCCGACATAACAGCAGTATAGGGAGACCGGCGCAGGATGCGAATGTTTATCTTTGGCGGACCTCATCCTTATTCATTGTTACAATGAATAAGGATGGGCCGGGTTGGAGGCGTAAAAATGCCGACTTTATATGTCGTTTTTGGATTTCAGAAGCAGAGAGGGAGGCTGTAGTGGGTTGTCGCCGATCTATTAGGCGGTTATGCGTTCATTCCAGGTATCTTTATAAATGATATTCCCGTTTACATACTTCCATGTAATGCTTTCATAGCGTAGTTGGATAGTTTCAAAATGTGTTCCAGTCTGGTTGCCTGGGTATAAATTTGGTGCAATGGATGTAACTTTTACATTTTCCAAAATGATATTGAAGTATTCGGCTTCAACGAACCACCAACAATGGGCGAACCATCTACTCCGGTTAGAAATAAATATGCTGGATTTGACATGAAATATCCTTATTTTTAATGTTTAGTTATCTTGCGGGTAATATTTATCGATTAGTTTACCAATAATCCATATGACAAATACCATAGCTGAAATGGCGAGCAATCTCTCCAGCCAGGTATCAAAATAAAATACAAAGAATAACGAAAACCAGACTGATGCACCACCAAGGATTGCGCCTATTTGACCTACTGCAGCGTTCTTTCATTCCTCAGACTAATAATATGTTTCCAATGACCCCGCCTCTTACTTTCACAAAAAAGCTTGTTCCTTGAGCTATCGCGATAGCAACTTTCCCGGCAATAACTGTGTTAGTTGCAGTTCTGCCGACAACTGAGAAAAAAGATCGGCTGTATGTTTTGTTTTTTTCGCTTTCTGAAACATATTTATTGAAATCGTTAAGTATAGTCTGTATCGAAAAAACCATACGCAAGATATCCCAGATCAACTGGCACGGAAAGTATTCCATGTACCAAACCAATAGCTGAATCAGGTGAAATAATTATGTCGGTAATGCGCTGTGCTATCTCTTCTGAATTATCCATAAGGCGCCCTTTGAAGTCCGTTTGTTTGGCGGTTTTTTAGAGGGTATATTGACTTAAGCCAAATGGCAATGGCTAAAAAACGTGCGAAAGTTTGGTGCGGAAAATATCTTGTTTAATCAGTTTCTGAAAATTAGCTGAATGTATAAGATGATGTACGCATTTTTTAGAATGAGAAAATTTGCCCGTATCCCAACAACTCCACTCGGGTTTATCATCTGAATGAGTTTTTAACGACACCTCCCTCTTTCTGCGCTATGTTTTTCTCCTTTGTTCTCTTTCTTTCAGGAGTTTGCTATGAGCCAGCCTTCGCTAATTTTGTATTCCGACGCCAATTTTTTCAGTCCTTACGTGATGTCGGCTTTTGTCGCGTTAACCGAAAAAGGCATTCCCTTTGAACTGGAAAAGGTGGATCTGGCTAATGCAGAAAACCTGAAAGAAAATTATTCGGCGATTTCCATCACCCGCCGCGTACCGACATTAACCAACGGCGCTTTTGTCTTATCCGAATCTTCTGCGATTGATGAATATGTCGAAGAGTTATTCCCGGCGCCGACGTTCCCGGCGATTTACCCGGCTGACCCTGAAAACCGCGCCAAGGCCCGTGAAGTACAGGCATGGCTGCGCAGTGATCTGATGCCCATTCGCGAAGAGCGCTCAACTGAAGTGGTGTTTGCCGGTGCGAAACGTCCGGCGCTCAGTACAAACGGACAGCAGGCGGCTGAAAAACTGTATGCCGCCGCCGCGTTTTTGTTGGGCGACAAAGAACATTTATTTGGCGAATGGTGTATTGCGGACGTGGATCTGGCGCTGATGATTAACCGTCTGCATCTGAACGGTGATCCGGTACCGGAAAAACTGGCCGCGTATGCAGATGCGCAATGGCAGCGGCCATCGGTTAAGGAATGGCTGGCGCTTTCAGCTTAACGTTTTTGTCAGAAAGAACCGCGTATGCGTTGAGGGCGCATCGTCCGGCGCACGGGAGTCAGGGATATAATCCTCCAGCGCCATTTGCATGCTATAGCCCATACGTTCATAGAAAGGCCGCGCCTGAAAACTGAACGTATCAACCAGCGAGTAACGGCAACCCCGTGCTTTGGCTTCTTCTTCTGCTTCTGTAATCAGCTGCGTGCCGACATCTTTGCCGCGCAGCGATTCATCGACCCATAGCATTTTTATGTACATCCAGTAACCGACGGTTTCCGCTACGATACCCGCCAGCTTCTTTCCATTTTCATCTTCCACAAAAATACCCAACTCGCGGAATGTCGGTTTCGGGATAAAGTTTCTGTTGAAATCCCGCAGTGCCGTTTTGATCTCCTCGAGATCGCTTTCGGTCGGGGCATGGCTGAGACGGGTCTTCATGACATTTTTCCTTTTATTGTTAACGTTTTGTCGTAGCGAGGCGAACTGCAAAAGCGATAAATACGGTGCCGGTAAGGCGATCCAGCGTTCTGACCACTGCCGGACGGCGCAACCAGCGCGACAGCGGGCGGGTGGCCGAAATCATCGTGACTGACCATAACGTCCCGATCACCGCATGCATGGCGGCGAGGCCGAAAATATATGGCCCGACAGGATAGCCGGTGGCGACGAACTGCGGCAGGAAGGAGACATAAAACACGCCGACTTTCGGGTTAAGCACATTGCCAAAAAGACCTTTAACGAACGGCGAGTTTCCGATACGCAAGGCTTTGTGGCGGCTTTCCGGCGCATTCATGTTCATTTCGCTGCGGGGTTTGAACAACATCTGCAGTCCCAGCCAGGCCAGATACGCGGCACCGATCCATTTCAAAACATTGAAGGCGATTTCAGAGGCAGCCAGCACGGCACCGAGACCGAGTGCCACCATTGCGCCCCAGACCAGACATCCTGTGCTGATGCCAAAAGCGGTAAACAGCGCCTTTTTACTGCCCTGACTGGCAGCAGTGCGCAACACCAGTGCGGTATCGAGACCGGGCGTAAGCGTTAAAATACCGGCGGCAAGCGCGTAAGAAAGCAGGGATTCGGTGAGGGTCATGGCTTTTCCTGATGAGCGAAAAACCCAGAATAGTGAAACGTGCGGCACAGATGCAATCACGAATTTAAATGAAATTCGGCATAAAAATACGGGCAAATAAAAAAGCCTGTGGAAGTCGGGCTTCCACAGGCTTTTCAGCGGGTTTTATGCAGGAGATTATTTATAGATTTCAGCGTCAGCGTGCAGTTTGTTGTTACCGGTCACGGAGATGATGCGGTAAGAAGAGGCACCGGCTTCCTGTGCTTGTTGAGAAAGTTTCGCTTCCAGGCCACTGATAGAGGTGGAGTTGGCGGCGGAAATTACACCGATTTTCTGCATGTCATTTGTTGGCTGATTAATCTGCTGAGCCGCGAAGCTGCCGAAAGAAATCAGGGAAAGGGTGGCAGCTACAGCAAAAATTTTGACGTTTTTCATGATGATTTATCCATTCAGGTTATGAGAGTGAAAGGTGGTTGCCTTTCGATGAATGTATAATAGGCGTGATCTTCAGGGATGAAAAACGGATTGATTTGAGTATCTCGTTCAAAAAATTTGCTCTACTTTTTACGCAATTTTACGTCCCCGTGCAGGCAACTGACGAAACCGCATTCGTGCTGACACTGTCTGAAAGTGCCTTAGATTTCTCTGCATTTCTTCCCTTCCTGCTGATTTTGGGCGGTTTTGTAGAATGGTGCTAGACTTTATCTGTAGTTCAAGAAGGAGGGCATGCGTGTAAAACACGCGTTCTGCTCGCAGGGCCTGAATCGTTCTGCTCTTGTTTGGCTAACTTGGCTGAACAATATTCACGGTAACGGAAATTTATTCGGAGGAGTCGAAAAATGGGAATTTTATCCTGGATTATCTTTGGTCTGATCGCAGGTATTCTGGCGAAGTGGATCATGCCAGGCAGAGATGGCGGCGGATTCATTCTGACTGTCGTTCTGGGTGTTGTCGGTGCTGTTGTAGGGGGTTATATCAGTACCTTCTTCGGCTTTGGTCGCGTGGACGGATTCAACTTCGGCAGCTTCGTTGTCGCGGTGATTGGTGCAATTGTTGTGCTGTTTATCTACCGTAAAGTCAGAAGTTAAAGATTTGCTCTGATGCTGAAATGTTAAAAGCCGCGCAAGTCGCGGCTTTTTGTGTCTGTTAATCCCGAAGCATAACCTGATAACTGGCTTCAGGCTCATGCAATCTCATGGAAAGAGTATCGGCAGGAGATCGGCTCTTATGCATGATTACCATAAATACGAGCCCGGCAGGAGTGGTTAAAAAGTACGCCACATGGTGCTGATGGAGAAACCGGAAGAGATCTACGGGTTTGCCGTTCCGATTGATTTACACAGGTTCCCGCTGGACTCTCAAAAGAACATCACCAAATTGAGTTTTGACTTCATTAGCGCTTAGTGACTTCATGTTGACTTCCTTCGAATGATTCGTTCGATTCATTCGAAATATTGTACGGCTGTTAATCCTAAACTGCCTAAGGTTTCATCAGTGAAGTTTCACTCCACCGGCGACGTCGGCAGCCGCACGATGTCCTGATTTTCATTGCCCATCCAGTAGACGCCTTCTTTCGCCCAGAACGGGCCTTCGATAAAGTCGAGAAGATCGGAATACTCTTCGTAAAACTGCTTACCGTCACGGTTATATACGCGCATGTAGCCGGAGTAATGACCGCCATCGCCCGGCATGGTCATGCGCGGGATAAATTCAAAGGTTTTATACTCGCGCACCACGTACTGTTTATTCGGGCTCCACTGCTCCGAAACCAGCTTCCCCTGTTTCCACCACTGATGGCACCCGGCGATAACCGCCACCAGCACCGCCAGCATGATCCAGCGCTTACGCTGACGCATCAGGGCTTCCTGACTTTTGATTTTCATACTCTTATTCTTTTCAGTGCGGACTTAAAAAGGGTCTAAATGTGGCGGAAAAATGTCGGCTTGTCTTCTAAAAAGTCAGTGCGACTAAATCGCCACCAGCCCCCGAACTCCTTCCGCCTCCATTTCTGCCCCGCGACCGCGTTTCACAATGCTGCCGCGCGACATCACCAGATAGCTGTCGGCCAGAGCGGCAGCGAAATCATAGAATTGTTCAACCAGCAGGATCGCCATGTCGCCCCGGGCGGCGAGCTGTTTGATCACTGCGCCGATTTCCTTGATCACCGATGGCTGAATGCCTTCTGTCGGTTCGTCGAGGATCAGCAGGCCCGGCTTACAGGCCAGCGCGCGGCCGATTGCCAGTTGCTGCTGCTGGCCGCCGGACAAATCCCCGCCACGGCGATGTTTCATTTCCAGCAGGATCGGGAACAGGTGATAGATTTCATCCGGCACCTGCTTTGCCGCACTGCCGGAGAAACGCGATAATCCCATCAGCAGGTTTTCTTCCACCGTCAGGCGCGGAAAAATTTCGCGTCCCTGCGGGACGTAAGCGATCCCTGCCTGCACGCGCTGGTGCGGTTTGCGGTTATTGATCACCTGATCCTGCCAGCTGATGGTGCCGGACTTCGCCGGAATCAGTCCCATCAGGCACTTGAGCAGTGTAGTTTTCCCGACACCATTACGCCCGAGCAGGCAGGTGACCTCACCGATTTTTGCCTCGAAAGACAGGCCGCGCAAAATGTGGCTGCCGCCGTAAAACTGATTCAGTTCATTTACCTGCAACATAATGCGATTCCTCAGCGTCCTAAATACACGTCGATGACCTGCTCGTTGGCCTGCACTTCACGCAGCGAGCCTTCAGCCAGTACCTGGCCCTGATGCAGCACGGTGACGTGGTCAGCGATGGTTTCCACAAACCCCATATCGTGCTCGACTACCATCAGCGAATGTCTGCCCGCCAGTTGTTTGAACAACTCGGCGGTGTATTCGGTTTCGGCATCAGTCATGCCTGCCGCCGGCTCGTCGAGCAGCAACAGATGCGGCTCCTGTACCAGCAGCATGCCGATTTCCAGAAACTGTTTCTGGCCATGCGAAAGCAGGCCTGCTGGCCGGTGGCGTTCCGCTGCCAGGCGCAGCGTACCAAGCATTTCATCAATGCGGTCACGCTGTTCGCTGTTCATTTTGGCACGCAGACAGGCCCATACCGATTTATGGGTTTTCTGCGCGATTTCCAGATTTTCGAATACGGTCAGTGCTTCAAATACGGTCGGTTTCTGGAATTTCCGCCCGATGCCGGACTGCGCAATCTGCACCGGATCCAGCTTCGTCAGATCGGTACGCTGATCGTAAAAAACGCGGCCGCTTTGCGGTTTGGTTTTGCCGGTGATGACATCCATCAGCGTGGTTTTTCCCGCGCCGTTCGGGCCGATCACACAGCGTAATTCACCGACGCCGATGTTCAGCGACAAATTGGTCAGCGCCTTAAATCCGTCAAAACTGACGTTGATGTTTTCCAGTTGCAAAATCGGGTCAGTTTGTTCGCGATGTCGGTCCGCCAGCTGCGGCCGGGTAAACAGGTCTTCGGTCATGTTGAGCGGATCCATCAGGATTTCCTCTTGCGCAGCAGGCCAATCACACCTTGCGGCAGGAACAGCGTCACCAGAATAAACATGCCACCGAGCACAAATTGCCAGTATTCGGGAATGGCGACGGTGAACCAGCTTTTCGCGCCGTTGACGATGCCTGCGCCAATAATCGGGCCGATCAGCGTGCCGCGTCCGCCGAGGGCCACCCAGATAGCCGCTTCGATGGAGTTGGTCGGCGACATTTCACCCGGGTTGATAATTCCGACCTGCGGCACATACAGCGCACCCGCCAGGCCGCATAGCATGGCGGAAATTGTCCAGACGAACAGCTTGAAGCCTTTCGGATCGTAGCCGCAGAAAATCAACCGGTTTTCTGCGTCGCGCACCGCCGTCAGCACGCGGCCATATTTACTGCGCGCCAGCGCAAAGCCGAGCGCCAGACTGGCGACCAGCACCATAACCGTGGCTAAAAATAATCCCACGCGGGTACCGGTAGCGGTAACCGGAAAGCCGAGCAGGGTGGTGAAACCGGTGAAACCGTTATTGCCGCCGAAGCCGGTTTCATTGCGGAAAAACAGCAACATACCGGCGTAAGTCAGCGCCTGCGTCATGATCGAAAAATAGACACCTTTGATTTTTGAGCGGAAGGCGAAATAACCGAAAACAAACGCCAGCGCGCCGGGCACCAGTACGATCAGACACAACGCCCACGCAAAATGCTGGGTACCCGCCCAGAACCACGGCAGCTCCGTCCACGACAGAAACGACATAAAATCCGGCAGTCCGCTGCCTGCGGCCTGCCGCATTAAATACATGCCCATCGCATAACCGCCAAGGGCGAAAAATAACCCGTGGCCGAGCGACAGCAAACCGGCGTAACCCCAGACCAGATCGAGCGCGATCGCCACGATCGCGTAGCAGAGGATCTTGCCGATCAATGTCAGCGTATAGGTGGAGATCGCCAGCGGATTACTGGCGGGCAACAGCGCCAGAAACGGCATCACAATCAGACCGATAAGCACCAGCGTGCCCACCGAAATCGCAATCTTTGGCGCTTTTTGTACGCCGGTAATCGTCAGAGGCTGGCTCATCAGTCAATCACCCTGCCTTTGAAGGCGAAGAGTCCCTGAGGACGTTTCTGAATAAACAGGATAATCAGCGCGAGGATCAGGATTTTCCCCAATACCGCGCCGATCTCCGGCTCAAGAATTTTGTTCACGATGCCCAGCCCAAAAGCCGCCACCACGGTACCGGCCAGTTGTCCGACACCGCCAAGCACCACGACTAAGAAGGAGTCGATGATATAGCCCTGGCCGAGTTCCGGGCCGACATTGCTGAGCTGCGATAATGCCACGCCGCCTAAACCGGCAATGCCGGAACCAAGACCGAACGCCAGCATATCGACGCGTCCGGTCGGTACGCCGCAGCAGGCCGCCATGGCGCGGTTTTGCGTCACGGCACGTACGTTCATGCCCAGCCGGGTTTTATTGAGCAGCAACCAGGTCAGGCCGAGCACCAGCAATACGAAGATGATTACCGCGATGCGGTTGTACGGCAGCACCAGATTTGGCAGCAACTGAATGCCGCCGGAGAGCCAGCCGGGGTTCGCCACTTCGACGTTTTGCGCGCCAAACAGCATGCGCACGCCCTGGATGAGGATCAGGCTGATGCCCCAGGTTGCCAGCAAGGTTTCCAGAGGGCGTCCGTATAAATGGCGGATGACGGTGCGCTCCAGCGCCATGCCAATCCCGGCGGTAATGAAAAAGGCTACCGGCAGCGCGACCAGCGGATACAGCGCCAGCAGACCCGGCGCGTAGTGCTGAAACAGCGACTGCACCATATAGGTCGAATAGGAGCCGATCATTAACATTTCGCCGTGCGCCATGTTAATCACGCCCAGCAAACCGTAAGTGATCGCCAGACCGAGGGCAGCCAGCAGCAGAATCGAGCCGAGCGACAAACCGGTAAACGCCTGCCCGAGCAAATCGCCAATCATCAGGCGATGCTGCACCGCTTTCAGGCTGGCGAGCGCGGCGTTGCGCACCGTAGCGTCAGGCTCGGTTTTCGGATCCGTCAGGCTTTGCAGACGGCCTTGCGTGTCCGGATCGCCCGACGTGCCGAGCAGTTCAACGGCCTTCAGGCGCACCTGCGGACGGGTATCGGCCAGCTGTAAATTCGCCAGCGCGATGGAAAGGGCGTCGTGCACCGTGCTGTCCTTTTCCAGCTCAAGACGACGGGTCAGCAGCGGCAACTGATCGGCCTGCGCTTCGCGTTGCAGAGATTTGGCGGCCTGCAACCGGACGGCGCTGTCTGTGCTCACCAGACGGTGTGCGGAAAGCGCATTGGCAATCAGGATACGCAGACGGTTATTCAGCCAGACTTTTTTGACTTCGCCCTGCGGCTTCACGTCACCTTCCAGCGGTGCCAGCTGCTCACCCTTTTGCACAAACGCATGTTTCGCTTCGTCGGTAACGACGTTTTCCTGTTTCAGTGCTTCGAGCAGGGGCAGTCTTTCCGGCTGCGGATCAGCCGCCCATTGCTGTAATAACGTGGCCTGCTGGCTGCGGCTGGCGGCAGCAAAGTCATTCGCCGCCCCCGCCACGGCCAGAAGCGGAAGGCAACCAAGCAGGAAAACCAGTGGCCTGAAGTGAGATAAAAAATGCGTCATGATGTTTTCCTGTTGCCCGGAGTTCGTTGCTAAACCCTCTCCCCCAGTCCCCCCTTCGCAGGGGGAGGAGTGAAAAGCGCCGATCTGCTCCCTCCCCTGCGAAGGGGAGGGTTGGGATGGGGTATTAATGGCGACTCATGAATGATCAGTGAGTCGTTTTTACCGGAGTATCTGGCTTTTTATCGTTACCCGCGATGTACGGGCTCCACGGCTGGGCGCGGATAGGTTTGTCGGTCTGCCAGACCACATTGAACTGACCGTTGGATTCGATTTCGCCGATCATCACCGGTTTGTGCAGGTGATGGTTGGTTTTATCCATGGTCAGCGTGAAGCCGGATGGTGCGGCGAAGGTCTGCCCGGCCATGGCGGCGCGGACTTTATCCACGTCCGTCGTACCGGCTTTTTCCACCGCCTGTGCCCACATATGGATACCGACATAAGTCGCTTCCATCGGGTCGTTGGTGACCGCATTATCGGCGTTTGGCAGTTTGTGGGCTTTAGCGTAGGCCTTCCATTCGGCCACGAATTTCTTGTTGGTCGGGTTATCGACGGACTCGAAGTAGTTCCACGCCGCGAGATCGCCCACCAGCGGTTTGGTGTCGATCCCACGCAGTTCTTCTTCACCCACAGAGAACGCCACTACCGGCACATCGGTCGCTTTCACACCCTGATTTGCCAGCTCTTTGTAGAACGGCACGTTGGAATCACCGTTGATAGTGGAAATCACGGCAGTTTTTCCGCCTGCGGAGAATTTCTTAATGTTGGAGACGATAGTCTGATAATCGCTGTAACCGAACGGCGTATAGACTTCTTCGATATCGCTGTCTTTCACGCCTTTGGAATGCAGGAAGGCGCGCAGAATTTTGTTAGTAGTTCGCGGATACACATAATCGGTGCCGAGCAGGAAGAAGCGTTTGGCCGCACCGCCGTCTTCACTCATCAGATATTCCACCGCCGGGATCGCCTGCTGGTTAGGCGCTGCACCGGTGTAGAACACGTTTGGCGACATTTCTTCGCCTTCGTATTGCACCGGATAGAACAGCAGGCCGTTCAGTTCTTCAAACACCGGCAGCACGGATTTACGCGACACCGAGGTCCAGCAGCCAAACACTACCGCGACTTTATCCTGCGTCAGCAACTGGCGGGCTTTTTCGGCGAACAGTGGCCAGTTGGAAGCCGGATCGACGACCACCGGTTCCAGTTTTTTGCCCAGCACGCCGCCTTTGGCGTTGATGTCGTCAATGGTCATCAGCGCCACGTCTTTCAGCGGAGTTTCTGAAATGGCCATGGTGCCGGAAAGCGAATGCATGATACCGACTTTGATGGTGTCGGCAGCCTGCGCGCTCCAGGCCAGGCCCATGCTGACTACGGTGGCGGAAAGAGCAAAGGCTTTAATAAAACGTCGACGTTGCATAGATGAATCCTCTGTAAAATGCTGTGATTTAAATACGTTAAGAGAACGCGGGTATGATGAAAGTCGAAACAACATTTAAAAAAGTCATGACGGGTTGCCCTCGTCACTCTCCGCCCGCGCCCGGTGCAACATATGCAAAGTAATTTTTCGCACCTCGGCTTTACTGACGGCAATGTGGTCGTGTAACTGGCGTTGTGCCTCCCCGGTTTGTTGTTGAATGATGGCGAGCAAAATGCCCGCATGCTCTTTATAGGTGGCGTTAACCCGCTCACCTTTGGTGAAATCCAGACGCCGGATGATGCGGATTTTCTCCGTCAGCTCGCGGTGGATTCGCGCCATTTCGGCGTTACCGGCTGCAGCCACCAGCGTCATGTGAAACGCTTCGTCATAACGCGATACCACCTGACCATCTGCCAGCTGAGGCTGATCAACCCAGAACGCTTTCAGTTCGGCCAGCTGCAAGGGCTGGGCGGCAGGCGGCAATGCGCACAGCCGTTTTACCGCTTCCAGTTCAAGCACAATGCGCAAGTCATAAAGCTGCTCGAAAAAGTCGAAATCGAACGGGCGCACCTGCCAGCCGCTGCGGAAAAACACTTCGACGTAGCCTTCGTGCTCCAGCCAGAACAGCGCCTGACGTACCGGTGTGCGGCTGACGTCCATCCGGTCGGCAATGTCGTTTTCACTGAACCGGTCACCCGGCAGCAGGCGAAAACTGAAAATGTCGTCTTTCAGTTGCTGATAAATGCGTTCCGCCAGCCCTTCCGGACGGCTTTTACTGCGTGAAGATTTCGGGCCAGTCAGTTGCATAAAATATTCCCTTAGGTTTTTAAAACAGTGTTGAACGGCTTCAGACGGCGGTGTCCAGCCACAACAATGCATCACCTGGCCCGACCGGACGGCCTTGCTGGCAACTGATTTTCAGGACAGTGCCGGCGCAGGGTGCGTTCACTGACAGCTCCATTTTCATGGCCTCCACCACGATCAGCGGCTGGCCTTCTTCGACCTGCTGCCCCGGCTGCACCAGAATTTTCCAGACATTGCCGTTGAGGTCGGCGCTGACCAAATGCCCGTCCTGATCTGCATCGTCTTCCACTAACTGCACGGCGTTGGCAGCCGCTTCCACGGCGGCGCTTTCCGCTTCGTGCCAGTGCGCCACTTCGCGGGTAAAAGCTTCAGTTTGCCGGGTGCGAAAATCAGCAATATCGGCGGCGTTATCCGCGAGGAATTGCGTATATCGCGCAAAATCGAACTCCGTCTCTTCGATACGGATTTGTGCGCGCCCTTCACGGAAAGCTTCGCGCTGAACCTCCAGTTCGGCTTCAGTAACTTCGTAGAACCGCACCTGGTCGAAGAAGTGCAGCAGCCACGGCTCACCATTCCTGAACTGCTCATTTTTCAGGAACTTATTCCAGATCGGCAGCGTGCGGCCGACCAGCTGATAGCCGCCCGGCGAATCCATGCCATAAATGCACATGTACATGCCGCCGATGCCGACCGTGCCTTCGGCGGTGAAGGTCCGCGCCGGGTTGTATTTGGAACTGAGCAGGCGATGGCGCGGATCGACCGGCACCGCGCAGGGTGCGCCGAGATAGACATCACCCAGGCCGAGGATCAGATAGCTGGCGTCGAAAATGATGTTTTTCACCTCTTCACGGTTTGCCAGCCCGTTGGTGCGCTGGATGAAATCAACGTTATTGGGCAGCCACGGCGCATCGGCCCGCACGGTTTGCTGGTAGCGTTCGACCGCACCGAGCGTCGCTGAATCTTCAAACGCCATCGGCATATGCACGATGCGGGTCGGGATTTTCAGCTGGCTGACATCGGCCAGATGGTGTTCCAGCGTCAGTAAATGTTGCAGCAGCGCGGTCTGATGCAGCACGCGGCTGTCGTAGCGGATTTGCAGCGAGCGCACACCCGGCGACAGTTCTTCTATACCTTGCTGACCGGCGGCCCTGATGGCGTTCATCAGCAGATAAATGCGCATGCGCACCGCCAGATCCAGCACGTTATCGCCGTACTCAATCAGCACGTAGCCGTCACCTGCCTGCCGGTATTCCACCGACGGGCGTTCCGCCGTCGCCGGTAAAGCCGCAAGAACCGTGGCGGAAGCGGTGTTGTCCGGCAGCAGGGACGGGACGGGCAGCGCTACCGCGTTGACCGGCATCAGTGAATCGAGCGTGGCTTGTTGTGCCTGTTCCAGCGCCTGCGCCTGCTCAAAACTGATCGGATGGAAACGGATTTTATCGCCCGGTTTTACCTGTCCGACTTTCCACAGTTCGGCTTTGGCGATGGTCACCGGGCAAACGAAACCGCCGAGGCTTGGCCCGTCGCGGGTCAGAATCACCGGAAAGTCGCCGGTAAAGTTGATCGCGCCAATGGCGTATTCACAGTCATGAACATTCGAGGGATGCAGACCGGCTTCGCCGCCGTCCTGTCGCGCCCATTGCGGTTTCGGACCGACCAGCCGCACACCGAGGCGGTTGGAGTTGTAATGCACCTGCCATTCGGCAGCAAAAAAGGCATCGATGGATTCTTTCGTGAAGAAATCCGGTGCGCCGTGTGGCCCGTAAAGCACCCCGATATTCCAGAGTTCACCGTAAGGCGGCACGATATTTTCCGCTGCTGCCTGCGGTAAACTGACCGGCGCAGGCGTAGTGCAGGCCGCGAGTGCCGGCTGCGAGACGGTCAGCATATCGGCGACGCGCAGCGTGCGGCCGGCGTGACCGCCAAACTGCCCGAGCGCAAAGGTTGAGCGGCTGCCGAGATAGACCGGCACGTCGAAACCGTTACGCACGGCAAGATAAGTGCGGCAACCCTGCGTGGCGCGGCCAAGCGTCAGCGTCTGACCGGCTTTCACCTCCACCGGCTGCCAGTAAGACACGGGTTCGCCGTCAAGCGTTGCCGGGCAACGTGCACCGGTCAGTGCGATAACGGTGTCGCAATGAAAACGCAGCACCGGCCCCTGCAACGTGAATTCCAGGCCAGCGGCATCCGGATGATTACCGACAATGCGGTTGGCGAGACGGAAGGCGAAATCATCCATCGGGCCGGAAGGCGGCACGCCGATATCCCAGTAACCGAGACGTCCCGGATAATCCTGCACGCTGCTGTAGGTGCCGGGGGCAATCACTTCGATGGCGTTTGGCGCATAAGCAAAACTGTCGAGCATGCGTGTCCACATCTGACCTTCGCGGAATACCGGCGTGGCAACCACCTGTCGCAAATAATCGATATTGGTGGCGATACCGTGCAGGCGGGTGGCGGCCAGCGCGGCGGACATTTTCACCAGTGCATCCTGACGATCGGTGCCGTGAACAATCAGCTTGGCGATCATCGGGTCATAAAATGCTGACACTTCGCTGCCGGTAGAGACCCAGCCGTCGACACGCACATCGCCGGGGAAAAATACTTCAGTCAGCACGCCGGGACTTGGCTGGAAATTCTTCAGCGGATCTTCAGCGTAAATACGCACTTCCATGGACGCGCCCTGCGGGGCTTTTTCCATGGCAGACCAGTTCAGCGGGATACCGGCGGCAACATTCAGCATGCATTCGATCAAATCCAGACCGGTGACCATTTCGGTGACCGGATGTTCAACCTGTAAACGGGTATTCACTTCGAGAAAATAAAATTCGTCACGCGCGGCGTCATAGATAAATTCAACGGTACCGGCGCTGCGGTAACTGACCGATTCACCCAGCTGCACGGCGGCGCGATGTAACGCTTCGCGGCTGGCCTGCGGCAGATTCGGTGCAGGCGTTTCCTCCACGACTTTCTGATTGCGGCGCTGCAATGAACAGTCCCGTTCGCCGAGGGCCACCACGCGGCCTTTGCCGTCGCCAAAAATTTGCACTTCGACATGGCGGGCACGATCGACAAAGCGTTCCAGAAACACACCGGCATCACGGAAAAACTGCTCGCCGAGACGTTTCACGCTGTCCCACGCGGCGCGTAATGCCTCTTCATCGTCGCAGCGCGTCAGGCCAATCCCCCCGCCGCCCGCGGTACTTTTCAGCATCACCGGATAGCCGATTTCAGCGGCAGCTTTCACCGCGTCATCAATGCTGTCGAGCAAACCGGTGCCCGGCGTCATCGGCACATTTGCGGCTCCGGCTAATTCGCGGGCGCGATGCTTGAGGCCAAACTCGCGGATTTGTCCGGCGGTCGGGCCGATAAAGGCAATCCCGGCGGCTTCGCAGGCATCGGCGAATTCTGCGCTTTCGGATAAAAAGCCGTATCCCGGATAAATTGCCTGCGCGCCGGTTTCTTTGGCGGCGGCCAGAATTTTGTCGATCATCAGGTAGCTATCACTGGCCTTTTCGCCGCCCAGCGCGATGGCGATATCCGCCTGTGTGACATGCGGTGCATTGCGGTCGGCATCGGAATAAACGGCCACGCTGGTAATGCCCAGACGTTTCAGCGTGCGGATCGCACGGCAGGCGATTTCGCCACGGTTAGCAATCAATACGATATTGAACATGTGCGTTCCTCAGCTTTTTACCGGTGATGAATTGAGGCTGTGGAGGTAACTTCTCCAGCCGCCAAACGCCGTGATATCCGTGGCTCCGCTGATCGCCCACGGTTCACAAATAAACCCTTTTACGATGCGGCCATCTGCCAGTTCGAGAGAGCCGATACCAAGCGGTGCCGGGATTTCAGCGACAAATTCACCAAAGCGCGCCAGCGGGATATCCCAGAGTTCGACGATGATGGTGCTGCCGCCTTCCGCCCGCACCAGCCCCGGTTTGGGCGGTGTGGTGTTGGCGAGGGCGTAGAGCTTGTAGGTAGCCGCGGTAGTGGTTTGTTCGACGCGCACCGCATGGCGGCTGGTGAGCTGGAAATTGAGTGGCATACCGGTCAGGTGAGCGCCGACTACGGCGACGCGCACGCAGGCAGCATTCACCGGCGTGGCAGTCATGAATTCTTCAGGTTTCATCATAAGCCCGGTCGCACCGAGCGGCAGGCTCAGGCTGCTCTGCCACTGACGGCCAAAACCCGCCAGCGCATCATCGTGCCAGGCGGGAGCGATAAGGGTAATACCGGCGGGCAGGCCGTCCGCACGCAGACCGGCAGGTAGCGCCAGCGCTGACAAATCCGCCAGATTGGTGAAGTTGGTGTAAATGCCGAACTGCGAGTTGTAGAGCACCGGCTCCTGTACCAACTCTTCCTGTGTGCGGATGGTTGGCGATGTCGGCACGACCAGCGCGTCAAATCCTTCCAGCGCCAGATGAATTTTGCGCGCCAGTTCCGCCCGTAAATACTCGGCGCGCCAGGCGTCACAGGCGGTATAGTTCACGCCATTAGCCACTATCCCGCGCACGACCGGATCCATCGCTTCCGGACTTTCCTCAAATATTTCGCCAACCGCCACGGTACGTTCTGCCACCCACGCACCGTAATACAACTGTTCAGCCAGTTCGCGGAACGGCGTGAAATCAATGGGTTCCAGTGTCACCCCATGGTGGCGCAGGTGATCGAGGGCCTGGTTAAACGCCGCTTCTGCCTGTGTATCGCCAAAGAATTCCAGACGATCGGGCACGGCAATGCGCGGCTGTGCCGGTAAGGCCACCGGCGCGGTATGTGGATTTTTACGGGAATAGGCATCGGCGGCATCATATCCGCCAGCGGCGTGGGCAACGATTTGGGCATCGGCGACGGTCAGGGCGAAAATCGAGACGGTATCATTCAGGCGACAGGCCGGCACCACACCGGTATTCGACAGCCAGCCTTTGGTCGGTTTCAGCCCGACAATATTATTAAAGCCAGCCGGAACGCGTCCGGAGCCGGCGGTGTCGGTACCCAGCGAAAATGCCACCAGACCGCGGGCCAGCACCGATGCAGAACCGGAACTGGAACCACCACTGACGTACTCCGGATTGAATGTATTACGTACGGCGCCGTACGGTGAGCGGGTGCCCACCAGACCGGTGGCAAACTGATCCAGATTGGTTTTACCGATCACCACCGCGCCTTTGGCTTTCAGGTTGGCGATAACGGTGGCATCCGCATCTGCGGTATAAGCAAATGCCGGACAGGCTGCCGTGGTCGGCCAGCCAGCGATATCCATATTGTCTTTGACGGCGAACGGCACGCCAAACAACGGCAGGGCGCTCAGGGAACCTTCAGCCTGATCGCGCAGGGTTTCAAGACGGGTGATTTGTGCTTCAAGCTGCTCTGCCGTGGCGAGATAAATCCAGGCGGTGTCTGTTTTACTCAGGCTTGCCAAAACCAGGGAAAGCGTGGTGCGCAGGCTGTCCGGCGCGCTGCGATAATGTTGCTGCCATTCCCGTAAGGTAAAGCCGCGAAAGGGTGACGCAACGGTGTCTGAAACTGAGGCCATTTTCTGAATCCCATCTGGTATACAAGATTGAATTCATCTAAGCAAAGCCTGTGCCAAATCATTAGTTATTGATATTAATGGGTTTAGGGTTCGTTATATAACCGGGCTGTATATTTGTTGCACCATGGACGGAATGCAACTGAACAAAAATGGGGCGAAAATTTTCGCTTTGTGCAGCCACCGTTCCAGGTAATTGCATTATTATTTTCCCAATAATGCTCCGGAAGGACATATCTTTAAGAGGCTGTCTTTCTGCAAAACTTTTTTAGGAAACCCCTGCTTAATGCAACTTCGTCGTCTCTCTGAACGCCTGAAAAAACTGTTACTGGCACTGATTCTGGTGGTTATTACGCTTTTCGGGGTGCGTACTTATGATGCCTTACAGGGGCCGCCGCTTGAGCCATGGCATAAACTGGTGCCGGACGAGCTGAGCGCCGAACAGCTTGATAAAAGCGACTGGCCTGCCTATTTACGTGCCGAGCAACAGGCTTTTGTTGAAGTGAAGCAGCAGGTGACGGATAAGCTGGACAGCGGGGACCGTATCCCGCTCAACCGCTATTATGACCGCAGCCCGATTTATCCGGAACGTTTTGCACAGGACTGGAACCGTTCTTATGAACTGATGCCCGACGGTAAGCCGGTCGGCGCTGTGGTGTTGTTACACGGCCTGACGGATTCCCCTTACAGCCTGAGGCATATTGCGCAGGATTATCGCCGCCGTGGATTTGTGGCTGTCGGTATCCGTCTGCCCGGCCACGGCACCGTACCCGGCGGGCTGACGCGGGTGGACTGGGAGCAGTGGCTGGCGGCCACCCGGCTGGCGGTGCGTGAGGCGCGTCGCGCAGCTGGCACAGATGTGCCACTGCAACTGGTGGGTTTTTCAAACGGGGGAGCGCTGGCGATGAAATACACGCTGGATGCCCTTGATAACCCTGCACTGGCGAGGCCTACGCGCGTGGTGCTGATTTCCCCGATGATTGGTGTGACGAGTTTTGCGCGCTTTGCAGGCTATGCGGGCTGGCCGGCTATTTTCCCGGCCTTTGCCAAAACGGCCTGGCTGAACCTGATGCCGGAATTTAATCCTTTTAAATACAATTCCTTCCCTGTAAAAGCCGCCCGTCAGTCCTATCTGCTTACTCATGTTTTACAGCAGCAGATCAGCAAGGATGCGCAAACTGGCAAGCTGGCGCAGTTACCGCCGTTGCTGGCGTTTCAGTCAGTTGTCGATTCCACCGTCAGTTCCCGTGCGGTGGTGACAGCGTTGTTTAATCAGCTTCCCGCCAACGGCAGCCAGCTGGTGCTGTTTGATATCAACCGCAGTGCTTATGTCGGCCCGCTGTTGCGTCCTTCCTCTGAAGCTGCAGCAGAGCGCCTGTTACCTGCGCCACCGCGCACGTATCAGACAACGGTTGTCACCAATGCCTCTCCGGACGATGCCGCCGCTGTCGCGAAAACTACCGCAGCGGGGGAGAGTGCTGCGACGGTCAGCCCGCTGGGGCTGGATTATCCTTCAGAGTTTTATTCCTTATCGCATGTCTCGCTGCCTTTCCCGACGGACGATTCGTTGTACGGGCGCAGTCCTCAAGGCCCGGCGCAATTTGGCATCAGGCTGGGAACACTGGCGGCCCGCGGGGAAAATGGCGCACTGGTGGTGAGTATGGATCAACTGATGCGGGTTTCATCCAATCCGTTTTATCCGTACATGTTGCAGCGTATTGAAGGTTTTTGATGCAGGCAAAGCAGATGAACAATAAAATATGCTTGCGATAATATCGTGCGCTATATATATTGGCGACATGAACATGAAAACAGATACCGACCCGACACAAAACCGCATGCTGCATCTGGATCAACAGATGTGTTTCGCGCTTTACTCTGCGAATCTGGCACTGCATAAGGTTTACCGTAAGTTGCTCGGGCAGCTCGGACTCACTTATCCGCAATATCTGGTGATGCTGGTGCTGTGGCAACGTGATGAAGTCACGGTGTCGGAAATTGGCGAAAAACTGTTTCTGGATTCAGCGACCTTAACGCCGCTGTTAAAGCGCCTCGAGGCGGCAGAGCTGCTGGTGCGTCAGCGCGCCAAAGCCGACGAACGTCAGGTGATTATTTCTCTCACCGCTGCGGGTAAGATGTTGCGCGAAAAAGCGCAGGGTATCCCTGAAGCCATTCTGTGTGCGACAGAATGCGATGTCGGCGAAATCGTGGCGCTGAAACAGCAGCTCGAAGTATTACGGGCTAAGCTTCAGGATAAAGCGTAAGTCTGAGTGCCGTATGAAACAGACGATTCCGCAAGTGCTTCTTCGGAGTGTCGGATAGTATTAATAAAGTAGTACGCGATTAAATCGTTTAAAACTAATAAGTGTTTATCACCGATAAGGAACGAAATATGTCTATTGAAAAAGTTGTGTATCGTGCTCATGCATCCGCGACCGGTGGCCGTGATGGCCGTGCGACTTCCGATGACGGCGTTCTTGACGTCAAACTGGGTGTGCCAAAAGAGATGGGCGGCATGGGGGGCGGTACTAACCCTGAGCAACTTTTTGCTGCCGGTTATTCCGCCTGTTTCCTTGGTGCACTGAAAGCCGTGGCCGCGCAGGAAAAAATTAAGATCCCGGCTGACGCTAAAATTGAAGGTGCGGTAGGGATTGGAGCCATCCCTGGCGGCTATGGTATTGAAGTGCAGCTTGATATTACCCTGCCGGGCTTTGAGCGCAGCGAAGCCGAAGCGCTGGTGGCTAAAGCACATCAGGTGTGCCCGTACTCCAACGCGACCCGTGGCAATATCGACGTCACGCTGAACGTTAAATAGTGTTCTGATCCACAACGCCTTCACCAGGGGAATGTTGTGATGTATCAAAACAAAAATCTCAGGAGGCTCCGGCCTCCTTTTTGCTTTTTCCGTGTGTATTCCCTGACAAACAGAAAACATTCAAAAAAAATTGATGTCGCCGTACAGGCATAACCCTTCTGAACGCCATATACACCTCATTCTCAGCATAATCTGTGAACCAGTCCGCTATAAAAATGTCACAATGATTCCAAATCTTTCAAAATACGTTAGGAAAGTTACTTTTCATGAATAGAGTGAAGACTCTATCGCAGCAAAATATCTCTTTATTGTTAGCGATTTACATTGGCATTTTTTTGAATGTCTCTGTGTTCCAGCGCCGCTTTGCTGCATTGGTCAATCATTTCACATCAGCTGAACTGGTGCAGGCCGTCACTGAAGTCTGCGCCATCGTCTTATTCACCTTCTTTGTTCTGCGTCTCCTCTCACTGGGCGGGCGGCTGTTCTTCCGCGTTATCGCCAGCTTGTTGGTGCTGATTTCCGTTGCTGCCAGTTATTACATGGTGATGTTCAATGTGGTGATCGGTTACGGCATCGTGGTGTCGGTGATGACCACTGACATCGATCTGAGCAAAGAGATCATCGGTTATCACCTGTTTATCTGGATGGCGCTGGTCAGCGCAATCCCCCTGTTCCTCATCTGGAAAAACAATCTGCGCTTTACACTGATTGAGCAGATGAAAACGCCGGGACAGCGGGCGTTGCCTTTAACTGTGCTGCTGGCGGCGGCATTGCTGGTCTGGTTGCCGCTGCGTTCTCTGGATCACGCCCAGAGCGTCAATGAGAAGAAAACTAACGTGGATCTGCCAAGTTATGGCGGCGTGGTCGCGCACTCCTATCTGCCCTCTAACTGGCTGGCTGCACTGGGTTTGTACGCCTATACGCAGGTGGATGAAAGTCAGGATGCCAGCCATTATTTTGATCCTGCAAAAGAATTTACTTATGTGCCACCCGCCGGTATTGATGACACCTATGTGGTGTTTATCATCGGTGAAACCACCCGCTGGGATCACATGGGAATTTTGGGTTATGAGCGCGATACCACGCCGCGCCTGTCCAAAGAGAAGAATCTGGTCGCGTTTCGCGGGACATCCTGCGATACGGCCACTAAGTTGTCACTGCGCTGTATGTTCGTGCGTGAAGGCGGTACGGCGGATAACCCGCAGCGTACACTGAAAGAGCAGAACATATTTGCAGTGATGAAGTCGCTGGGCTTCACCTCTGAGCTGTTCGCGATGCAAAGCGAGCTGTGGTTCTATAATAATGCTGACACCAATAATTTCTCCTTCCGCGAAATCATCGCCTCGGAAAAGCGCAACGATGGCAAACCGGTGGATGACATGTTGCTGGTCAATGAGTTACAGCAATCACTGGCAACGCATCCTAAAGGCAAGCATCTGGTGATCCTGCATACCAAAGGCTCGCACTATCTGTATTCCCAGCGCTATCCGCGCAGTTACGCCCGGTACACACCGGAGTGTAAGAGCAATACCTGCACCAAAGCGGAACTGATTAATGCCTTCGACAATAGCGTGTTGTATACCGATACCTTTATCGACAACGTGATTGATCAGTTGCGTGATAAGAAAGCGCTGGTGTTTTACGCCTCGGACCACGGTGAATCTATCGATGAGAATTCGCATCTGCACGGTACACCACGCGAGATGGCACCGCCGGAGCAGTTCCGCGTGCCGATGATGGTATGGGCTTCGGATAGTTTCCTTGAACAACCGGACCATAAACTGGCATTTGAGCAGTTACAGGCGCAGCAACGTGTGGGCGCAAAGAAACGCCATGTGGAGTTATTCGATTCAATTTTGGGCTGCCTGGGCTACACCTCGCCAGACGGTGGTATCAATCCGGCGAATAACTGGTGTGCCAAACCTCAGGCAGAACAGAAGTTGTAGGTCATTTTGGCGGCGTATCGGATAATTTCTGGCCAGTCAGTTCGGATGTTTCAAAAAGCCATTGACGCTCCCAGGGGGTCGCAGTAAGATGCGCCCCATTCGGCGAGTAGCGCAGCTTGGTAGCGCAACTGGTTTGGGACCAGTGGGTCGGAGGTTCGAATCCTCTCTCGCCGACCATTTTTGAAAAACCTGCTTTTAAAGCAGGTTTTTTTTCGCCTGTAGTAAAGAGGATGAGAACCTCCGAAGGAGGTTTGAGCCGAGCAAAGCGAGACCACGTTGCTTTAGCAACGGCCCGTAGGGCAAGCATCGCAGATGCGCGTAATCCTCTCTCGCCGACCATATTTGAAAAACCTGCTTTTAAAGCAGGTTTTTTTTCGGCTGTAGTAAAGAGGATGAGAACCTCCGAAGGAGGTTTGAGCCGAGCGAAGCGAGACCACGTTGCTTTAGCAACGGCCCGCAGGGCAAGCATCGCAGATGCGCGTAATCCTCTCTCGCCGACCATATTTGAAAAACCTGCTTTTAAAGCAGGTTTTTTTTCGCCTTTTTCCGCTTGCAATTTATGAGCCAGAGTTTAAAAACCCTATAACATATTGGTTTCAATTCCTGTCCACCCGCTACCGGCTTCATGCCGGAAAAACAACCAAAAGCAGTACGCAAAATCATCTGCACCATCATTGTGCAATTGCGCTATTTTGGGGTTTTTTAAGGGTGCTGGCTCAACGGCTTTCACTGACGGGTCGACGCCGTTTGCTGCACTTCTCAGCATTTTCCGCTGGTTTCCACCCCTATCTCAAAAATAACCGTTCATATATTCATCATTTAGCCAGAAATTTTTAGGGTTTTAAAATGGGTGAAACCCCCGTGAATATTCTTTTATAAAGGGGAATGTGTGGTTATTCCGTGCTCAGACTGAACATTCATCCTGATTTGGTTAACAAAATGTTTTTTTATGTTTGTTTGTTGTAACTCACAGTCTGTGTAAATGCCTGATGGTTATATTGACGTCAAGGAAAGGAGTTGCCAAATTGATAGCCCCAAGGAAGACCAGTGATTATTTCCGGTAAGATTTTGTAAAGTAATCTTTACACTTCGAAGGAAAAAAATGGCAGTTCACCATGCTCTGGTTGGACTATTGCAGCGCACGAGCAAACACAGTCACCCGCAAATAAAAACAAAGGGTGACGTGAGCTGTATACACAACACACACATCCACATCACCATTAATCGATGGAGCAGAAGCGATGACAATCTCTTTAGGTAAGTCGGGGCTACTGAAATTCAGTATGGGCCTGATTGCGCTGACCGTTGCGGCCAGTGTCCAGGCAAAAACATTAGTGTATTGCTCCGAAGGTTCACCTGAAGGCTTCAACCCTCAGCTGTTCACCTCAGGCACTACGTATGACGCAAGCTCCGTACCTATCTACAACCGTCTGGTTGAATTCAAGATCGGCACCACGGAAATCCAGCCGGGTCTGGCTGAGAAGTGGGACATCTCTGCTGATGGTAAAACTTACACCTTCCATCTGCGCAAAGGCGTGAAGTGGCAGGACAACAAGGAATTCAAACCGACCCGTGATTTCAATGCGGACGACGTGATTTATTCCTTCGAACGTCAGCTGGACAAAAATAACCCATACCACGGCGTTTCTGGCGGCAGCTACGAATACTTCGAAGGTATGGGCATGGGTGATCTGATCAACAAGATCGTCAAAGTGGATGACAATACCGTGCAGTTCGTACTGAACCGCCCTGAGTCTCCGTTCCTGGCCGATCTGGCGATGGACTTCGCTTCTATCCTGTCTGCGGAATACGCTGACAACATGCTGAAAGCGAAAACGCCTGAAAAAGTCGACCTGGATCCGATCGGTACCGGTCCGTTCCAGCTTGTGCAATATCAGAAAGATTCACGCATCCTCTACAAAGCCTTCCCGGGCTTCTGGGGCACCAAGCCGCAGATCGACCGTTTAGTCTTCTCCATCACGCCTGATGCTTCCGTGCGTTACGCGAAACTGCAGAAAAATGAATGCCAGGTGATGCCATACCCGAACCCGGCTGACATCGCGGCAATGAAGAAAGATAAATCCATCAACCTGATGCAACAACCGGGTCTGAACGTGGGTTATCTGTCCTTCAACGTTGAGAAGAAACCACTGGATGAAGTGAAAGTGCGTCAGGCACTGACCATGGCTGTGAACAAAAAAGCCATCATCGATGCGGTTTATCAGGGGGCTGGCCAGCCTGCTAAAAACCTGATCCCACCGACAATGTGGGGCTACAACAAAGATATCGTTGATTACCCCTATGATCCGGCTAAAGCCAAAGAATTGCTGAAAGAAGCAGGTCACCCAGATGGCTTCACTATCGATCTGTGGGCGATGCCTGTACAGCGTCCGTATAACCCGAACGCACGTCGTATGGCTGAAATGATCCAGGCTGACTGGGCGAAAATTGGCGTGAAAGCCAACATCGTGACCTACGAGTGGGGCGAATACCTCAAGCGTGCGAAAAACGGTGAGCATCAGTCTGTGATGATGGGCTGGACCGGCGACAATGGGGATCCGGATAACTTCTTCGCTACCCTGTTCAGCTGTACTGCTGCCAAAGACGGTTCCAACTATTCCCGCTGGTGCTACAAGCCGTTTGAAGATTTGATCCAGCCAGCCCGTGCTGAATCTGATCACGCCAAACGTGCTGCGCTGTACCAACAGGCTCAGGTTGTGATGCATGACCAGGCACCTGCGCTGATCATCGCTCACTCCACCGTGTATGAACCTGTTCGTAAAGAAGTTAAAGGGTATGTCGTAGATCCGCTCGGCAAACACCACTTCGAAAACGTCTCAATGGAATAATTGACTACTGAGCGCACAGGGAGCTGCGTTGTGCGGTGCTCGCAATTTTCGCCTACCTAATGGTATGTCTCAATTGCTCTGCTCCTCCGCCTTGCTCGCTGAGCGCTCACTACGTCTTTTAGTTCAGCGATATAAAGTTTTGTGAGCTATCAATAAGCCCGGCGAGCTACGGTTCGCCGGGCATTTTATACAGAGAGTACGGGATATGTTGCAGTTCATACTCCGACGTCTGGGGTTAGTTATCCCAACGTTTATCGGCATTACTTTGCTGACTTTTGCCTTCGTACATATGATACCAGGCGACCCGGTCACCATCATGGCAGGCGAGCGCGGTGTTTCCCCCGAGCGTCATGCCCAGCTGATGGCAGAAATGGGGCTTGATAAGCCTCTTTATCAACAATATTTCCACTACGTGAACGGGGTGCTGCATGGCGACCTGGGCACGTCCTTAAAAAGCCGCACCCCTGTCTGGCAGGAATTCGTACCGCGCTTTAAAGCGACACTGGAACTGGGCATTTGCGCGATGATTTTCGCGATCATTGTCGGTATTCCGGTGGGTGTGCTGGCGGCGGTAAAACGGGGATCGATATTCGACCACACGGCCGTGGGGATCTCGCTGACCGGCTATTCGATGCCGATATTCTGGTGGGGGATCATGCTGGTCATGCTGGTCTCGGTGCAGCTTAATCTGACGCCCGTCTCAGGTCGAATAAGCGACACCGTCTTCCTGGATGACAGCCTGCCGCTGACCGGTTTTATGCTGATCGATACGCTGTTCTGGGGCGAACCGGGTGATTTCGTTGATGCCGTGATGCACATGATTTTACCGGCCATTGTACTGGGTACCATTCCGCTGGCCGTGATTGTGCGTATGACCCGTTCTTCCATGCTGGAAGTGTTGGGTGAGGATTACATCCGTACCGCGCGCGCCAAAGGCGTCAGCCGCATGCGGGTGATTGTCGTCCACGCTCTGCGCAATGCGTTGTTGCCGGTGGTGACCATCATTGGTTTGCAGGTCGGTACGCTGCTGGGCGGCGCGATCCTGACCGAAACTATCTTCTCCTGGCCGGGACTCGGCCGGTGGCTGATCGACGCACTCCAGCGCCGCGACTATCCGGTCGTGCAGGGCGGGGTGTTGCTGGTCGCTACTCTGATCATTGTGGTTAACCTGCTGGTAGATGTGCTCTACGGCGTGGTCAACCCGCGTATTCGCCACAAGAAATAAGGGGCGCACAATGTCTCAAACCACTGAGCCGGTCGCTAATGAATTAGTGACGGCTGCGCCAGTGCCGATGCCGCCGATGCGCGAATTCTGGCATTACTTCAAGCGTAACAAAGGGGCCGTTGTTGGCCTGGTTTACATCATTATCATGCTGGTGATCGCGATTGGTGCAAACGTGATCGCTCCGCATCTGCCTGCTGAACAGTTCCGTGACGCGCTGCTGCGTCCGCCGGTCTGGATGGAAGGTGGCAGCTGGAAATTCCTGCTGGGCACTGACGACGTGGGCCGCGATATTCTGTCGCGGCTGATGTACGGCGCACGTTTATCGCTGCTGGTCGGGTGTCTGGTGGTGGTGCTTTCTCTGATCCTCGGCGTAGTGTTCGGTTTGTTTGCCGGCTACTACGGCGGTGTGGTTGACGCCATCATCATGCGTGTGGTCGATATCATGCTGGCCTTGCCAAGCCTGTTGCTGGCTCTGGTACTGGTGGCGATTTTCGGCCCGTCGATTATCAACGCCTCGCTGGCACTGACGTTCGTCGCCTTACCGCATTATGTCCGCTTAACCCGCGCGGCGGTGCTGGTGGAAGTCAACCGCGATTACGTCACCGCTTCGCGCGTGGCCGGTGCCGGTTCTGCGCGCCAGATGTTCGTCAATATTTTACCTAACTGCTTAGCGCCGCTGATCGTTCAGGCATCGCTCGGCTTCTCCAACGCCATCCTTGATATGGCAGCGTTGGGCTTCCTCGGTATGGGCGCACAGCCGCCAACGCCGGAGTGGGGCACCATGCTGTCGGACGTCTTACAGTTTGCTCAAAGTGCCTGGTGGGTTGTGACCTTCCCCGGCGTGATCATTCTGCTGACGGTGCTGGCATTTAACCTGATGGGTGATGGCCTGCGTGATGCCCTCGACCCTAAACTTAAGCAGTAAGGGGTTGGAGATGGAAACAACATTAACGAATGATATTCAGGTCGGTAAAACGTTGCTGACCGTAGATAAACTCTCCGTGCACTTTGGTGACGAAGGGACGCCGTTCCGCGCCGTAGACCGTATCAGTTACAGCGTAAAACAGGGCGAGGTGGTCGGGATTGTCGGCGAATCCGGCTCCGGTAAATCGGTCAGTTCACTGGCGCTGATGGGGCTGATCGACTTCCCCGGTAAAGTGATGGCGGAAAAACTGGAGTTCGGTGGTCGTGACCTGCAAGGCATGAGCGAAAAAGAGCGCCGTCAGATTGTCGGTGCCGAAGTCGCGATGATTTTTCAGGATCCGATGACCAGCCTCAATCCGTGTTACACGGTTGGTTTTCAGATTATGGAGGCCATTAAAGTACACCAGGGCGGCAATAAAAAGACCCGTCGCCAGCGCACCATTGATTTGCTGAATCTGGTGGGCATTCCGGATCCGGCTTCACGACTTGATGTCTATCCGCACCAGCTTTCCGGCGGCATGAGTCAGCGTGTGATGATCGCGATGGCGATTGCCTGTCGGCCAAAATTACTGATTGCCGATGAGCCGACCACCGCGCTCGATGTGACCATTCAGGCGCAAATCATCGAGTTGCTGCTCGACCTGCAACAACGCGAAAACATGGCGCTGATGTTGATCACCCATGATCTGGCGCTGGTGGCCGAAGCCGCGCAGCATATTATCGTGATGTATGCCGGGCAGGTGGTGGAGTCGGCAAAAGCCACGGAAATTTTCCGTGCGCCACGCCATCCGTATACGCAGGCGCTGCTACGATCCCTGCCGGAATTTGCGGTGGATAAAGCCCGTCTGCAATCCTTGCCGGGTGTGGTGCCGGGCAAGTATGACCGTCCGAACGGCTGTCTGCTGAATCCGCGTTGCCCGTATGCAACCGACCGTTGTCGTAAAGAAGAACCTGCGCTGCGTGACCTCGCAAACGGGCGTCAGTCGAAGTGCCATTATCCGCTGGATGATGCCGGGAGACCTACTTATGAGTCCTGATAACACCCAACCTCAGCCGCTGTTGTATGCGATTGACCTGAAAAAACATTACCCGGTGAAGAAAGGCATCTTCGGCCAGGAACGTACCGTGAAGGCGCTTGACGGCGTTTCTTTCACTCTCGAACGCGGTAAAACGCTGGCGGTAGTGGGAGAGTCCGGCTGCGGGAAATCCACGCTGGGCCGCCTGCTGACTATGATTGAAGTGCCGACCGGCGGTGAGCTGTATTACCGCGGGCAGGATTTACTGAAACCTGACGCCACGGCAGAAAAGCTGCGTCGTCAGAAGATCCAAATCGTGTTTCAGAATCCGTACGGATCGCTCAACCCGCGTAAGAAAGTCGGACAGATCCTCGAAGAACCCTTGCTGATCAACACCAAACTTAGCCGCGAAGAACGTCGCGAAAAAGCGCTGGCAATGATGGCGAAAGTGGGCTTGAAAACCGAGCATTACGACCGGTATCCGCATATGTTCTCCGGCGGTCAGCGTCAGCGTATTGCTATTGCCCGCGGTCTGATGCTGGATCCGGATGTGGTGATCGCCGATGAACCGGTTTCCGCACTGGATGTTTCCGTGCGTGCGCAGGTGCTGAACCTGATGATGGACTTGCAGCAGGATTTAGGGCTGTCTTACGTTTTCATCTCGCATGATTTGTCCGTGGTGGAACATATCGCTGATGAAGTGATGGTGATGTATCTGGGCCGCTGCGTGGAGAAGGGGCCGAAAGACGCCATCTTCAGTAATCCGCGCCATCCGTACACCCAGGCCTTGCTGTCTGCGACGCCTCGCCTGAATCCTGATGATCGCCGTGAACGCATCAAACTGACCGGCGAACTGCCAAGTCCGCTGAATCCGCCAGCCGGTTGTGCGTTTAATGCCCGCTGCCGCCGTGCGTTTGGCACCTGCAAACAGTTCCAGCCACAGCTGAAACAGTACGGCGATCAGCTCGTCGCCTGCTTTGCCGTCGATCAGGATGAAACCGGCACAACGCAGACTGTTGCCGTAAATCAGTAGCCTTGCTGACATCTCACTGAAAAATACAAGCCCGCGAAATGGACTGCAGTCCAAAAGCGGGCTTTTTTGTGGGGGATTTTCACGATGAAAACTCTTATTAATGCAACTCAGATCAACAACAGATTAAAAAACGCGAATAATATTACCCTCCCTGATAGCACTAATTATCTGACTATTTGGAAAATAATATATATAGATAGATGATATTTATTTCGTGAATGATTTGTTCAGTTTAATGATTAATATACATTCAGCACGTCAATTAAAAGGAATTATGATGTCGCAAATCAGATTACCTGCTGTGATAAAAATGGCGTTTACTATATCGCTATTTTAGATGTAAATGATGGTTTTAAAAAATTCTCTGAGGCAGATTATACATCCTGGCATTCATTTTCCAGAGATGATCTCATTTGTTTCGATGAGATAAAATCAGAAAGCAGATGCATAGAAAAAAATGTTCTTATGGAAATGACGGCTGGGACAAATGGGAAAATAGGATATATTTTCGATGGTGAATATATTAATTAAAGGTCTACACATAATAAAAAAGGCCAGTCAGATTTCCCTGACTGGCCTTCATATTTCAAAGGGGATTATTTACCCTTTATGACTCGCCCACCAGCTCAGCAATTGCAGGCAGGAAGAGTAGTAATCGTCTTTCGGGGCCAGGTTCGGGCTGATGGCGGCAGCGTTGGCCATGGTGAAATCGCGCACGGCTAATAATCCCGGCGACATGTTGTAGCCCGCTTTGGTGCCGGTCATCACGTCAATCCAGGCCGGTGTCGCGTCGCGTGGGGATTTCTGCCACCACAGAATGAACGGTGCCATCTGCGGGCTGCCCGGATGCGCCCAGCCGAGGTACAGCGGGATACGCACAGCGTCGTAACTGAAACGCGTTGGCCAGCGGCTGGCGGGTTTCAGGGTGCCATCGGCCTGCAGCTCGACCCAGTCGGTCGGCAAGCGGAAATCACCGAACGCCATTTTGCTGAGCATCGCCGTGCTGCTTTCATCCAGATCTTTCCATACCTTTAAATGACTGTGCGCATAAAACGCCTGCCAGGCCGGGAAGATGAAATAGGACGGATTGACGGTCACGTTGCTGGTCTGATTGAAGCCTTTTACGCCCGGCAGCATCACTTTGTAACCTGCATAATCAATCACATTGTATTTGATCAGCGCGGCTTGTAATTTTTCAGAGGCTTTGGTGTAACGGGCATCGTTCCACTTGTCGCCGGCCAGCAGTAACGCCCACGCCATCAGCGTATCGCCATCAGAGGCGTTGTTGATATCTGCCACATGCGGGGTGCTGTTCGGGTCATAACGCCACGAATAGAGGCCGATATCTTTACGGTAAAGGGTGGTGTTTGCCCATTGCCAGAGTTTGTCGAAGGCAGCCTGATCGTCATTAAATACCGCGAGCAGCATACTGAAACCCTGACCTTCGGTGTGACTGACGTTTTTATTGGCTGTATCAATGATTCGCCCGTCTGGCATCAGAAAGCGACTTTTATAAGCAGACCAGCCGGCTTCCTGCGCCATTACAGCGGAACTGAAAAACGCGAAAATAAGGCTGAGCCACAGCACCAGGCCGTAGCGCCGAAATAACAACATAGAGATTCCTTACAAACCATTTTGATAACGGAAAACGAACGCACCTTCCGGCGTGATTTCCTGCCAGCGCAGCGGAACATAGGGTTGCCCGCCTTGTGATAACAACCACTCAGCATACAGTCCTTCAAACAAGGAGATGAGCGCGATGGACCACAACTCATCATCCTGCCCCTGCGGTGAGACCGGCCAGGCAATGTGCACCAGCGCCAGTTGTTGTTGTGTCGCTTCCAGCTTCACCACTCCCCAGTCGAAATGCCTGAGGAGTTGATTGATATTGTCTTCCAGCTCGCCAAGTGTCGCAGAACCCGGCAACGGATGCTGACGTGCCAGATTGTTGCCCATCAGGGTCAGAAAACGGCGCCCATCTTCGTCATCGGCGGACGCCAGAATACCTGAAAATAGCACCTGCACCAGGCTTTGCCAGCCGGGTGTGGTATGACGCTGTCGATAATATTCCTGCGCGACCTGTGAATAGCTATGTTCTTGCATGGTTTTATCTCACCGCGATTAATTTTGACCCATCAGATAACGGAAGTAGACCTGCGCTTTACTTTCGTTGTAATCACCGAAAGTATCGTAGCCAACCTGTCCGCCAATCTGCATGCTTTTGTTCAGGTGATAATTGCCGCCCACGCCGGCATTCCAGCCGATACCGTTTTGCGTTTTGCCGCTGTAGTAGGCTTCAGTGCCATAGCCTGCCGCCACCAGATCTTCCAGCTGTTTCTGTAGGTCCGGATTATTCGGGAAGTAGGCGCTCTTATCCTGAGAATAAGACTGATAACCCACCGCACCGGACAATTTAAGATCCCAGTCGTCATACTTCTGGGTGTATTCCACCGGGAAGGAGACACTGACATAGTTTTGCGGGCTGAAGTAACCGCCCTGACCGAAGCTGTAATAACTGAGGTTTTTGTCGA
The DNA here is from genome assembly GCF_049199325.1 of Rahnella sp. PD4. Taxonomy (NCBI): domain Bacteria; kingdom Pseudomonadati; phylum Pseudomonadota; class Gammaproteobacteria; order Enterobacterales; family Yersiniaceae; genus Rahnella; species Rahnella sp. PD4. Next base: position 217,909 of record NZ_JBLZQF010000005.1, on the reverse strand, counting down.
AATCCATGTAACCGACGTTGATGCCGGTTTTCAGTTCACGATCGTCATAACGGAACGGACGGACATACAGACCGGCATTGGCGTTCACCGATTTGTTGCTCTTCACGTTATTACCCAGATAGCTGTAATAACCCGCTTCGGCGTAAAAACCGGCGTCGCCGTCATCGTATGACAGATTGACACTGCCGCCGTTTTTAGTGACCTGGCCCCATTCTTTGCCGCTGTAATTATCTTTAGTGCCGACGTAGGACAGAATACTGTCAGTGACGGCCCGACGTTCAGCGGTCACGCGCAGAGTGGTGAAGTCAGTCAGTTTCGGTGCCCATTGCACGCCACCGACCAGCGAGTTCAGATCCTGCCCGAGTGGCGTACTGCCGACATCGGCTTTATAGCTGTCACCGGTCAGTGCGGCGTTAACTTCCACGCCTGTCGCGCTTTGATTACCGGCAGCCGGTGCCGCATAAGTCGTGGGGTCAGTACCCGCAATGGTGTTGTACGCCACGCACTGATCAGAGGTGGCGTTAGCCGATGTACAATTTGTACTGGCGTTAGTCGCTGCGGCTGTCTGCAATTTGGCAAATGTACTGTAGTTAGCAATATCCAGACCGGCTGCGGCTGCGGCGGCAGCCACATCTTTCTGTGCCGACTGCGCCTGTGCCAGTGCGCCCTGACCAAACCGGGCGTTAGCGGTGCCGGACGGGCTGCCTGCGCTGAGGGAAACCGGCGTGACGCCGATACTCAGACGCGAGGTATCAAACGGCACGAAAGCAAAGGTCATCGGCGCTTTGGCTTCGGTCAGCTGGCTGAGGCCGCTTTCACCGTCACGGCCACGAATCGACATATCACCTTGTGCCCAGGTCGCGGTTTTGCCCTGTAAATCGTCAAGCATGTCGTCGATCTGTTTTTCAGTGGCATTACGCTGTGTCACCGCCGTCGGTGCGGTGGTTGCTACCGGAATATTCCCCGGGGTGGAGACTTGGTCCGATACCTGCCATGGCAACACGGTACCGTATGAGGATTGTGTCGCCGGACGCGAGGCCGAGGTACGCGTTGAGCGGTTGATGAACGGGTTGTCGCTGATCTGCAATCCCGCGACCTGTGCCGAACTGTCTGTGCCTTCCAGACCAATCATCTTCCCCTTCGCGGACCGCAATAACGCCAGCGCCTGCTGATGATCGCCCTGCGCTTCGGCGACGCGCGCTTCGAGTAACAAACGGTCCGGCGTACGCGGTCCGTGCAGGCCTTCCATCAGTGTTTTCGCACGCTGGTTATCGCCTTCACCCAGCGCAACGTTGATCGCACCGACACGCGCATCCTGCGTAGGTGTATCGTTACTCATCAGGTAGTTATAGACCTGACCGGCTTGTTTATTGAGTTTGCCTGACTGATACAGGCGCGCCATCGCCAGCATCAGGTCACGGTTTTGCGGATCCGCCTGCAACGCAACGACCAGCTTATCGTAGGCTGCCGCGTACTGACCCTGTTCGCGCAACTGGTCAGCCTGATTGATCACGAAACCGTCACGCAGGCTCGCCAGTGCGGTCGGGGAGGTGCCGGACTGGATTTGCGGATTTTGCAGGAAGGCTTGCGCCTCGTTGCTCAGGCCAGCCTGATTCAGCACACTGATCTGATCGGCGTAATCCCCGGCATTGCCGTTGACGCCCTGACGCATATTCTGGCGGACCAGCTGCACTGCCAACGGAAGCTGACCGGACGCCGCGAGATTTTTCGCCAGTGCACCGACATCCGCCGGTGCTCCGGGAGGATTCTGTGCCAGTGCGCGCAACGTATTGGATGCAGCGGCAGTATTACCCTGTTGCAGATAGTTTTCCGCATCCGCCATTTGCGCATTGAAATTGGCGCGTTGTGCCAGTTCACGCATACCCTGATTCTGGCTGCTACGTGGAATACGTGAGAGCAGGGCATTGGCGGTGGACCAGTTTTTGGTTTCTGAGGCGAATAAGGCTGCTGCGTATAAATCGGCAGAAGATGCACCCGGACGCGAAGAAGGCGCCATGAGCGACTGCGCCTGCGCGGTCTGCCCCTGCGATTGCAGGATGCGCGCCATATCCAGTTTCACCCAGACATTAGACGGCTGACGTTCAAGGGCCTGCTGAAGAATATTCAGTGCACGCTGCGGATCGTTGCTCGCCATGGCTTGTGCAGCCTGACGACGCATTGGCTCGATAACATCCGCCACGGTTGGCGGATTCATCTTGGTCTGAATGGCCGCTGGCAGCGTCTTCAGCACCTGATTAGCTTCGGCGGTTTTGTTCTGCTGACGCAGCACGTAATACAATCCGGCGCGGGCATCGGCGTTATCGCCCAGTGCACTGTATTGTTGCTCGGCGCCAGCCAGATCGCCTTTCCGGCGCAGAATATCAGCACGCAGCAGGCTGGCTGACTGACCTTTTTCGCCGCCGACCTGCGTCAGAGGCGTGACGGCAGCCAGTGCGGCATCGTAACTGCCGGAACCTGCGGCCTCTTTGGCTTTCGCTAACTGAGCATAAAACGCGGAATCCTGGGCCTGGTTGCTCAGCTGGGCGCTGTTCGGGCCACCTTGTGCGGCGGCTTTGCTCAGGTATTGTGATGCCTGCTCAAAATTACCGCTGCGCTGAGCGATATAACCCAAACCTGCCAGCGCATCGGCGTCGTTCGGGTTATCGGCCAGCACGCTTTCAAACTTAGCTTTCGCGCTGGTGACATCGCCACTGTTGAGTGCGGTGAAGCCCTGACCTTTTGCCGCGCCGCCAATGTTTTTCTGGAAGTATGCCATCACGCTGGTATCGTTCGGGTGACGCGCCTGATAGCCCTGATATAAATCACGGTCGTCTTCCTGCGGCGTCATCCACAGCAATGCCTGACGCAGTGAACGGTCCGCTTCGGTGCTGGAACCGGCCATGGTGCTCAGCAGTTTGATGCCGTCGCGGCGGGTTGATTCCTGATAAGTGAGCACCTTGCCCAGACCGAGACGCGCCTGCGTGTCGTCAGGACGCGAGGCAACGCGCTGTTGCAACCCGGCAATTGCCTGCGGCTGGAGCGACTTATCACCCGCCATGGTCAGATAATATTCAGTCACCAGGCTGTCTGGCGGCTGGTTGCCGTTAAAAATGGTACGGTACGCCGAAAGTGCACCGCTGACATTGCCCTGCGCAGCCATCTGACGGGCAGAAGCTAACTGAGCCGGCGGAATTGACTGCATGGCTTTGGCGCTGTTGAGCGATGCCAGACGTGGATCGTCGGGCGAGACGGCGGCCAGTTTTTCACGCCACTGATTGGCTGCGGTTTTATCCCCGCCCTGCATGGAATACAGCGACATCAGGTACAGCGCCTGCACGTTGTTTGGCTCAACCAGCAGCACTTTCTGTAAGGCATTTTTTGCCAGATCATCATGAGCACGCTCATGCCAGTAAGCGGCCTGATCGAACAACGCTTTCATAGCAGGATTGGCGGTATCCGCTGCCAAGGTGGCAGCACTAAAACTTGCTACTCCGGCGATCCCTACCAGATAAATAGCCCTGATCACCGCCAGGGACAGTTTATGTTTTTTCATTTTCCAGCTCCGGTAATCGCCAGAGAGTCGCCGCCCGATATCGGTGCGATCTTCATTGTTTTTGTTATAAAGCCGATGCTTTTCATTTCTGACCCAGTCGTTTGGCCGCATGACGACGCAGGACGACGAACAGGCTCAGGCCAATCACCAGAGAAAGCAGGGTCGCAATCAATGACAGGATCACGATGTGGTTGCTGGCGTACCACAGCACCATCATGTACCACGGCATTTGCCCGGTCGGAAATTGCTGGCCGACTGAGAAGCTGCGGATGCCATTTTCATCGGTAATAATTGCCAGGTCACCCCGCACATTGGCGTTGATTTTGGGTGATTTCAAATCGTTATGGATTTTCAGCAACTGCTGATCGTCCGTACCGGTTGCCAGCACGACCACATGATCGGCAGACCAGCGCGAACGGTAGCTGACGAAGCCACGCCATGCGCCGGTTGAGGACAGATAACGGTCTGCATCGACCGGCTGGCGGTACCAGTCACCGGTCAGCCAGGCGACAACGCGCTGGATATCGGTCGGCGTTTTTACGCCCATCGCACCACCGTTAATGCTGAAAGGGGAATCCGCGAGTAACTGTTGAGTAAACGAGGTGTCGCCCAGCGTGGCGACGGCCAAAACATCGCGGTCAAACAGCGGATTATTTTGTTCATCACCTTTCAGACCAAAGGCCACCTGTACATGATTCACCGGCATGCCTGTGGCTTTACCGGCGCGGGAGGCCAGGTTGAGCAACGTATGGACTTCATCTGCCGTCGGCGCTGGCGGCAGCAACATCAGGGTATCGGAGAAGTCAGCCAGTTTGGAGTACGGATAAGATGCACCGACGAAATACGACAGGTTTGGTAACTGGGCAAAATGGTAGCTTCCGCTCAGATCGATGAAGGATTTTGGATCGATACGGCTCTTGATATTATCGCTGGTCAGGATGCCGCACGGCGCCTCTTTTTTCGGCTTGATATCAAAATAGAATTGCAGCTGGTTGTCACCATAAATCAGGTAGGGCGCGAGTTGCAGCGTATAACGTTCCTGACGGCTGTCACCGCCAAGGCGACGCCAGATGTTTTCCACCAGACCCACTTTGTTGACGGTCAGGCTGCGCAGGAAGTTGCTGTTAATGGAAACGTTGAGTCTTGAATTATCTTCATCAATCCAGTTTTCCGTCGGGAAACGGTAATCAATGCGCACCGGAATATTGTGTCCGTCCCACATGAACAGATCCGGCGCAGCGCGGAAAGCTACCTGAATGCCGTCGTGATAAATGCCGTTAGAAATCAGCGAATCCGGATCTTTACCCGCCAGTTCGCCCAGCGTCACCGGGCGGGAAGTGTCAATCCAGCGCGGCGCGTCATACAGTTTGCTGGTTGGAATAGTTTGCTGGGCCACATCCAGATGATCGACGTTGTTCGGCATACCGCCGCTGATCAGGCGATACGCGGACTGACGCAGTTCGTTATCATCGTTGCCGAGCACCAGCAGCAGTTTGTAGACCGGATTGATCGGATTATCGATAATCTGAAGCGAGGCACCTTTGCTCGCCGGCAAGGTCAGCGAACCTATTTTATCGCCCGGCTTGCCAAACAAAATGCCGTTCTGATCCGGCAGGTCGTTAAGAATGACCGGAAAATCTATGCTGCGATAATCGGACAACATGCCGAGATAAGAAGAGACTATCGCCGCAGCGCTGACATCGCCAGGTTTCATAGACGCAGAGAAACCCAGGGTAATTTTGGATTCCTGCATCTGCAGACCATCAAAGAACGGACGCGGGAAGTTACCCAGATTCCGGCCAATATTCAGTTGCTGACCTTCCAGCCCGATGCTGGTGGTCGGCAAAATAGTGACCCAGTATTTATCTGACTGATCTTTCTCGCAGGTCATGGTGTTGCTGTCATGTACGCGGAAGCTCAGGTTGTTGTTGGATACCACCATTGCCGACGGAATATCGAGATCGTAAACGTCGCCGCCGTTGCTGCTCTGGTTCAGTGGCAGGTTACCCAGCGGCTGGCCGTTGAGCATCAGTTCGAGCGTGGTATCGCGGGCAATCAGTGCCGGAGAAATTTTCAGTGCCAGCGACAGGTGCGCGTTGGTCACCACCTCATCGGCGGGCAGGGTGAAAATGATACCGGACTGCAACTGACCCCCGCTGAGCGTCAGGCCGTTTGGCTGGCCCATTTCGGCAACGGTGATATTGCTGGTCACCGGCTGAACCAGTGGCATCACCGGCGCAGCGGCAGAGGCATCAGGTATCGCCGTGCTGTTATTCACCGGTGTGGTATCAGACTGCGGCGTATCCGCAGCAGGGGCTGGCGTGGCATCACTGGCGGGTGCCGTTTCACCCGGTACGGGCGTGACCGGCGGTAGCCATGACGGCGCGGCTGGCAGGCTGGTGGCCGGATCAACGGCCGGTGCCGGCGCGTCTTCCGCCTGCGACAATGGCAGGCTGCTGAACATCAGCAACAAACCGGCAGTGATTTTCCTGAACAGGGATACACTGCGCGCAGCAGATAAACGGCACTTAATCATCAGGTTATAAGGTCGGTTCATGCTGCTTCACTCTTGCTGGCGGCGTCAGCGGGTTTATTTTTAACACGGCGCTCCTTCCACGTGTTGTAGAACAACTCGAACACGCAACGGATGATGCTTAGCAGGGATTTAAACGGGTTATCCGGCGGGTATTCTTCACCAATCCAGGCGTCAGCACGGCATAAGACCACGCGCACCAGTTCACGACGTTTCGATAATGGCAGATTTTCAAATTGCAGACGTAACCGCGCTTTGTCTCCGCTGATTTGTGTCACCGGGAAACTTTCCGCACCGGAAGACAACTGAATTTCCACTTCTTCAATTTCTTCATCCAGATAGCGCACGTCCGGCGTCACCAGCTGCACGCCGCCCATCGACATATCGATAGTGGTTGTGCGCAGTGAAATACCATTGGCGTAGTGAATAATCGCTGGGATCTCGACATCAATACGGATCGTTTTGCGTACCTGACGGGTTTCTTTCGCCACGGCAATCGCTGCCAGCAAAATCAGCACACTGAAACTGCCCCAGGCGATATTCAGCGCAATAACGCTGGGATCGATGGCAAAGTAATCATGAAATACGGCGCGTACGATGCCGTATCCAATCCCTGCAAGCATCATGAGCGCGACTATCAGGTGAGGTTTGACGATGTTGAAGTCGAAGAAACCGACATCCAGCAAACCGCCTTTATCCGTCACGTTAAACTTGCCGCGTTTTGGCGCGAACATCGTCACCAGCGTGGGCAGGATCAGGTGGAAGGCCATGACAGTTTCGTAAATTTCACCCCAGAAGGTGTAACGGAAACGGCCGTTCATACGGGAGTTAATGTACAGCGACATCACCAGATGCGGCAGCGCGTAAGCAAAAATCAGGCTGGCCGATGAGGAAATGATGTTCAGATTAAACAGCAGGAATGCCAGCGGTGCAGTCAGGAACACCACGCGCGGCAAACCAAACTGGAAGTGCAGCATGGCGTTCAGGTAGCACAGGCGTTGCTGCCATTTCAGGCCGCGGCCGAGCAACGGATTATCCACGCGGAAAATCTGCGTCATGCCGCGCGCCCAGCGGGTACGCTGAATAACGTGCAGCCCCAGGCGTTCAGTTGCCAGACCGGCTGCCAGCGGGATATCCAGAAACGCGGTATTCCAGCCACGACGCTGCATTTTCAGCGCCGAGTGCGCATCTTCGGTCACCGTTTCAACCGCAAAACCCCCGACTTCTTCCAGGGCCACACGGCGGATAACCGCACAGGAACCGCAGAAGAATGTCGCATTCCAGTTGTCGTTACCTTGCTGAACCGGGCCGTAGAACAGGGCACCTTCATTCGGCATGGTGCGGCCAGCGGACAGGTTACGTTCAAACGGATCAGGCGAATAGAAATAGTGTGGCGTCTGGATAAGTGCCAGACGCGGATCTTTCAGGAAGCTGCCGACCGTCGCCTGCAGGAAAGCGCGGGTAGCCACGTGGTCACAGTCGAATACGCAAATCAGCTCGCCTTTGGTGAGTTTCATCGCATGGTTCAGGTTGCCGGCTTTGGCGTGGGAGTTGTCATCACGCGTAATATAACCCACGCCTGCATCCGCAGAGAACACCGCAAATTCGTCGCGTTTACCGTCATCCAGCACGTAAATTTTGATTTTGTCTTTCGGATAATCGATGCACTGCGCCGCCAGAACGGTATCTCGTACTACATCGAGGCTTTCGTTATAAGACGGAATATACACGTCGACGGTTGGCCACAGCGTGGTGTCATCCGGCAACGGTTCGATGGTGCGTTTTAATGGCCAGGTCGTTTGCAGATAGCCCAGCAATAAAATTAGCCAGACATAGAGTTCGGCGAGGAATAATCCAATCCCTAAAATAGCTTCTATTGTTGAATTGAAATGCAGCGTTTCTGTCGCACGCCAGTAAATATAACGCGTCGACATCATGATGGACATGATGACCATCACCACGCTAATCCTGCGGCTTTTACTGATGCCAAGCAAAAATAAAAGCCCGATGCTGATCAGGCCAAAAATGTACTGCTTCTGGCTGTCCATCGGGGTAATAATGATCACTGCTGCCACCGGCAGCAACAGAAGCACAAGGAAAGAAAACAGAAATTTATTCATCGCTTTTGGGGTCGCTGTTAACAGTGATAGTTAATAACTGCCAGATTTAGGTGCGGCGTGTAATTCACCATCACCGACTTTAATTCCTAAAATGGCGGCGACTTTTTTGCTGATCAGTTCAATATCAAATGCCGAAGCTGATACCGGACTGAAATCAATAATAGAGCGCTGCGAGGCATTGGCCTCCGGCACACACTCATCCCTGTGGATGGTGCCTAATAATCTTTCATTTAAACGCTGTTCGAAAAAGTGGGTGACGTCGCGGCTTAATGTCCGGCGGGTATCACTTTGGTTAACCACGTAATACTCACCCTTCTTATTATTCAAAGGTGTGCCAATGAGTTTGTTTTTTTCCATTAAGGGTAATAAAGATAATGACGCGGTATCGGCCAGCATCACCACAACATGTAAATCAGCAATCGCCTGAACCGCTTTTAATGCCGGACTCGGGCCCGGAGGAAAATCCGCAATAATAATTAGGCCAGGATAATTCAGGACCGTATTTAATCCGCGCTGTAAAAAAAGCGGATCGCTGGCAAGCTGATGTTCGAACTCCAGTCGCTGATCTTCCGTCACTTCGCCATACGGTAAAACAAACGTATTGGAGCCCGCTTTCAGGATAAACTGGCTCCAGTCGGATTCATTACCCGAACCGGCCACAAAACCGCGGGTATCGGCAATAGGCACCCCGAAATGAAGGCGAAGGGCGTTCTGTACATCAAAATCGATGACCAGCACTTTACTGCCACTGCGGGCAAGTGAATAGGCCAGGTTGGAGGCCACCGTGGTTTTTCCTACCCCACCTTTCGGTGAACAAACGCAAACTAACGGCATGAGGCAATCATCTCTAACAGGGGTTGAAGCGGTGTGTCGCGATGTAAATAAGCGCTGGCAGGCTGCGGAGCCCGTTGTTTAAACATTTGTTTAAAGCGCTGGTTAGCATCAGCAGACGCCGGGGATGCGGACACCGCGGGCACCGGACTGTGAACGGGCGTTGGATTGTGTACCGGCGGCTGGTGATAAACCGGCGCGACGGGTTGTGGTACTGACTGAGATGCCTGAAGCGGCACAGATTGAACCTGCGCCGGGGCAGGTTTCGACGGCGCTGCGGGCATCGCTTTACGCAATGAATCAAGTAAACCCGACCCGCTGTCAGGAACGACAGACTGGGCATGCAATACCGGTGCCGTGTGAACAGGCTGAGGTTGCGCGGGTTGTATGGTCACCGGTGCTGGCTGAGACGGAACCGGTGGCAGCGTTTCGCGCAGGGCATCAAGCAGGCCAAAACCGGCTGGCGGATGAGGCACCTCCGAAGACAGGGGGGGGGCTTGCTGGTGTGTAACAGGTCGTGCGGCAGAAGAGTTCGGCTCCTGCTGCGTATGGACGGGGTGAACGTCAGAAAGCGAAAACTCATCCGCCGAAATGGATTGCGGTGTTGGCTGCGTGGTACGGCCATTATCAAGCGGACCGGCAGGTTCTTCACTGGCAGAGACTTGTTTAATCAACGTCCATTGATTCATTGAGCCAGTAATGGATTCACCCGTTGATTTTTCATTAAGCTCTTTATAATCAATATTTTCCAACTTCGCCTTATCCATAAAACGTTTAATGTCATCATATTTATTCATAAATCCCGCCCGATAGGATTATATATTTCGGTGTTTTCTGGACGTCAAAACGACAATGATTGGCCGTTAGCACAGGGTGTAAAAAGATGAATATTTTTAAAGTTTTATAGGGGAATAGGACTGGTCTTAATATATCAGGTCTTTTACAGCATAGAGCAGTTTTTACAAAAAATCGGATTTACACCATAAAAAACAACGCCAACATAACTGCCTGTCGCAAAAGCTTTTTGATGAAATTTTTTCATAGGTTTGCATTAAAATAGTATAAAATTTGGTTTTTAATGTGATAAATAGCACATAAACTTCATCGGACGCGCAGTATCCAGGATGTTCTTACGTTTCGCATTATTCGATTAACCCGGGTAATGTATGTTTTCTCTGGTTAAATAACATAAACACTATTCAGTGTAGATGTGTAGCAGCAAACATGTTGTTTTTTATAGTCAAAGTTTCGTCTTTAACCTCGAAATAACCCGTTATAAGGTATACTGCGCACAAGTACCGTTTCAGCCCGGGGGGCGCGGAAAATCATGTCAGTGGTTGACGGAGAATAAAGTTGCGGGTCAGGCGTTCATTAACGATTAAACAGATGGCGGCTGTGTCGAGCATTGCGGCCATCACCATTTGTATTTTTATCGTCATCCAGCTGTTCCACTTTGTACAGCAGCGGAGGGATGATTACGCCCAGCAACTTGAAAATATTGCACATTCTGTCCGTGTTCCGCTTTCGCAAGCCGTGCTGGACGTTGATCTGGAAGAAACGCAGGACATTCTGAATACGCTGCAACCCGTGGGCATTCTGAGCCGCGCTGACGTCGTGATGCCAAACCAGATCGCCGCGCTGCATACGCATTTCCCCCCCGGCCGGCCGGTACCACAATGGGTGACCCGGGGTTTCAATCTGCCAGTGACGATCTCCGTTCCTCTCTATTCTGCGGCTGCCAGCCCTAAAGCTCCCAAGCCTCTGGCTTATCTGGTGCTTCAGGCTGATTCCTATCGCATGTATCAGTTTATCGTCAGCGCACTCTCGACCATGCTGACGACGTACCTGCTGCTGGCGCTGATCCTGACCATTTCGTTGAGCTGGGTTATCAACCGTTTGATTGTCAAACCGCTTCGCGCAATTGCCAGTGAGCTGGAAGCCCTGCCCGAAAGTGAAGTGCCATATCATCAGCTGACCTTGCCGCAACATCACGAAGACGATGAAATCGGCATGTTGGTGCGCAGCTACAACCGCAACCAACAGCAGCGGGAGAAGCCTCAAGACCAGGCCACTAATGCCTGGCTGCCTTCACAAAATATGCTCATCAATGAAGAACAGTTTATGCAGCACCTGCAACACCGCCTGCATTCTGCCGAGCCGGAAAAAGGGTTTCACTTGCTGTTAATCGGCATTGAAAGCTTGCGTGACGACGGCCATGTTGATTGCCCGCTGGTCTGTTCCATCATGGAAGCGTTGCCCGAGAACAGCCTGCTGGCACGTCTGAGTTACAACGAATTTGCCTTGCTGGCGGGAGATATTCCCCGGCCCTTTATGGCGATGCGCCTGGCGCGGAAAATCATGGAACGCATCAATGCACCCCAGGAAAGTCATGCTGGCAATATGTCGCTGCACCCGACCGGCAGCATTGGCATCGTGCAATACACCGGCGAATTCCCGGTCAGTGCGCAGCAACTGATGGTGAACGGTCGTGCGGCCAGAGTCTCGGCCTATCAGCAGGGGAAAAACCAAATCCTGTTCTTCGAACCGGAACTGACCGCAAAAATTCAGAAACGCTTATTGCAGGAAAACGAAATCCTGCATGCGATGGAACAAAATGATTTCACGTTGTTTATACAGCCGCAGGTGAATATGGAAACCGGCGCGGTGGTCGGGGCGGAAGCCCTGCTGCGCCGTAAAATGGCTGACGGGAGTTACGGGCTGGAAAGTGATTTTATTGTGCTGGCCGAAGAAATTGGCGTTATGAGTTTGCTCGGGTACAAAATTCTTGAGCTGGGCTGCCAGATCCTGGCGGACTGGCAGCAACGGGGTATTCTCCTGCCACTGTCAGTGAATCTCTCCGGCGCTCAGGTACAGCAGCGTAACTTCCTGCCGGAGCTGCGCAGCCTGCTGAGCCGCTACAAAATTAACCCGGGACAGCTGGTGCTGGAAATTACGGAAACGGCCCGCATTGACGATCTTGACCGCGCGCTGGTGTTGCTCAGCGAACTTCGCGCCGTGGGTGTTTCCATAGAGCTTGATGATTTTGGTCTGGGTTATTCCGGGCTTGAATACCTCAGCAGGCTGCGTACGTTGCCTATTGATGTGATCAAAATTGACCGCAGCTTCGTCAGCGTTCTGCCGCAGGATGAGGTAATGGTGAATATAGTGGCCTCGATTGGCCGCGCCATGAATATTCAACTGGTCGCTGAAGGCGTAGAAACTGAGGAGCAGCGTCAGTGGCTACTTAAGGAAAATATCCGGCTCGGGCAAGGGTATTTATTTTCAGCGCCACTTTCCAAAACTGACTTTGAACGGAAATTCTGCCCGCTTTCCTGACCGGTACAACGGACAGGAAAATCTCTTTCTGTCCGGCATTTCTCCCGCCTGATGATTTTTTTACTTACATTAGTTCCTGCTGAATGCTTTCCGCTCCGGTTTTTCATGAACCGTGATTGCAGAGGGAAACGAAATATTTCCATCATGTTGTGCGTGTGTTATTTCCCTGCTGCCGCTCATTACCTTTGACCTTACAAAAACAGAAGGCGGCGCATTCACTTCAGGATGGGTATTCATGACAAAATCACTCTTCAGAAGCCTGTATTTTCAGGTGCTTTTAGCCATTACCGTCGGTGTTCTTCTGGGGCATTTCTACCCTGAGCTGGGTGCTCAAATGAAACCACTTGGTGATGGTTTTGTTAAATTAATCAAGATGATCATCGCGCCGGTGATCTTCTGTACCGTTGTCACGGGTATTGCGGGCATGGAAAGCATGAAAGCGGTCGGCCGTACCGGGGCGATTGCGCTGCTGTACTTTGAAATTGTCAGTACGCTTGCGCTGATCATCGGGCTGGTGATTGTTAATATCGTTCAGCCGGGTGCCGGAATGAACGTAGATCCTGCTGCGCTGGATGCTAAAGCCGTGGCGGTTTACGCCGAGCAGGCGCAAAGCCAGGGCATCATTCCGTTCCTTCTCGACGTGATCCCTTCCAGTGTGATTGGCGCGTTCGCCAGCGGGAACATTCTTCAGGTCCTGTTGTTTGCTGTCTTGTTTGGCTTTGCATTGCACCGTCTGGGTCACAAAGGGCAGTTGATTTTCAATGTGATCGAGAGTTTCTCGCAGGTTATTTTCGGCATCATCAATATGATCATGCGTCTCGCACCGATTGGTGCATTCGGGGCCATGGCGTTCACCATCGGTAAATACGGTGTCGGTTCGCTGGTGCAACTGGGGCAACTGATCCTGTGTTTCTACCTGACCTGTGTTCTGTTCGTGGTGGTGGTGCTCGGTCTTATCGCGCGCTTCAACGGTTTCAGCATCTTTAAGTTTGTGAATTACATTAAAGAAGAACTGTTGATCGTGCTGGGCACTTCATCTTCCGAATCCGCGCTGCCACGCATGCTGGATAAAATGGAGCGTCTGGGTTGTAAAAAATCAGTGGTCGGGCTGGTGATCCCAACCGGCTATTCCTTCAATCTGGACGGTACTTCGATTTATCTGACGATGGCCGCCGTATTCATCGCGCAGGCAACCAATACACATATGGATATCTGGCATCAGATCACCCTGATTGTGGTACTGCTGTTGTCTTCAAAAGGGGCGGCAGGTGTGACAGGCAGCGGATTCATCGTGCTCGCGGCCACGCTGTCTGCGGTGGGGCATTTACCGGTGGCGGGACTGGCACTGATTCTCGGCATTGACCGTTTCATGTCCGAAGCGCGTGCGCTGACCAACCTGGTCGGTAACGGCGTGGCCACCATCGTGGTGGCTAAATGGTGTGATCAGCTGGACGAAGGGCAGTTAAAAGCGACGTTAAACGGCCAGAAAGGTCTGACAGAAGCCGAGAAGTCCGCCTGAAATTTCTGAGAAATGATGGCTGTATGGCAGAAAATAGTGAGAAAGCTGTGTAAAAACGCATTTATTTAGCCCCAATCCTGCCTAATATCCACCGGTTACTTGATGTAACCGGTGGATTATCTTCATAATATGTCCCTCAAACGCCTCACAGGGCGTTATTTCCCATAATATTTTTGCGGGCTGCGTGACATTGCGAAAAATGCGCGGTCTAACGAAGGGCTGTATTTTCTGTCCTTAAACTTACGCATTCAATTCCTGTGGGCCAGTCGACTGACACCGGCAGGACAGTATATTGAAAATTGGATTGTCATTACGTAGGGGTTCACATGCAGGGCACCAAAATCCGTTTACTCATTGGTGGATTGTTGCTGGCAACAGCCGCAAGTCATGTGCAAGCTGAAGCATTACAACCAGATCCGGCCTGGCAGCAGGGGAAACTGGACAATGGATTTACCTGGCAGTTGCTGACTACACCGCAACGCCCGAGCGATCGCATTGAATTACGCCTGGTGGTTCGCACCGGCTCGCTGGCTGAATCAGCCCAGCAAACGGGCTACGCCCATTTCCTTCCCCGTCTTGCGCTGATGCACAGTGAAGGTTTCAGCACGGCTCAGCTCCAGTCTCTGTGGCAGCAAAGCATTAATCCGCAGCGGCCATTGCCGCCGGCTGTCAGTTCTTATGATTTCACGATGTACAATCTGAGCCTGCCAAATAACCGCCCTGATCTTCTTAAAGATGCGCTGAACTGGCTGGCAAATACGGCCGGTAAAATGACTGTCACACCGGCGCTGATCAGTGCAGCCCGGCAGCAATCGGAAGATCCGGTAGGTTCACTGCCACAAAATACGCAGGATGCCTGGTGGCGTGCACGTATGGCCGGCTCGACGCTGGTCGGCCACAATCCCCACCAGTTGCCCACTAAACCCGTCAATATCGATGCATTAATCAAATTTTATCATCAGTGGTATACACCGGATGCGATGACCTTATTTGTGGTCGGTAATGTTGACAGCCGTGGCCTGAGTGAACAAATTAACCGGACGTTTTCATCACTGAAAGGCAGTCGCCAGACTCCGCAGACGTTGCCGACGCTGTCTGAAGTCACAACCAAATCTATGACTGTCATGGATGAAAATCTGACTCAGGATCGTGTCTCATTAATGTGGGATAACGCCTGGCAGCCCATTCAGGATTCTCAGGCCATTGCCGCCTACTGGCGCAGTGATTTGGCCCGCGAAGCGCTGTTCTGGCATTTGCAGCAGCAGCTGAAAAGTGCGTTTGAAACCAAAAAAGACGTACCGGCAGCGGGGCTGGGTTTCGACTGCAATGTGCAATACCAGCGCGCCCAGTGTGCCATCCGCATCGACGCACCGCAGGCTAAGCTGGCGGAGCTGTTTAAACGTCTGGCAGAAGAACTTCTGGTCGTTCGCGATAAAGGCATTTCTCAGGCTGAATTTGACGCCCTGATTGCTCAGAAAAACGATCAGCTGAGCAAACTGTTCGCGACTTACGCCCGTACCGATACCGATGTGCTGATGAGCCAGCGTTTGCGCTCCCAGCAAAACGGCGTGGTGGATATCGCCCCGGAACAGTATCAGCAGTTGCGTCAGCAGTTCCTTTCCACACTAACCCTGCCGGTGCTGAACCAGGAACTGAAGCAACAGCTTTCCCGTGACCCGGCGTTATTAGTGGCGCAGCCAAAAGGGGAACCGGAGATGAATGCAGCTGAACTGCGGGCTGTGTATGACAAAGTGATGGCCCCGGCGGAGACCTCTCCGGCGGCGGAGGCACCTGCTGCGGATGTGCCGGCGGCATCCGCTGCGACGAGTGCGCAATAAGGGAGAATCCCTTATTTATTCCCGGTTGGGATGGGTGAAAGTTTCGGTTTCTTAAGTGCAGTGATCACTTATCGTGCTGCGCCGAAACCGCCCAAAAGGGGCCATGACGGGCCCCTCTTGGATCTCCCACGTCTTTTTACTGCGCGCTATCGCAGGCACGACGAACATGTTCTGTTACTTAAGCGAGTGGCGCAAAATGTCATCGCTGCGCGATTCCCGAATTTCGGGTTTCGAGCCATAGGTCTCGAACCGTTCATTCGGTGCCATTTTTGAGTACGCCAATCCACTTTTCTAAAAGATAAACATCAGCTTGCTATTGAATTTAAGATCGTGCGGGCGATTCAGAAATCTTGCTGAACGGAGCGGCTTCGAGACCTATGGCTCGAAGACCGAGAGAAGGAACCGCAGAGCGGCAAGATTTCCAGCCTGTCACTGCGGTTGCTGAAACATAGCCAGCAAGCGGTAGCGCGGAGTAAAAAAGCGAGGAGAGATTAAAGAGAGGAAAAGCACTTTCCTCTCTTTATCGGTTTCGGCGCAGCGAGTTAAGTGAGCGCAGCACTTAAGAAACCGAAACTTTCACCGTCTTACGACCCAGCCCCACTGCAAGTGAAAAACCCTTATGCCCGGTCTGGCATAAACTCCCTCGGGATGATCGCCCCGCGATGCTGAATTACTGTACTCGCAGTCTCATGCCCGCGCACTGCCGCTTCTGCCGCGCTGCCGCCGGTGAGTCTGACCGCCAGATATCCGGCGCTAAAGGAATCGCCTGCTGCCGTCGTATCGATAACTTTCTCTTTCGGTAATTTCACCGCTGGCACATCATGCAGTTCGCCTTCAGCGCTGGAGACGATGCAACTGTCGGCACCGCGTTTGACGACCACTTCGCTGACGCCCAGCGCATGAGTGCGCGCAATCACCTCATCGTACGGCTTCTGGCCCCATAACATATCTTCGTCATCAAGGGTCAGGAAGGCAATATCGGTGCAGGAAAGCATGGCGTTATACGCGGCCTGCGTTTGGTCTTTGCTGGCCCACAGGCGCGGACGGTAATTGTTATCGAAAATCACTTTACCGCCGCGTGAACGGCAGGCTTTCAGCAAAGTCATCAGACGGTCGCGGCTTTCATCGCTGAGGATCGCCAGGCTGATGCCGCTCAGATACAGATAATCGAATTCTGCCAGTTTCTGACAAATCTCTTCGGATTGGGGGCTGTCGAGCCAGTAGCGTGCAGCCGCATCATTGCGCCAGTAATAGAAGGTGCGTTCGCCGGTGCTGTCCGTTTCAATCACATACAAGCCAGGTAACTTGTTTTCAAGGCGCTGGGTCAGGTCAGTGTGTACCCCTTCCTGCTGCCATGCCTGTAACATCTCATTGCTGAAACTGTCATTGCCGAGCGCCGTGACGTAATGCACTTTCAGCGCATCAGGGGAAACCTGGCGGGAAATATAAACAGACGTGTTCAGCGTGTCGCCACCAAAACCGCGGTGTAGCGCATCGCCTTTCTGAGATAATTCGATCATGCATTCGCCGATAACGGCAATGTTTTTGCTGGTCATTGTACCTGGCCTATGTCTGAAGCATTAAAACGAAAGGAAAGAAAAGACGGTCATTATTACGCTCTAGTCTCTTCATAAGAATGCGGTCAGTCAAACAAATTAAAACAAGGTTTTATTTTTTGTAAGCGGCGGGCAAAAAAAGGCAGTAAAACGAAGGGAAAAGTGGAAGCGACAGCACTTCCACCTGAAGCCGTTACTTATTTTCCAGACGCAGTTCGGTCACCGGACGGCCACCCAGGCCCCAGTTATCGGTATCGACCTCGTCAATGATGACTGTGGTCGTCGCAGGATTTTTGCCCAGTGTATCCACCAGTAATTGCGTCACTCCGGCGATCAGCGCTTTCTTCTGTTCGGCCGTCGCACCCTCGCGGGTGATTTTGATATTAACGTAAGGCATTGTTTCTCCGGATTGTGAATGAGCGTTAATGAAATGTTTCAGCGCTCCCACTGTAGAACGTGCGTAAAAGAACTTCCAGTCAGGCTTTTGACGCATTCAGCACACAGATTGCAGGGGAGCGCAGAGTGATTAAAGTTTCTCCGCGCAGCGCCGATAGATAACCCTACTAAAGAAAGCCAGGAAATCAGGCTACTTTGCCTCCATGAAACACAGTGTGCTGCGAACACACGTTGTTGACATGAATTACATTGTAGTCACGCAACATAGGTTGCCGCACGTCCCTGATGATCTGACTCTTATTCATGACGGCAGAAAAATATGATAACTAAGATGATGTTAGGGCTGATTACGCCTTCTTTTACCGCGATAGAGCGCGTAAAAGCACAGTCTTACTGGCGTCAGTGTCAGAGAGTGTACCGTTTTCAGCCCATTTATCGCACGACCGGAAAGCTGTTAGGAATTGAATTACTGACTGGGGTATTTCACCCTGCGGACCCGCACAAATTTATTTCACCGGAAGAATATTTTGTCGCGATTGCGGTGGGTAAACGCCTGCAAATCGTGCAGGAACAACTTGATCTGTTGCAGCGCTGTCAGCATCTGTTCATCGAACACGAATTACTGGCGTCGATTAACGTCGATGGTCAGGTCCTGGAAATGCTGCAAACAGATTCGGCGCTGCGCACACAAATCAGCGCGATGCCGTATGTGCGTTTTGAACTGGTTGAAAGCGCCGAAAATGCGCTGAGTATTCCGCTGTCGCAAATCGAGCAATCTGACCGGCTATGGCTCGATGACTTCGGTCAGGGTATCGCTAACTTCTCCTCCTTCACCACATGGCATTACGAATACATCAAAATCGCCCGTGATCTGTTTATTTTGCTTGGGCAGAGTGAGGAGGGATCCCGGCTATTTTACACGCTGGTGACGCTGATGAACCGCTACAGCAAAGGCGTGATTATTGAAGGGGTTGAAACGGCTTCGGAATGGGCAATGGTCTGCAATTCTGATGCGCTGGCTGCACAAGGTTATTATCTGGCACGTCCCACCGTTTTCGATAATCTGAATAATCTGCCTATACATTTTAAAGGATAATGGATCACACCTGACCTGCTGAGGCGAACTCTCAACGTTGCCGGTGAGGCGTTGTGGTGTGATACATCTCCATTTCATTGATTTCCAAAACCTTACTCTCCGCCTTCCTGTCTGTGAGCCCCCTTTGCGGATGCCGTTCCCGGCAAGTTGTTGAGAATTCTACTATAGTTAAACTCCGGAATTCGTTAACTGTCTGAAAGGAACAGATTTATGACGCGCACAGGTAAAGTGATTTCCTGGGTGGTGGGTGTGATTATCATTTTGTTGATTGCTATCGTAATTTTCATTGCGACATTCAACTGGAACCGCCTCAAACCGACCATTAATCAAAAAGTCAGCACCGAACTGAACCGTGCATTCGCGATCCGCGGTGATTTAGGCGTGGACTGGTCGCGTCAGAAAGACGAAGCGGGGTGGCGCGCGTGGGTGCCCTGGCCGCACATTCATGCTGAAGATATCGTACTCGGCAACCCTTCCGACGTGCAAACCGGTGAAAAAGATGCGCAGATGGTGAAACTCGCCCGCGTTGACGCCAGCATTGCGCCACTCGCCTTATTGCATAAAGAAGTGCTGATCCCGCGTATCTGGCTGAAGCAGCCTGATGCTTCGTTGCTGCGTCTGGATAATGGCAAAAATAACTGGACGTTCAATCTCGCCAACAGCGATACCCAGGATCCGGCACAGCCGCCGTCAGCCTGGTCATTTACGATCAATGATATCGTGTTTGATCGCGGGCAAATCGACTATAAAGACGCGAAACTGAAAGCCGATTTCCGCGCCGTGATTGATCCGCTGGGTAAACCGCTGCCGTTCACGGAAGTGGTCGGTGATAAGAAAGATGCACCAAAAACCAAAACCCCGC
The DNA here is from genome assembly GCF_049199325.1 of Rahnella sp. PD4. Lineage (NCBI taxonomy): Bacteria > Pseudomonadati > Pseudomonadota > Gammaproteobacteria > Enterobacterales > Yersiniaceae > Rahnella > Rahnella sp. PD4. The sequence continues at coordinate 198,269 of NZ_JBLZQF010000005.1, read as the reverse complement.
CTTACGTATTTGGCTGGAAAGTTGACGGTAAATACAACGGCGAATCGCTTTCCGGCAGCGGCAAAATCGGTGGCATGCTGGCGATGAAAGACCCGGATGCGCTGTTCCCGTTGCAGGCAGATGTGCGTTCCGGGAATACGCGGGTGGCTGTCGCGGGGACATTGCAGGATCCGATGAATCTTGGCGGCCTGGATTTACGCCTGAAATTCTCCGGCCAGACGCTGTCTGATTTGTATGGTCTGACCGGCGTGCTGCTGCCGCAAACACCGCCGTATTCTACAGACGGCCATTTATCGGCGACGTTGCATGATAAAGACGGCGCAGTTTACCGTTATCAGAACTTTAACGGCAAAATCGGTGACAGCGATATTCACGGCTCACTGACTTATCAGGCCAGCAAACCGCGGCCTGAACTGACCGGTGAGGTCGCTTCAAAACAGCTGCGCTTTGCTGATCTGGCTCCGCTGATTGGTGCCGATTCCAACACAGATAAAGCTAAGCGTGGTGAAACCACCCGTCAGCCTGCCGACAAAGTGTTGCCGGTAGAGAAATTCGATACCAAAAGCTGGCGTGTGATGGACGCTGATGTGAAATTCAGCGCCAAACGCATCGAGCACGGTGAGTCCCTGCCGCTGAGCGATTTAAGCACCCATCTGAAACTGAATGACGGTGTGATCCTGCTTGACCCGCTACGTTTCGGTGTGGCTGGCGGTAATCTGAATTCCACTATCCGCCTCGAAGGTGACAAATCACCGATGCAGGCGCGCGCCGATATCCATGCCCGTAAGCTGAAGCTCAAACAACTGCTGCCACGCGTACAGTCGATGGAGCGCAGTCTGGGCGACCTGAACGGTGACGCCACGCTGACCGGTACGGGTAACTCCGTTGCCGCGCTGCTCGGTACCAGTGACGGCGACATGAAAATCCTCATCAATGACGGCGTAATTAGCCGTGGTCTGATGGAACTGGCGGGGCTGAATGTCGGTAACTATGTGGTAAGCAAACTGTTCGGTGATGACGAGGTGGCCATCAACTGTGCGGCCGCCAACGTCAATGTGAGGAACGGCGTGGTCACGCCACGGCTGTTTGTGTTCGATACCGAGAATGCGGTGATCAACATTACCGGCAACACCAATATGGCGACCGAACGACTGGATCTGTCGGTCAACCCGGAAAGTAAGGGGGTGCGTGTCCTGACCTTACGTTCACCGCTGTATGTTCGCGGCACCTATAAAAATCCGGATGCGGGAGTGAAACCGGGGCCGCTGATTGCCCGCGGTGCTGCGGCTGTCGCGCTCGGTGCTGTTGTTGCACCCGCCGCCGCGTTGCTGGCGCTGATCTCTCCAAGCGATAACGAAGAAAACCAGTGTGGCCCGATCTTGCAGCAGATGAAACAGAAGTAATCGTGTTGGATTAACGCCTCCCCTGCGAAGGGGGAGGCCGGGAGGAGGTTTTAAGGCTGAGGCAGCGGATCCAGTACTGCACATTTGTGGTCCTGGATTTCTTCGGCGGAGGCATTATTGAGTTTGAGTAAGTCACGCTCACTGGCCAGCAGCAGGAAATCGCCGCCCGGCAAACTGACCATCGCCATACCGAAGTGACCCATTTTTTTCTGTGCGTCCGGTACGCCCTCCGCCAGAAGACGGAATGCACCTTTCTCATTCAGTTCGGCCTGCGTGACTTTACGCGCCAGATAGGTGTGGCCAAGCAGCTTATCGGGCAATTCCTGCCAGTTATATCCCATCTGCCCGCCATCTTTACTCAGCGTGGTTTTCACCTGCGGTAAAAGACATGAAATATGGATGTGCAGCTGGTTCTGCGAACGTCCGTATTGCGAGTTAATCGCCAGCGAAACATTGCTGTCATCAATCGGTTTACCGTATTTATCCGCCATAAAATGCCGCGCATTCCATGCCTGACTGAAAAAGTTCGGCGTTGACGGTTCGAGCAGTGCGGGGCTTTCCATACCGGTGATGCGCGCACTGGGCATCAGCAAATATTGCAGCGGGCCGTTCAGATCTTTGAGCACCACAAACCCTTGTTGTTCATCCACCTGTGCGCAGGGAGCGGGCTTTCCGCTGCCGCGCTGATTAGGCACGCATTTCGTACTGATGATGTTCCACAGGGCGTTCGGATTGGAGGAGTGAGGCCAGAAATACCAGAAGGCCGCGGCAATAACGATTAGCAGGATCAGGACGGGCAGGATAAATCGACGCAAGCGCATAAGAAACCTTCGCAGAAGGCACCGTGCCGGGCGCAAACCGGGCACGGTGTCCGGGTCAGTTACAATGACTGATGGGCGGTCTCTTTGGACAACAGCAGTGCGATCAGCGTCAGCGTTGCCATTGAAGCCAGATAAACGCCCACATAGAACAATCCGTAATGGGTTGCCAGCCAGGTGGCGATGTACGGCGCAACGGACGCGCCCAGTATCGAAGACACATTATAGGAGAAGGATGCGCCGGTATAGCGAACTTCTGTCGGGAACAGTTCCGGCAGCAGCGCGCCCATCGGACCGAAAGTCAGCCCCATCACCATGAAACCACACAGCAGGAATACCATCACCAGCGCCTGAGAGCCCGCACCCAGAATGGTCGGGAAGCACAGAGCGAAGACAATCATCAGCAGCGTAATACAAATCATGGTTTTGCGACGGCCAAACTTATCTGCCAGCTGACCGGCAACCGGCACCATGACACCGAAACCGACCACGCCGATCATCAGCATCAGCAGGAATTCATTACGCGCAATACCCAGACCCACCGGCTTGGCTGCTGTGCCGTAACCCAGTGAGTACACGGTCATGATGTAAAACAGCGTGTAAGTGGCGACCATGATAAAGGTGCCGAGAATCGTCGCTTTTTTGTATCGGGTAAACAGTGTACCGATCGGCACCTTGACCTGTTTCCCGGCTTTGGCGATTTTGGCGAACACCGGCGTTTCGTGCAGGGAAACACGCACATACAGACCGACGATAACCAGCACTGCCGAAAGCAGGAACGGCACACGCCAGCCCCAGGAAATAAACTGTTCGTCAGTCAGCAGCCAGGACAGCAGCAGGAACATGCCGTTTGCGAAGAAGAAACCAATCGGCGCGCCAAGCTGCGGGAAAGAACCGTACAGCGCACGTTTCTTCGCCGGTGCATTTTCAGTCGCGAGCAGCGCCGCGCCGCCCCATTCACCGCCCAGCCCCAGACCCTGGCCAAAACGCGCCAGCGCCAGCAGCATGGGTGCAAATACGCCAATTGTGGCGTAAGTCGGCAGAAGGCCGATCACCACGGTGGAAACGCCCATTGTCAGCAAAGAAGCCACCAGCGTGACTTTACGCCCGACGCGGTCGCCGAAGTGGCCGAACAGCGCAGAGCCGATTGGCCGGGCGATAAAGGCGATGGCGAAGGTGGCAAGAGACTGTAGCGTGGCGGCAGTCGGGTCACCCTGCGGGAAGAAAATATGCGGAAAAACAATCACCGCAGCGGTGGCATAGATATAAAAGTCGAAGAATTCAATGGCCGTACCGATAAGCGATGCCACGATGACTTTGCTGCGGGAGTTCTGACTCACCAATTGCGCGTCAGCTTCTAATTCTGGAGTGATAGTGGCTTGCATAAGTGTTTCTTATTTGTAATGAGTGGGAGGGATCTAATGTAAAAAAATGTATATCGAAAAGGCATCTTATGCAGAGCGTGGCGGTATTTCAACGCAGCGGAAGCAGGGAAATAAAGCGTTTAAAGCGCGATCGGGGGATTATTTTATCCGGGCAGGATTTCGCCAGTCATAAGTTTGATGAATGGATAAAAGTCAGAGTAACTGACTGCAAAACCGCGAAATAAAAGTGCGGCCCTCAGTCAGTTATTCTGGTTTTCAGGGCAGTGCGCAGGATTGTTTGGTGTTATTCACTGCTTTTCTACTTTGTTATCAGCATTAACTCCGGTTATATGCATTTCGTCTGGCATGATGAGGTTGTCTGGCGTGTATTCACTGTCGTTTCCGGTCGATTTTTGGTTTGCGTCTGCGGCTTTTGGCTTACGATCCGCTACCGGCGCGTCATCCTTGTATTTCGCCGTCGCTATCCACGCGGCGACGAATAACGTCAGCCGGGCGAAGAAATAAAAGAAAGCCATCAGGCCGATTACGGAACCAAAGGCTGCACCGGAAGGCGAGGTTGCCAGCTTTGGCAGCGTCATGGTCATCACAAATTTAATCACCTCAAAACCTATCGCCGCCAGCAATGTTCCGCGCAGCAGGGCTTTTTTACGGGGTTTATGGCGCGGAAGCATCCAGAAAATCCACAAAAAAAGCAGATAGTTGGCAGCAACGGAAATCACCAGCGTGATGCTGGTCATGACAGGACGAAGCCAGTCGATACCCCCCAGCCCCAGCGCATCGACAATGGTTTTTTGCGCCGCCCCGGCGATTGAGGTCAGCGACAGCGTGATAATCAGCGCCAGCACCAGTCCGGTCAGTGAAATAAAATCGCGCAGATAGCGGCGGTAAATTTTCTCCTGATCCTGCGGGTTACGTTCCCAGACATCGCGCGACTGGGCACGGATCGCCTCGCGCAGATTACCCATCCAGCTTACGCCGGAGTAAAGCGCAATCAGTAAACCGGATAATCCTACGGCGGTACGCTGCTGGATGGCGGTATTCACTGTGCTTTTCAGCGTATTTGCCAGATTCGGGTCGCTGATGCTGTTGACGATTTTGTTGATCAGTTCTGCCAGTAAATCAGGATTGGAGGCCAGCACAAACCCGACTGCGGCGAAGGACACCATCAGTATCGGGATCAGTGACAGAAAGGAGAAATAGGTGATGGCCGCGCCAAACTGGCTGCCAAGGCGATCATTAAAGCGTTCCGTGGCACGCACTAGATGTGCCACCCATCCCCAGGACTGAATGCGTTCCACCAGCCGCGAGAAACGGCCAATGTTTTTATCCACCGCCTGATTACCGGTTTTGATGTTGATCAGCGGGGTCGGTTTTGCCTGCGTTTCGGTTTTTTGCGTGGAAACTTTTTGTTTGGAAAGATTGGGCATTGATCCATGTTGTCCTTAAAAGTGCATCCGCCTTTAAGTATAGACGCCTGAGCGGCTCAGGGGTCGGGGCGGTGGTTTAACCGCTCAGGCAATGAACGTTTGGGTGATGTCGGTCAGCCAGTCCATAAACACTTTGACGCGGCGTGACAAATTCAGGCGGTGCGGATAAACCAGCGTCACTGGCATCGGCGGCGCGCGAAATTGCGGCAAAATGCTCACCAGCTGCCCTCCTGCCAGTGCGTCTCGCACGCTAATCAGCGGCACCTGAATGATACCCAAACCGTTAATACAGGCGCTGGCGTAGGTTTCGGTGCTGTTAACCGTGACGGCACCGCCGCTTTTGACTGTTCTTACCTGTTTGCCGTCGAGATATTCAAAGACCGACGTATGGCTGCCGAGGATTTGTTCATAATGCACCATGGCGTGCTGCGCCAGCTGGTCAGGATGATCCGGCGTACCATAGCGGCGCAGATAACCCGGGCTGGCGCAGTTAATCATGCTGAGATGTCCGAGCGGACGCGCAATCAACCCGGAATCCTTCAGGGTGCCGGAGCGGATCACACAGTCGAACCCTTCACGCACCACATCCACGCGGTGATCGGTGCAGCTCAGTTCAATTTCCAGTGCCGGATAGCGGTTAAGAAACTCCGCCAGACGCGGTAACACCAGATGCGTCGCCATTCCGGTAGTCATATCGACCCGCAACCGTCCGCTGACACTGGCCGGATTCGACTGAAACATCGATTCCAGTTCATCCATGCTGGCCAGCAACTCTTTGCAGCGCTGATAAAACACCTGGCCGTCCTGCGTCAGTTGCACACGGCGCGTTGAACGGTGTAGCAAACGTGCAGACATCCGCGTTTCCAGTTGCTGCACCAGCCGCGACACGCTGCCCTTTGGCAATCCCAGACTTTCTGCCGCGCGGGTAAAATTACTCAGCTCAGCGACACGCACGAAAACCTGCATTGATTGAATTTTATCCACATCTTGTCCGATTGTTGTTGAAAATGAGACAGTGAAATTCATTATGAACCATTTATCACTCTCCGGTAATCCAATAGGCTGTATTTCATCCGATGCAACAGAAGCAAAATTGAATGAGGCCTGTTATGAACCGTAAAATCGCTATAGTGACCGGCGCAAGTCGTGGTTTAGGTAAGAATGCCGTTGAAAAACTGACAAAAAAGGGCATTGACGTGATTCTGACTTACCACCATCAGGCCGGTGCTGCCCGGGAAGTGGTGGCATCTGTCGAAGCGCAGGGGGGAAAAGCTGTGGCGTTGCAGCTCAATACCGGCGAGTCCGGCAGTTTTGATGCGTTCGCTGCGGAAATCAAAACCCAATTGCAACAGGTCTGGCAACGCGACACTTTTGATTTTCTGGTCAACAATGCCGGTGTCGGTTTACATGAGGCGTTTGCCGATACCACGGAAGCACAATTTGATCTGATGATGAATGTCCATCTTAAAGGGCCGTTCTTCCTGACCCAAAAGCTGTTACCGCTGATGGCCGACGGTGGACGCATTCTGAATATTTCCAGCGGACTGGCGCGTTTTGCCCTGCCAGGTTCATCGGCCTACGCCATGATGAAAGGCGCCATCGAAGTGCTGACCCGCTATCAGGCAAAAGAACTCGGCGCGCGGGGCATCACTGCTAATGTGCTGGCGCCTGGCGCAATTGAAACGGATTTCAGTAATGGTATGGTGCGGGACAATCCGGATGTGAACAAACTGGTTGCCGGCAACACTGCGCTGGGCCGGGCCGGATTGCCGGACGATATTGGTGATATGGTGGCGCTGATGCTCAGTGATGAAGCTGGCTGGATGACCGCCCAGCGCGTCGAGGCTTCAGGCGGTATGTTTATCTAAACGTTAATCGTGCTGGAAACGCTTTGCTTTCATATGTTGCTGTTTTTCCAGCTCGAAAATCGCCCGTTGCAGGTCGCGTTCCTGTGCGGGCGATAAATGCGGAAACCTGAAACTCAGTCGTTGCGATGTCACGGTTTCGCCTTTGTTGCTCACTGTCTTACGCACCATCGCGCCGAGATACTGCAAATCCAATGTGAAGGTTCCCAGTTCCGCTAACTGAATCAGCGAATCTTTCAACATTGACCCTTCGGTGATTTCCGGTGGCGTTGCTCCTTCAATTTCCAGCCCCAGCCCGCCTAGTGAAATATCACGCACGCGATAAGCAAACTCAGAAGTATCAGGCAGTGTTCCGCTGCACCGGTAATCCGGTATCCACGGCACACTCACGCGGAAATATTCACGACGCTGAATAAAATACAACACCGGGGGAATATCGCAGGTAAATGTCGGTAAACCTTCGTAGCTGACCTGGCGGGCTTTGCTGCAGGAAAACTCAACCTTGGCCCCGGCCGGTTCCGCAACAAACGTCAGTGTGTCGGCCTCAGCGGCCAGATTGTTCTCGTAATCTGAGCTGCCCAGATCGAACAGGAACTGATGATTGTCAGCATCAACATCCAGAATCTTACTGATAAATTGCCCGCGTGAATGGCTGACCATGACCAGGGTCTGGTTCTTCTTTAAGTCACGCAGAACGGACAAGATTGCCAGCGTGTTCCGCTTCGCAAACGATTCTTTCGACACTTCGCTCACCTGACACACCTCATAAGAAATAAATGCAAAATTATGGCGCAGCCGTTGCCATACAGGGCACCTGCTACGGATTATCGGCGGCTCAGAACAAAACTTTATCCGCTAATAACGGATATTTTTATGGATCAAAAAGTGAAATTACAGCGCCGGGCAGGCCATTTTCCCCCCCTGACTTTATATAGGCTATCTTTTCATGTGCTGACGTGTATTTTTTCCTTAGCTTTTTTATCACTCAATACATAACAGGGGAAAATTATTTTTCCCGCCTAACCGAATAGAAACCGGTGCTCAGGTGTTTACTTTATATCGAACACTTACGGGCACGGTTTTTATGCAAACTCCATCTTCTGTTCTCCGCAACCGTTACGACGGGCTGACGATTTTGCTGCACTGGCTGACGGCACTGGCCGTGATTTTTCTGTTTGCCAGCGCACATATCTGGGAAGTCCTCGATCACGGGACACCGCTGCGTAAAGGGCTGCAATCCGTGCATATTTCGGTGGGGATTCTGCTGGCGGCCATTATCACCGGGCGTCTGCTGTGGCGGTTATTCACAGTCAGCACCGGACGCAGTAAACAGCAACCCGTCGCCATGCCCGCGCTGATGAAAGCCGCCGCACATCTGACCCATCTGGCGCTCTATTTATTGCTGATCACGCAGATCATTCTGGGCTTTTTATTTCGCTGGTCGCAGGCTGAACCCTTCTATTTCTTCGGTTTATTCCCGATCCCGGACGTATTTAATTTTGACAGCATAATGACCCGAACCTTTGGCTCATTACATAACAATGTGGCCTGGGCACTGATTATTATTGCGGGCGTGCATGCGCTGGCGGCACTTTTCCATCATTACGTTCTTCGCGACGGCATTCTGCGCCGCATGTTACCGGGCAGCCAGGGCCGCCCGTAAGTCATCAGTTCATTCTCTACAGGACATCATTATGAAGACAAAAACGGTAATGCAGGCGTTGTCAGTTGTGTGTCTGGCGGGCAATCTGCTGTTTTTCAGCGTGGCAGCGAATGCAATGGGGGATGATTCCGACGCTAAAAAAACGCCGGATTGCCCGAAGGGGCAAATCTACGACAGCAAAACCAAAAGCTGCATGGTGGATAAAGGCAGCATGATCTCCGATCAGGATAAAACCCAGTACGCCTATCATCTGGCGAAAACCGGCCGTTATCAGGAAGCGCTGACGGTGCTGGATACGCTCAAAGATCAGAACACCAAAGAGGCCTGGAACTATCGTGGTTACGCCACGCGTAAACTCGGGCGTACCGACGAAGGCATCAGCTACTATCATAAGTCGATTGCCCTTGACGCGCATTACGCCAAAGTCCGGGAATATCTCGGCGAGGCTTATATGATTAAAGGGCGTCCTGATCTCGCCAAAGCCCAGCTGGCGACCATCAAAGGCTTGTGCGGAACCGGCTGCGAAGAATATCGCGATCTGAGCGCAGCCATCGCCGGCCATCCGGAATCCTGATCACGGAGAAACGATAAATCTCACCGGCAGACTTACGTTCTGAACTGAGCCAGTGCCTGTCACGTCTGTGGCGCTACGCGATGGTGTTGTCGCGCAAGCACGATGTGGCAGACGATCTGGTGCAATCCACCTGCGTGCGGGCGCTGGAACGCTGCGCGCAGGTTAAGGACAGTACCGGCACGGACCGCTGGCTCTTTTCTATACTGCACTCCATATGGGTGAATGAACTCAGGGCGCAGCACGTCCGTCAGGGACAGGGTTTTGCCGATGTCAGCGAAACGGAAACCCCCGCTGATACGCTGTCTTTCGAAGAGCGTCACTGGCACACGCAGGTGATGCAGCGGGTGAACCGCCTGCCTGAAGCCCAGCGCAATGCGGTATTTCTGGTGTATGTCGAAGGTTTCACCTATCAGGAGGCGGCGATGACGCTGTCTGTGCCCGCCGGTACTATCATGAGCCGTCTGGCGACCGCGCGGCTGACGCTGGCAAAAGACGCAGACCTCGCCACTCAACCGCAGCAGGGAGAGAAAAAATGACCCGTGAAATCGCGCCTGCGCCTTATGCTGATGAAGTTCTGGTTGCCTATCTCGATAACCAGCTCAGTGAATCTCAGCGCGCGAAGTTTGACGCACAGCTGAGCCAGGATGACGTGCTGACGCGGCGGCTGGCACAGATGTCACGCAGCAATTTACCGTTCCACGATGCGTTTGGCGCGATGTTGCAGGAAGCGCCGGTCGGGAAATTGCAGGCCGCACTCGATGCGATCCCTGACGCACGGGGTACCGGTTCGCCTGGATTAAGCCGCCGCGCATTGCTTGCGGCGTCGTTAAGTTTTCTGGCTGTCGGGCTGCTGGCCGGACGCTACTCCACACTTTTTACTTCTGAGGATAACTGGCGGACGCGCGTGGCGGATTATATGTCGCTGTATACCGCGCAGACGCTGGCCGATGTTTATGATTCTGCCGGGCAACAAAAAATACAGCTCGCGCGGGTGCAAAACACCTTAGGGATCCCGCTGAGCCCTGCGGCGCTGGCGGTGCAGGGCGCGGATCTTAAAGATGCCCGTATGCTGCATTATGACGATGATGATATTGCGCAAATTACCTATCTTGACGCGCGTTACGGCCCGATGGCGTTGTGTATTACGCGCAGCAAAAGCGTTGAAAATACGTCATTGCAGCGTGAAATACGCCGGGGTATGAACGTGGTTTACTGGCGTACTGCCGGTTACAACTTCATGCTGATCGGCCACAGCCCGGCAACGACTCTGGCCGCGCATGCCGCAGCTTTACAGGCGAATCTGGTGTGAGTAATTTCGTCACGTCACTAACTTATGTAATTATTTAAAGTATTAAACTATTTTTAATGCACGTAACGACAATGTTAAATTGTTTACGAAATCTCAATAATATGAGTATTCGGCAACATTTATGTGGTTGATTTGTCGTTTTTAGCCGCGGTTTTCGTTACTCCCCATTATTGTCCTTTCATCATTTGTGGAAATAATCGTTTATTTCCCACCGCAACGGGTTGTTGATTTCGTTTATCCAGGGGAAATCTGGATAGCTTTCACCTGCAAAATTAAAACTAAACATTCAGAGAAACAGACGTCATGAGAAAGATACTCGCCATGATCCTCTGCCTTAACGTGGTTGCTTTCAGCCAGTCAGCGTTCGCAGAAGATGAAAAGCCCGTTGATGTGTTACTGATCGGCGGCGGCATTATGAGCGCGACGCTGGGGACATACCTTCAGGAATTAGAACCAGACTGGTCAGTCGACATGGTGGAGCGCCTGGACGGCGTGGCGCTGGAAAGCTCGAATGGCTGGAACAATGCCGGTACCGGTCACTCTGCACTGGCAGAAATGAACTACACGCCGGAAAAAGCTGACGGCAGCATCGATATCTCCAAAGCGGTTGAAATTAACGAATCCTTCCAGATTTCCCGTCAGTTCTGGACCTATCAGGTTGAGAACGGCGTGTTACACAACCCGCGTTCTTTCATCAACAGCACGCCGCACATGAGTTTTGTCTGGGGCGACGACAACATCAACTTCCTGCGTAAACGTTTTGCCGCGCTGCAACAAAGCACGCTGTTCCGTGGCATGGAATATTCAGAAGACCCGGCGCAAATCAAGCAGTGGATCCCGCTGGTAATGGAAGGACGTGACCCGGCACAGAAAGTGGCGGCGACCCGTATCCCGATCGGCACTGACGTGAACTTCGGTGAAATCACCCGTCAGCTGGTGGCCTCATTACAGAAGAAACCTAACTTCTCCCTGAGCCTCGGCCATGAAGTCCGCGATATTAAACGTAACCCGGATAACACCTGGAACGTAACCGTTGCCGATCTGAAAAACGGTGATAAAGAAAGTGTCATCAAAGCGAAGTTTGTCTTTATCGGTGCAGGCGGCGCATCCCTGACACTGCTGCAAAAATCCGGTATTCCTGAAGCGGATAACTACGGCGGTTTCCCGGTAGGCGGCGAGTTCCTGGTGACCGAAAACCCGGACGTGGTGAAACGCCACCTGGCAAAAGTGTACGGTAAAGCGTCAGTTGGCTCCCCGCCGATGTCCGTTCCGCATCTTGATACCCGTATTCTGGACGGCAAACAGGTTCTGTTGTTCGGGCCTTTCGCCACCTTCTCCAGCAAGTTCCTGAAAAACGGTTCCCTGTGGGATCTGTTCGGCAGCGTGAACTTCTCCAATATCATGCCGATGACCCATGTGGGCATCGACAACTTTGATCTGGTGAAATATCTGGTCAGTCAGGTGATGCTCTCCGACGATGACCGTTTCGATGCATTGCGTGAATATTTCCCGGATGCGAAGAAAGAAGACTGGCGTCTGTGGGAAGCCGGTCAGCGCGTGCAGATCATCAAAAAAGATGAGAAAGAAGGCGGCGTTCTGCGTCTTGGCACCGAAGTGGTCAGCTCGAAAGACGGCAGCATTACCGCGCTGCTGGGCGCTTCGCCGGGCGCATCTACTGCAGCACCGATCATGTTGCACCTGATGGAAAAAGTGTTTAAAGACAAAGTTGCCACCCCGGAATGGCAGGCCAAGCTGAAGCAAATCATCCCGTCTTATGGCACCGAACTGAACGGCAACGTGGCGGCGACCGAGAAAGAACTGGGCGACACCAGCCGCGTTCTGATGCTCGACAATCCGCAACCGAAAGCTGCAGAGCCGGCACCGGCTGCGGATGCTTCTGCACCGAAGAAAGAACAAAAAGTGGTGGCTGACGTCGCGCTTTAAGCCGTATCGTCACTCCACCCTTCAAAGGCGCGGGCAACCGCGCCTTTTTAACATCTCGCTTTCCCCACAAAACCCGATTTAGCACGAATAGCGCGTTCTTTGACCGTCTGAAAGCCCCCCGGAATGACCTTGCCAATCCCCTTCAAATCCAGCTGTGATGCGGCCTGAAGCGCTATCCGACATCCCGTTTGCCTGTTTTTTTGAAACGTTAAATCCTTTTTTAATTTTTGTAGTGATAATGTTATATTCTTAGTCATGATTTGAAAAAATGAAGTTTCAGTAACGATCCCGCGTGTTTTTTTGCTAATTTCTTGTTCGATAGTCACAACAACGATTCATAACAAAACTGAACATTTAGAGAAACAGACGTCATGAGAAAGATACTTGGTATGCTTCTCAACCGTGACTCACTGGGTGCCAGCGAGCCTGCGGCCGCAGAAGACGAAAAATCCGTTGATGTATTGCTGGTCGGCGGCGGAATTATGAGTGCAACCCTGGGGACTTATCTCCAGGAACTCGAGCCGGACTGGTCAGTCCATATGATCGAACGCATGGATAGTGTGGCGCAGGAAAGCTCCAACGGCTGGAATAATGCGGGGACCGGCCACGCCGCGCTCGCCGAAATGAACTACACCCCGCTGATGCCGGACGGTACTGTCGATATCACCAAGGCCGTGGCGATCAACGAAGCCTTCCAGGTTTCCCGTCAGTTTATGGCGTATCAGGTTAAGAAAGGTGTGCTGAATAATCCGCGCTCGTTCATCAACAGCGTGCCGCATATGAGCTTTGTCTGGGGCGATGACAACATCGATTTCCTGCGCAAACGTTTTGCTGCGCTGCAGGAAAGCACGCTGTTCCGCGGGATGGAATATTCAGAAGACCCGGAACAAATCAGACAGTGGATCCCGGCCGTGATGGAAGGCCGTGATCCGGCGCAAAAAGTGGCAGCAACCCGCACCACGGCAGGCACCGACGTAAACTTCGGTGAGGTGACCCGTCAGCTGGTCGAGGCGTTGCAGAAACAATCCAACTTCACGCTGGCAAACTGTCAGGAAGTGCGTGATATCCAGCGCAATCCGGACAAAACCTGGCGCGTCACCATTACCGATCTCAAACACAGCCACAAACACCATGTGGTGAATGCGAAATTCGTGTTCATCGGCGCGGGCGGGGCGTCTCTGACGCTGCTGCAAAAATCCGGTATTCCGGAAGCGCGTGAATACGGCGGCTTCCCGGTCGGCGGGGAATTCCTGGTGACAGAGAATCAGGATGTGGTGAAACGTCATCTGGCGAAGGTGTACGGCAAAGCGGCCGTGGGCGCACCGCCGATGTCTGTTCCGCATCTCGATACCCGTATTATCGATGGCAAACAGGTTCTGCTGTTCGGGCCATTCGCTACCTTTTCCAGTAAATTCCTGAAAAATGGTTCCCTTTGGGACCTGTTTGGCAGCGTCAACAGCTCGAACCTGTTACCGATGACGCATGTCGGCATGGGTAACTTTGATCTGGTGAAATATCTGGTCGGGCAGGTGATGCTCAGCGATGAAGACCGTCATGCCGCGCTGAAAGAATTTTTCCCCGAGGCCGAACAGAAAGACTGGAAACGCTGGGTCGCCGGACAACGTGTGCAGGTCATCAAAAAAGATGGCAGGCACGGCGGCGTGTTGCGTCTGGGCACCGAAGTGGTGAGCGCGAAAGATGGCAGTATCGCCGCGTTGCTGGGCGCATCACCGGGCGCGTCAACCGCCGCACCGATCATGATGAAATTGCTGGAAACCGTCTTTAAGGAGCGCGCAGCCAGTGCAGAATGGCAGGCCAAATTCCGGGAAATTATCCCGTCTTATGGCACCAAACTGAACGGCAATGTGGAAGCGACCGAAAAAGAACTGCTGGAAACCAGCCGTATTCTGCAACTGGAAACGCCGTCGATGAACACGACACCGGTGGCCGAGGTGGTTCAGTTGCGTCCGCTCGATGTTCAGGCAAAACAAGAGCCAAAACAGCCTGCGGATATTGCTTTGTAAGTTCTGCGCTGTAAGTTCTGATTTCTGAAAATACAAACCGCTCAGGTGAGCGGTTTTTTTCTGGTGTTAACTCAGGCTTTACGCCCTAATCCCCAGCACACCAGCCCCGCCACCAGCAGTGAAGGTATAGTCGCGCCGATATCCGGCAGCAGATTTGCCATCAGATGATAAACCGCAATGCCAATAAACCAGGCCGCGACAGAACGGATATTCAGATTCTCGTGGCTCTGCCTGCGCAGAACAAAATGATGCGTCAGCACCACGCCGAACAGCGGCGCAAATACCGAGCCAATCAGCAGCAGGAAATTCTCGTATTGCGTCAGCGGCACTGACCAGGCGATCAGCGTACACAGCAGGCCGATACCCAGCGTCAGTTTACCGACGCTGACGGGTACTGAAGTACCCGCAGAAACCGCTGCCGAGTGAATATCCGCAAAGGCATTTTCATGCTCATCCACCAGAATCAACAGCAGCGGGATGCCCAGTGCAACGCCTGAGAGCGCCAGCAGCAGCGCATTGGCATCGGTTGAGATGCTGACAAAGGCCAGGGTATACGCGACGCCAAGAGCCATCATCCACACGCTGCCGAGGAAATACCCGCAGGCAGTCCCCCAGAAATTTTGCCGCGCAGATTTGCCGAAGCGGGTGTAATCCGACACCAGCGGCAGCCACGAAAACGCCATCGATACCACGATATCGCAGGCCAGCGCGAAGGGCATCGAACCGTCTCCGGCTTTATGCCATAGCGACGATAAATCCGCATGCAGGAACAGATAACCGGTCAGCCACGCACAACTGGCCAACAGCAGCCAGATCCCCCAGCGGCGCAGCACCAGACGGATAAACGCCAGCGGCCCGCTGGCCGCCAGCAGCGTGGCAACGGCGCCGAAGATAAACGTCCACAGCGTCGGATTCGCCCAAAAACTGCCGTCGCCCCATGCCCGTTTCGCCAGCAGACTGGCGGCATCGCGCATCACCACAATTTCGAATGCGCCCCAGCCGATCAGCTGGATCAGATTAAACAGCACCGGCAGCGCCACACCGCGCTTGCCCAGACTCAGCTTCAGCGATGCCATTGATGACATACCTGTCTGCCCGCCGATCACCCCGGCCAGCGCCAGCAGGGCAACGCCGACGGCGGACCCCAGCACAACAGCTGCCAGCGAGCCCGCCAGCCCGAGGCCCGGCGCCAGAATAGCACCGGCCTGCAACACCATCAGACCCATACCGAGCGAGAACCACAGCGAGAATAAATCAGGCCAGCCCAGCACCCGTGATTTCTCAGGGACAGCCGCCTGAGGAGAATAAATGCCATTATTTTTCATGAGGTTAATTTAGTGGCTAAAGCGAATGTCTGTTATAGCATATTACGGTGAAATTCTGATGAAGGGCGGGGGAGAGGCGCACTTTTCAGCGGGCATCTTCCCGCTCCGGCCAAACCGCTATTTTGACCCGGTGGCGATAAGGGTAGAATGCCGCCATGCTTTTCACCGAACGATAAAGAGTGACGGACCCGAATGAACGATAAAGTTAAACAAGACGACATTAACAAAGCACTTTGGGATGCCTGTGACACGTTCCGTGGCACCATCAGCGCAGACACCTATAAAGATTTCATCCTGACGATGCTGTTTCTGAAATACATCTCCGACGTCTGGCAGGATCATTACGACACCTACGCGAAAGAGCATGGTGATTCGCCGGAACTGATCGAAGCGCTGATGAAAAGTGAGCGTTTTGTTCTGCCGCGTGATGCCAGTTATTACGCCATTTACGCCCGTCGTCACGAAGCCAAAAACGGCGAACGTATCGATCAGGCGCTGCACGCCATTGAAGAAGCCAACGGCACCAAACTTAAGGATGCCGGTAAAAGCGTGTTCCAGGACATCTCTTTCAACACCGATAAACTGGGTGAAGAAAAGCAGAAGAACGGCATTCTGCGCGAACTTATCGAGCATTTTGATAAACCGGAGCTGAACCTTAAACCGAGCCGCGTCGGCACGCTGGATGTCATCGGTAACGCCTACGAATACCTGATCAAGAAATTTGCCGCCAGTGGCGGGCAGAAAGCCGGTGAGTTTTATACCCCGCCGGAAGTGTCGGATTTAATGTCCGAGCTGCTGGATCCGCAACCGGGCGATACCATTTGCGATCCGGCCTGTGGCTCGGCGTCATTGCTGATCAAATGCGGTGCCCGTGTGCGCACTAATCACGGTTCAAAGCATTATGCGTTGTACGGTCAGGAAGCCATCGGCTCCACCTGGGCGCTGGCCAAAATGAACATGTTCCTGCACGGCGAAGACAACCATAAAATCGAGTGGGGCGATACTATCCGCAACCCGAAATTGCTGGATAAAAACGGCGACCTGATGCTGTTTGATATCGTCACCGCCAACCCGCCGTTCAGCCTGGATAAGTGGGGCCATGCGGATGCGGAAACTGATAAATTCAACCGCTTTAAACGGGGTATTCCGCCAAAAACCAAAGGCGACTATGCGTTTATCTCGCATATGATCGAAACCCTGAAACCTGCCACCGGTCGCATGGGCGTCGTCGTGCCGCACGGCGTGCTGTTCCGTGGCTCCAGTGAAGGGAAAATTCGTCAGCAATTAATAGAAGAAAACCTGCTCGATGCGGTGATCGGCCTGCCGGAAAAACTGTTTTACGGCACCGGCATTCCGGCGGCGATCCTGATTTTTAAGAAAGATAAAATCGACAACAACGTGCTGTTTATCGATGCCAGCCGGGAATATAAATCCGGTAAAAACCAGAACGAGCTCAGCCCGGAAAATATCGCCAAAATCATCGCGACTTACCGCGAAGGCGGCAGCGTAGAGAAATACGCCTATATCGCCAGCCTGAAAGAAATTCAGGAAAACGACTACAACCTGAATATTCCGCGTTATGTCGATACCTTCGAGGAAGAAGAAGAGATTGATCTGGCGGCAGTGCGTGAAGAGCGTCTGGCGTTAACCGCTCAGCTTGATGCGCTGGAAGCGGAAATGGCGGGATATCTCAAGGAGCTGGGTTATGAGTAAGGTTCCGGCGGGGTGGGTTAATACAAAGCTTCAAAATATCGCTAAAATTAAGTCTGGTTCTACACCGTTGAGGGCGAAGGGAACGCGATACTTTACTCAAAATGGAACTCCTTGGGTGAAAACCCTAGATTTAAATAACTCCGAAATCCATATTACTGATGAAGAAATTACTGACTTAGCTTTAAAAGAAACTTCATGTACTTTATTTCCAGCTAATACGGTTCTTGTAGCTATGTATGGCGGTTTTAACCAAATTGGTCGTACCGGCCTAATAACGAAGCCATCTGCAAGTAACCAAGCGCTATCAGGACTTATCTTAAATGAGGAAATCGCAGATCCCAAATATGTACTCAACTACCTAAATGGGAACGTCTCTAAGTGGAAGGAATTCGCAGCGAGTAGCAGAAAGGATCCAAATATTACCAGGAACGATGTATGTAATTTTCCTATACTTCTCCCCCCACTCCCAGAACAAACCAAAATCGCCCAAATCCTCTCAACCTGGGATAAAGCGATTGCGACCACCGAACAACTGATCGGCAACAGCCAGCAGCAAAAAAAAGCCCTGATGCAGACTTTGTTGACGGGGAAAAAGCGGTTGCCGGGGTTTGAGGGGGAGTGGTCGAACACAACTTTAGAAGACTGTTGCTATATTAATCCCCGAAAAGCACCGCGCCCTGAGAATGGTTTGGTCTCATTTATCTCAATGGATTCAGTTTCAGAAAGTGCGAAGCTTCTCAAAACAGAAGTACGGAATTATGATGATGTTGAAAAAGGGTTTACCTCATTTTCAATTAGGGATGTTTTAGTCGCAAAAATAACGCCTTGTTTTGAAAATGGTAAAGGGGCTTACCTCGATAAGTTAATAAACGAAATTGGGTTTGGAAGTACAGAATTTCATGTATTGCGCTCAAAGGTAAATACTAGCTCTAAATTTATTTATTTCATTACAAATACAGATGAGTTTCGCGTTAGAGGTGAGGCAAATATGCAAGGTTCTGCAGGGCAGAAGCGTGTTACTACTGATTACTTGAAACTTTATCCTGTAAAACTTCCCCCACTCCCGGAACAACAAAAAATCGCCGCCGTTCTTACCGCTGCCGATAATGAAATCGATCTGCTGCAAAAGAAACTGGCCTTCCTGAAACAGGAAAAGGCCGCGTTGATGCAGCAATTACTGACCGGTAAGCGCCGGGTGAAAATTAACACCACAGAGGAATGCATGGATGCCTGAAAATGATGTAATTTTGTATACCAGTGAAGACGGCATGGCGCAGTTTACCCTGCGTCAGCTTGGCGGTCAGGTGTGGCTGACACAGCTGGAAATCGCCGAGCTTTACCAGACCAGTAAGCAAAATATCAGCAAGCATGTGAAAAGCATTTTCTCAGAGAAGGAGCTGGCTGAGGAGGCAGTTGTCAACCGTAAGTTGACAACTGCCAGTGACGGAAAAGAGTACCTGACTCAGCTGTATGCGCTGCCCTTAATTCTTGCCGTAGGTTATCGGGTTCGCTCGACAAGAGGCACACAGTTCAGACGCTGGGCGACTCAGACGCTGGGTGAGTATTTGTCTAAAGGCGTGGTAATGGATGACGAGCGTCTTAAAGATCCTAAATGGGACTATTTTGATGAACTGCTTGAACGCATTCGTGAGATACGTTCTTCGGAATTACGTTTCTATCAAAAAATTCGTGACTTGCTGGCGCTGTCTGAAGATTATCGCGCCAATGAAAAAGAAACCTCTCTGTTGTTTGCCGAAGTACAAAATAAGTTGTTTTTTGCTGTAACGGGTTTTACGGCTGCTGAATTAATTGTACAAAGAGCTGACCCGGATAAGCCGAATATGAACCTGTTCAGTTTCAAAGGGCAGCGTGTACGTAAAGCCGATGTGGTGGTGGCGAAGAATTATCTTAGTAACGATGAACTGGACAGCCTTAACCGTCAGGTTTCAATGTTCTTTGAATTTGCAGAATTCCGTGCGGAAAGAAAACAGCACTTAGTATTAAGTGACTGGCAGGAATACATCGATAAATTCATGGCATTTAACGATCAGCCGATTTTAAAACGCGCGGGTTCAGTGAGTCGTGAACAAATGACCTTAAAAGCACATCAGTGCTATGAAATTTTTGATCAGCAGCGCAAAAAGCATGATGCCCTGGAGGCTGACCGGATTGAACTGGAACAACTGGATCAGCTCGAAAAGCGTTTACAGCAGAAAAAGGATTAACGGATGTCGCAACCCGAGCTGCAATCTCTGCCGAAGTTTGAAGAAGAATACATCGCTAAATTACCCGCGCTGACGCTGATGACCAACATGGGCTGGCATTTTCTTTCTCCGCAACAGGCGATGGATGCCCGCGATGGCAAACCGGATCAGGTGGTATTGCGCGGGGAGTTGCGCCGGGTGCTGGAAACCCGTCGTTTCCATTATGCGGGCAAAGAGCATCCGCTTTCTGAAAAATCTATCGAAAACATCATCAGCGAGGTGTGCAGCCCGGCGCTCAACGAAGGATTAATGCAGGCCAACCAGCGCATGCATAACCATCTGGTGTATGGCATTACCGTCACCGAGTTTGTTGACGGGCGCAAAACCAGCCAGACCATTGAACTGGTGGACTGGAATAATATCGCCAGCAACCGTTTTCTGGTTACCGAAGAATTTCGTGTCACCCGCACCGCAGGCATAGGTTCATCGCATCAGGATTACCGTAAACCGGATATCGTCGGTTTTGTGAATGGCATTCCGATGGTGGTGATTGAGGCCAAACGCCCGGTCAGTCAGGGCAAAAAAGGCCCGACCCTCGAAGAAGGTATTTCCCAAAACCTGCGTAACCAGATGCATGACGAAATCCCGCATCTGTTTGTGTATAGCCAGATTTTGCTTTCTGTTAACGGCAACGACGGGCGCTACGCCACCTGCGGGACACCGCTTAAATTCTGGGGCGGCTGGCGGGAAGAAGATATCACTGATGCTGATATGCTGGCGGTGAAGAATAAAAAGCTCAGTACATCGCAGGTATCCGGCCTGTTCAGCCACCGTAAAGCGGCAGATTTAAGCTGGTATCAGAACCTGATTGCAGGCGGTCAGCTGGCTGTCACTGGTCAGGATCAGATGCTGGTAAGCCTGCTGTTACCGGCGCGTTTACTGGATATGGTCCGGCTGTATACGCTGTTTGATAAAAAGATGGGTCGTGTGATTGCCCGTTACCAGCAGGTGTTTGGTATCAAACGACTGACGGAACGCATCAAACTCAAAAATGCGCAGGGCGGGCGTCAGGGTGGCGTTATCTGGCATACGACGGGATCCGGTAAATCACTGACGATGGTGTTGTTCAGCAAAGCCTTGTTGTTGGATGAGTCGCTGAAAGCCTGCCGCTTTATCATCGTCACTGACCGTGTGGATCTGCAAAGCCAGCTGAGCAACAATTTTGTATCGGGCGGTCAGCTCGCCGGTAAACATGATTTTCGCAATGCGATGGCGACCTCCGGCGCACGTCTTGCAGAGCAAATAGGTAAAGGCAAAGAGCGGATTATCTTTTCTCTGATCCAGAAATTTACTTCCGCGACGGAAATGCCGGAGTGTTTTAACGACGATCCGAATATTGTGGTGCTGATCGACGAAGGCCACCGCAGTCAGGGCGGCGAAAACCATATCCGTATGACGCTGGCGTTACCGAAGGCCGCCTTCGTGGCGTTTACCGGTACGCCATTGCTTAAGCAAGATAAAACCACCAAAAAGTTCGGTCCGATTGTTCACGCCTACACCATGCAACGCGCGGTGGAAGACAAAGCCGTGACGCCTTTGCTTTACGAGGAGCGCCAGCCCGAGCTGAATGTGAATGAAAAAGCCGTCGACAGCTGGTTTGACCGTATCACGCTGGGATTGAGTGAAGCGCAACGCGCCGACCTGAAACGCAAATATTCCCGTAAAGGGGCGGTGCAAAGCTCTGATGACCGCATTCATCTGATTGCGCTGGATGTCGCGAATCATTTCAGCAAACACATCACGGAAGGGCTGAAGGGACAACTGGCCTGTGACAGCAAGCTCTCGGCCATCAAATACAAAAAGTACCTCGATGAAGCCAGTTTATTTGAATCTGCCGTGGTCATGAGCCCACCGGATACCCGCGAGGGCAACACTGACATTGACGAAGCCACACTGCCCGAAGTCTCAAAATGGTGGAAGGATAACGTCGGCAGCAAGGATGAGCGGAAATATACGCAGGAACTGATCGCCCGTTTTGAGAAAGATGAAAACCTGAAGTTGCTGATCGTGGTGGATAAATTACTCACCGGTTTTGATGAGCCGAAAAATGCCGTGTTGTATATCGATAAATCCCTCAAAGGACATAACCTGATCCAGGCCATTGCCCGTGTCAACCGGCTTCACGATAAGAAAAAAGAAGGGTTGCTGATCGACTATCGGGGTGTGCTGTCGGAGCTGGATACCACCATTGCCCTGTATCAGGATCTCGCCTCGCGTACGCAGGGCGGTTATGACATTAATGACATCGACGGCTTGTATCATCAGATGAGCAGCGAATATAAACGCCTGCCGTTATTGTATCAAACGCTGTGGTCGATATTTGATGGCGTAGTCAATACAAGCGATTCTGAGCAATTGCGTCAGGCGTTGGTGCCTAAAATGGAACAGCGCAATGGCGAGTTTGTCGATATCCATCTGAAGCCACGCGAAGATTTCTATGAGGCCCTCAGCGCGTTTGCCAGTTGCCTGAAAGTGGCGTTGCAGTCAGCCACATTCTTCGAAGACAATGATTTTACCGATGCCGACAGGCGACACTACAAAGATACGGTCAGGCAACTTTCGCAATTACGCCTGCAGATTAAAGAAGATGCGGGTGAGACAGTCGATTACGATGAATATGCCGATCAGGTGAAAAAGCTGCTGGATAAGCATGTCGTCGGCGTTCAAATCAGGGAGCCTGAGGCGGTATACGCCGTATCAAAAATGGGCCGACAAAAAGTCAAAACGCCGGATGCTACCTGGACTGAAGATAAAACCCGAAACGAAACCGACATCATCAAAACCCGTGTTACCAAAATGATTGAACAGGAACTGCATGATGATCCTTATGCGCAGGAAGCATTTTCTGCTCTGTTGCTGAAAACTATCGCCGAAGCGGAAAAACAGTTCGAACATCCTTTAAAGCAATATCTGTTGTACACCGAATTTATGCAGGACGTAGAAAACCGCCGCTTACAGGAAATCCCTGACGCGTTCGGCAGCAATAAACATGCGCAGGCCTATTTTGGTGTGTTTAAAAAAACCTTGCCTCAGGTTTTTGATATCGCAGATAAACAGGTTGAGAAGAAATGGGTCGGTTTAGCTTTTGTGATTGATCAGGCCGTCGGACGTGCCGTGACTGAGAATTCCATTAATACCCAAAATATTGAGGCGGCTATCCGGACCAGCCTTTTACCGAGACTGTTCCAGGAATGTAAAGACGTTGGTGCAGGTATCCACCAGGTCAATAAAATTATCGAAAGCGTGGTACAAATCACCCGCGTTGGCTTGTCTGGTATATAAGGCAAATATGAGCGTAAGAATTGCGATCCCCCGGCCACGTAAATATTCGCCTGATCAGTGCTTTCACTATGGCGATGAGCGCATTTGTTTTGAAATCAGCAGCCGGTGCAGCCAGAAAAGTAAGGTACTGATCAAGGTGCATCCGGATTGCCGGGTGCAGGTGGCTGCACCGGAAAACAGTTCCGACGAAGAAGTTCTCGGTGCGGTTAAAAAACGCGGGCGCTGGATCTGGCAGCAACTTCGCGAATTCCGTGCCCAGCAGGAGCATCTGACCGAAAGGCAATATATCAGCGGTGAAAGCCATTATTATCTCGGCAAACAATACATGCTGAAAATTCTGGTGGAGCCGGAAGAAAAGCCACGGGTCAAAATGCTGCGCGGTAAGCTCGAAATTACGGTGCGGGAAAGAAACCCGGAGCGTATCCGCGTTTTGCTTAATGAATGGTATAAAGACCGCGCCAAAGAGGTGTTCGCCCGAAGGCTGGAAGAGATGCTGGTGCAGGCATTATGGGTCAGTGAGCGGCCACCTTTGCGCGTACAAACCATGCAAACACAATGGGGCAGTTGTTCTCCTCAGGGACGTATTACCCTGAATCCCCATCTGGTCAAAGCGCCACGGGAAAGCATTGATTACGTAATTTTGCATGAATTGTGCCACCTGGCAGAACACAACCATAGCGAGCAGTTTTACCGCCTGATGAAACAGGTGATGCCGCACTGGGAGAAGGTAAAAACGCATCTGGATGGCATGGCGGCGGCGTTATTGAATGGCAGCCATCGGGCGTAACGCGGTCAACAATATTTATTTCGAATACTCTCACTTTGAAAAGACCACAATCATCCCCAACTTCTCCAGCAGATGACTCTGCTGCCAGTCATCGATTTTCACGCCATCCAGATCGACCTTACGGATGTTCAGCTCGCCCAGATCGGAGTTCGTCAGGTCGCAATGGGTGATGTTGACATTGTTCCAGTCGAATTCGGTGAATTCGCCACCGGAAAGGTCGGAGCCACTGAAGTTTGCGCCCTGCACATTTGCGCCCGTCCAGCGGTTTTCCCACAGTTCGCATTTCTCCAGGATGACTTTGCTGAAGTTGGCGTAGCTGAAGTTATTTTTGGTCATGAACGCGCTGCAAAACCAGGTACGTGAAGTGATCATATTCATAAAACTCGCGCCGCTGAAATCTGCGCCGGTAGCTTTGCATTCGCGGATTTCACAGCCTAAAGCCTGAATGTTTTTGAAATCAGCCATCGTCAGATCACAGCGTTTGAAGCTGGCATCCTGCAATTTGGCATGCTGGAAAGAGCAGCCTTTTTGCTCTTCATCATCGTAAAACAGACAATCGACAAACGCTGTTTCCGACAGATCGGTGCTGTCAAAACGGCAGCGATAAAAACGGCAGTTCTCCAGCGTTTCGCCGGTAAATTGCTTCATGCTAAAACGCTGGTCAGTAAATAGTTGATTGGTGAACATTATCAATCCCTATAGTTCTTATTTCGTTTATGAATAATTTATCAGAAATACTCAGTTCCGTATAATAATTTTTCCGGCTGTGCTCAGGTTTACTATAGAATTTTCGGCGTGGTTAATGATTATATAAGTGGTTAATTATATTTTTTTATTTTAAAGTGTTTATTATTTTCTGTTTAACATGGAGTGTTAATATATGCTTACGCCGGATAATAAAATTCTCACTCAGAATGCCGCAGGCAAAAAGCTCTTACATAATATACGCAACCGATGGTCTTCTCAGACGAGTGAGAGCATGATGCGCAATGGCATTTTATGGAAGTCAGGTAACAAAACACTCGATGGCTATTCCTTGCATAATTACCACGAATTACGTATTGCTCTGGGGAAACTGACCGTTCAGGAGCAGATTTTTTTCAATGTACTTACACAGTCCTCTTTCTATGCCGTTCACTGTACAAATTCCCCCGATGTGGTTAATAAGGCGGGTGATCTGATTTTATATTCCAGGAAGGAACTAACGGGCAAGGGGATCAGGTTTAATAACAGCAACACTCAGCCTATCGATATTTCCATGTTGGGAAATGATGGCTATGTGTTTTTTTCTTTAGAAGTTGGATTACCCTTACTGAAATCTTCAAGTCGCTTTGGCAGTATTTTTTATAAAATAGCCTATTCTCATCCTGTTTTTCGGAATTCGTCGCTGGTTTTAACTGACCAGGTGGCTCTGGTGAAGCCGAGGTGTCATATTCCGGCTCTGAGCAGGGAAGCGATCAGATTATTAGAAGCCCGTGAGTTTAACCGCCTTTCGATAATTTTTAACGGGAAAATGTTCTCTGTTTTGGGGCTGGCTTATTCTATTATTCTCACTAACAGAACTTTGCCGCCAGCTGACCAGGAAATTATCCTTTCTGCCAGAAGTGATGCCCAGCTTTCTAACGTCGTTAACAGTTTTTACCGGCCGGAAATTCGCGTTCCGAAAATGGTGGGTATCCAATCTGAGCAATACACGATAAACAATGAGTATTACAAGCCACAAGTCAGGAGCTTAAGTTCAAGCGGGATTGATGAAGACTCTGATCTCGATTATTTAAGTTCCGGATCCGACGACTCAGGGGCTGAAGACTGATCGTCTGCTGCCGGCTGAGGCGGGGGGAATAAAGTACATTCTTATTGGGCAACATAAGGTTATCTGTAAATTTCTCCCCCTTAATTTTGCCCAATCCCCTGCCTGTTACTATGCTCAAAGACTTAAAGGAACTCAGGTAAAGGAAAATCCCCTATGCGTCTTTCTCCTCTTTTTCTGGCTATTACTCTGGCATACGGCCAATACGCGTCCGCTGAACAATCCCCATCTGCACCGGTATCAACGCAGGAGCACGTCATGAAAAACACCATCAGTGCCGATAATCCGTTTCTGAAGCCCAGCCCGCTGGAATATCAGGCGCCACAATTTAATCTCTATAAAGACAGCGATTACGAACCGGCGATCCTCGAAGGTATCCGGCAGAAACTCGCTGAAGTCGATAAAATCGCCAGTGATACTGCCCCACCAACCTTTGAAAATACCTACGTAGCGCTGGAAAAATCCGGCGTTATGCTCGGGCGCGTGCTGAAT
The DNA here is from genome assembly GCF_049199325.1 of Rahnella sp. PD4. Lineage (NCBI taxonomy): Bacteria > Pseudomonadati > Pseudomonadota > Gammaproteobacteria > Enterobacterales > Yersiniaceae > Rahnella > Rahnella sp. PD4. The sequence continues at coordinate 172,184 of NZ_JBLZQF010000005.1, read as the reverse complement.
GTTTTTGGTGCGATGACCGGTGCGAACACCAACGACACGCTGCAAAAAATTGATGAAGAGACTTCGCCAAAACTGGCGGCAATGGATGACAGCATCCATCTTAACAGCAAGCTTTTTGCCCGGTTGAAAGCTGTCTATGACCAGCGCAGCAGTCTGAAAATTTCTCCTGAATCACAGCGTCTGATTGAGGTGACCTTTAAGGATTTCGAACTGGCAGGCGCTAATCTTTCTGATGCGGATAAAGATAAACTTAAGGCGCTGAACCAGCAGGCCGCGACACTCAGCACACAGTTCACCAACAAATTGCTGGCCGCGACCAAAGCAGGCGGGCTGACGGTGAAAGACAAAGCGCAGCTGGCCGGGCTGAGCGATGCCGAATTATCGGCTGCCGCGCAGGCCGCCAAAGACCGCAAGCTGGATAACGCCTGGCTTCTGGTGCTGCAAAATACCACCCAGCAGCCGTTATTGCAGTCGCTGGATAATCGTGAAACGCGTAAAGCGTTGTATGAAGCCTCCGTCAATCGTGCTGAAAAAGGCGATGCGAATGACACCCGTGAACTGATTGCGAAGCTGGCAAAAGTGCGTGCGGAGCAGGCCCGGGTGCTGGGCTTCCCGAGCTATGCGGCGTGGAAGCTGGAAGACCAGATGGCGAAAACGCCTCAGGCTGCACTGGATTTTATGCATAAGATTGTGCCGGCAGCGACCGCCCGTGCGCAGCGTGAGGCCGCCGATATCCAGGCGGAAATCGATAAACAGAACGGCGGCTTCAAAATGGCTGCCTGGGACTGGCAGCATTACGCACAGCAGGTTCGTAAGGAAAAATACGATCTGGACGACGCGCAGATCAAACCGTATTTCGAGCTGAATAATGTACTGGAAAACGGTGTGTTTTATGCCGCTAACCTGCTGTATGGCATTAGCTTTAAAGAACGCAAAGACCTGCCGGTATATAACCCTGACGTGCGGGTTTTTGAGGTATTCGATAAGGATGGCAAATCGATGGCGTTGTTCTACGCCGATTACTATCAGCGCGATAATAAAGGTGGCGGCGCATGGATGAGTAATTACGTCGATCAGTCGAAACTGCTGGGTAACAAGCCCGTGATATATAACGTGGCGAATTTCCAGAAACCGGCTGCGGGACAACCGGCATTGCTGTCATGGGATGACGTGATCACGGTGTTCCACGAGTTTGGCCACACGCTGCATGGCCTGTTTGCCGATCAGGAATATCCGGGCCTTTCCGGCACGGCGACGCCGCGTGATTTTGTCGAATTCCCGTCGCAGTTTAACGAGCACTGGGCGAGTGATCCGAAAGTATTTACTCACTTCGCCAAACATTATCAGACCGGCCAGGTGATGCCGCAGGCCTTGCAGGACAAAATCGAGAAAGCCAGTAAGTTCAACAAAGGTTATGACATGACCGAGCTTCTGGCGGCCGCGCTGCTGGATATGCACTGGCACAGCCTGAGCGCGGACGCACCGCAGCAGGATGTTGATAAGTTTGAAGCGGATTCGCTGGCGAAAGACAAGGTGAATCTGGCGTATGTGCCACCGCGCTACCGTTCCAGCTATTTCCAGCATATCTGGGGTAACGGTTATGCGGCGGGATATTACGCCTATCTGTGGACCGAAATGCTGGCCGATGATGCCTTTGCGGGTATCACCGAACAGGGGGGACTGACGCGGGAGAATGGTCAGAAATTCCGTGATCAGATCCTCTCACGCGGCAACAGCGAAGACCTGGAAAAACTCTACGAAACCTGGCGTGGCAAAGCGCCGTCGATTGAACCGATGCTGAAAAATCGCGGGCTGGAGGAGTAAACATGGCCATGCCCGGTATCAGGCCGGGCATGGTTTATCTTGTCATAAATATTTAAATCAACGCCCGAAAAACGTCGCTTCCTCTGCTGAAATTCCCCTATGCTTTTCCTCATGTATCCCGCCTGTGAGTGAAATCATGCTTTTCGATTTGCCTGACGATAATGTGCTTTATGCTGCGCTGATTGCCCGTGATCCGGCCTATGACGGCTTTGCTTTTGTCGGCGTTAAAAGCACCGGTATTTTCTGCCGTCTGACTTGTCCGGCACGAAAGCCTAAACGTGAGAACTCGGTATTTTACCCGTCGATGGTCAGCGCGATGGAAGCAGGATTTCGTCCCTGTAAACGCTGCAGGCCGCTGATGCAGGGCGGAGAAAAAGACCCGCTGGTGCTGAAATTGCTTGCTGCACTCGAGAAAGAACCGGAAAGAAAGTGGAGTGAAGGGGATGTTCAGGCAATGAACGTTGATCCTTCCACTGTCCGCCGGGCCTTTAAACGACAGTTTGGCATCACTTTTCTGGAAATGGCGCGCTTGCGCAGGATCGGCAAAGGTGTCGATGCGCTGGCCGGCGGTGAGCCGGTCATTGACGCCCAGCTGGATGCCAGTTTTGAATCCGGGAGCGGATTCCGTGCGGCGATAAGCCGGCAAATCGGGCTGAATCCCAGCCAGGCCAGAAAGCATCAGTTTCTGAAAGCTGACTGGCTGGATACGCCGATCGGTTCCATGCTGGCGATTGCCAGCGGGGATGCGCTGTATCTGCTGGAGTTTATTGATCGTCCGGCATTGCCCAATGAAATCGAGCGGCTGAAACAGCTGACGTCATCTGAAATCATTTTTGGCCGTAATCCGCTAATTGATCAGGTTGAAGACGAACTGAAGGCGTATTTCGCAGGCGAAAAATACACATTCGTCACGCCGCTGGCGGAGTTCGGCTCGTTGTTTACCCGCAAAGTCTGGGATGCGCTCAAAGCCATTCCGGCAGGTGAGTTACGCAGTTATTCCGCGCTGGCTGCCGATATCGGGCAGGCAACGGCTTGCCGCGCAGTCGCCCGGGCTAACGGCGCTAACCAAATTTCAATTCTGATCCCTTGTCATCGCGTGATGGGTGCCGACGGTTCGCTGACCGGTTATGGCGGCGGACTATGGCGAAAGCGGTGGCTGATTGAACACGAAAGAAGAATGGCGCTGAGCCGCTAAATGAGGAGCAGAGTATGAGTCAGCAACGTCAGGCATTGGCATTTTCACAGCTTCACCGCAAAAACAATCCGGTCATTTTATACAACATCTGGGATGCGGGAAGTGCGCTGGCTGTGGAACAGGCGGGGGCAAAAGCCATCGCGACCGGCAGTTGGTCGTGTGCGGCAGCGCAGGGCTATCAGGATGGCGAAGCCATGCCTTTCGCCCGTTTGTTGCAGACGGTGCAACGTATTGCCTGTGTTGTCAGTCTGCCGCTCACGGTGGATTTCGAAACGGGTTATGGTGCTGACCGTCGCGATAATCTGAGCGCACTTTTGCAGGCCGGTGTGGTGGGCATTAATGTTGAAGATCAGCGAATGGGATTATCCGCACTGAACGGCATCCGTGAACAATGCGGGATGCTGAGCTCACTGCGTCAGGTGGCGGAAACTCAGGGAATTGCTTTGTTTATCAACGCACGAACCGATATTTTTTTACAGGAAAGTGATCAGTCACGGCATCCTGCACTGATGGCCGAAGCCAAAAAGCGGCTGAGCGCTTATCAGGATGCGGGTGCCAGCGGTTTTTTTGCTCCCGGTTTGAGCGATCTGACACTGATTGCCGAACTCTGTGAGGTATCAGCGCTGCCGGTGAATATTATGACCAGCAACCTGACCCCGCCGCTGGCTGATCTCACGGCGGCGGGTGTCAGCCGGATAAGCTATGGCCCGCACCCTTATATCGGGCTGATGGAGAACCTCAAACAGCAGGCGCGCGCGTTGTATTAGCCGCCAGCCTGTGCCCCATCCAGAAGAATATCAGCCCGCCAGCGGAGGCGGCGATCAGCGCGATAAACATCACCGGCGGGGCGGCGTAACTGAGCAGCAAACCGCACATGACCGGATTTATCGCGCCACCCAGATTGCTCAGGTTCTGCATGCCGTAATAGCTGCCTTTCAAGTTTTCCGGCGCGATAAAGTCGATAAACATGTATTCCACCGGGATAACAATCAGTTCGCCAAAACTGAAAATCGCCATTGCGACCACCCAGAACAACACCGATTGTCCGGCAGTCATAAAGCCGGTCAGACCGATGATGAAGAACAGAGTACCGAGAAGCAGCCATTTCAGCAGACTGTTTTGTTTCATCCTGCTGCTTAATACGTACTGGAAGACGATAACAATCACGGCGTTGGTGATCATCACCGCGCCGATAATTTTATAGGCGAAGGCCGCACTGGTCACCAGAATCAGATACTGCGAGAGGTAACCGGCGAATTGCCCGAACACCACCGAACCCAGTGTGCTGCCCAGTGTGAAGTAAATCAGGCGACGGTCATGAGCCAGAATGCTCAGTGTCTGGCGAAGGTTGGGTTTCGGCAGGGGTTGCTGTTCCTGTTCTGCTTGTGGCGGTTTATGGGGAATATTACGTAGCCCCCACGTCAGGGACAACACAGTACCCAGTGCCAGCATGCCGGAAATCACAAACGGCAGCATCGGGCTGAAACCCGCCAGCCAGACACCCAGCGATGAGCCCACAGCCCAGCCGACGTTCACCAGCGTATAGTTCATTGAGAAGGCCTTCACCCGCTTTTCCACCGGTAGCCAGCTGGCGATACAGGCTTTGAGCGTAATGCTGAGCAGGGCGTAAGAGGCATTCAGCAATGCCAGAACCAGCAGTACGCCGGTCACATCCGGCAGAAACGGCAACAGCAAAAAACTCAGCCCGAACAGGCTGACTGAGGCGGTAATCAGCGTCCGGTGATTGAACTTATCCACCAGATAGCCACCGTAAAGACTGCTGAGAATACCTATCGCCAGACTGGCACCGAGAATAATTCCGACGCTTTTGGGCAGCAGATGATAGTGCCCGGTCAGATAAATAGTAATAAACGGCAGCGTGACACCACGCCCGATAGTGAGTACTAACGAACTGGCGAGCAAAGCAAGAATTAACGGTGGCATTCCCTTCATGTTGAACGGTATTCCCTGATTAACAGCAACATTTTATTTACATCATAAAACAGTCTGCACAGTTTTTTTCATTACAAAAAAGAGGGAATTAAGAGAGTTGCGCGGCTTGACCCGCGCTTATCGTGATCCGGCTTACGGCTTCTGCGGTGCAACGCCGTGGAACAGCAAAAGGGTGACGTGTTTACGCAACATGTCGGGGGAAATGGGCGATACGCCTCCCTGTCTCATTTTCATTGAGGCCATCGGGAACAGCGTCAGGCCGAACAGGGAAATGAACAACAATGCCGGATTAAGATCCGGGTTTAGCCGTCCTTCTGCCTGCCAGCGGATAATGCACTCCTGTACGATTTTCCGGTTTTTATCGCCGTTACGTTCTTCCATGCGTTTTTTCAGCATACCGCTTTCGCTGATGACTTCGCGTACCCACAGCGGTGCTACCCACGGGTATTTTTCTGCCGCATCAATCATGCATTGCGCCATGTTGGTGATCGCCATCAGCGGGTCATCGGCATGCGTTTCGAAAATGTCCGTAAATCCGGCACGCACCGGCTGAAAACGTTCGTCGATCATCACGTCCAGCAACTGTTCACGGGTCTTGAAATAGTAATGCAGCATGGCGGTAGTGACGCCAGCTTCTTTGGCGATCATGCTCAGCGGTGTTTCGGCGATGCCGTATTGGGCAAACAGTTTCAGGGCGGCGTCCAGCAGCAGTTCACGCTTGTCTGCGCCTTTTTTGCCACTGCGGGGACGACCCGGACGACGCGCGGCTGCCGTGGGATCTTTTTGGGCAGATCCTGGCGTTTCTGAGATTTTTCTGTCTGCCATAAGAAAGATGATCCATTGACCAGATGAGTTTGATGCTTCAATATTAATTATATCGTTAATTAATTACAAGTCAGGATCTCATTCATGACGACAATAAATTCGGCACCAGGCGAGGTAGTGCAACAGAAGCCTTCGATAAAGCTGCTGTTCTCTGCGCTGATGCTGGTGATGTTGCTGGCCGCACTTGACCAGACCATAGTCTCCACCGCGCTGCCGACCATCGTCAGTGAACTCGGCGGGATGGAACAGCTCTCGTGGGTGGTGACCTCATATCTGCTGGCCTCCACGATTGTGGTGCCGCTGTACGGTAAGTTTGGTGATCTGCTCGGCCGCAAAATTGTGCTGCAAACGGCGATTATCGTGTTTTTGCTCGGTTCCGTATTGTGCGGACTGGCGCAGAACATGACTCAGCTGATCCTGATGCGTGCTTTACAGGGGCTGGGCGGCGGCGGGCTGATGGTGGTCAGTATGGCTGCGGTCGGTGATGTGATTCCGCCTGCAGAGCGCGGTAAATATCAGGGGTTATTCGGCGGTGTATTTGGCCTTGCGACAGTTATCGGGCCGCTGATTGGCGGTTTTCTGGTTGAGCATATTTCATGGCGCTGGATTTTCTATATCAATCTGCCGCTGGGGATCTTCGCCCTGCTGGTGATTGGTGTGGCCCTGAAATCGCAGACCGCGCGTATCCGCCATGAAATTGATTTTCTCGGTGCGGGTTATCTCGCGGCGGCGCTGACCTGCATTATTTTGTTCACCAGCGAAGGGGGCACGGTGTATCAGTGGTCAGATCCTCAGCTGTGGTGCATTCTGGCGTTCGGTATTGTGACCCTCGGTGGCTTCATTTATGAAGAGACGCTGGCGGCAGAGCCGATTATTCCGCTGGGCCTGTTCCGTGACCGTACGTTCCTGCTGAGTTGTGCAATAAGCTTTATTATCGGTATGTCTCTGATGGGGTCGATGACCTTTCTGCCGCTGTATTTGCAGGTGGTGAAAGGCTCGTCGCCGTCACAAGCCGGGATGCAACTGTTGCCGCTGATGGCCGCGCTGCTGGTCAGCTCGGTTATCAGCGGACGTCTGATTAGCCGCATCGGGCGCTACCGCATCTTCCCGATTATCGGGACGTTGCTGAGTTTTGCCGGCATGGTGTTGCTGGGCTTTCTGAAAGTCAGCACACCGGTGCATATGTTGTATCTCTATATCGGTGTGCTCGGTCTCGGGCTGGGCATGGTGATGCAGGTGCTGGTGCTGGCGGTGCAAAATGCGGTGTCGATGAAGCAGATGGGGGTGGCAACATCCGGGGTGACGCTGTTCCGTTCTATCGGTGGTTCCATCGGCGTGGCAATGTTTGGTGCGATTTTTACCCATGTGCTGCGTGATCAGCTGGGGGCATTGATCCCCGAAGGCACGGTGCTTCCGCGCTCGCTGGGTGCGCAGGCGGTGCAGGAATTACCGGCCGCCATCCGTGCTGATTATTTGCAGGCCTTTGGCTCGGCGCTGCACTCGGTGTATCTGATAGCCGCGTGCGTGATGGTGCTGGCGTTTGTCCTGTCGCTGTTACAAAAAGATGCTGTGCTGAAGAAATAACCGGCCATACTCCCCGTGATTTGCACTAAGCTTTGCCCTTTACGGCGTTGAAATGGCATGGAAACCAGCAACGCCGACAGGGATATCATAAAGGGGATCCGCTATGCTGTTTCGCCGTTTCGAGCGAATGATCGACATCTTCCGTGAGGCACCGGCCGTTGAGCCGCCGGATCAGGTACTGCCTTTCTATGTTTATTATCTGCGCCAGGTCTGGCCGAGTTTCGCTATTTTACTGGTGGTGGGGCTGATCGGTGCGCTGATCGAAGTCTCGCTGTTCAGCTATCTCAGCCAGATTATCGACCTGACCAAGGACACCCCGCCGGGCAGTTTTTTCACCGACCATAGGGGCGAGCTTCTCTGGATGGCGGCGGTCGCGATGATCCTGCGGCCGGTATTTATCGGGCTGCATGATTTGCTGGTTCACCAGACCATCAGTCCGGGCATGACCAGCATGATCCGCTGGCAGAACCACAAGTATGTCCTCAAACAGAGCCTGAACTTTTTCCAGAGCGATTTCGCCGGACGCATTGCCCAGCGCATTATGCAGACCGGTAACTCGCTGCGCGATTCGGCGGTGCAGGCGGTGGACGCCATCTGGCATGTGGTCATTTATGCCGCCAGTGCGTTATTCCTGTTTGCCGAGGCGGACTGGCGGCTGATGATCCCGCTGATTATCTGGATTTTTGGCTACGGTATCTGTCTGCGTTATTTCGTGCCGCGCGTGAAACAACGCTCGGTGCAATCATCGGAAGCGCGTTCAAAGCTGATGGGTTGTATCGTTGACGGTTACACCAATATCACAACGCTTAAACTGTTCGCCCATACGGATCTTGAACAGAAATACGCGCGCGAAGCGATCACTGAACAGACCGAGAAAACCCAGCTGGCAGGGCGCCTGGTCACGGGGATGGATGTGTCGATCACCACGCTGAACGGGTTGCTGATTGTCAGCACCACCGGTCTGGCTCTGTGGTTGTGGACGCAGTCGCTGATAAGCGTCGGGGCTATCGCGCTGGCGACGGGTCTGGTTATTCGTATCGTGAATATGTCCGGTTGGATCATGTGGGTGGTGAACGGTATTTTTGAAAATATCGGCATGGTACAGGATGGCCTGCACACCATTGCGCGGCCGCTGACGGTAACGGATATTCCGCAGGCGAAAGCGCTGAAAGTGGATCAGGGTGCGATCCATTTCGATCATATTGAATTTAACTATGGAAAAGAGAATGACGGCAAAGGTGGCCGGGTGATCCCGAATCTGGATCTGGCGATTCGCCCCGGCGAGAAGATCGGTCTGATCGGACCGTCCGGCGCGGGGAAATCCACACTGGTCAATCTGCTGTTGCGTCTTTATGACATCGACGGTGGCCGTATTTTGATTGATCAGCAGAATATTGCGGAGGTCACTCAGGAAAGCCTGCGCGCCCAAATCGGTATGATCACGCAGGACACCTCACTGTTGCACCGTTCAATCCGCGATAATCTGCTTTATGGCAGGCCGGGCGCGACGGAAGAAGAGTTGCAGCGGGCAATCCGTCAGGCGCGTGCCGATGAATTTATCCCGCAGCTTTATGATTCACTGGGCAGAACCGGGCTGGATGCGCATGTCGGCGAACGCGGCGTTAAACTTTCCGGCGGGCAGCGTCAGCGTATTGCGATTGCCCGTGTATTACTGAAAAACGCCCCGATCCTGATCATGGATGAAGCCACGTCGGCGCTGGATTCCGAAGTGGAAGCGGCAATCCAGGAAAGTCTGGAGACGCTGATGGGCGGCAAAACGGTGATTGCGATTGCACACCGCTTATCGACCATCGCCAAAATGGATCGCCTGGTGGTGCTGGAAAAAGGACAGATTGTCGAGACGGGCAATCACGCCGAGCTGCTGGCGCACGGTGGTCTTTATGCGCGCTTATGGCAACACCAGACCGGCGGTTTTGTCGGTATGGATTAAGGCCGCACTTAACAGACGTCGTGCCGGTAGGGCAGCACTTCACGGGCTTCATCGGCCCAGCGCTGCACGGCGGCACGTTCTTCCACCAGAAAATCCTCCACGGCATCGCGCAAACCCGGATGCCGTAAATAGTGCCAGGAGTCGGTGATCACCGGTTCAAAACCGCGCAGCAGCTTGTGTTCCCCTTGTGCCCCCGCGTCGAAACGCGCCAGTCCGCTGGCAATCGCATATTCCATTCCCTGATAAAAACAGGTCTCGAAATGGAGCCGGTCAAATTCCGCTACACATCCCCAGTAGCGGCCATAAAACGTATCGCCGCTGATTAAGCTGAAGGCCATCGCCACGTCGCGGCCGTTTTGCTGAGCAAACACCACGCGGATAGCCTGCGGCATTCTTTCCGCCAGCAGGCTGAAAAAAGTGCGGGTCAGATACGGCGACTGGCCGCGAACTGCATAGGTATTGCTGTAACAGGCATAGACGAAATCCCATTGCGCTTCTGTGACCTGCGCACCTTCCCGCCAGACAAAATTGATTCCTTGTGACGCCACCTGTTCCCGCTCTTTGCGAAACTGTTTGCGCTTACGCGACGTCAGCGCGTCGAGGTAATCCTGAAAATCCCGGTAGCCACGGTTTTGCCAGTGATACTGCAGGCCCTGACGGTGCTGCCAGACCGCCTGATCGCCCATCAGCCGGTTGGCGCGTTCGTCAGTAAAATTAATATGCGCACCGGTCAGTCCATTCTCTTCCAGATAATCAGGCAATGTCTGTAACAGATTGATCACCGCCGATTCCTCACCCAGCAACCTTGCGCCGGTCACCGGGCTGAAGGGTACGGCGCCCAGCCATTTCGGGTAATAAGCAATGCCTGAACGCTGGCAGGCATCTGCCCAGCCCTGATCAAACACATATTCGCCATAAGAATGGTGCTTGCGGTAGCCGGGAATGGCGGCGCAGATTTCGCCGTTTTCCTGCCAGAGAAGGTGCTGCGGACGCCAGCCGGAATGTGGCCCCAGGCTGCCGCTGTCTTCCAGCGCGGATAAAAATGCATGACTCAGGAAAGGCTGCTGCGCAGGCACCAGCGCATCCCACTGTGCGGCAGGACAATTGGCCAGACGGTTTAACGTAATAACAGACATCAATTATTCTCGCTGTGGCGTAAAAGAGAAATCGGTTAACTGTCGTTCAGGCAGGGGGATATTACGGCAGAGGTGAAGACAACACTATAATAAGACTTAAGTCGATGATTTATCATCCGGAACATTATTTACAAATGTTCCGGATGTTTTAATTAACTGGCTCTGACTTCAGGGTTATCAGACAGCGAAATAAAAGCGCCGCTTTTCGCATCGAAAGCTTCGATAGAACCCGATTCAATATCATAAACCCAGCCGTGCAGGGTAATTTCCCCTTTCGCCAGCGCGACGGCAACGCAAGGGTGTGTGCGCAGGTTACTGAGCTGGGCAACGACGTTCTGGTGCACCATACCGTTGACGCGGGCCTCAGGGTTTTCGTGTTCGACGGATTCATTGATGGCTTTCGCGGCATCGGAATAACGCAGCCAGTGGGCGACTGCCGGCATGTGATCCAGACAGGTGCAGTTCGCAATGGCGCTCATTGCGCCGCAGTTGGAGTGCCCGCAGATCACGATATCTTTCACGCCCAGCGCCATGACGGCATATTCTACCGTGGCGGAAACGCCGCCCGGTTCCGGCCCGAATGGCGGCACAATATTACCGGCATTACGGATAACAAACAGTTCGCCCGGTTCACGCTGCGTGACCAATTCCGGCACTAGCCGGCTGTCAGAACAGGAGATAAACAAGGTTTTAGGATTTTGGTTTAACGCGAGTTTTTTGAATAAGTTAGAGCGTTGCGGAAACGCTTCTTTCTGGAATCTGAGGAAACCTTCAATGACGTCTTTCATAGGGGAATTCCATGTATTTCAATGCCAGTGAGTCTGCCACGAAAAAAAAGCCAGATCAATCAGACGAAATATCAACACTATTTACAGGGAAATAAGCGGGTGCAAAATAATATCATTTACCGGGGATAAAATTTCACATTCTGTTTTTTTAATGCCATACCTTTATCTCAATGCTATTCGTCCCCATATTTCTTCTACCCCCTCAGTGAAGGAGTCTGTATGACAATCGAATACGCTATTTTCGGTGGCGGCTGTTTCTGGTGTACGGAAGCGGTGTTCAAAGACGTCATCGGCGTGGAGTCGGTGGAAAGTGTGTACACCGGCGGGCGTCGTCCGAATCCGAATTATGAACAGGTTTGCACCGGCACGACCGGCCATGCGGAAGCCATCCGTGTAGGGTTTGACCCGGAAAAACTGACCTACGGCGATTTACTGGATATCCATTTTGCGACGCACGATCCGACCCAGCTTAACCGCCAGGGGAATGATGTCGGTACGCAATACCGTTCAGCGATTTTCCCGGCTAACGACCAGCAAAAAGCAGAGGCGGAAGCGGCAATACTGCGTGCGCAACATGATCACAGTGATCCGATTGTCACCAGCATTGAACCGCTCGGTGAAGTCTACGTGGCCGAGGGTTATCACCAGAATTACTGGGATGGCGCAGGACAGCAGAACCGTTACTGCATGGCGGTGATCCCGCCGAAACTGCAAAAATTGCGCAAGAGCTTTGCGCAGCGGACGAAATCTTTGCAAAAGTAATCACGTTTCTGGCCGTTTTATCGGCTCAGCCAGCACATTCTCTGTGCTGGCTGACGGCGTTTAATCCCGCCTATTATTCTTCCGGTAATACGCCCCCTTTTGCCCAATGTGATTTTGGTATTTCAGTGATTATCACATCCACACTTTCAGGCTTACAGTTAAGCGTTTCTACCGCCAGGCGGGTCACTTCACGGGCAAAATCGCGTTTTTGTTCAGTAGTGCGGCCCGGCAACATTTCCAAACGGATCATCGGCATAGTAAATCCTTCGTTATTAGGCCCTCACGACGGGGGCAAAATCTATTCTACGGAAGGATTGAGAAGAATAAAGACGTGAAAAACAAAAGCCGGAACCTCTGTTCTGGCTTTTGGCTCCCTCAGAATCCGTAGCGGATTGCATCCTTACTTTGCTGCATCAGCGCATCGATTTTCTCAGAATATTGCTCCAGCCCTTTGCCGTCACCGGCTTCAGAGCACTGACGCCGCCGGGCATTGTAGGCTTTCATCAGCTGAGCCTGGGCAAACCCGGGTTTGCCATAACAGGCCATGCTTTGCTCCCAGCAGGCAATGGCCGCGTCCAGATCCTGCTGTTCCTGATACTGTTTTCCCAGTTCATTAAGTGCTTTCGCCGACGCCTGCGGCGGCATCTGTTGCGCTAAAATTTGTCCGATGCGTGTGTCCAAACTTTTATCCATAAGAAGGCTCTCCGGTTCGCTTAGTGGAAGAAGTTAAGAATGTGGCCGAATACCAGCCCGACGCTGATGACGTCTGAGTCACTGAACGTCACGTTCGAGAAGCCGAACTTACCCAGCAGCGGCAGCAGCAACGCAGGCAGCAGGGTGATAAACAGGCCGTGGAAGATGCCGCCGATAATTGCGCCGCGCCGCCCGCCGACAGCATTGCCGAAGATGCCCGCTGTGCCACCCGCGAAGAAGTTGGTCAGCATGCCCGGTAAAATCATCGCCAGCCCGAGGCTCGGAAACAGGAACATGCCGATGACGGAGCCAATGGTGGTGGAGATGAAGCCGATAATGACGGCGTTCGGTGCATACGGAAACAGCACCGGGCAATCGAGTGCCGGAATGGCGTTCGGGACAATGCGCAGGGCGATGCCGCGAAATGCCGGTACGATTTCCGCCAGCAACAGGCGGACACCCGACAGCAGAACATAAACGCCGACCACAAACTGAATGGATTGCAGGAACGAATAGACCAGATAGTTGACGTTATTGGCGTAAGGCGCGACGACTTCCGGCCCTGCGGCAATCGCCGGGATCAGGTAAATCGGGATCATCACCACCATCATCGACAGGTAGGTGTCCTGCAGAAAAGAGAAAGATTGCGGCAGCTCGAAATCTTCGGTGCTTTTACTGACATCGCCGGTGATTTTCGCCACACCCGCCTGCACGATATAACCGATGGTGCAAAAATGGCCGAGTGCAATGTCATCGGAACCGGTGATTTTACGCACGATCGGCTGAGCCAGCACCGGCATCCCGACGGCCATAATGCCCGCAATAATGCCGCCGGTCAGGATCAGTTCCGTACCGCGCAAACCGCCCATATACCCGATAACGGAACACACCGTGGCCATCCACAGGGATGCCTGTCCGGTGAGAAAGATATATTTGAAACGGGTCAGGCGGGCAATCAGGATATTGACGATAAACGCCAGAACCATAATTAATGCGGTTTCACGCCCGAGGGTTTGCTGTGCGATACCGGCAATAGAACCGACGTCGGTAACAATCCCGCGCATATGAAACCCTTTCTGGAATATTTCACCCAGAAAGGTCAGGGCATTAACAATAATACTTGCACCGGAAAGCAGAACCAAAAAACCCAGAAGCGTTTTTAATGTGCCGGTAATAACTTGCCCGGTGCTTTTCTTTAATGCTATCAGACCAATCATGGCGATCAGTGATATTAATATTGATGCCTGGCCTAATACATCATTGACAATAAAGTGAAGGAAAGACATAAGCGTCCCCTGTAGAGTTCACGGTAATTGTTCTGTTGATTTAATTTATACGTATTGTGAATTAAGACAGCGTGTTATTACGTGGCCAGATGCCCCATCTCCTGAAGAATAGGCGTCAGCTTGGTCTTTATTTCATTTTTATCCACCAGTCGTTTCAGATAAATAATATTGGCATTAATGGTGTAATGCTGAAATTGCGATCTGAAATTCTCGCCGGTCATAATAATGTCAGCTCTTGAAGACGTGGCGCTGGAAATATCACAATGTGATAAATCGGCTTCCACACCCAGATCCTTCAGTGCCGCTTCGATACTCATTTCACAGGCAAAACTGCTGCCCAGACCCGCACCGCATACCGCCAGGATTGATAGCTTTTTCATCATTTTTCCTTACGTTCTTTGTAGGTGTTCATAAAGGGTTATGTTTATCTTTTTCACTTCACGTCTAAAACTGCCGGATAATCTCTAATGCTTCCTGTTTGTTTTTACTGCGTTTTAATCGTTCCGCTGCCTCGTCATCGCAGAACAGATGGGAAAGGCTGGCAATCATTTCGATGTGCGAATGGCTGTCCACCGCGGCCAGCGCGAAGATAACGTAAACCGGATCATTACCTTCACTGCCAAACTCAACGCCTTCTGAAACAATGACCAAAGACAGTGCCGTCCGGTTAACCCCTTCTTCAGGCCGGGCGTGTGGCATCGCAATACCTTCGCCCAAAACATAATAAGGTCCGATCTCCCGGTGCATATCATATATAGCCTGAAGATAGCGATTTTCCGCTGCGCCCGAATCAATTAACGGTTGTACGGCAACTGCTACTGCACTTTTCCAGTCATCTGTTTTGCTAATGATTTGCGTGTTGTTTTCATTAATCCAGTCGCTTAACATAATACCTCTTCATATGAATAGGGTCTTTTCTCAGTATGATATTTAATTAAAATAAAAACTGTGATCTGTCCAATCCTATTAGCCATCAATGAACGATAATAATTTCAAACAACCTGAAAGAATGAATGATAGTAGAGGGTTAACAATATCCCGATATCAGAATTAACTTACTTTTTCAGTAAATAAATATTTCCTTTGTTCAGGTATTTATTGGAGTTGTGTGTGGAATGCATTAATTATCCACGTATGAATATCAACAATGTTCACAGGCTTATTTTGTCCGATAACATTCTGGTCCACAGAATACACTGGCCCTGAGGTTATTGGTCGTGCATTTCCGGCGAGAATTTTTAATTCGGGAATATATTCTGCCCCGACATGTCCCGGTAAACGTTCGCCCAGTCGTGAGGAAAATCGTTCGGCCGCACGTTCAGCATCAATCTGGCACCAGATTTCCACAACCTGTGATGCGCCCGCCCGTTGCAGATAATCCTGCAATACCTCTTTGGGCTGAAAACCAAACCACGCATCGACAATAAAAGTGCTGCCCTGAGGCGCGCCGCCGATGATGTCCCAGATAACCTGATAACTTGCCAGCCCGAGCACGCGGTTAAAAGGACGGTCAACATTCTCTAATCGCTGAAGAAATGGGTTTTTAATGCCATCAAGCGACAGTTGCAGCCAGCCGCTGTATGCAGAAAGCTCAACGGCGAGTCGGCTTTTACCTGACGCCGGGATCCCGTTCACCAGGATGACGCGTTTGCCGGTAAAGCCATTTCGTGAGGCGCTTCTGTTTTCAGACATGTTCCACCTGTTGTGTCTGGTTGTGTGCCGGTGCATGGAAATGCTGCTCAATGACGGCCTGAAGTTCGTTCAGACGCGGTACAGCCAGCGATTCCAGACGGGATTTTGTCGCATTGCGGTCCAGTGAGATGCAGTCTTTCCACAATGATCGGCCTGCGATAACGCCTGATGCGCCTTCGCTCATGGCATCCGCCACTTGTTTGAGGAAGGTGGAATGGTCAACGCCCGCAGAAAGCACGGCCCACGGCACGTCACCCGCGAGTTTCGTGATGTCAGCACAGGCTTGTTTTGAGCCAGGATAGGGCAGTTTCAACACCTTAGCCCCGCATTCCAGACAAATCTTCGTGCCGCCATAAATCAGAGACGGGACTTTTTCTTTATATTCTTCCCCGGTTTCGTTGTCGAGTTTATAGGTCAGGAACTCCACCACCAGCAGCAGGTCTTCGCGGGCGAAATCTTCAATGCACTGGCGCAGAATATCAATGTTATGACGGTTTGCCGCTTCCTGATCGGAACGCAGATACACCATGATTTTACCGCCGGTCGCGCCGAGCTCACGCACACGACGCGCATCGACATTCTCCACCAGCCGTGACAGACGATAACCTTCCGGCGAATTATCCCAGCCTGATGCATCCAGGCCAATCAGCAGCGCGGTGTCGCGGGCAATGATGCCGTTGTCCACCAGTTGCGGCACGGCACAGACCGGATCGACCAGTACGCAGGAGGCTTTGCTGGCAAGATATTGCGTGATGTCGGCTTTAATCAGCCCGAGTTCGTGCTCTGAAATGGCAGATTGTTGTTGCGGATCGCTGGCGAGCAGGCTGCGCATGGCGCCGCGCTGGTCACAGGCGATCACCATCATTGCGCCATTTTTACCGCAAATCTGCTGATAGCTGCGTAATTCTGAGGTGGACATTTTTGACATGGAACTCTCCTTTGCGTGAAATTTATTACAGATGAAAAAATCTCGATTACACTGGACGTTCTGTGTTTACCCCCTGGATAAACGGGGTGGAAAATCGCGTAACATGCCGTATTACAAGGGTTGAAGCCCGATCCGGCACATTGCATTTTTACAGGTGTTGCGCAATAATCCCTCAATCGACGATTTGAGTGTAATTCATTACTGAAAGGAATTTCAAGCTGAAAGAGCCAATTTTGCAAGATATTGCAGCAACGCGTGCCATGATGCATCTGGTAGCGAAGCTGCATTACGAGTCTGATATGTCTCAGGTGGAGATTGCACGCAAGCTGGATGTGTCGACGGCAACCATCTCCCGGTTGCTGAATAAAGCCCGCGCGGCGGGGATTGTACGCATCGAAGTGGTGGGATTATCTTCACCGGAAGACATGACGGCAGATCTGATAAAACGTCTCGGGCTCAAACAGGCGTATGTTGTGGATGCGCCGCCGGGCAATGTGCTCGGCGCACTGGCGACGCCGCTGGCTTCTCTTTTACAGGACGCCGGTTTAGGGGCGGGATCGGTGCTCGGTATTGGCTGGGGAAGGGCGGTGCGCGAAGTCACGCTGGCCGGTATGCCTCGTCTGCCGGGGATCATGACCGTGGCGCTCAACGGCGGTATGCAACAATCTGCGCCGCATTTTCAGATAACCGAGTTCGTGCGCCGCGCAGCGGAACAGATGGAAGGCACGCCGTATTTCCTGCATGCCCCTTATCTTTCTTCTGCGGAATTGCGTGATGCGTTTCTCTCGGACCCGAGTGTGCAGGAAATCATTTCACTGTGGGACAGGCTCGATGCGGCGATTGTCGGTGTGGGACTGACGCATACGCCGAAGCCGAGCGAATCCACCACCGCGACACCCGGCGAGCAGGCGCTGAGCGATGCCGCAGGCGATGTGCTGCGCCATTACTTCACGGGAACGGGCGAGTTATTGCACTGGGAAGGCGAGGAGCGAATGATTGCGGCCTCGGTTGAACAGTTGCGCAAAACGCCGCTGACTATCGGCGTGGCGGCAACGCCGGAAAAAGCGGCAGGGATTATCGGTGCCGTGCGTTCAGGCATGATTAATTCATTAGTGACGGACGTGAATACCGCACAGGCGATTCTGGATAGACTGCCGGTAGTCTGACGGCTGCTTTGTTAAAAGAAGTGCTTAAAACAGGCTCAAAAGAAAAAGGCATTCCTTTGCGGGAATGCCTTTTCGTTTCTGCGGATGACGTTGTTTACCGCTGAGCAGTACCGGTCAGGAATGCCAGTAAATCGTCGTTCAGCTGATCCTGATGCGTCACAGCAAAACCATGCGGTGCGCCTTCATAGATTTTGAGCTCTGCGTTTTTAATCATTTCTGCTGCCAGTTTGCCTGTGGCTTCGAACGGTACTATCTGATCCGCGCTGCCGTGAATAACCAGCGTCGGTACGGTAATTTTCGCCATGTCCGGGCGGAAATCCGTTTCAGAGAAGGCCGTAACACAATCAACAGTTCCTTTCAGCGACGCCATCAGTGCAATGTTGAGCGTCTGCGTCATCACGCCATCAGAAACGGTCATCCCCTGATTGGTGCCGTAGAACGGTGTCGCAAAATCGCTGATGAACTGTGCACGGTCTTTCAGTAAACCGGCTTTGATACCATCAAATACGGATTTATCCACACCCTGCGGATGATCATCCGTTTTAATAAACAGCGGTGTGACCGCACCCAGCAGGACCAGGCGGGTGACGCGTTCTGAACCGTAACGGCTGATGTAACGGGTGACGTCGCCGCCGCCCATGGAGAAGCCGACCAGCGTCACGTCCTGCAAATCGAGATGTTCAATCAGATCATTGATATCAGAGGCGAAAGTGTCGTAGTTGTAACCTTCCCATGGTTGTTCTGAACGGCCAAAACCACGGCGATCAAAAGCGATAACCCGGTAGCCGCGATCGGCCAGGAAATTCATCTGGCTGTCCCACATATCAGCATCCAGCGGCCAGCCGTGACTGAATAATACCGGCTTACCTTTACCCCAGTCTTTAAAATAAATTTGAGTGCCGTCTTGTGTATTGAATGTGCTCATTTATAGATTTCCTCAGCGATTATTTTGCAGGTTTTATACGGGTCGTGTGTTGTGTTGAAAACAACATTAGGCGTGGCAGGGAAATATTGATAACAGGATGTTTTTGATAAGTTGTTAAAAGATTTTGTTGTTCCTATCGCGCTGAAATTAATGGGTATTATCGGGCATATAGAGAGGGTAATACCTGTCAAAAAAATCTGAACAAGTTGCCAAATTCTTTCCGCTATCCGCTTTTAATGTCCTGACCTATTGTTAATTCCAGCAGCACAACAGCACGACGTTAAATACAAACACTCAATCTAACAATGCACTCTGAGAGGAAATGAAAATGTCTAAATTCGATCTGCTGGACCCACAGAACTCCACCCTGATTTTCATCGACCATCAGCCACAAATGTCCTTCGGCGTTGCGAATATCGATCGCCAGCAGCTTAAAAATAATACGGTCGCTCTCGCTAAAGCGGGCAAAGTTTTTAACGTGCCGGTGATTTACACCTCGGTCGAGACGGAAAGCTTCAGCGGTTATATCTGGCCGGAATTACTGGCGGTGCATCCGGATGTGAAACCGATTGAGCGTACCTCAATGAATTCCTGGGAAGACGCAGCATTCGTGAAAGCCGTTGAAGCCACAGGCCGCAAAAAACTGATCATCTCCGCCCTGTGGACCGAAGTGTGTCTGACATTCCCGGCACTGATGGCGCTGAAAGAAGGGTATGAAGTGTATGTGGTGACCGACACCTCCGGCGGCACCAGCGTGGACGCTCATGAACGTTCCATTGACCGTATGGTGCAGGCTGGTGCAGTGCCGGTGACCTGGCAGCAAGTTCTGCTCGAGTATCAGCGCGACTGGTCACGTAAAGAGACATACGACGCTGTTATGGATCTGGTGCGTGAACACAGCGGTGCTTACGGTATGGGTGTCGATTACGCCTACACCATGGTGCACAAAGCCCCGCAGCGTAAAGCGTAACCTTCTTCATTTATCCATTAAGCCGGAACCGTGCTCAGGCGGGTTCCGGCAGGAGAGACATCATGCGTCATGCCCCTGTTTCCCGCCTGTCGGCACCTGTTATCCCTTTCGCGGTCATCCGCTGGTTGGCCCTGCTGGCCTTATGTGCCGCGTATTTGCAGGGTGGCATCGTCAAACTGTTCGATTTTCCCGGCGCGATTGCCGAGATGCAACATTTCGGTTTGTCACCGGCCGCGCCCATGGCCGCTGCGGTGATTGTGCTGGAACTGGCGGCTTCGGCACTGATTCTTACCGGACGCTTTCGCCGGGCGGGTGCGCTGGCGCTGGCGCTGTTCACTTTCAGCGCCAATTTTATGGCAAATGCCTTCTGGCAGGTGTCGGGACAGGAACGCGCCATGATGATGAACGGTTTCTTCGAGCATATCGGGCTGTCCGGCGCTTTTATCTATGTTGCCTGGGATGACCTTAAGGGGCGGGTATGAGCCAGAATACTGTTGCGACCGGCGGCGCTTTTTCACCGCTGAAACAAGGATTATTTGCCACGATTTGGGTGGCAACCATTCTCGGTAATACCGGCAGTTTTATGCGTGATGTGGCCAGCTCGTGGTTAGTCACCGGGCTGTCATCAAACCCTGCGGCGGTCGCGCTGATGCAAACCGCAGCAACCTTGCCGATTTTTTTGCTGGCGATCCCCGCGGGTGTGCTGTCCGATATTCTTGACCGTCGCCGCCTGCTGATTTTTGTTCAGTTGTTGCTGGCAGGTGTCAGCGGAACCTTGCTTCTGTTGTCACACAATAATTTGCTGACCGTAGAATACCTGGTAGCACTGACCTTTATCGGCGGTATCGGTGCCGCGCTGATGGGGCCTGCCTGGCAGGCGATTGTGCCGGAACTGGTGCCCCGTTCAGATTTGAGAAATGCCGTCGCGCTGAATTCACTGGGGATCAACATTGCCCGGGCGGTGGGTCCCGCTGGCGGAGGTTTGCTGCTGGCCAGCCTCGGTGCCGGTGCGGCTTACGGCGCAGATGTCATGAGCTATGTTTTTGTCATCGGCGCATTGCTGTGGTGGAAGCGTCCGGTTAAAGCGAAAAATGAGTTATCGGAGCACTTCCTGGGTGCGTTCCGTGCGGGGCTGCGATATGTCAAAGCCAGCCGGGAACTTCACCGTGTGCTGCTGCGTGCCGCGATTTACTTCGCTTTCGCCAGCGCCATCTGGGCGATGTTGCCGCTGATTGCCCGTAATATGTTGCACGGTACTGCCGGATTCTACGGTGTTCTGCTTGGCGCAGTGGGCGTCGGCGCGATTTTCGGTGCGCTGCTGTTGCCCCGTTTACGCCGGAAACTGAGCGCTGACGGACTGGTGCTGCTTTCCGCCTTACTGTCCGCCGCCGTCATGTTGCTGCTGGCAACATCACCGGAAAAATGGCTGGCCGTGGTGCTGATGGTGGTATTAGGGATTGGCTGGATTATCGCGCTGACCTCCATGAACGGTGTGGCGCAGGCGGTACTGCCTGACTGGGTGCGTGGCCGCGGGCTGGCAGTGTACCTGATGGTGTTTAACGGTGCGATGGCAGCGGGCAGTTTGTTCTGGGGTTTAATTGCCCGGGAAACCGGTCTGGTCGGGGCGCTGTTACTCGCCGGCAGCGGATTAGTTATCGCCGCGCTGGTATGCTGGCGGCTGAAATTGCCCGCTGGCGAGGCGGATTTACAACCTGCCGGGCACTGGGATAATCCGGTCGTGGAAGGGGATGTGCAGGGCGATCGCGGTCCGGTGATGATCCAGATTGAATATATGATTGCACAGGAAGATCGTCCGGCGTTTCTGGCTGAAATCCGCAAACTTTCGCTGGCACGCCGCCGTGACGGGGCTTATGCGTGGGGGATCACCGAGCACAGCGATGATCCGTTGCGTCTGGTGGAATGGTTCCTGGTGGAATCCTGGCAAGAGCATCTGCGTCAGCATCAGCGTGTGTCGCATGCCGATGCCGATTTGCAAAGCGAAGTGACACGTTATCACCGTGGAGAAAATAAACCTCAGGTACATCATTACCTTTCGGTACGTTAGTCGCAGTACAAAGCCGCATAATGCGGCTTTTTTTATTCCAGGCTATACACCGCTGCGATACCGTCGAAATTCTGTAAGTTTTCGCGCCACCACATGGCGGCATTGCCGGTGGCATTTTCGTTCCAGGCCATAAAAGCCTGATCGCGACGGGTTTCTGTATCGAGACGACGCTCCACCAGCGCACCGCTTTCGAGATGCGGCGCGGCGAGGTAACGCGGCAAATAGCCACAACCCAGCCCGGCAATTTGTGCGTGAACTTTGGCGTTAAAATCATGAACGCTCAGCATTTTCTGTTCATCAAGCACGCGTAAATCAGCCCCTGTACCGTGGCGGGACGTGTCGTGAACCACCACCGCGCGATACTGACGGATTTGCTCACGCACCAGCGGTTCCGGCAGTGAGGCGAGCGGGTGATGCTTTGCTACTGCAAACACATATTCCAGCCAGCCGATCGGGCGGTATTCAATGCCGCTGCGCGTCACCGGCTCCTGCACGGCACCGAATACGATGTCGGCTTCGCCGTAACTCAGCGCTTCCCAGCAACCCGCCAGTACGTCGTGGCGGAACAATAACTGGGTGTGCTGATGTTCTGCGTAAAAACGGTCGATCAGCGGCGCAAGCAGCGCGAACGGGACGGAAGCATCGACGCTGATGGTCAGTTTGCTTTCCCAGCCGCTTTCGACGTACTGCGCCTGTTGTTCCAGCTCACTGACGGCCCGCAGCAGTACGCGGCCTTTTTCCAACATCAGACGGCCAGTGGGTGTGAATGTCGCGCGGTGGCCTGAGCGGTCCAGAAGCTTGATATTCAGATCACTTTCCATTTTCTGCACGGTATAACTCAGTGCAGAAGCGGTTTTAAACAGTCTGGCAGCCGCAGCGGCAAAAGTGCCGTGTCTGTCCAGCGCATCCAGGATCAGCAGCGCTTCAAGGCTTAATCGCATTATTTCCCCCACCCCAAAAATTGTTTAACAACAACCCAAAATATTTCCGTTATGAATGACTGTATTGATTTCGTATCGTTCATGAATATAACGCAACATTCAGTTAACCAGAACAACGGTTAATGAGAAGGAATATCTGATGACTTATCCGCACCAACCTGACCACATTACTCTGGTGATAACCCATGGCGTACGGCGGGATAAGCTGACGGAATATGAATCCTGGCTGGAGAAACTGATGGCCGATGCGGCAAGTTTTACCGGTTACCAAAGTGTAAAAATCTTGCGGCCGGTTCATGGGGAAACTATCTACACCGTGCTGGTCCGTTTCGATAACATTGATAATCTTTACCAGTGGATACAATCCGGACAGCGGGAAAACCGTGAAAAAACCTTAGCTAACCTGCTGAATGGTCAGGAATATATAGAGCTGCGTACCCAGGCGTAAATCCTGACGTTCAATATTTACACAAGATTTTTCCTACAAAGGTTGAAGGCTGTATAAATCACCAGTATTATCCGTCTGTTTTTTATACGGCATTTTTTGTTTTAGAAAAGTTTCAAAAAAGGTGTCAGAGAAAAGTTATCAGAGAAAAACAGGTCAGCTATTTTGTGGAATCCCGAGAAAGAGCTTTTTACCGAGCTCTATCAGTACCCTGAGCATCTTCGTCATACCTTAGAAAATTTGCCCAACCGCAGCGGCGTGTATATTTTTTACGGTGATGATAATGCCTTTCCGCTGTATATCGGTAAAAGCGTGAATATCCGCAGCCGGGTCATGTCGCACTTCCGCAATCCTGGCGAAGCCAAACTCCTGCATATGACCCGTGATATTGAATTTATTGAAACGATCGGGGAAGTCGGCGCCTTATTGCTGGAATCTGATCTGATCAAAACCCGGAGACCTTTGTTTAATAAGCGTCTGCGCACTGCCCGTAAGCTGTGTTCCATCCGGCTTCAGGGGCTGACGGCCAGCATCGTTTTCAGCGATGATGTGGATTTTTCGCACAGCGAAGACCTGTTTGGGTTGTTTAAAACCAGGATGTCGGCAGTCGAAAAGATCCGTGAGATCGCCGATCAGGAAAAGCTATGTTACGGCGCGCTGGGGCTGGAAAAGCTGTCAAAAAATCGCGCATGTTTCCGCTTTTCACTGGGCAAATGCGCCGGAGTCTGTTGTGGCAAAGAATCACAGGAGGCCCATCAGGCACGTTTGCGGGAAGCACTCAGCGCCCTGAAAATTCGTAGCTGGCCGTATCCGGGACGGATTGCCATCGCCGAAGAAGCCAACGGACTGACCGATTATCACGTCATTAATCACTGGTTTTACCTGGGGACAGTGAAAACGCTGGAAGCCGCCAAAGCCTTTGATACTGCTGTGCCGCATTTTGACCGCGACAGTTATAAAATCCTCTGCAAACCTTTATTCGAGGCAGACAGCCCGAAAGTGATTTTGCTGGACTGAGATCACTACGGTGATAACCGGCTGTGTTCTTTGCTTCCTGCAGTGTAAATAGCGCTATAAAAAAAGGCCGGGGATCATAAGATCCTCAGCCTTTTGTTTGCCGGAGATAACACTTTTCCGGCAAGAGCATGACGCTATCAGCGCATGGTCACAAACTCTTCGGCACCGGTCGGGTGGATAGCGACGGTATTGTCGAAGTCTTTCTTGGTTGCGCCCATTTTCAGTGCGACCGCAAAGCCCTGCAACATTTCATCCATGCCATAACCGATGCCGTGGATGCCAACGATTTTCTCTTCCTTACCGACACATACCAGCTTCATGCGGCATGGCTGACGGTGTTGCGTGACGGCGGTATACATGGCGGTGAAGGCTGATTTGTAGACTTTTACGTTGTCTTCGCCGAACTGCTCTTTCGCCTGCGGTTCGGTCAGGCCCACTGTACCGATTGGCGGGTGGCTGAACACGACGGTGGCGATGTTGCTGTAATCCAGATGTTCGTCCGGCTTGTTGTTGAACAGGCGTTCTGACAGGCGACGACCGGCGGCAACAGCCACCGGGGTCAGTTCAACCGCACCGGTGTTATCACCCACGGCGTAAATGCCGTTTACGCTGGTATTCTGAAACTTATCGACGACGATGTAACCTTTATCGTTGGTTTTCACGCCAGTCGCTTTCAGGTTGAAGTTGTCAGTTTCCGGTTCGCGGCCAATCGCCCAGACCAGGCTGTCGACAACAAATTCCTGGCCATTTTCCAGCTTCAGCGTCAGGCTGCCGTCGGCATTTTTCACCACTTCTTTCGGAATGGATTCTTTATGCAGTGCCGGACCTTCGGTTTCCATCACTTCTACCAGCGTCTCGACGATCAGCGGATCGAAAGTCCGCAGCGGTGCATGTTTACGCACGAACAGATGCGTTTCGGCACCCAGTGCGTTCATCACACCGGCGATCTCCACCGCGATATACCCTGCACCGACAACCGCAACGCGTTTTGGCATTTCGGTCAGATCGAAGAAACCGTCTGAATCGATGCCGTATTCTGCACCCGGAATATCCGGATGGCTCGGACGTCCGCCGGTGGCGATCAGAATGTGATCTGCGGTGATCTGCTCACCGTTCACTTCAACGGTATGATCGTCAACGAAACGGGCAAAACCTTTGATCACATCCACGTTATTTTTGCCCAGTACGTTGTCGTACGAGGTGTGGATACGGTCGATGTAAGCGGTACGGTTGGCGACCAGCGTTTTCCAGTTGAAGCTGTTAACGGTGGTATCAAAACCGTAATCCGGGCCGTAGTTGCGGATCGCTTCTGCGATTTGCGCGGCATGCCACATGACTTTTTTCGGAACACAACCCACGTTGACGCACGTGCCGCCAAGCTCTTTAGCTTCGATCAGCGCACATTTTTTCCCATACATGGCTGCACGGTTGATTGATGCGATACCGCCGCTGCCGCCGCCAATTGCCAGATAGTCATAATGTTTGGTCATCGTTTTATCCGTAAGTTGTGAAAAATGGAGACACTGATACAGCGTCATTAATCTCAAAATTTGGCTAAGAGTTTAACGTGTTGTGGAAAAGATTGGATCAATGATTGTGATAGGTTTGATAGCCAGAACCTTTGAAAAAAGGCTCCGGCAATTTATGCAGGCTTTTACTCAGGCACAACCCAGTTAACTGTGGTGTGACCGGTACCGGAAGGCACCAGCACTTTGAGCAACCACGGCAGCACGTTGTTCATCTGCTGCTCGAGTTTCCACGGTGGGTTAATCACGATCATGCCGGAAGCGGTCATGCCGCGCTGATCGCTGTCCGGGCGCACGCCCAGCTCGATTTGCAGAATACGGCGGATGCCGGTCGCTTCGAGATCACGCAGCATTTTCTTGATTTGCTGACGCATCACCACCGGATACCACAGCGCGTAAGTGCCGGTGGCAAAACGCTTGTAGCCTTCCTGAATGCCTTTTACCACGTCCTGATAATCGGTTTTCATTTCATACGGCGGGTCCATCAGGATTAGCCCACGGCGTGAAGGCGGTGGCAACTGGGCTTTCAGTTGCTGATAACCGTCAGCGCGGGCAACGCGGGTGCGGTCATCTTTCTGAAACTCACTGCGCAACAGCGGGAAATCGCTCGGGTGCAGTTCAGTCAGATGCAGCTTGTCATCTTCGCGCAACAGCTGACGGGCAATCAGCGGCGAACCCGGGTAATAACGCAGGTTTTCATTGCGGTTGAAGTGATTGACGACCGACATATATGCCGCCAGTTCTTCAGGAATATCGTCCCGCTGCCAGATGCGCGCGATGCCTTCCAGATATTCGCCGGTGCGTTCGGCGTGCTCGCCGCTCAGCTGATAGCGCCCGGCACCCGCGTGGGTGTCGAGATAAAGGAAGGGTTTTTCTTTTTCTTTCAGAGATTCAATGATCAGGCTCTGAACGGTGTGTTTCAGTACGTCGGCATGGTTGCCTGCGTGAAAACTGTGGCGGTAACTCAACATGTGCGGCTTCTCCTGCGGCTTCGCGGCATTATCCATTAAAGACTATCCCGCCGCCACCCATTGATTTCACCGTAACTTGACCGCATGTTAGAAGTTACGTCATCTTTAAGACGACCCGAATTCACGGCGTGGTGCGCCACAGGCGCATCAGCCCCAAACGCTATTACGAAGGACTGGCCCTATGACTGAACAGCAAAATGCGTCGAATCCGCTCTTAACACCGTTCTCCCTGCCACCTTTCTCTGCGATCAAGCCCGAACATATTGTCCCTGCGATGAAATCCGCTATCGAAGAAAGCCGTCAGACGATTGAACGCGTTGTTGCCCAGGGCGCACCTTATACCTGGGAAAACCTGTGTCAGCCGCTGGCCGAAAGTGACGATCGCCTGAGCCGCATCTGGTCGCCGGTCGGGCATCTCAACGCCGTAAAAAACAGCCAGGAATTGCGTGAAGCTTACGAGCAATGTCTGCCAATTCTGTCTGAATTCAGCACCTGGACCGGGCAGCATGCCGGTTTGTATCAGGCGTATCGCGATTTAAAAGACAGCGAACATTTCAGCACACTGTCCGTGGCTCAGAAAAAAGCCATCGATAACGCGCTGCGTGATTTTGAGTTGTCCGGCATTGGCTTGCCGATGGACAAACAAAAGCGTTATGGCGAAATTTCCGCGCGCCTGTCTGAACTGGGTTCGACCTACAGTAACAATGTGCTCGATGCCACCATGGGCTGGAGCAAACTCATCACTGATGAGAATGACCTGAAAGGTCTGCCCGAAAGCGCACTGGCCGCTGCAAAAGCGTTGGCAGAATCTAAAGAGCAGGAAGGCTGGCTGTTAACACTGGATATCCCGAGCTATCTGCCGGTGATCACCTACGGCGAAAACCGTGAATTGCGTGAAGAGATGTACCGTGCGTTTGCCACCCGTGCCTCCGATCAGGGGCCGAATGCCGGTAAGTGGGACAACAGTGAGGTCATGGCCGAAGAGCTGGCGCTGCGTCACGAACTGGCCCAGTTGTTAGGTTTTGATTCGTTTGCGGATATGTCGCTTGCCACCAAAATGGCGGAAAGCCCGAAACAGGTGATCGATTTCCTGAGCGGTCTGGCAAAACGTGCGCGTCCGCAGGGCGAGCAGGAACTGGCGCAGTTGCGTGCTTTCGCCAAAGAACATTTCGGCGTGGATGAGATGGAAGCCTGGGATTTGCCGTTCTATGGCGAAAAACAGAAACAGCACCTGTTCTCCATTAACGACGAGCAGTTACGGCCTTACTTCCCTGAACAGCGTGCGCTGGAAGGGTTGTTCGAAGTGGTGAAACGTATTTACGGTATCACCGCCAAAGAGCGCAAAGATGTGGAAACCTGGCACAAAGATGTGCGTTTCTTCGATCTGTTCGATGAAACCGGCGACCTGCGCGGCAGCTTCTATCTCGATCTTTATGCCCGTGAACACAAGCGCGGTGGCGCATGGATGAACGACTGCGTGGGCAGTATGCGCAAAGCGGACGGCGAACTGCAAAAACCGGTCGCATACCTGACCTGTAACTTTAACGGTCCGGTGGGCAACAAACCGGCACTGTTTACGCACAACGAAGTCACCACGCTGTTCCATGAATTCGGTCACGGACTGCATCATATGCTGACCCGCATCGACACGCCGGGGGTTGCCGGTATTGCCGGTGTACCGTGGGATGCTGTCGAACTGCCAAGCCAGTTTATGGAAAACTGGTGCTGGGAGCCGGACGCTCTGGCGTTTATCTCCGGTCATTTTGAAACCGGCGAACCCCTGCCGAAAGAGATGCTGGATAAGATGCTGGCGGCGAAAAACTATCAGGCGGCGCTGTTTATCCTGCGTCAGCTGGAGTTCGGTCTGTTCGATTTCCGTATGCATGCAGAGTACGACCCGGCCAAAGGTGCGCAAATCCTGCAAACGCTGGCAGAAATCAAAAAACAGGTGGCCGTGGTACCGTCACCGTCGTGGGGACGTTTCCCGCACGCTTTCAGCCACATCTTTGCGGGCGGTTATGCGGCGGGTTATTACAGCTATCTGTGGGCGGAAGTGTTGTCTGCCGATGCCTATTCCCGCTTTGAAGAAGAAGGCATTTTCAACCGCGAAACCGGCCAGTCATTCCTGGATAACATTCTGTCGCGTGGCGGTTCCGAAGAGCCGATGGAGCTGTTCAAACGCTTCCGCGGGCGTGAGCCGCAGCTGGATGCTATGCTGCGCCACTACGGAATCAAAGGATAACCTCTGCCTGTGAGTGTGTGTTTACTGTGTGAAGAAGGCGCCGATGAAGGCGCCTTATCTGTTCTGGCGCAGCGCTGGGATCTGACGTCTGACCCGGATGCCGTAATGGCGCTGGTGCTGACGCCTGAACGTCTGGAATTACGCAAACGTGACGAGCCAAAACTCGGCGCGATTTATGTCGATTTTGTCGGCGGCACGATGGCGCATCGTCGCAAATTCGGCGGCGGACGCGGTGAGGCAGTAGCCAAAGCCGTCGGCATTAAAGGCAGCTATCTGCCGGATGTCGTTGACGCCACCGCAGGGCTGGGCCGTGATGCGTTTGTACTGGCGTCCCTGGGGTGTAAGGTGCGGATGCTGGAGCGCAATCCGGTAGTGGCGGCACTGCTCGATGACGGGCTGGCGCGCGGCTATCGCGATGCAGAAATCGGCCCGTGGCTGCGCGAGCGTATGACGTTGCTGCATGCCTCAAGCCTGACAGCGCTGGCTGCACTATCGCCAAAACCGGAAGTGGTGTATCTCGACCCGATGTATCCGCATAAACAGAAAAGTGCGCTGGTGAAGAAAGAGATGCGGGTATTTCAGGGATTAGTCGGCCCGGATGAAGATGCGGATGGCCTGCTGGAACCGGCACGCCGTTTAGCGACTAAACGTATTGTGGTCAAACGCCCGGACTACGCACCGCCGATGGCTGATATCGCCGCCCAGGCCGCTGTCGTGACCAAAAGTCACCGGTTTGATATCTATACGCCGTTGTAACCAAAGGCATCGCATGATTAATAAGAAACCAGAAAGCGCTGCACATACGTTCTGGTTTCTTATTTTCATGCCTGATTACGCAAATCTTCAATAAACTCAGTAACCGGCACCGTTTTTTCGCGATCCCGCTGTGCTTCGTCGATCTTGTTTAATTGGTCAATCAGGATCTTTTTCATTTCTGCTTCTGCAAAACGCGTCAGTAAATCCCTGACCATCGGCTGGTATCCAATCTGGTGATGTGCCGCGATGGTTTTCAGGTTATTCAGCAGCGATTTTTGCAACCTTATTGAGATGGCCTGAAGCTCCATCATGTCATCAAATTCAGCGGCCAGAGAAGGGTTAACTGCCTCTGCATGCTCCTCCGATGCTCCGAGTTCGCGATTATCCCACATTTCTGCATTATCCTGAGCGTCATGGCGGGTCGTCATAATATCTTCCTCTAAATTGGGAGTGTTGCTGCCAGCTTTTCGCGGGTATCCTTCAGATAATGCCCCTCGCGGTTAGCAAAGCATTCGAAGACCTCTTTCTCCACAACATTATATTTTACGAACAATTTCTCTTTCACTGCCGGTGAACACTGGATTTTCATAATACATCCTGTATGAAAACATCTTCCGTATATACCCATGCTGTTTGAATATTCTTCATAATTAACAGAGGGATGTGATTTATATATTGATAATCACCTATTCTGTATATACAGATTAATCCTTTGTTCAGGAATCGACCCGTATTCTCCAGGCAAAAAGACAAAAAAAGCCCGCAGGTGAAAACCAGCGGGCTTGTTTACAATATTAACAGCAACGCCTCTTACGCTTCTTCTTCCTCATCGCGCAATGGCACGATCAGCATGTCGATATGAACGGTGTTAATCAACTGGCGTGCTGAGGACATCAGCTTGCTCCAGAAATCCTGATGATGGCCGCACAGCACTAAGTCCACGCCATATTTGTTGATGGCATCTACCAGCACCTGCGCCAGATCACCGCTGCCGCTGAGGGTCTCCGAAATCGGATAGCCGGCATTTTGCGACAGTTCGTTCAACGCGTGATGGGTTTCTTCGGAAATACGTTTCTGCATGTCGCCCAGGTTAACGTCGATAAGACCCGTATACAGGTCTGAATAGTTCACATCAACGTGGATCAGGGACACTTTGGCGTTATACGGGCGCGCCATGGAAACGGCTTTCTCGACCAGAACTTTGCTCTCCGGCGACAGGTCCACAGCAATAAGTATGTGTTTGTAAGCCATAAGAAAACTCCTTCCATAAGTCGGTTAATAGCAATATCAGCGTCATGCGGATGTCATGACGTCAGTATAGCGCCAAAATGGTTAAATAAATCAAGCATACAGATCCCATTTCCTTATCTGAGAATCCATAGATATAAATAATATGAACAGTTTCGGATTCGTTTCCTACACTCAATAATGCAGGCGTCTCCTGCTTTGGCAATCTTCTGTGGTACGAAAAGAGGGCGGGCGAAGGTAGCCCGGGGGTGTGAAATTGCGGAAAGGCAGGGCGAAACGCCGGGTGTGTGCCAGCATGACGGGCGCATTGCGCGGTGTCAGTTCGCCTTGAGGGGGAATCATGATCAGTCCCGTTGCGCTGTTTTGGGCTTTATGTTTTGTATGTGTAGTGAATATGCTGCGCTATTACTCTTCTTTGCGCGCATTGCTGGTGGTTCTGCGGGGGTGCGATCCGCTGTTGTATCAGTACGTCGATGGCGGAGGGTTTTTTACGGCTCACGGTCAGCCTGGCAAGCAAATAAGGTTGGTACGCTATATTTATGCTCAGCGCTACGTTGAACATCACGATCCTGAGTTTATTCGCCGTTGTGAGCGGGTTCGCGGTCAGTTTATCCTGACTACGGCACTGGTCGGTTTAATATTAATCAGTATGTTAGCGATGCTGATCTGGTATTAGAAACTGAAAGAAACGTGAGGGAGGATGAGTGAATAAGGAAACAAAAAAGGCGACCTGCTGAGCAAGGTCGCCTTTTTACTGCCTGTCAGACAAGCATCAGATCAGCTTCAGGGCAATCCAGTACAGGACACCGGAAAGCACAATCGACACCGGCAGGGTTAATATCCACGCCATCGCGATGTTTTTCACGGTTTTCGACTGCACACCGCCGCCATCGACAATCATGGTGCCCGCGACGGCAGACGACAACACATGCGTGGTGGAAACTGGCATGCCGGTGTAGCTGGCTACGCCGATGGACACTGCCGCAGTAAGCTGTGCTGACAGCCCCTGTGCGTAAGTCATGCCTTTCTTACCAATCTTCTCACCGATGGTGGTCGCAACACGTTTCCAGCCAATCATGGTACCCAGTGCCAGCGCCAGCGCTACCGCGATAATGATCCAGATAGGTGCATATTCGACGGTTTGCAGAATGTCGGTTTTCAGCTCGCCGAGGAAGCGTTTATCTGCGGCGGAAGTTTCCGGCAGCTTCGCCACTTTATCCGCAGTATCAGAAACACACATCAGCAGGCGACGCATATGGCTGCGTTCGTCCGGTGACAGGTCGCTATAAGATTGCAGATTAGTCAGCAGGCTTTGCGCACGACCAATGGCGTCAAGTGCGTGGCTGCTGTCGCAGTGGAACACTTTGGGCTCGTCAGTCGGTGCGATATTAACATCAGGTGCAGGCACTATCGGTGTCAGTGCTACCACATGCGGTACGGCATCAGCATGTTGCTGATAATACTGTCCGAGGTGGGTCACGGCGTCGCGGGTACGGGTAATGTCGTAACCGGTTGCACTCATGTTCAGCACAAAACCCGCCGGAGCCACACCAATCAGAACCAGCATGATCAGGCCAATACCTTTCTGACCATCATTAGCGCCATGAGAGAAACTCACGCCGATAGCCGACAGGATCAGGCCGATACGTGTCCAGAATGGCGGCTTTTTCTTGCCATCTTTCTTTTCCCGTTCAGCAGGGGTCAGGTGGATACGTGCATGTTTCTTGTTGCCACTCCAGTAACGGCGCAGCAGGAAAATCATGGTACCTGCCATAATCATCCCGACCAGCGGGGAGACGATCAGTGAGGCAAAAATACCGATCATTTTGGGGATGTTTAACGCATCGACCACAGAGGTGTGAGTCATTAATGCATTGGTCAGCCCTACGCCAATGATGGCGCCGATCAGGGTATGGGAACTGGACGCCGGCAGGCCGAAATACCAGGTGCCAAGGTTCCAGATGATCGCCGCCAGTAACATAGAAAACACCATGGCAAGGCCATGAGCAGAACCCACGTTGAGCAGCAAATCAGTTGGCAGTAAATGAACGATGGCATAAGCCACACTCAAACCACCGAGCAGGACGCCAAAGAAGTTAAATACCCCTGCCATCACGACCGCTAATTGCGAACGCATTGCCCGGGTATAGATGACGGTTGCCACTGCGTTGGCCGTATCATGGAAGCCGTTAATGGCTTCATAGAACAGAACAAACAGTAACGCGAGAATCAATAACGAACCGGTATGAATATCCAATCCGGCAAATAGATGCAGCATAATTGTTACGCCAGTTAGTGGTCATGAACGCCGCGCATTATCTGCGAGAACAGGGGGAGGGGAAAAGGAAAATATGACATTTTTTTGACTAAAAACAGTCCAATATCTACCCTGGATTTGGTTAAGTTTTTATTTATCAAAAAGTTATTCCTCCTTTGGTGATTGAAACATTTACTTACGACGTTCAGGAAACGGTCTGTTGGCTGGTTTAACAGGCGCCTGTCCCTTACAATCCGCGGCTCAACGCCCCGGTAAACAGGGCGAACCTTATGTAAAACGTAGTTGAATTTCCGTAAAAGAGAGGCCGAAAGTGGAACAGGTTGATGTGGTAGTCATTGGTGCAGGTGCGGCAGGCATGTTCTGCGCGGCGCAGGCCGGACAAGGTGGCTGCCGGGTTCTGCTGCTGGATAACGGCAAAAAAACCGGACGCAAAATTTTGATGTCAGGCGGCGGACGCTGCAATTTCACCAACCTTTATGCTGAACCCGCTGCCTATCTTTCCGAAAATCCGCATTTTTGTAAATCCGCGCTGGCGCGTTACACCCAGTGGGATTTCATCGATATGGTCAACCGTTACGGCATCGCCTGGCACGAGAAAACCCTCGGGCAGTTGTTCTGCGACGACTCGGCACAGCAAATCGTCAGCATGCTCGATAAAGAATGCGGGCTGGGCAATGTCGATGTACGCCTGCGCAGCGAGATTTCCGATGTGCAGAAAACCGAAAATGGCTTTGTCATCAAGGTGAATGGCTCCACTGTAAGCACTCACTCACTTGTTATTGCCAGCGGCGGGCTTTCCATGCCGGGGCTGGGCGCGACACCCTTCGGTTACCGTCTGGCGGAACAGTTTGGCCTGAAAGTGCTGCCGACCCGCGCCGGTCTGGTGCCGTTTACCCTGCACAAACCGCTGCTCGATCATTTGCAGACGCTTTCCGGCGTGTCAGTGCCTGCGGTTCTGACTGCGCAAGACGGCACGGTTTTCCGTGAAAGCATTCTTTTCACCCATCGTGGCATGTCCGGTCCGGCAGTTTTACAGCTTTCGAGCTACTGGCAGCCGGGTGAGTTTGTGAGCGTTAACTTACTTCCTGATGTTGATCTGGCGGCGTTTCTGAATACGCAGCGTCAGGAACACCCGAATCAGAGCCTGAAAAATACGCTGGCGATGCAACTGCCGAAACGTCTGGTGGAGTGCCTGCAAACGCTGGGTCAGTTGCCGGACGTCACGCTGAAACAGCTGAATGTGCCGCAGCAGGCGGAACTGGTTGAACAACTGCAAAACTGGCAGGTTCAGCCCAACGGCACCGAAGGTTACCGCACGGCAGAAGTGACGCTTGGCGGCGTCGATACCAAAGAGTTGTCGTCCAAAACCATGGCCGCCGCTAAGGTGCCGGGCTTGTATTTTATCGGTGAAGTAGTGGATGTCACCGGCTGGCTGGGTGGATATAACTTCCAGTGGGCGTGGAGTTCGGCGTGGGCCTGTGCGCAGGATCTGGTGGTGTTTTGCAATAATAAAAATGGTGATCTGAATAAATAGTTGGTGATCTCACCTGCATTTGAGACATTAAAGTTCGTGATCCAGAGCACCTCGACAAAAAATCTAATTTTGATGTCAAACAGGAAAATCTCCCCCCTCAAAAGCAGAAAAACACGACATAGGGTAGTGGTCGCCACTGACCGACAGATCCTATGTCGTGTTTAGCGAGCGGTTCACGCCGGTGAGCAAGGCCGCTGGGTTGCATAAGCAGGCTAGCGGCTTGCCGCGTTTATCTGTCCAGATGTTTTAATGCCACCTGTGGGCGGTATTGTTTTTATTACGGGATAATCACAGCGGGTTTGTGAGGTTGGGCAGTCTACGCGTAAAACCCAATAATACGAACCACAAGAAACCCCGCCACCCTTTCTGAGGTAGCGGGGTCAGCTAAAACGTACTTTTAGGATACGGTCACTTTGAACTCATAGTCTCCTGTCGTGAACGGCAGCCTGACTGGCGTTTTGGAGTCCCCCGGTAACACCTTCTCAGGACAAAAAACCTTTCAAATTTTCCAGCATATTGGTCATCATGCCGAAGGCCATATTTACGCTGTGAATGCTGTAATACAGCGTAATATCATTGCGCATCAGGTAGGTTTCAAAACGCTTATCTGCCAGCACCGCCTGAACTTCCAGACTGCGATCGCGGAAATGTCGGCAGTTATTAATGTACAAATCCAGTGAACGGTATTCTCCCGTAGCAAGCTGATTCACCAGCACCGCCATCTGTTCGAAGCTCTCGATCAGCGCCCTGTGTTTTTCCAGATGGCCGGCATGCTCCTGAAGATTTTCCATAATGACGTTCTCCCGGTAACGAGACGACGGCAAAAGCCTGATCAGAAGCTTTGCCAGTCGGACTCATTTGTGGAGTGCGCACCCGGCTTTTCCGTGCGTGGAAGGGCGGCTAGTGCCCGCGCCGGTTTTGCCCGGGACTGATGCTGAGCCGTGGCGTCGCTGAGACGGAATTCGCCGACCAGTCTCGCCAGGCCGTCAGCCTGATCCTGCAACGAGCGCGAGGCTGAAGAGGCTTCCTCTACCAGCGCGGCGTTCTGCTGAGTCACGTCATCCATCTGATTGACCGCCTGATGTACCTGAGAAATCCCCTGACTCTGTTCTGTTGCCGCAGCGGCAATCTCGTTGACCAAATCAGTCACCTGACGGATGGCATTACCCATGGAGTTCATGTTCTCGCCGACATCGCCCGCCTGATGGGCACCGGCTTCGATCAGGCTGTAGGAAAGGTCGATCAGTTCTTTTATCTCACGCGCGGCGGTGGTCGAACGTTGAGAAAGATTTCTGACCTCTCCTGCAACAACAGCAAAGCCTTTACCGTGCTCACCGGCACGTGCCGCTTCCACGGCGGCATTTAACGCCAGAATATTGGTCTGGAAGGCGATGCCCTCGATAAGCGTGATGATCTCAGTGACTTTGCGTGAACTGCTGCGGATATCACCCATCGTACCCAGCATCGTCTCAAGTGATGATGCACTTTTCTCCGACAGTGCATTCATGTTACCCGCCAGCTGGCTGGCCTGACGCGTGTTGTCAGCCGTCTGGCGAACCGTCTCGCTCAGCTCGGTCATGCTGGCGGCCGTTTGTTCCAGAGAAGCTGCTTGCTGCTCGGTGCGCGAGGAGAGGTCTTCGTTACCGGCCGCGATTTGTGCCGAGGCGCTGCTGACGGACTGGGAAGCCGCGCTCACAGACAGCAGCGCTCCGGATACGCGTTGCATCAGGCTATTGAACGCGCGGGCCATATTGCCCACTTCATCATGACGGCTGTCATCGGCGCTTACGGTCAGATCCAGCCGCTCGCTGGCGACGGCCATAATCCCGCCGATGTCCAGCAGGCTTTTTCGTACCCGACGGATGGTGGCCAGTGCGAAGGATCCCAACAGCAGAATAATGATCGTCACGCTGCCGCCCATTCCCCACAATGTGGTGTTGAAAATGCTGTGGTTGATGGCCCGCAGCCCCTCACCGATGTTGATATTTAAGGTAAGCTGTTTGCGATAATCGGCGATGAGCTGACGGATAGCCCCGCCGATACTGTCGTCGCCCTCAATCATTGCCAGAGTGACATCGTCCTGATGCGCTCGTGAAGAGGTCAGAAAGGCGGGAAGTTTCTCTTCCACTTTACGAATATTGTCAAAAGCCACGTGTGTCAGCCTTTCATCTTCAGCATCTGAGATGTTGTGCTGCAGATAATAATCCGTCAGCGTTTTTAGCCCGGCAATCTGCTGCTGAATGCGGGTTTCTACTTCAGGCATTTTACCGTTATCGGTCTGGCTCTGATGTTTATAGAGGGTGAGAGAAAGCTTATTGCTTTGATCAATAAGATTATTGAGATCCTTAATTGAAGGGATCGTATTGACCTGAACATATTCAAACCGGTCCTGGAAACCCGAAATCAACATGATTGCGACGACGCCCATTGAGATAAGGGCCGCAGAAAGCAGCGAGAACGTCAGTAAAAGACGTTGTGTGATGTTCATATTTTCCCCTGATTTTAAAAGTCCCGCCTTCAGGAAAAAGACAGGATGTGAATCACGGTTATCGGCAAAAATTGCGTTAACGTTAATTAAACCGATCTAATTCAATAATTTACGTTAATAAAATGTTCATAAATAATGTTGCGAATGATTTTTTATGCATCTAAAGAGATTTTTCATTCTCATTGGATCGGTTTTTGAATCATTTCCGACGGATCAGGAAGGTTGTTAAAAAGAACATCAGGAACACGGCAATTTCTCATTGAAAAGCGCGAGGAAATAACACAGTCTGCGACCTGCCCGCGCCCATCCGGCATGTCTCTTTCTCTGTCACAAGGTCACCTGATGTTTATTCATAATTGCCACCGTGCTATTTATCTTTATAAATCAATAAAATGAAAAGAATCACGGGACGATTTTCGGGCTTAAGTATCATGCTTCCACTGCTTCTGACAGCGTGCGGCACACTTTCCGATATGCAGGTTGAAGAAAATCCGCATGAAGTGAAGCAGCTGGCCTGTAGCCAAAATCTTGACGACATGGTGGATACCGTAGCCCGGCGGTACCTGCACAAAGAAAAATCCAGCGGCATGGCGATCGGGATCATCAGAAATAACGGCGCGGCCAGAACCTGGGGCTATGGTTATACCAACGCGGTGAACGGTTACAGGATTGATGGCGAAACCCTGTTTGCACTCGGTTCGGTCAGTAAAGG
Organism: Rahnella sp. PD4; assembly: GCF_049199325.1. Taxonomy (NCBI): domain Bacteria; kingdom Pseudomonadati; phylum Pseudomonadota; class Gammaproteobacteria; order Enterobacterales; family Yersiniaceae; genus Rahnella; species Rahnella sp. PD4. The sequence continues at coordinate 134,283 of NZ_JBLZQF010000005.1, read as the reverse complement.
TGTGACGGGAGAAGTGGTGGCGGGGCTGGTCGATAAAGGACAGCTCAAGTGGGATGACAAACTGGTGGATCTCCTGCCAAAAAATACCCCGCTGAGCGAGGACGCCAAAAAAATCACCCTGTTGCAACTGGCGACGCACACTTCGGGTTTGCCCCGTCAGAACATGACCAAAGATATGCTGGAAAGTTTCCTTAAGTATTTATATACCGGCGACAATTTCTATCATGAGCTGGACAGCGATGCCGTGGTCGATGACCTGTCGTCTTTTAAAAGGCCGTTATTACGTCAGCCACAATATTCTAATTTAGGCTATGCACTGCTCGGTTATATTTTGAAATTAAAAACCGGTGAAGATATTCAGCAATTATCTTATACCTTTATTTTTGATTCCTTAAAAATGGGTAACACCAGTTTTTATGCCAGCCAGTTAAAAACCTATCCGTACCGCGCGATTGGTCATGCAGGGGATCAGCCTAAACTTATCCGCCGTGGCGACGTGGTGCCTGACTGGCATTTCTCGAACAATATGGTGGCGGCGGCCAGCCTTTACAGTAATGCTGATGATTTGCTGAAATATTTGCGGGCGCATATTGATGATTCACAATCTGCGGCTCTCAGTGCCGCTATTCAGACCACGGAAAAGATTTATTTCCAGAGAGAAATGGAAGCCGCTAACATCGCCTGGGTCACAGATTATAAAGATGGACAGATTATTACTTATCAGGTCGGCTATATCGGTGGGTATTCCAGTTATATTGGCTTCGATAAAAAGCATAAAAATGCGGTAGTGGTTCTACAAAATTCCTTCAACTGGAGCAATTATGTCGGCCATGATTTGTTACTGAAAATGGCAATGGCGGACGATTTCAAAGGCCGTTGCCGGTGATGGAAGAGACGTTGAAATAACAAAGAATCCCTTCCGTTTTTGCGCGCAAGGGTGAGTTTTCCCGCTTCTACAGTTTCAGTAAATCAATTATATGCAGCAGTCGTTCGTCATTTTTTGCCTTGCTATGAATATAGGCATAAACATCCATCGTATCTTTTTCCATCCAGGGTATAGCAACCGTTTGCAAATTAAAATAGTGCGGAATATGTTTCAGCAGGAACTCCGGGAAGAACATAACAAAGTCGCTTTTCTCTATGCAATGCAGCATATTAAGCAATGAATTTGAGCGGTAACGGATATTTCGCTGATGGAAATTTGCATATAATTTCTCCGGCAGATAGGCGTGTGTTTCAGCAGAACTGAGTACGGCATGCTCTTCTTTCATCCACTGTTCCAGGCTTAAATTTTCTTTAATCCGCGGATGTCCCTGACGGCATAAGCCAATAATTTTTGATTGTGCGATACGGGTAGAAATAAACGAGTGGTTATGCTTTATGGCCGAGCCAATATCAATATCCACCTCCCGTGAGACCAGTGCGGTGAGTCGTTGTTCTTCAAGCATGATCCGGTTATTAAACGTGAAATTAATACCTTCCCGCAATTTATTATTTTTTAGCAGTTTATCCATCAGGAAATATTCAACCATAGTATTAGTTCTGATGATAACATCAGCAACCTCAGGATAATTTTTGCCGCTTATCATCACAGAGTTCGCAATGTCTTCGTCAATTTTCTTGAAATTCGGATATAGCTGATTGGCAACGGGCGTCGCTTTAAGCCCTCTGGAGGATTTGATGAATAACGGATCGTTATAGTAATCACGCAATTTGTTTAATGCATAGGTCAGCGTTGGGGAAGAAAGCCCCAGTGCTTTCGCCGATTTACTCATGCTTTTGGTTTCATAAACCAGGACCAGAGTTTTGATCAAATTATAGTCAAATTTATTGCTCACAAGAGTATTATCATCCTTTTAATCAAATACATGATGTAGGTCACAAAATATTTCAAATCACGATTTTTAAAAATTTCTATTGTGTATGAACTCAGAGGGCGGCCTAATAATGGCATTCACTGAACAGAGCAGAAAAGGTTTTATGAAAGTCCTTACTGATAACGCCTCATTTGAAAAATGGTTTATAAAAGATTATTTAAATATTAATAACGATCCCCTGAATTCCTCTATCTTTACTGATGAGGAATTGGCATGTGTTCTTTCTGAAGCCGCGCCCAGATCATTTCCATGCCTGGTATTGGTTGACTCCCACAACGTTATTGGTGGTGCTGACCCGCTACGTTATATTTATAAACAAGAATTAAGGCTAATGCAAAAATTGCTCGAGGGGAATGGAGTTTCCTGCTAGAAAAACGTCTGCGTCATTGTAAAAAATAATTAAATATCCCCTGTGAATAAAAATTAATTATTTATTGATTCGATGGATGTATTAAACGGCAGGGGGTGTTGCACGAAAATGCCTCCCCGGTGCCGGGGAGGCATACGATACTGGCGGTTTTAAGCCGGCTTCCGAAAGGGGAATTACGCTTTCTGCATCTCCTGATGCACCGCAATATAACGCTCAAACTTCGCCGGTTTCGCAAAGTTCGGAGTCTTGTTTATACAGCGCCGGAATGCCGCTCCCGACTATTTAATGACTTCATTTTTTATTTTCTGAGCACTTTCCTGATCTCTGCGCCTCTGTGATCATAATATCGGCTCGGCCAGATTTGCGCAGGCACCAGGCCAAGTGCTTCTGCAATCAATAATTCGCCTTTCGGCCATGGGCGGGAAAGTGCGTTGGACAGTGTAGAGGAAGATAAACCTGCGGCGCGTGAAACGGCGGCAAGTGTGGTGCCTTTTTTACGTAGCCCGGCGATGATATCGGCGGAATGCCAATCTTCATATTGGTAGGTTTTCATTGCACACCTCCCCAAATGTTCGGGCTCGTTGAGCAATCGGGGAACGGTAGAAAGGTAGGATTATGAGAAACATGTTTCATGTTGCTTGTCCAAGTTAAGCAGTGATTACTACCCCTAAGAAGAGCTGCAATACTCTTTTGGGTGGTAGCCCAGACGGAGATTGCAGTACCGGCTTGGACCCCGGTCTGACCGAAGTCAGCCCCGCCTGAGCCACCATAGAACATCAGATAATTTCCGACGGATGTGACAAGGCTGCAACAGAGGATAGCTATATATTATCGCACTGTTGTTTTCCAAGCCGGGCTGCAATTCCCGGACTGCGGATGTGCCGCAGCCCGGGAATAATACAGTAACGACTGATCGCCTGCCAAACATCAAATCAAGAAGTTGCGTGATGCCTTCCTATAAATTTTCATGCATTGCATGCGTTTCATTTATCTGATGCACCGCAATATAACGCTCAAACTTCGCCGGTTTTAGCTGGCTGAGATCTACCAGCACTAACCCGTCGATACAGTTATTGAATTCAGGATCGCTGCCGAAATCAATGAACTGCACGCCGCCGGTTTCGCAAAGTTCGGAATATTGTTTATACAACGCCGGAATGCTGCAGCCGAGATTTGCCAGCAGGCGTTTCAGGCGTTGCAAATCTTCCTGATAATCATCGCCGCAAAACTGGGCTAACACGTCGGGCAACGACGCCGGATAGGGGCGCCGGGATGTCGCCAGCGGTAAGGCCGGAGAGAAATACAGGCGGTAAAACGCGACCAGTAAATCACGGGCGGGCAGCGGCATCCCGCCGGAAATCGATACCGGTCCGAACAGGTAGCGTGTCTGCGGATATTTCGCCAGATACGCCCCGATACCGAGCCACAGATAATCCAGCCCGCGTTTACCCCAGTAGGCGGGCTGAATAAAGCTGCGCCCGAGTTCGATACCCTGCGCCAGAATCGGGTCCATCTGATGGCCGTACTGAAACAGGCTCTGGCTGTAGATCCCGTTCAGTCCTTTGCTGGCGACTTGTTCTGCGGTCGGGATAAACCGGTATGCGCCGACAATTTCCAGCGCCTGCGGATCCCATAAAACCAGATGATAGTAATCGTCATCGTAGCCGTCGAGATCACGACGGCGTCCGCTGCCTTCGCCAACGGCGCGGAACGCAATTTCGCGTAAGCGCCCCAGCTCGCGCAAAATCGGCACAGTGTCTTCACCGTGGCGGCGATACAGGTAAATCATTTTGCCATCCGGCGTTTTGCCCAACACTTCGCTGGCTTCCAGGGCGTGTTTCAAGACTGCACGGTCTTCCGCGCGGGCAATCGACGTCTCGGTATGGAACAAACCCGGTTTGCCGGCGCCGAGGCGGTAAAGATGTTTACGAAAACGCGCCGCCAGATCGCCCGCCTGCATTTGTCCGTCGTGCCAGCTGGTATAAGGAATGCGCGCCCCGATTTTAAGCGTCAGGCTATTGCCACGCTGACCAAACATTTCATGCACCAGTAAAAGCGTACTGAACGGGCGGTAAATCATGGAGCTGATATAAAACAGCATGCTGTTACTGCCGCTGATATGCACCGGTACGACCGGCGCACGGGCTTTGGCGGCGAGGCGGATAAAACCGGTGTGCCATTTTCCGTCGCGCACACCTTTCGAACTCATGCGCGAGACTTCGCCCGCCGGGAAGACAATCAGCACGCCCTGATTTTCCAGATGTTCCTGCATCTGAGTGACCTGATTGCGCCGTGTGCGGTTGCCCATATTATCCACCGGGATCATCAGGCTGCCGAGTGAGGACACCAGTGACAGCAACTGATTTGCCACCACTTTGACATCCGGACGCACCGACGCCACCGCATGCAATATCGCCAGTCCATCCAGCGTGCCAATCGGATGATTCGCCACGATAACCACCGGGCCGTAGCTCGGGATCTGCTCCCGGTCGCGCTCTGTCAGTTCACAGCGGATATTAAAATGCTCAAGCACCTGCTCGGCCATATCAATGCCTTTCAGGTGCGGATACTGATCGGCAAAACGGTGGAATTCTTTTTCGCGGAACAGGATTTTTAACAGACGGCGTTGCCAGGAAGGGGTTTTATGCTGCGGGTCGAGATCCTGAAACAGGGTATCCATGCTGAACATAGGATGTCCTCCGGTTGAAGTCTACCGACCATAATCAGCGCGCATGACAGTGATGTGTCACTTTGATGGCAGTACCGGGAAGCCTGAGTAAAACAGCGGTTCAATTTGTTGCGAAAGGACGCTATTACTAATAAAGTCAAATATTCCTTTACGGCTTCGTAACATGCCTGAACCCTCTTTTCGTGAGATGCAAATTTCCATGCCTGACGCTGCTTCGCCTGATTTAACGGCCACCCATCCGGCAAAGACCACGCTGCGAATTCTCTCCATTCTGGTATTTAATTTTGCCAATTATCTGACCATCGGCCTGCCGCTGGCGATCCTGCCGGGTTATGTGCACGAGCATCTCGGTTACAGCGCCTTCTGGGCGGGACTGGTGATCAGCCTGCAATATTTCGCGACGTTGCTGAGCCGTCCGTATGCCGGGCGTTATGCGGATAAAGTCGGGCCAAAAAGGGTGGTGATGTTCGGGCTGAGCGGCTGTCTGCTCAGCGGCGTGTGCTATCTGCTGGCGCTGGGATTTGACGCCGCGCCGGCGGTCAGTCTGGCGTTATTATGTCTCGGCCGCGTGATGTTGGGTGTCGGACAAAGTTTTGCCGGAACCGGTTCAACATTGTGGGGGATCAGCGTGGTCGGCTCCCTGCATATCGGCAAAGTGATTTCATGGAGCGGAGTGGTGACGTACGGCGCGATGGCGATTGGCGCCCCGCTTGGCGTACTGATTTTCAGTTTCGGCGGCCTGACACTGTTGTCGGTGTGCATCATGCTGGTGGCGCTGACGGCACTGGTCACCGCGTGGCGCAAGCCGCCGGTGGTCGCGAAAGCCTCAACGCAAATCCCGTTCCGGCAGGTGCTGGGGAAAATATTGCCTTATGGCATGATGCTGGCGCTGGCCTCGACCGGGTTTGGCGTGATTGCCACCTTTATCACCCTGTTTTACGCCGTGAAAGGTTGGCCGGGCGCAGCGTTTTCCCTGACATTTTTCAGTGTGGCGTTTGTCGGTATGCGGCTGTTATTACCCAACAGTATCAACCGTTTTGGCGGATTACGCGTAGCGCTGGTGTGTTTTGTGGTGGAAATTATCGGGCTGATGATGGTGTTTCTCGCCCCGACAGCGTGGGCAGCGATGGCCGGTGCTTTCATTACCGGCGTAGGCTTTTCGCTGGTGTATCCGGCGCTGGGCGTGGTGGCAGTCAAAAAGTTGCCGCCGGAAAATCAGGGCAGCGCACTGGCGACTTATTCGGCATTTCTTGATTTATCACTGGGGATTACCGGCCCGCTGGCCGGAATGCTGATGGCACAGGCCGGGATTGATGCGATTTATCCTGGCTCGGCGTTACTGGTGCTGATGGCAATGGCGCTGGTAGTGCGGTTGCTGTTACGTCAGCCCGCACATGAAACCAGCGCCTCTGCCGGTTAAGCCGGCTGCGGGATGCGGCGGATGCGGCCCATGTGCAGCGTATCCACCAGCTCGCCGTCGCGCATTGCGTAGCTCGGGCTAAGGCCTTCCACGCTGAAACCGAACTTTTTATACAGCCCGATTGCGGCATCATTATCGGCATAAACTGTCAGCTCGACGCGGATCACGTGCAGCCATTTGTCACACAACTCAAGGGCGGCGGCAATCAGCTTGCTGCCGACGCCTCTTCCCTGAAATTGTGTATCCACACCAATGCCGAAAGTTGCCACATGGCGGCGGCGCCAGGGCTGCTCGACCATCAGGGTGAGGTTGCCCACCAGTTTGCCGTCGATGCACGCCACCAGCGCAAACCGACCCGGTGTGGCATTAGCAAGCCTGTCTGCCCATAGCGTGGCAGATGGATAAGGGAGTTGTAGCGTGTCGCTGTAAACAGGAACCTGAGCGTATAGGTGATGAAGCGCCTCTGCATCTGCGGCTTCAGCGTGACGAATGACTATTTCGCTCATGGCGACACTCCTCTTATGGTGGTTACCGTTTGAATATCCACCAGATTTATCAGGATTAGGAAAAGTGTCAATCGAATGTTGGATAAAAATAAAGCTTTACAAGTGCGAATGATAATGATTACTATTGCCATGCGTTCCGGGGATGGCCTCACACCAAGGTCAAACGGGTCCCCATGAATGCACGACATTGCTCACATTGCTTCCAGTATTACTTAGCCAGCCGGGTGCTGGCTTTTTTTTCTTCATATTTTGAGCTGTGGATGCGTTGGCTGCGTTCGCTCACCCCGGTCACATACTTGTGTATGCTCCCGGGGATTCGCTCGCTGGTCGCCTTTCCACAACTCAAACTATTTCGAAAAACCTTTCATATTTCTGGCGAGCCTGTTTCAGGCAAAAATCATATTCTGCTGCCATATTACCCGTTCTCCGGCGGGAGGCTGTGCAATGACAGCGCTGCCGGACAGGCGGTTGTTAAGAAACATCAATGAACCGGCGGGCTGTGAGGTGAAAGCAGTGAAATCCAATGTAGCCTGCACCATCGTCGAGGAAAGAATATCAATTTGCTTCGCCCCAGTGCCGGAAAGGACGAAACCGGCCTGATTAAACTGTGATGCCTGAACCGACAGCGTGGAGGATTTCAGGGTGAGCGGTGCAAATTCTGTGGTGGCATTAAACGTACAGCGGACAAAATTCAGCGGCGCGGTGCTGTCAAAAGCCTGCCCGTTGATGTCGTTAAATACTGTATCGGTAAAGGTGAGAGCGGCGGTGACGTTGCTTTGTACTACCGGTGCGCCGTCCTCCGGCAGGGAAAACTGGCACTGACGGATGACATTCGGGCGCGCAGCGCGTTGCGATGCCTGACTGATAATCAGCGTGCGGTCAGCGGTACAGCCGGTCATCTGCAAACCGTCGGCATTCACCCACAACATCCCGGACTGCGGGATAGTGTCGTTAGCCATCACCACAACATCTTCCAGCGTGAGTTCACTCACGCCGGTGCGTGCGACAAACCACGGGCAGACGTGTTTACGTACATTGATACGTTTGGCGCTGCCTCCCCAGGTCGCACCGGAATTGGCAAAAGTCATCAGGCCTGAGTTGCCGGTATAGGTGAGATCATGTTCGTACTGACCGTGGGTCACAAACGGCCCTTTTTCCGCGCTTTGTCCGCTTGCATGACAATTTTCGACCAGACAATACGCCGACGCCGTGAAATCATTTAAATGCCGCGCGTTGGCGACGCTGCAATCACTGACCTGGCCGTAAAGACAATAGATTTGCTGGGTCAGGTATCCGGCACCGCCAAAAGCTGTGTTCGGCGGATTGATGAGAGAACATTGCTTCGTAAGATAATGGGTATTCCAGCGGCGCATTACCACCGGCCAGAAGGAGCCCGTCGAATGGATACCTTCGACGTTGGCATACACCGCGAATTCAAACGCCACCGGATGGCTGCCGGTGATTTGATCAGCACCCGCGCCAAAGAACTGTATATTTTTGACGGTGACGAATTTGACCGGTGCGACTTTCTGCCAGCTGATTATCCTGCCGGCCAGCAATTCCCAGCCGTTGTAATAATCAATCTGAATATGTGTGCTGTCAGGAATGGCGATAATTTCCACCAGTTTTTGCAGTTCCCGTTCTGCCGCGCCTTTCACCGCCGTCACCTGAACCGCATACCAGTCGCCCACCTGAAAAACTGACGAATCCGCTACCGGGAAAATATCTGTTTGCTCCTGTAACGTTTCCGTCAGCGTGAAGGTGACAGGCATGCCGGTCACCGTGCCCTGGAAAAACAGCACAGCAGCAAAGGGGTCATTGGCCGGTGCGCTGGCAATGCCTGTGGTGAAAATTCGGTTGTTCTGGAAATCCAGGGTGATGTCTGAACGTGAGAAGCGATGACGGCGCTGAAAGAGCAAATCTGAAAAAGCGAAGATCTGGCTGATGGCCGGGTCATTGACTAATGCATCCAGCGCATCGTCGGCGGGTTGATCAGCATTGAGAACACCGAAAGTGCGGAAATCGCCCACGCCCTGATGGATAAGCAGCCAGCGTCCAGTGTCCGAGTGATCAGAACGGATGACGGTGCCGTTATTGGCGGGCAGAACGCAGTTTTTGTCCCAGTAATAATGGCCGCCACCGCCGTCACCGGCCTGAAAATAACCATTAACGAAGACATTATGATCTTGCCGTAATTTATAATCCTTCAGTGCCGATATACGATTTAACGTTTTCATGGGCGGATCCTTTTAAGGCTCAGGGTGAGCTTTTTACTTTGTTATATCTCCGTATTTTCAACCACAATATGTGGCCCTGTACGGCCTGGCACAACGGATGTGGTATTTATCATGATATTGTTCTGTCCGATAAAATAAGACGGCCAGGAAAATGCCTTATCTGTGAATAACCGCTTACCGTGCGTGAATATCACGTGATGCGCCTGATAATGATTAATACCGCCGGTGATCCCTGCGATTAACTTGCAGTGGTTAATCATGATAATTTCCGGGAACAGAAGTCACATTAATTTACCTTAAGGAATTTATTCTTTGAGTATTGTACGGATAGGCAATTAAGCAACCGGCATACGAACATTTGCCTCATCTCCCACAAATCCTTTGGATTGAATGGCCTGCATTTGTTCATATTTTTTGAACAGAGGAGTGAAGTTTTTACGCTTTCTTATTCTCAGCCGTTGACTAGACTAGAGAAAACATTGAGGAGAGTTGAACATGATCTACTTACGTCAGGCACAAGAACGCGGTCACGCCAGTCACGGCTGGCTCGAAAGCTGGCACACTTTCTCTTTCGCCGATTATTACGATGCGCAATTCATGGGGTTCTCCGCATTGCGGGTGATTAATGAAGACTTCATCGATGAAGGGCAGGGATTTGGTAAGCATCCGCATAAAGACATGGAAATTCTGACCTATGTGCTGGAAGGCACCGTGGAACATCAGGACAGCATGGGCAATAAAGAACAAATCCAGGCCGGTGAGTTCCAGATTATGAGCGCCGGTACCGGGGTGACGCACTCGGAGTACAACGGTAACAGCGACCGTAAATTGCACCTGTATCAGATCTGGATTATTCCAAATCAGAAAGGGCTGGAACCGCGTTACGAACAGCGCATGTTCGATGCGCCGCAGGGCCGCCAGTTAGTGCTTTCACCGGATGCCCGCGAGGGTTCGCTGAAGGTGTTCCAGGATATGGAGTTGTCCCGCTGGGCACTGAAAAAAGATGAGCAGTCGGTTTACCAGATACAAGCTGATCGCCGCGTGTGGATCCAGGTGGTAAAAGGCACCGTTTCCATCAACGGTAAGAAAGCCGGGCAGAGTGATGCGCTGGCTGTCTGGGATGAAACGGCATTGTCCGTTCATGCAGATGAAGACAGCGAAATCTTGCTGTTCGATCTGCCGCCAGTCTGAGGATTCACGGTTATTAAGGCGACTCCGGTCGCCTTTTTCTTTTGTATCAATGCCGCTCTCTCCCTTAGCCTCTTTCCCCGCTTTTGCATTGTTTAATTTTGCGCTTCGTGACGCCATTCACACCTGCAACAAATCCCCCGTCAAAATTTTGAGCCTGTTCGCACATCGAGGGTATAGCGATGGAAACCGGTTTCCATAACACCTCAAATACCCTCAGCAGATTAAAACGGGCAGAACATAAATCATCGTGGAGTGAAGCAAAATGAAAAGAATCATGCTTTGTTGTTCAGCGGGGATGTCGACCAGTTTGTTAGTGCGGAAGATGAAAGAAGTGGCTGCGGAACGCGGAGAAGAGGTGCAGATTGACGCATTCGGTGCCAGCGAGTTTGATGAAAAATTCCGTGATTATCAGGTGGTGCTGCTCGGTCCGCAGGTGCGTTACATGCAGGCTGATTTATCTGCCAGAGCGGCAGAATTCAACATTCCGGTCGAGACCATCAACATGATGGATTATGGCATGCAGCGCGGTGATAACGTGCTCGACTTTGCCTTTGGTCTGATCGCACAGGAAGGAAGCCGCGTATGAGTGGCCTCTATCAGGCGATGGTTAACGTCATCGAAAAACATATCACGCCACTGGCGGGCAGTGTCGGTCAGCAGCGGCATGTGATTGCCATCCGCGACGGCTTTATCGCAGCGCTGCCATTTATGATTATTGGCTCGTTCATGCTGGTCTTTATCTTCCCGCCTTTCTCGCCGGACACGACCATGAGCTTCGCGCGCGGCTGGCTGGACTTGTCGCTGAAATACCGCGAACAACTGATGTTGCCGTGGTATCTGAGCATGGGCGTCATGACGTTTTTCATTTCGGTAGGTATCGGTGCAAGCCTCGGTAAGCATTATAAGCTTGACCCGATCATGACCGGTTTACTGGCATTTATGGCGTTTCTGCTGGTGGCCGCGCCGTATCATGACAAACAAATCTCCACGCAATATTTTTCCGGCGAAGGTATCTTCACCGCCATTCTGACAGCGATTTATGCCGCTGAAGTGTATGCGTTGCTCAAACGCCGCAACATCACCATCCGCCTGCCGAAAGAAGTGCCGACCGGTGTGGCACGTTCATTTGAAATTCTGATCCCGGTGGTAGTGATTGTCGCCACGCTGCATCCGCTGAATCTCTTTATTCAGTCCACCACCGGCATGATTATTCCTGAAGCCATCATGCATTTGCTGGCACCGTTGGTCTCTGCATCGGATTCGCTGCCGGCGATTTTAATTTCAGTGTTTATTTGCCAGGTGCTGTGGTTTGCAGGGATTCATGGCGCACTGATTGTCACTGGCATCATGAACCCGTTCTGGATGACCAATCTGGCGCTTAACCAGACGGCGTTACAGGCCGGTGCGCCATTGCCACATATTTACCTGCAAGGATTTTGGGATCACTATCTGTTGATTGGTGGCGTAGGGTCGACCTTACCGCTGGCGATTCTCTTGCTGTGCAGCAAGGCCGTGCATCTGCGTACTATTGGCCGGATGGGGGTGGTACCGAGCTTCTTCAACATTAACGAACCTATCCTGTTCGGCACGCCGATTATCATGAATCCGGTATTCTTCCTGCCGTTTACGCTGGTGCCGATGCTGAATGCTATTTTTGCTTACACCGCCACAAAACTCGGCTGGGTCGCGCAAGTGGTCTCGCTCACACCCTGGACAACACCTGCACCGATTGGTGCGTCATGGGCCGCAAACTGGGCATTCAGTCCGGTAATTATGTGCCTGTTCTGTATGGTGTTATCAGCCGTTATGTACTACCCGTTCCTGAAAGCCTATGAACGTACGTTGCTGAAACAGGAAGCGGAAAAAGCCACGGCACAAACGGCGGGCAATGCCGTGCCGGCAAACAGTTAAATATCAGTTAAAACGTACAGCTAACGGACAGCGAGGATAACGATGAAATACGCATTTCCAAAAGAATTCTGGTGGGGCAGTGCCAGTTCGGCGCCACAAACCGAAGGTGAATCCCTGAGCCACGGGAAAAGTGCCACGGTGTGGGATCACTGGTATTCACAGCAGCCAACACGCTTTCACAATGACGTCGGCCCGCAGGATACTTCAACGTTTTATAAAAACTGGCGCGAGGATATCGCGCTGCTGAAACAGCTGAATCACAACACCTTCCGCACGTCGATTTCCTGGGCACGTTTAATTCCCAACGGACGTGGCGACGTGAATCAGGAAGCGGTCACGTTTTATAATCAGGTGATCGACGAAATGCTGGCGCAGGGTGTGCAGCCGTTTATCAATCTGTTCCACTTCGATATGCCGATGGCGATGCAGGAAATCGGCGGCTGGGAAAACCGCGACGTGGTGCAGGCGTATGCAAAATACGCCGATACCTGTTTTGAACTGTTTGGTGACCGGGTCAAGCATTGGTTTACGTTCAACGAACCGGTGGTGCCGGTGGAAGGTGGTTATCTGTATGATTTCCATTATCCGAATGTGGTGGATTTCAAACGTGCCGCCACCGTGGCGTATCACACCATGCTGGCGCATTCCCTGGCGGTAAAAGCTTATAGCGCCCGTGATCCCGGTGGCGAAATCGGTATCATTCTTAACCTCACGCCGTCTTATCCACGTTCGCAGAATCCGGCTGATCTGAAAGCCGCGAATATTGCTGATCTGATGTTTAACCGCAGTTTCCTTGATCCGGCGCTGCGAGGTGAATATCCGCAGGAACTGGTGGAATTGCTGAAAAAACACGGTCAGCTTCCGGCCTGTCAGCAGGGCGATAAAGAACTGCTGCAACAGGGCGTGGTAGATTTGCTCGGCATTAACTATTACCAGCCGCGCCGCATTCAGTGCCGCGACAGTATGGTTAATCCTGAAAGTCCGTTTATGCCGGAATGGTTCTTTGATAACTACGTCATGCCGGGGCGTAAAATGAACCCGCATCGTGGCTGGGAAATCTATGAGCAGGGCATTTACGATATTCTGACTAATCTGCGGGAAAACTACGGTAATCCGCGTTGTTTCATTTCCGAAAACGGCATGGGTGTGGAAAATGAACTGCGCTTTGAACAGGCAGGGCGGATTGATGATGATTACCGCATCGAGTTTGTCAGCGGGCACCTGAAATGGTTGCACCGTGCCTTACAGGAAGGCAGCGGTTGTCTCGGCTATCACATGTGGACATTTATTGACTGCTGGTCATGGATGAATGCCTATAAAAACCGGTATGGTTTCATCCAGCTGGATCTGGAAACGCAGAAACGCACGGTGAAGAAAAGCGGCGAATGGTTCGCGGCAGTTTCTAAAAATAACGGTTTCGATTAACACAAGGAAAGACATGGCAAACATTAACGACGTTTCGCGGCTGGCGAAGGTGTCGAAAGCGACGGTGTCCCGTGTCCTCAGTGGCAGCCGCGGTGTCAAAGAAGAAAGCCGCCTGGCTGTGATGCAGGCGGTTGAAACACTGCAATACAAACCAAGTGTGATTGCGCAGTCGCTGTCTACACAATCCACCGGTTGTATCGGGGTCATTTGCGCGACCGAAAACATCAATCAGTCGACCGGTTATCTCCACGCTCTGGAAAAAGAGTTGCGGCTGAATCAGAAATATTTGCTGCTGCGTTTTGCCACTGACGCGGCAAGTCTCAGGCATTCTGTGGACGAGATTGGCCGCGGCCTGTGCGATGCGATGATTGTGATCGGCGCACGCTTTCCTTTGCCAACGCTGCCCGACAACGTCATTACCATTGATTGTCTGGATGCGGATTCTGCACGCAGTATTCATTTTGACCGCAGCTTTGCGGCCGAAACCGCCTGTCAGTATGTGCTGAAACAAGGGCGCAGACAGATTGCCCTGATTAACCCGGAAAATGATGATACGGCAGGTCAAATTCTGCAGGGATATCATCTGGCGCTGGAGAAATTCCTGCTGCCCTACGACCGCCGGCTGGTTCACAGCGGCTCACACGCACTGACGCAACTGCTGGCACAGAATGTGCCGTTCAATGCCCTGCTGGTGCCGGATGACTCGTCGGCACAGGACGCACTTCGTCAGCTGATGCATCACGGGCGCACTGTGCCGGGAAACGTGATGGTGTTTAGCCTCGACAGTACGTTGCCGCCGGGTGTTTCTGCCGTTCCGGCCATTGCCTATCCGCTGGAAACGCTGGCACAACGGGCGATGGCGCTGCTGACCGGCCAGTTTTCCGCCAACATCAGCGCGCCGGTTCGCGGCCAGCTCTCTTTACCTTCCTGACAAACCTCTCATGTCGCGCAGCAACGGATATCCGCCTGCGCGAATGTTTGCTAACATCACTCTCTGATCCTTTAACCTTTTCAGCGGCACCATCCCATTGATGAATATGAAGAAAAAAAGACCCGTACTCCAGGATGTTGCCGACAAAGTGGGCGTCACAAAAATGACGGTCAGCCGCTATTTGCGTAATCCTGAACAGGTTTCCGGCGCGTTGCAGGAAAAAATTTCAGCAGCACTCGATGAGCTGGGTTATATCCCCAACCGCGCCCCTGACATTCTTTCTAACGCTAAAAGTCGCGCTATCGGCGTGCTGCTGCCGTCGCTGACCAATCAGGTGTTTGCGGAAGTGCTGCGCGGCATTGAGAGCGTGACCGATATTCATGGCTATCAGACCATGCTGGCGCACTACGGATACAGCCAGGAACGTGAAGAACAGCGTCTGACCTCGTTACTCTCCTACAATATCGACGGACTGATTTTGTCCGAGCGGCATCACACTGCGCGTACGCTGAAGATGATCGAAGTAGCCGGTATTCCGGTGGTAGAGATGATGGATTGCGTATCGCCTTGCGTGGATCTGGCGGTCGGTTTCAACAACTTTGAAGCCGCACGGCAGATGACTCAGCAAATTATCGCGCGCGGCCATCGTCATGTGGTGTATTTCGGCGCACGTCAGGACGAACGTACCCTTATTAAACAGCAGGGTTACGAGCAGGCGATGCGTGAATCCGGTCTGGAGCCTTACAGTGTGATGACCAGCCGCTCTTCCAGTTACAGTGGTGGTGCTGAGTTATTGCGACAGGCGCAAAAAGACTGGCCACAAATCGACAGTATTTTCTGTACCAACGATGACCTTGCGGCAGGTGCATTCTTTGAATGCCAGCGTCAGGGACTGAAAATTCCTTCACAAATGGCGATTGCCGGTTTTCATGGACACAACATGGGACAAACGATGGAGCCACCGCTCGCCAGCGTCCTGACGCCGCGTGAAAAAATGGGGCAAATCTCCGCCGAACGCCTGCTGGCGAGACTTCGCGGCGAAGAAGTGGTGCCGAGAATGGTGGATGTAGGGTTTACGATTTCTGCGGGCGGAAGTATCTGATTTCTTTGCGCCTTCCCCTCTCACGAGGGGAAGGCTGGGATGGGGTGTTGGTTTTGCGGATGACAGCGCTGCCATTAAACCCCGCTCCCGACTTCCCCGGTCTTAACATCCCCCTTCGCAGGGGAAAGTCTTACTTCTGTACCGTCTTCAAAGCCGCGATACAGCGATCCACCACACCTTCAAACTTGTGATCGATATTTACGCGCAACACGTCCGGCTCGTCTTCGCCGGGTTCTTCGAGTGCTTCAAACTGGCTGCGCAGCAAATCGGTCGGCATGAAGTGTCCGGCGCGTGCTTTCAGACGTTCGGCAATCACCTCAAAACTGCCTTTCATGTAAATAAATACCATGCCTTCGTTGTCTTTACGCAGGGCGTCGCGGTAACGGCGCTTCAGTGCGGAACAGACAATGATGCCGGTTTCATTTTTATGGCGCAGGCTGTAAGCCGCGTCGTTGAGGCGTAATAGCCACGGTGCACGATCATCGTCGTTCAGGGGCGTGCCGCTGGCCATCTTTTCAATATTGGCGCGGGGATGAAGATCATCGCCGTCGATAAATTTCGCGTTAATTTCACGGGCCAGTGCCGCGCCGACGGTGGATTTACCGCTGCCTGACACGCCCATCAGAATGATGCTTTGTCCTGCCATAAGTATGATCTCTATCCCAAAATGAACATTTTGACTGCGTAGTGAGTCCTAATATTAGCATGTTACCGGTATCATGATACCGGTAACAAATGGAGATGTGACTAATATCACAAAGGAATGCACTGCTGTTTTAGCGGTCGCGGTCTGTACCCGTTGCACTGTTAATTCCTACAACATCTTGAAAACTAAAAATAATGCATCACCCGGTTTTTAGCCATACCTGAGTGACAGCATAAGGGGAAGAATATGCCATTAGTTATTGTAGCGGTGGGTGTCGCACTGCTGTTGTTACTTATGATCCGATTTAAGCTTAATGGCTTCATTGCACTGATTCTTGTCGCGCTGGCGGTGGGGATTATGCAGGGAATGCCGGTCGATAAAGTTATCACCTCAATCAAAAACGGGGTGGGTGGCACGCTTGGCAGTCTTGCGCTGATCATGGGCTTCGGTGCCATGCTCGGTAAAATGCTGGCAGATTGCGGTGGTGCACAACGTATCGCGACCACCCTTATCGAAAAGTTTGGCCGTGAGCACATTCAGTGGGCGATTGTGCTGACAGGTTTCATCGTCGGGTTTGCCCTGTTCTATGAAGTTGGCTTCGTGCTGATGTTGCCACTGGTCTTCACTGTGGCGGCGGCAGCGCGTCTGCCTTTGCTGTATGTCGGCGTTCCGATGGCGGCCGCGTTATCCGTCACACACGGATTCCTGCCTCCGCACCCTGGCCCGACGGCAATTGCGACGATTTTCCATGCGGATATGGGTAAAACGCTGTTGTTTGGTTCGCTGCTGGCGGTGCCGACCGTTATTCTGGCCGGTCCTGTGTATGCGCGTTTCCTGAAAGGTATCGACAAACCGGTGCCGGAAGGTCTGTTTAACCCGAAAACCTTCACGGAAGAAGAGATGCCGGGCTTTGGCGTCAGTGTCGCCACCTCCCTGGTGCCGGTCATTCTGATGGCGTTTCGCGCGCTCTGCGAAATGATCCTGCCGAAAGGCCATCCGGTGCTGGCGTATGCTGAATTCTTCGGCGACCCGGTGATGGCAACGCTGATTGCGGTGCTGATCGCTATCTTCACCTTTGGTCTGAACCGTGGCCGCAAGATGGAAGATGTGATGGCGACTGTGACCGACTCCATCAAAATCATCGCGATGATGTTGTTAATTATCGGCGGTGGCGGGGCGTTCAAACAGGTGCTGGTGGACAGCGGTATTGAAAAATACATCGCGGCTCTGATGCACGGCAGCAACCTGTCGCCAATCCTGCTGGCCTGGTCTATCGCAGCGGTTCTGCGTATCGCGTTGGGTTCTGCCACCGTGGCCGCGATTACGGCGGGCGGTATTGCCGCACCACTGATCGCCACGACCGGCGTCAGTCCTGAACTGATGGTGATCGCCGTCGGTTCCGGCAGCGTGATTTTCTCGCACGTCAACGATCCGGGCTTCTGGCTGTTCAAGGAATATTTCAACCTGAGCATTGTCGAAACCTTCAAATCCTGGTCGGTGCTGGAAACCATCATTTCCCTGTGCGGTCTGGCGGGATGCCTGCTGCTGTCGATGGTCGTCTGACGGCAAACGGATAGCGTAAAAAAGGCGAGCCAGATGGCTCGCCTTTTTCATTTCTTCTGTCGCTAAATCTTCAGATACGCCCTGATCCCATCGAGGAACATCTGCGTCGAGAGCATGACCAGAATCAGGCCCATCAGGCGTTCGAGGGCGCTGACGCCTTTATCACCCAGCAGGCGCAGGAACAAGTTTGAGAGCAACAGGATTGCCATCGACATGCCCCACGCGATAAACAGCGCCAGCGTTAAGTGACTCATCTGGTTTGGATACTGGTGCGAAAGCAGCATCAGCGTGGCGAGAATCGACGGACCGGCGACCAGCGGGATCGCCATCGGGACGAGGAAGGGTTCTTCACCGGCAGGCAGTCCGCTGCTGCTTTTCTCTTCCGACGGGAAAATCATTTTGATGGCGATCAGGAACAGGATAATACCGCCGGAAATCGACACAGTTTCAGTGCGCAGATTCAGAAACGACAGGATTTTTTCACCGGCGAACAGGAAGATCAGCATCAGGATGAGTGCGATCAGCATTTCGCGGATCAACACCACACGGCGACGTTTCGGGTCGAGATGTTTTAATACCGACATAAAAATCGGTAAATTACCCAGCGGATCCATAATTAAAAACAGCAAAATAGTTGCTGAAATCATTTCGGTCATAACTACCTCAGAAAAAATGCCAGTTATATACCCGTCATACTTCAAGTCGCAGATGCGTTGACTGCGCTCACTCACGCCGGTCACTTAGTTGTCTAAGCTCCCCAGACTTCCTGAGCTTGTCGCGTTACTCGCAGGGCCAGCGCAAGCGCTGTTCAAAAGCGGAAACTTTTGTCCTGCAACTCGAATTATTGAGGGTATAAGTTGCGCTGCTATTAAAAGCCGCACTATTGATTAAATTCACTTGCCACTTCTACTACATTTTGTAAGGTGGTAGACCCGCGCGTTAATGGGGCGCAGTGCATCAAAACAGGCACTCACTGAGTGCAAACGCGCGTTCAAGCCGTTTTAAGCAGTTATCACCCTCAGGGCAGGACAGATATTATGAAAAATGTAGGTTTCGTTGGCTGGCGTGGAATGGTCGGTTCTGTACTCATGCAACGCATGATTGAAGAACGCGATTTCGACGCTATCCGTCCGGTATTCTTCTCCACTTCTCAGCACGGTCAGGCCGCGCCTTCTTTCACGGGTCAGTCCGGAACCTTGCAGGATGCTTATGATCTGGACGCCCTGAGCGCACTGGACATTATAATCACCTGTCAGGGCGGCGATTATACCAATGAAATCTATCCGAAGCTGCGTGAAATCGGTTGGTCTGGCTACTGGATTGACGCAGCATCCTCTCTGAGAATGGAAGATGACGCGATAATCATCCTCGACCCGGTCAACAACGCCGTGATCCGTCAGGGCATTGATAAAGGCATCAAAACCTTTGTGGGCGGTAACTGTACCGTCAGTCTGATGCTGATGTCGCTCGGCGGCCTGTTCGCTCATGGTCTCATCGAATGGGCGTCTGTCGCCACCTATCAGGCGGCCTCCGGCGGCGGTGCGCGGCACATGCGCGAACTGCTGACCCAGATGGGAATGCTGCATAACAGCGTGGCGAAAGAGCTGGAAAACCCGGCTTCCGCCATTCTGGATATCGAACGTAACGTAACGGCGCTGACCCGCAGCGGCACGTTGCCAACCGATAACTTTGGTGTTCCGCTGGCGGGCGGTCTGATCCCGTGGATAGATAAACAGCTCGACAATGGCCAGACCAAAGAAGAGTGGAAAGGTCAGGCGGAAACCAACAAAATCCTCGGCACTTCCAGCATTATTCCGGTAGATGGGCTGTGTGTCCGTATCGGCGCGCTGCGCTGCCACAGCCAGGCGTTTACGCTGAAACTGAAAAAAGACGTGTCGGTGCCGGAAATCGAACAGATACTGGCTTCGCATAACGACTGGGTTCGTGTGATCCCGAATGACCGCGAATTATCGATGCGTGAACTGACGCCAGCGGCAGTCACCGGCACCATGAACACGCCGGTCGGCCGTCTGCGTAAACTGAACATGGGCCCGCAATATCTTTCAGCGTTCACCGTCGGTGACCAGCTGCTATGGGGCGCGGCAGAACCTTTACGACGTATGTTGCGAATTCTTCTGTAATCCGCCGCCAGGTTGAAAACTGCCCTGTTTTCTTCACGATGACTTCTCACGGGACACCAGCACGGTGTCCCGTTTTTAATTCTGCCATCATTCTCTTCCCCCTTTATCCGCCTTTTTCCAGCGCAACTCTCTGAATTTCATTTTGTGAAAAATTCATTGGTTTCTTCACGCTGATTTTTCGAACCTTTGTCTATGCTTAGTAGAAGAGCTCTGCCTCTTTGAGAAGCTGAAATAAGCACTTATTTGGAAATTGTGACCGTAAGCGTGATCACGCACCTTTTGGCAAAACTGAAACATAGCCGGATCACAAAGCGGCGATAAAAAGGGGAGCACACTAGGATCACGTTTCGCATTGAATACTTGACTGATTTTATTGGATTTATTGATTTAATTAATCATAGGACGTAATACATGTCTGTACTTCCCGATCAGCACGTCATTAATCAAATCATATCTGGCCACTACGCTGATCCTTTTTCTCTGTTGGGAATGCACTCTGTGGCTGCCGGGCTGGAAGTACGTGCCCTGTTGCCGGATGCGGATCAGGTCTGGGTCATTGATGTAGAAAAAGGTAAACAGGTGGCAGAACTGCGTCGCTACGACGACCGCGGTTTCTTTGTCGGCCTGATCCCACGCCGTAAAAATGCGTTTCGTTACCAGCTGGAGGTCCGCTGGGGCGAGAATCTCCAGGTGATTGATGACCCGTACCGTTTCGGCACGCTGTTGCAGGAACTGGATATCTGGCTGCTGGCAGAAGGCACACACCTGCGGCCTTACGAAAAACTCGGCGCGCATCTGCAAACGCTGGACGGCGTCGAGGGGGTGAGTTTTGCCGTCTGGGCACCGAACGCCATGCGGGTTTCCGTGGTCGGTGAATTCAACTTCTGGGACGGCCGCCGGCACCCGATGCGTCAGCGCCGAGAAAACGGTATCTGGGAACTCTTTATTCCCGCTGTCCGCGAAGGTCAGCTGTATAAATTCGAAATTATCGACTGCCGCGGGCAGGTCAGCCTGCGCGCCGACCCTTATGCTTTCGAGGCGCAGATGCGTCCGGACACCGCTTCGTGCGTACGGAAATTACCCGACGTCGTGCCGCATTCAGAAAGCAGAAAGAAAGCCAATGCGCTGAATCAGCCGGTTTCGGTATATGAAGTGCACCTGGGTTCATGGCGTCGTCATGCTGATGATAATTTCTGGCTGAGCTATGGCGAACTGGCCGAGCAACTGGTTTCTTATGCTAAATGGATGGGCTTTACGCACATTGAACTGATGCCGGTCAATGAACATCCGTTCGACGGAAGCTGGGGTTATCAGCCGCTTGGTATGTACGCGCCGACCCGTCGTTTCGGTACGCCCATGGAATTTAAAGCCTTTGTCGATGCGGCGCATAACGCCGGGCTGAACGTGATTCTTGACTGGGTGCCGGGACATTTCCCAAGCGACGCCTACGGTCTGGCACAGTTTGACGGCACCGCGCTGTACGAATATGCCGATCCGCGTGAAGGCTATCATCAGGACTGGAATACGCTGATTTATAACTACGGTCGCCATGAAGTGCGTAACTACCTGGCAGGCAATGGTTTTTACTGGATTGAGCGGTTTGGTATCGACGGCCTGCGTGTCGATGCAGTGGCTTCCATGATTTACCGCGATTACAGCCGTAAACCCGGAGAGTGGATCCCGAATTATTACGGCGGACGCGAAAACCTGGAAGCCATTTCTTTCCTCAAATACACCAACCAGACAATCGGACGTGAACTCGGTGGTGCGGTGACGCTGGCAGAAGAATCGACCGATTATCCTGGCGTCACCATGCCACCGGATGCCAACGGGCTGGGTTTTCATTACAAGTGGAATATGGGCTGGATGCACGATTCCCTGACCTATATGCAGCTTGATCCTGTTCACCGCAAATATCATCACAATCTCATGACATTCGGCGTCCTTTACGCCTACAGCGAGAACTTTATCTTGCCGCTGTCGCACGACGAAGTGGTGCACGGTAAGAAATCCTTGCTGGATAAAATGCCCGGCGACGTCTGGCAGAAATTCGCTAATCTGCGTGCCTACTACGGTTTTATGTGGGCGCACCCGGGCAAGAAACTGCTGTTTATGGGCAATGAATTTGCACAAGGGCGTGAGTGGAATTTCGACGCCAGTCTCGACTGGCACCTGCTCGACGATCCGAGCAGCTGGCACAGCGGCGTACAGCATCTGGTACGCGACCTGAACCTGGTCTATCAGGCTAACGCGCCGTTATATGAGCTGGATTACAATCCCCGTGGCTTCGAATGGCTGGTGGTCGACGATCATGAAAACTCGATTTTCGCCTTTGCCCGCCGTGACGAACAGGGCGGTGAAGTGATCGTCATCAGTAACTTTACGCCGGTCCCGCGCGAGCATTATCGCATCGGTATCAGCCGTCCGGGTCGCTATCACGAAATCCTCAATACAGATTCGCATTACTACCGTGGCAGCAATGTCGGCAACGGCGGCGATATTTACAGTGAGAATATCAGCCATCATCAGCGTGACCATTCGATCAGCGTGACCATTCCACCGCTGGCGACGGTTTATTTGCGAAGGGAGGCGTAATGAAACAGCCCGGTCCCGGTCTGCCCGCGCCTTTTGGTGCGCATCTCAGAGATAACGGCGTCAATTTTTGCCTGTACTCCGCCCATGCGGAAAAAGTGGAGTTATGTCTTTTTGATGAGACCGGCAGTGAGCAGCATCTGCCCCTGACCGGGCGAACCGGCAACCTCTGGCATGGATTTGTGCCAGATCTCAAAGCCGGGCAGCGCTACGGTTACCGCGTTTACGGGCCATTCGATCCCCTAAAGGGCCACCGGTTTAACCCGAAAAAAGTGCTGATTGACCCGAGCGCCCGCGCGATTGACGGCGTACTGCTCGACAACGCACGGTTCACCGGCGGTACCGGTGCTCCGGACGAGAAAGACAGCGCCGTGGTTGCGCCTAAGTCGGTGGTGGTCGCCGGAAATTTCGACTGGGGTGATGATAAACCCCCGGCGAAACCCTGGGGCGAAACGGTGATTTACGAGGCACATGTCCGCGGCCTGACGCGCCAGCATCCGCATATTCCGGCCGCCATACGCGGCACCTATGCCGGGCTGGCACATCCGGTGATGCTTGAATACTTGCAGCATCTGGGCATTACCGCAATAGAACTGTTGCCGGTGCAGCATCATGCCGACGAACCGCGCCTGCAACGCCTCGGACTGAGCAATTACTGGGGCTACAACGTGTTGGCGCCTTGCGCTGTGGATCCGCGTTATGCCAGCGGACTGGGCGGTGTATCGGCGCTGAATGAATTTAAATCGGCAGTCAAAGCGCTGCACCAGGCGGGTATCGAGGTGATCCTGGACGTGGTGTTTAATCACAGCGCCGAGCTGGATATCGACGGTCCGTTTATTTCTTTTCGCGGCATCGACAACGCCAGCCTGTACTGGCTCAACGACGACGGCTCTGACAACAACATGACCGGTTGCGGTAACACAATGCGGCTGGTGGATGAGGAGATGATCGCCTGGACAATCGACAGCCTGCATTATTGGGTACGCGAATGTCACGTTGATGGGTTCCGCTTTGATTTAGCGACAGTTCTCGGCAGAACGCCGGAGTTTTCCGCTCAGTCACCGCTGTTCATGGCCATTAAGCAGGATGATGTTCTCTCAAAAATCAAACTGATTGCTGAGCCGTGGGATATCGGTACCGGCGGTTACCAGCTGGGGAATTTCCCGGCACCGTTTGCCGAATGGAGTGATGTATGGCGCGACAATATGCGTCAGTTCTGGCTGCATGGCGATCTTGCCCTCGGTCGGTTTGCCGGGCGTTTTGCAGGCTCTGCCGACACGTTCATCCCGGCACAGCGTGAACCTTACGCCAGCATCAACATGCTGACGGCACATGACGGCTTCACGTTGCGCGATCTTGTCAGTTTTAACCACAAACATAACCAGGCTAACGGTGAAGAAAACCGCGACGGCCATAACGAAAATTTCAGCCAAAACCACGGTCAGGAGGGGCTGGAGGCGCCTGATGACATATTACAGCAGCGCCGTCTCAGCCAGCGGGCCTTGCTGGCGACGCTGTTTTTATCACAGGGTACACCGATGTTGCTGGCCGGTGATGAACTCGGTAATAGCCAGTCGGGTAATAACAATGCTTATTGCCAGGACAATCCGATGACCTGGCTCGACTGGGAAAGCGCTGATGAAAGCCTGATGGCCTATGCCAGCGCACTGATTGCGCTGCGCCGGAAAATTCCGGCACTGGCGCAAAACCGCTGGTGGCAGGAGGGCAGCGGGGAGGTGCAATGGCTGAATCAACAAGGGCAACCAATGAGTCCCGGTGACTGGGAGCAGGGTCCGCAGCAGTGGCTGCAAATCTGCCTGTCACAGCGCTGGTTGGTTATCGTTAATGCCTCACTGCACGAGGTAGATTTGCACCTGCCGTCGGGAAACTGGCAGCCGGTGGCACCGTTCAACAGCGTGCTTTTTGATGAGGAACCCCGGCGTGTCATGGAAGGCTCGCAATGGCGGGCGGCAGCAAAAACCCTCTGTGTCCTACAAGATTTCACTCCACAGAGCCGGTCATTATAAAAATGAAGGAGTCAGATATGGCGACATTAGATAACCGGGACCCGGTCATGCTGGCAAGACAGTTGCCGCTGAAATCCGTGGCATTAATCCTTGCCGGGGGACGGGGTTCAAGGTTGAAAGATTTGACCGCAACCCGGGCAAAACCCGCCGTTCATTTTGGCGGGAAATTCCGCATCATTGATTTTGCCCTGTCAAATTGCCTGAACTCTGGCATCCGCCGCATCGGCGTAATCACACAATATCAGTCACACACGCTGGTTCAGCATATCCAGCGTGGCTGGTCTTTCCTCAATGAAGAAATGAACGAATTTGTGGATTTACTCCCGGCGCAGCAACGCCACAGTACCGAGCACTGGTACAAAGGGACCGCCGATGCGGTTTATCAGAATCTGGATATTATCCGTCGTTATAAGGCCGAATTTGTGGTGATCCTGGCGGGCGATCATATCTACAAAATGGATTACTCACGGATGCTGATCGACCATGTGCAGAAAGGCGGTGAATGTACCGTCGCCTGCCTGGAAGTACCGCGCGCCGAAGCCAGTGAATTCGGTGTTATCGGCGTCACTGAGGATTATCACATCACCAGTTTCGTTGAAAAACCCAAAGACCCGCCGCCGATGCCCGGCAATCCCGATATGGCGCTGGCGAGCATGGGCATCTACATTTTTAATGCAGATTATCTGTTTCGCATGCTTGAAGAAGACATGGCGAGTGAAGAGTCGAGCCATGATTTCGGCAAAGACCTGATCCCCAAACTGACCCGTCAGGGCGTTGCCCGTGCGCATCCGTTTGGTCTTTCCTGTGTCACGCAAAACGATGAGGCGCCGCCGTACTGGCGTGATGTCGGTACGCTGGAGGCATACTGGCGCGCCAATCTGGATCTGGCTTCCGTCACGCCGGAGCTGGATATGTATGACCGCGACTGGCCGATCCGGACTCATATGGAGCCGCTGCCGCCCGCCAAATTTGTACAGGATCGCTCCGGCAGTCACGGCATGACCATGAATTCACTGGTAGCCGGTGGTGTGATTGTTTCCGGTTCGGTGGTGGTGCATTCCGTACTGTTCCCGCGGGTACGGGTCAATTCTTTCTGCAATATCGATTCGGCCATCATCCTGCCGGATGTGAATGTCGGTCGTTCATGCCGTTTACGCAAATGCGTCATTGACCGCGCTTGTCAGATCCCTGAAGGCATGGTGATTGGTGAGAATGCCGAGGAAGACAGCCGGCGTTTCTACCGTTCGGAAGGTGGCGTAGTGCTGGTGACCCGCGCAATGCTGGCGAAGCTTTAAACAGACGATATTAATACGAATTTTCGTCATCCTGGTGAGCGCCGGGATGACCGGGATAATCAGGAGCGCGAATGCAGGTTTTACATGTTTGTTCTGAGCTGTTTCCGCTATTAAAAACAGGCGGCCTTGCGGATGTCGCCGGTGCATTACCCGCCGCTCAGATTGCGGAGGGCGCGGATGTCCGCGTACTCATTCCGGCTTTCCCTGACGTCAAAAAAGGGCTGGGGGAAACGCAGGTGATTGGTACGCTGGCCACCTTTGCCGGGGATGTCACCCTTTCACTGGGTTATTTTGATGGCGTGGGTATTTATATTATTGATGTACCGGGATTGTATGACCGTCCCGGTAGCCCGTATCACGATCAATCGTCGTTCGCCTATCCGGATAACCATTTGCGCTTTGCGCTGCTGGGCTGGATGGCCTGTGAACTGGCCCTGAATTTCGATCCGCAGTGGCGGCCTGACATTGTCCATTCTCATGACTGGCACGCCGGGCTGTGTTCCGCCTATATCCGCGCCCGCAATGCGCCCGTTCGGACGATTTTCACCGTACATAATCTGGCGTTTCAGGGATTGTTTGGTGCACATCATCTCGATGAGCTGTATATCCCGCGCGAGTTCTTTCAGATGCACGGGCTGGAATTCTATGGCCAGATATCTTTTCTGAAAGCCGGTCTGTTCTATTCTGATCACGTGACGACCGTCAGCCCGACGTATGCAAAAGAAATCACCCGTCCCGAATTTGGTTACGGCATGGAATCTTTGCTGCTGGAACGTGAAATGCAGGGGCGACTGACGGGGATCCTTAACGGGGTCGATGAAGCCATCTGGCAGCCACGTGATGACGTGTTGCTGTCGGCACGCTACGATGCGGAGGATTTACGCGCCAAAGCGGTCAATAAAGCCTATCTGCAAAGGGCGATGGGACTGGATGTTGATGATTCGCGTCTGGTGTTTGCGGTTGTGAGTCGTCTGACCAGCCAGAAAGGGCTGGATCTGGTGCTTGAAGCCTTACCGGACTTGCTCGAACGCGGGGGCCAGTTAGCGCTTTTGGGCGCGGGTGATGCGGTGCTGCAACAGGCATTTCTGGCGGCAGCGGCAGATAATCCGGGGCAGGTTGGCGTGCAACTTGGCTATCACGAAGCGTTTTCCCACCGTATTATCGGTGGGGCGGACGTCATTATGGTACCAAGCCGATTTGAACCTTGCGGTTTAACCCAGTTGTATGGCCTTAAATACGGCACATTACCGCTGGTGCGCCGCACCGGTGGGCTGGCTGATACGGTGGTCGATTGTGCGCTGGAAAATCTGGCCGACGGAACGGCCAGTGGTTTTGTCTTTGAAGAAGCAACGGGGAAATCGCTGGGAAATGCGATCCGCCGGGCATTTGTTTTGTGGAGCCGACCGAAACACTGGCGACACGTCCAGCAACACGCCATGGGTATTGATTTCGGCTGGAAGGTGGCTGCACAGGAATATCTTGCCCTGTACAACCGCCTGCTGTCCTGACCCTGAACGCAGCTAACTTGATCGGGAATGTAACGTTATGACTTCACCGTTTAATTACAACTCACCGACAGTCAGTGTCGAAGCGCTTAAGCATTCTATTGCCTATAAACTGATGTTTATCATCGGCAAAGATCCGTCTATTGCGACACAACACGACTGGCTGAACGCCACATTGTTTGCGGTGCGCGACCGTATGGTGGAACGCTGGTTGCGTTCTAACCGGGCGCAAACCTCACAGGACGTACGACAGGTTTATTACCTGTCGATGGAGTTTCTGATTGGACGGACGCTTTCCAATGCGCTGCTGGCGATGGGCATTTACGATGACCTGAAAAACGCGCTTGATGAAATGGGCTTTGATCTGGAAGAACTGATCGGGGAAGAAAATGATCCCGGTTTAGGTAACGGCGGCCTCGGGCGGCTGGCGGCCTGTTTCCTTGATTCACTGGCAACGCTGGCGCTGCCGGGGCGTGGTTACGGCATCCGTTATGAATATGGTATGTTCGCGCAAAGCATCATCAACGGTGAGCAAAAAGAAGCGCCGGATTACTGGCTGGAATACGGTAATCCGTGGGAGTTCCAGCGTTATAACACCCGTTATAAAGTGCGTTTCGGCGGACGTGTGCAACATGAAGGCATCAAAACCCGCTGGCTGGAAACGGAAGAAGTCATTGCCTGCGCCTATGACCAGGTCATTCCCGGCTACGATACCGACGCCACCAACACGCTGCGCTTGTGGGGCGCGCAGGCCAGTAATGAAATCAATCTGGGTAAATTCAATCAGGGTGATTATTTCGCGGCGGTGGAAGACAAAAACCACTCTGAGAACGTATCCCGCGTGTTGTATCCCGATGACTCGACCTACTCCGGTCGCGAGTTGCGCTTGCGGCAGGAGTATTTCCTGGTGTCGGCAACCGTGCAGGATATCCTCAACCGGCATTACACCACGCACCATACTTACGACAATCTGGCCGATAAAATCGCCATTCACCTCAATGACACGCATCCGGTGCTGTCGATCCCTGAGCTGATGCGTCTGCTCATCGATGAGCATAAATTCGAGTGGAAAGCCGCGTGGGAAACTGTGTGTCACGTTTTCTCTTACACCAATCACACGCTGATGAGTGAAGCTCTGGAAACCTGGCCGGTAGACATGATCGGTAAGATCCTGCCACGTCATCTGGAGATTATTTTCCAGATTAACGATCACTTCCTGAAAGAAGTGGCGGAAAAGATCCCCAATGATAATGGCCTGCTGTCACGGGTCTCGATTATCGATGAAGGCAACGGTCGTAAAGTGCGGATGGCGTGGCTTGCTGTGATCGCCAGTCATAAAGTTAACGGTGTTTCCGAACTGCATTCCGAACTGATGGTGCAATCGCTGTTCGCCGATTTCGCCCGTGTTTATCCTGACCGTTTTTGTAATAAAACCAATGGTGTCACGCCGCGCCGCTGGCTGGCGCTGGCCAATAAACCGCTGTCAGCGGTGATTGATGATGCTATCGGTAAGACCTGGCGTTCTGATCTGAGCCAGTTGGCGGAACTGGAGCAGAATCTGGATTATCCGAGCTTCCTGCAGGCAATCCGTAAGGCCAAGCTGGACAACAAAAAACGGCTGGCGCTGTATATTGCCCAGAAGCTGAACATCGTGGTTGATCCGAAAAGTCTTTTTGATGTGCAGATTAAGCGCATCCATGAATATAAACGTCAGCTGATGAACGTGTTGCATGTCATCACCCGCTATAACCGTATCCTCGAAGAACCGGACGCCGAATGGGTGCCACGCACGGTGATTTTTGCCGGTAAAGCGGCCTCGGCGTATTACGCAGCGAAGCAGATCATCCGGCTGATCAATGACGTGGCGGCGGTGATCAACAACGATCCGCGTGTGGCTAACAAACTCAAGATCGTTTTCATTCCGAACTACAGTGTCAGTCTGGCCCAGCTGATTATCCCGGCAGCTGATCTTTCCGAGCAAATCTCGCTGGCGGGCACTGAAGCATCCGGCACCAGTAACATGAAGTTTGCCCTTAACGGCGCACTGACGATAGGCACGCTGGACGGTGCCAATGTCGAAATGCTCGAACATGTGGGTGAGGAGAATATCTTTATCTTTGGCAACACCACGCCACAGGTCGAGGAATTACGCCGCAAGGGCTACAACCCGCATATCTATTTCGAGCAGGATGCCGAACTGCATCAGGTGCTGACGCAAATCGCCACTGGCGTCTTTAGTCCGGCCGAGCCGAAGCGTTACACCAATTTGTTCGATACGCTGGTCAACCTCGGTGATCACTATCAGGTACTGGCGGATTATCGCAGTTATGTCGATACGCAGGATAAAGTCGATGAGCTGTATAAACTGCCGGAGGAGTGGACGCGACGCACGTTACATAACATCGCCAATATGGGCTATTTCTCCTCGGACCGTACCATTCAGGAATACGCCGATGAGATCTGGAACATTAAGCCGGTGAAGTTGTAGAACGGGAATAAAGATGGGACTTTCAGCTCCTCCCCCTGCGAAGGGGGGGAGCTGATTAAATCAAGAAGCCAGCGACAAATGTTTCTTCTGCTGTTTGTGTGTTTCCAGCCATTCAGCAACGCGTTGTTGCTGGGTTTTATCCAGCCACATGCCAAGTTTGGTGCGACGCCAGATGGCATCATCAAGCTGTGAAACCCACTCTTTTTCCACCAGATAACGCAGTTCTGCTTCGTAGAATCCGTGACCGAAATCTTCGCCCAGCGACGCCAGACTGGTTGCGCCATTCAGCAGCAACTCTGTCTGACTGCCATAGGTGCGCGCATAACGGCGAGCCAGAGGTTCCGGTAACCATTTGAAACGGTTACGCAAATTAGCACTGTAAGTATCACGGTCACCATTGAGTTTCCCGCCAGGCAGTATTGCCGTTTTGGTCCACGCCGGGCCGGCTTTCGGATAGTACTTCACCAGTTTTTCCAGTGCGTGTTCCGCCAGTTTACGGTAGGTGGTCAGCTTGCCGCCAAATACAGAAAGCAGCGGCGCTTTGCCATCCTGATCGTGAACGTCGAGGGTATAATCACGGGTGACAGCCTGCGGTGAATCTGATTCGTCATCGCACAGCGGACGCACGCCGGAGTAGGTCCAGACAATGTCTTCTGTGGTCAGCTGTTTCTTAAAGTGATCGTTGTAAACTTTCAGCAGATAACCGATCTCTTTATCATCAATTTTTACTTCTTTCGGATCGCCGTGATATTCCACGTCGGTTGTCCCGATGATCGAGAATTCATCCATCCACGGGATCACAAACACAATGCGGTGATCTTCGTTTTGCAGAATGTAAGCCTGAGGCTGATTGTGCGCGCGCGGCACCACAATATGGCTACCTTTGATCAGACGGATGCCATAGGGTGATTTCAACTTCAGGCCGTCGTCGAAGAAATGTTTTACCCATGGGCCGGTGGCGTTCACCAGACCTTTGGCGCGCCAGGTAAAGGTTTTGCCGGTATCGATCTCTTCGGCTTCCACCATCCACAGTCCGTCTTCACGCCATGCACGGGTCACGCGGGTACGTGTGCGGACTTCGCCGCCACGCGCTTCCACTTCCTGGGCATTGACGACCACTAAACGCGCGTCGTCAACCCAGCAGTCCGAGTATTCAAAACCTTTGGTCAGTTCTGGCTTCAGCACAGAATCACTGCCGAATTTCAGGCTTTTACTGGCCGGCAGGCTGGTGCGTTTGCCCAGATGGTCGTACAGGAACAAACCGGCGCGGATCATCCAGGCCGGGCGCAGATGCGGCTGATGCGGTAAACGGAAACGCATCGGGAAAGCAATATGCGGTGCCATTTTCAACAACACTTCACGTTCGGCCAGCGCTTCGCTGACCAGACGGAATTCGTAATGTTCCAGATAGCGCAGGCCACCGTGGATCAGTTTAGAACTGGCCGAAGAGGTCGCGCAGGCCAAGTCTTGCGCTTCAAGCAGCAGAACAGACAGCCCGCGGCCAGCTGCATCTACTGCGATGCCGGTACCATTAATACCGCCACCAATTACGATCAAGTCTTTGGTTTCCACGTCATCTTCCTCCAGATGTTCGCAATAGCTCTTTTATGTTCGTTTTCGCTCATGATTGTAATCGAGAATCGACATACAAGCCAAGCGTTAACCAAATAAAAACAATTATGCGTGATGGAGGTAACATTTTTGTGGCGGTTTCGAGCAAAATGGTAAAGGGAGGACGAAACCGAACGCTGCTACGCGTGGAATTTTTCGAAATTGTTCGTTTTGGTCTGGCGGATGGGGGGGAAGAAAAGCAGGAGCGCCAGAGCGACGCTCCCTAAATCCAGGAAAATCAGCAGAGTTCGAGATGTACGTCGTACTTATCGATGATTTGCTTCACGCTGTCCGGCGGCTGTTTGTCGGTGAACAGGTAATGGATCAGATCCATTTTGCCGAGGTTAACCATCGCATTGCGACCAAATTTGGAATGGTCGGTTACCAACATAACGCAGCGGGAGTTTTCGATAATGGCACGCTTGGTACGGGCTTCGTGATAGTCGAATTCGAGCAGTGAACCGTCCATATCAATGCCGCTGATGCCGAGAATGCCGTAATCAAGGCGGAACTGTGAGATGAAATCCAGCGTTGCTTCGCCCATGATACCGCCATCGCGGGCACGTACTTCGCCGCCTGCGAGGAATAAACGAAAATCCTCCTTGGCCGTCAGCAGTGTCGCAACGTTCAGATTATTGGTCACGATGCGCAGATTTTTATGGTTAAGCAGTGCGTGTGCCACGGCTTCCGGCGTGGTACCGATATCAATAAACAGCGTTGAGCCATCAGGGATCTGGCTGGCGACGCGTTCGGCGATACGCGCTTTCGCTTCCGACCACATCACTTTACGGTCGTTGTATGCCGCATTCACTGAGCTGGACGGCAAGGCCGCGCCGCCATGGTGACGGTGAATTTTATTCTGTTCAGCCAGATCATTGAGATCACGGCGGATAGTCTGTGGGCTGACTGCAAAATGTTCCACCAGTTCTTCGGTACTGACATAGCCTTGCTGGCGAACTAAATCGATAATGGCATCATGGCGTTGTGTTTGTTTCACCCGAATCCCCTACTTACTTTTTTTGTTGCGCGGAGTGCGCGTATCAACAAATGCCATGACCAGGCCGAGACCCAGACCAAACGCATGGGCGGCATTCGACACGGCCGCGCCGCCGGTTGCATAACCAATGAACATGAAAATCAACGAAATGACCAGTAATCCGCCGGGGACGTACAGACGACTTTCCGGTTTCAGCTGGCCGGTCAGCCAGGCGTAACCCATCAGCGCGTAAACCACACCGGACAAACCACCGAACCACGAACCATTGACCATTGACTGGCCCCAGCCGCTGATCAGGGCTGAAATGAGAGTCACGGTAAACAGTTTGCCGCTGCCCAGATGCATCTCAATCTGGCTGGCGAGATACCACCACCAGGCCAGATTAATCAGCAGGGCAATAAAGGAGAAGTTCATCAGAGCCGGAGTGAACCAGCGCCATAACTGGAAAACGCGTGAACTGTCCGGCCAGGCCAGCCAGTTCATCACCAGTTCGTCGCCGACCATCTGTTGCAGGATAAACACTGCAAGACTCAGCACAATCATGCCAATCGTCAGGGGGCCGGCGCGGCTGCGCAGGGTTTTCAGAAAAGGTGTATGTGACATCCGCAAATTGGGCTGCGCCTTGCCGGTTTTCCAGCTGGCTTCCTGATAGCGCGGATGCAGCGGATCGCGCACAAACAGCGCCACCTGCTTTTCGGCTTCTTCCAGGCGGGATTCATCTTCCAGCCAGAGCTGCACTTCCTGACTTTCATGTTTCATCGTCAGCGTAAAACCCTGCGTTGCCATGTAATCGACAAAAGCCTGAGCGAGGCGGGGGTTGTTCAGATTAAGAATGCGCACCATAGCGTTAAGCGGTTTCCCTAATTGTTTGATTTGTTGCCGTCATTTTAGGGCAATACCTTATCTGCCAGCGTGGGGGATGTCGATTATAACGTCAGAAGGATAAAGGAGGGGAATTTAGGCATGCTGTGCGGTTATCTGCGAATAGAAAATTATAGTGATGTGATGAGGATCGAAGTCTTTTGCAACACCGCCGGATGACGGTGTTGCAAAATCAAGCCCTTAAAGCCCTTCAAGCGCCTGTTGCAGATCAGCAATCAGGTCTTCGGTGTCTTCGATACCGATGCTGATGCGCACCAGCCCGTCGGTGATACCGCTCTGACGGCGGACTTCCGGCGCGACGGCGCTGTGCGTGGTGGATGCCGGATGGCAGGCCAGCGAATCGGTGTCGCCGAGCGAGACCGCCTGCGTGATAATGCTCAGCTTATCAAGGAAAGTCCGTGCGGCGTTCAGCCCGCCTTTCAGCTCAATCGCCATGATGCCGCCAAACAGTTTCATCTGGCGTGAGGCGGTGGCGTGTCCCGGATGCTGTTTCAGCCCCGGATAGAACACGGTATCTACCGCGCTGTGGCTGTCGAGGAATTCCGCCACCGCCTGTGCGCTCAGCGAACTGGCTTCGACGCGCAGCGGCAGTGTTTTCAGGCCGCGGATCAGCAAACTGGCTTCGAACGGGCTCAGGTTACCGCCAAATTGTTTCAGACTCAGGGTACGGATGGGCGTGATCAACGCCGCCGAACCGGCCACCACACCGCCGGTCGCATCGCCATGACCGCTGATGTATTTGGTCGCGGAATGCAGAACGATATCAATACCCAGCGCCAGCGGACGTGTCAGGTACGGCGTGGCGAAAGTGTTATCCGCCACACTGACCGCACCGGCCGCTTTGGAAAGACGCGCGATTTCTGCCAGATCGGCGATATCCAGCCCCGGATTAGCGGGAGTTTCCACCAGTACCACTTTGGTATTTTTGGTGAATGCGGCTTCCAGTTCATTCACATTCGCAACGTGAACCGGTTTGATACCATATCGCGGCAGCAAATTACGCACTACGCCTTCGGTACCGCCGTACAGCGTGCCGATATGAATGATTTCATCGCCGGGAACCAGCAGGGCAAACAGCGTGGCGCTGATCGCCGCCATGCCACTGGCACAGGCGACGGCGGTTTCTGCGCCTTCGAGCACTGCCAGTTTTTGTTCGAAAACGGCCACGGTCGGATTGGCGAAACGGCTGTAAATATAGCCCGGTTCTTCACCGCTGAAACGGCGTGCGCCGCTGTCGAAATCCGGGTATGAAAATGCCGATGCGGCGGTGATTGGCGTGGCAATGGCGCCGGTCAGAGCATCGGGCTGCTGTCCACCATGAACGGCGAGCGTACGCAACCCTAAAGAACGTGAAGTGTTCAGATTTTTCATCTTGAAATCCTGTCGATAGTAGGCGGAAATTATATCAACACTGGAGAAAGGTAGCTTTTTCGGCTTAAGAATATTTTCGGCGCAAACCCGATAGCCTGGTTATAAAGACTATAGCTTGCGCCAGGGACAAATAAAGAGAGGATCAGACTTCAATATCTTGCGGAAAAGTTTTTGACCAGGCTTCGAAACCGCCGTCAACGCTGTAGACCGATTCGAAACCCTGAGAGATCAGAAACTGTGCGGCACCCCGGCTGCTGATACCGTGATAGCACATCACCAGCACCGGTGTTTTGGCATCGGTCTGCTGAATAAATTCAGGCAGGCTGTCGTTACTCAGATGCCAGGCACCCGGTGCATGTGCTGCGCCGAAGCTTTGCGGGTCGCGGATATCGACCATCACCGCTTCGCCAGCTGTCAGGCGGTTACGGGCTTGTTCTACGCTGATTGCTTCAAATTGTTCCATTCTGGTCGTGCCTCATAAAAGGTGATGCCCACATTCTACCCAATAATGGCACAACTAAGACCAGACAAAGAGAAGGGATAAAGTTAAACCAGGATCACTTTCACGCCTTTTTGGCGTAACTGTCCGATGATTTCATCGTTCGCTTCTTTGCCGGTGATCAGCACATCAATTTGTTCGGTGCGGCTGAACAACATGCCTGCACGCTGACCGATTTTGCTGCTGTCGACCAGCACCGCCAGATTTCCCACATAATTGAGCATCTTCTGTTCGGCCATTGCGGTAAGCATATCAGTTTTGTACAGGCCGTCGGGGGTCAGCCCGGCACCGCTGGTAAACATCCAGTGCCCCGCATACAGACTGGCGTCGCCGTCCTGAGGTGCCAGCGTAATGGACTGACTTTTATTGTATTGCCCCCCCATGATCACCACGCTGTCGTGCTCCTGCTCAATCAGGTAATTAGCCAGCGGCAGATAATTAGTGATGACCTGAATGTCTTTTCCGCACATTTCACGGCCCAGCAGAAATGCCGTCGAACCGCAGTTAATCACCACGCTTTCACCCGGCAGGCACAGTTCGGCTGCTGCTTTAGCGATACGCATTTTCTCGTTGAGATTGTGCGTCTGGTGAATATTCAGCGGTGTCCAGTTCTGACGTGGCTGATTAACGGCTTCCGCGCCGTTGCGCACTTTACGCAACTTCCCCAGTTCATTGAGCTTGGTAATGTCACGACGCGCCGTGGCCGGTGAAATATCAAATTGATCAATCACATCGGCAACGGAAATCTGCCCCTGGCGTTGTAGCAGATCGAGAATGGCATTGTGGCGTTGTGGCTCAGTCATGGTGGCTCCGCAGGTGAATAGGTGATTACCGCGTGATTATAAACGAGCAGTAATGGCAATTACATTGTTAATAAAACGGCGGAGTCTGTTGCCTCCGCCTTTTAGAAAGATGTCTTACAGGAAGGATTTGAACGGTAAATCCGTGTCTGTGCTAAAGCAGTCGTCAAAACCACGCGGGTAATGATATTCGAAATTATCTTTATCATCCGGATAGGTGAATTTGCCGCCTACCTGCCAGATAAAGGGCTTGAAGCCGTATTTCAGACGGTCTTTTTTCATCTCCCACAGCACACGTATTTCCTGGGGATCGGCCTGGAAATTAGACCAGATATCATGATGGAACGGGATCACCACTTTGGTTCTCAGTGATTCCGCCATACGCAGCATATCGACGCTGGTCATTTTGTCGGTCACGCCGCGCGGGTTCTCGCCGTACGAGCCGAGTGCCACGTCAATCTGGTACTCATTGCCGTGTTTGGCATAGTAGTTGGAATAGTGCGAGTCGCCGCTGTGATACAGGTTTCCGCCCGGCGTTTTGAACAGATAATTCACTGCACGCTGATCCATCATATCGGGTAATACGCCCGCAGCTTTCTGGCCGGCGGGCAGGGTGATCAGCACCGTGCGGTCAAAAGAATCCAGCGCGTGGATTTCCACATCTTTGATTCTCACCACTTTGCCCGGCGTCATCACGATGCACCGGTTTGCCGGTACGCCCCAGCTCATCCACAAGTCCACGCAGGTTTGCGGGCCGATAAAGGGCACGTCGGCAGAACAATTTTGCATGACGGCAGCGGCGACGTTCACATCAATATGATCATTGTGATCGTGAGTGGATAACACTGCGTCGATCTCCCTGATCGCAAAGGGATCGAGCACAAACGGCGTGGTGCGCAGATTCGGCTGTAGCTTCTTCACACCGGCCATGCGCTGCATCTGGTGGCCGGTTTTCATCAACGGGCTGCTGTGATTTTGCTTGCCGACGCCGCACCAGAAATCGACACAAATATTCGCACCGCCCTCTGATTTCAGCCAGACCCCCGTGCAGCCCAGCCACCACATGGCAAACGTGCCCGGCGCGACCTTTTCCTGCTCGATTTCTTCGTTTAACCAGGTGCCCCATTCCGGAAAGGTACTGAGGATCCAGGACTCGCGGCTGATCGTTTCTACTTTGCTCATAATATTTCCTCATTTGAATTTGCTTTGAAAATAGAATCACAATAAATCATTTAATGATTAAATATGATTTATTTGTGCGAAAGTTATCATTGAAAATTCATTGTGACAATGATTTTAAAGCGGGTTTTTCCATGGCAAGAAATGCCTGCCAGCAGGGGGAGTGACCGGATCTAGGGTATGATGAGATGTTTTTTATAGAGTTATATAACTGAAATATCGAATAAATATAAAGTTTCGGATGCATAAATAAATTCAAGCTCATGACGATATCTTGCGAGACTGCTCACAAATAATCATTGTGAATCTTTATCTGATTCGATGTGAGCATTAGAGTGCGTCTGTCCCTCACTTTTTAGCGCGAAGTTTGATGTGTGAGCGCGTTGAAGAGATCAAACAAGGTCAGACGGAGAGTCTTATGGAATTCCTCTACACCATCTTCACCGTATTTTTTAATCAGGTAATGACCAACGCGCCGCTGCTGTTGGGTATTGTGACCATGCTCGGTTACATCCTGCTCAGAAAGAGCGCCACGGTGATCATCAAAGGCACGATCAAGACCATCATCGGCTTCATGTTGCTACAGGCAGGTTCCGGCATTCTCACGGGGACGTTCAAACCGGTGGTGGCGAAACTTTCAGAAGTGTATGGCATTAATGGTGCCATTTCAGACACCTACGCTTCAATGATGGCAACAGTCGAACGCATGGGTGAGGCTTACAGCTGGGTCGGATATGCGGTGCTGATCGCCCTTGCACTGAATATCCTGATGGTGATATTCCGCCGTATCA
This sequence comes from Rahnella sp. PD4, assembly GCF_049199325.1. Lineage (NCBI taxonomy): Bacteria > Pseudomonadati > Pseudomonadota > Gammaproteobacteria > Enterobacterales > Yersiniaceae > Rahnella > Rahnella sp. PD4. The sequence continues at coordinate 96,237 of NZ_JBLZQF010000005.1, read as the reverse complement.
CCGGCATCCGCACCATCATGCTCACCGGGCACATCATGTTCCAGCAGGCGGGGCTGATTGCGGTGTTCTTCTTCATCATGGGCTATCCGATGTGGACGACCATCTGGTCAACGGCCATTCTGGTGTCGCTCTACTGGGGCATCACCTCAAACATGATGTACAAACCGACGCAGGCGGTGACTGAAAACAGCGGTTTCTCGATAGGTCATCAGCAGCAATTTGCGTCGTGGATAGCCTATAAAATCGCGCCATATCTCGGTAAAAAAGAAGACAGCGTGGAAGACCTCAAATTGCCCGGCTGGCTGAATATCTTCCATGACAATATCGTCTCCACCGCCATCGTGATGACGGTGTTCTTTGGCATCATCCTGTGTTCCTTCGGCCTCGACACCCTGCAGCAAATGGCCGGAAAAACTCACTGGACCATCTACATTCTGCAAACCGGTCTGATGTTTGCGGTGGCGATTTTCATCATCATTCAGGGCGTGCGGATGTTCGTCGCTGAACTGACCGAAGCCTTTAACGGCATCTCTCAACGCTTAATTCCCGGTGCCGTTCTGGCCATCGACTGTGCGGCCATCTACAGCTTTGCACCGAACGCCGTGGTCTGGGGCTTTATGTGGGGCACTATCGGCCAGCTGATTGCCGTCGGCATTCTGTTCGGCATGGGCTCTTCGATCATGATTATTCCCGGCTTTATCCCGATGTTCTTCTCCAACGCCACAATCGGCGTGTTTGCCAACCACTTCGGCGGCTGGCGCGCAGCGCTGAAAATCTGTCTGGTGATGGGAATGATCGAAATTTTCGGCTGTGTATGGGCCATTAAACTCACCGGCCTGAGTGCCTGGATGGGCATGGCCGACTGGTCGATTCTGGCACCGCCAATGATGCAGGGCTTCTTCAGTATCGGCATTGCTTTTATGGGCATTATCGTGGTGATCGCACTGCTGTATATGTTTTTTGCCGGTCGCGCACTGCGCGCTGAAGAAGACGCGGAAAAACAAACCCTTAATCAATCCACTTCTCACTAATGACTTCTCACAAACCAATGAGGTTCCCATGACAGTACGAATTCTGGCGGTATGCGGTTGCGGGCAAGGCAGTTCGATGATCATGAAGATGAAAATCGGTCAGTTCCTGACACAGGAGGGTGTGGACCACACCATGAACAGTTGCGCGGTGGGTGAATACAAATCAGAGCTGGGCAGTGCGGACATTATCGTCGCGTCTACCCACGTGGCGGATGAAATTACTGTCAGCGGCAATAAATATGTGGTCGGTGTCCGCAATATGCTGTCGGCGGCGGACTTCGGCCCGAAAGTGATGGCCGTCATCAACGCTCATTTTTCTGCTGATCTGAGAAAATAAGGAACATGCCATGAAACTGAGAGATTCACTGGCTGAAAATAACTCGATTTGCCTGAATGCTGAGGCAGAAACCTGGCAGGACGCGGTGAAAATTGGCGTCGATATGCTGGTCGTCGCGGGTGTGGTTGAGCCGCGTTATTACCAGGCGATTCTGGATGGTGTCGGACGTTTCGGACCGTATTTCGTGATCGCGCCCGGGCTTGCCATGCCACATGGTCGCCCGGAAGAAGGTGTGATTAAAACTGGCTTTGCGCTGGTGACACTGAAAAAACCGCTGGTGTTCAACCACGAAGATAACGATCCGGTGGACATTCTTATTACGCTGGCGGCGGTGGATGCCAACGCACATCAGGAGATTGGCATCATGCAGGTGGTAAACCTTTTTGATGATGAAGCCAATTTTGACCGCCTGCGCGCCTGTACCACCGCGCAACAGGTACTGGATTTGATCGACCTGACCTCCGCCACGGCGGTTCACTAATTCATTAGCAGAGAAGGAATTCATTATGTCTCATTCATTACCTATGTTGCAGGTGGCGCTGGATAACCAGTCAATGGACGACGCTTACAAGACCACGCGTCTGATCGCCGGTGAAGTCGACATCATCGAAGTCGGTACTATTTTGTGCGTCGCCGAAGGTGTGCGTGCGGTACGCGACCTTAAAGCTTTGTATCCGGAAAAAATTGTGCTGGCCGATGCCAAAATCGCGGATGCAGGAAAGATTCTCTCGCGGATGTGCTTCGAAGCTAATGCTGACTGGGTGACGGTCATTTGTTGTGCTGACATCAACACCACCAAAGGTGCGCTGGAAGTGGCGAAAGAATTCAACGGCGACGTGCAGATTGAACTGACCGGTTACTGGACGTGGGAGCAGGCGCAGGAATGGCGTGACGCAGGCATTCAGCAGGTGGTTTATCACCGCAGCCGCGACGCGCAGGCCGCCGGTGTGGCCTGGAGCGATGCTGATATCACGGCGATTAAACATCTTTCTGCCATGGGTTTCAAAGTGACCATTACCGGAGGACTGGCACTGGAAGATTTGCCGCTGTTTAAAGACATTCCTGTGCACGTCTTTATCGCCGGTCGCAGCATCCGCGACGCCAAAGATCCGGTTGATGCAGCACGTCAGTTTAAAAAATCCATTCGCCAGCTCTGGGGCTAAGGAACACCGCATGATGCATAAAGCCGTTCCGCTCGGTATCTATGAAAAAGCCTTGCCTGCGGGCGAAGACTGGCTGATGCGCCTGACACTGGCGAAAGAACTGGGCTTCGATTTCGTTGAAATGTCGGTGGATGAAACCGACAACCGGCTGGCACGGCTTGACTGGTCACGCGGGCAACGTTTGCGGGTGGTGGAGGCAATATCGCATACCGGCATCCGCATTCCGTCGATGTGCCTGAGCGCACACCGACGCTTTCCGCTTGGTGCCGAAGACGATGAAACCCGCAATCAGGGCCTGGAAATCATGCGCAAGGCTATCGTGCTGGCGCAGGATTTAGGCATCCGCGTGATCCAGCTTGCCGGTTATGACGTGTATTACCAGCAGGCTAATGAAAATACCCGTGAACGTTTTCGTGATGGCTTACAGACATCGGTTGAAATGGCCAGCCGTGCGCAGGTCACGCTGGCGATGGAAATCATGGATTATCCGCTGATGAATTCGATCAGCAAAGCGCTCGGCTACACACATTATCTGAACAATCCGTGGTTTCAGCTTTACCCTGATATCGGCAACTTGTCGGCATGGGATAACGACGTGCAGATGGAACTGGCAAGTGGCGCGGGGCATATCGTTGCCGTACATATTAAAGACACGCAGCCCGGCATATTTAAAAACGTACCCTTCGGCAGCGGTGTGGTGGAGTTCGAACGCTGCTTTGCGACGTTGCAAAAAAGCGGTTATCGCGGGCCGTATCTTATCGAAATGTGGAGTGAAACCGCTGCCGATCCGATACAGGAAGTGCGCAACGCCCGCGCCTGGGTGATCGATAAAATGCAAAAAGCCGGGCTGAACATGGAGGACACCTTATGACGGAGGCCCTGAAACAACGCGTGTTTGAAGCCAATATGGCGCTACCGGCTTTTGGCCTCGTGACATTTACCTGGGGCAACGTCAGCGGTATCGACCGCGAACGCGGCCTGGTTGCCATTAAACCGAGCGGTGTGGAATATGAGAAAATGCAGGCCCGTGACATGGTGGTGCTGAACCTGCAAGGTGGCATCGTGGAAGGGCATTACAAACCGTCTTCAGATACCGCAACGCATCTTGAGCTGTACGCCCGTTTTCCGCAGCTGGGCGGTATTGTGCATACCCATTCGACCTATGCGACGTCATGGGCGCAGGCCGGGATCGCCATCCCGCCGCTCGGCACCACGCACGCGGATTATTTTGCCGGTGCCGTTCCGTGCACACGACCATTGTCGCGTCAGGAGGTCGGCGGAGAGTACGAACTGGAAACCGGTAAGGTGATCGCCGCGTCGCTGACCGGCACCGATCCGCTGCATATGCCGGGCATCCTGGTTGCCCAGCATGGTCCGTTCTGCTGGGGCACTACGCCGGAGCAGGCGGTACATAACGCTGTGGTGCTGGAAGAAGTGGCTAAAATGGCGTGGATCACCGGTACAATCCGGCGCGACCTATTGCCGATGGACGATTATTTATTGCACAAGCACTTCAGCCGTAAACACGGGCCGGATGCGTATTACGGGCAGAAATAATAGCTATTGAGAGGCCATTAAAACTCCACTTCAACTCCCTCTTCGCAGGGGAGGCAGGGATGGGGTATTAATGGCATCACCGTCACCCCTCCGACATGATTTCATGCATTTTTCCCCTCTCCCGCAGTGAGCATTTTTCCAGCATAGGGTTTATACATAGATATTGGGATCACGCTTTTTACTGCAATCAGGCTTTTTCTCACGGAAGTATTCCGTCCCCTCAGACAGAAAAGAGACTGCCCTATGTCGAAGATCACGTTCAAGCAAGATGTTTTTTTGTCAGCACTCACCCGCCAGTGGCAAGCGTTCGGACTTACTTCAGCTTCTGATATGACCCGTCACCAGTGGTGGCATGCCGTCAGTGCCGCCGTTGCTGAGCAACTTCCCCCGCAAAGCGAGCCGGTCAGCAGTAAAAATAAAAAAATTACCCGCCACGTTAACTATATTTCGATGGAATTTCTGGTCGGCCGTCTGACCGGCAATAACCTGATTAATCTCGGCTGGTATGAAAAAATTGCCACTGTGCTGGAATCTTTTGATATCAACCTGACCGATCTGCTGGAAGAAGAAATCGACCCGGCACTGGGCAATGGCGGGCTGGGGCGGCTGGCGGCCTGTTATCTCGATGCGATGGCATCGGTCGGGCAACCTGGTATCGGTTACGGCCTGAATTATCAGTACGGTTTATTCCGCCAGCGTTTTGTCGATGGTAAACAGAAAGAATCACCGGACGACTGGCATCGCAGCGAATATCCGTGGTTCCGCCATAATAGCTCGCTGGCGGTAAATGTCGGTATTGGCGGTAAAATTGTAAAGAATGAGCAGGGCGTTTCACGCTGGGAACCGGAATTTACCCTGCGCGGTGAAGCCTGGGATTTGCCGGTGATGGGTTATCGCAACGGCATCACGCAACCGTTGCGCTTGTGGGAAGCCACGCACCCTCATCCGTTTGATCTCGAAAAGTTTAATGACGGCGAGTTTCTGAAAGCCGAACAACAGGGTATCGATGCCGCCAAACTCACCAAAGTCCTGTATCCGAACGACAACCATCAGGCCGGTAAACGTCTGCGACTGATGCAGCAGTATTTCCAGTGTGCCTGCTCGGTGGCCGATATCCTGCGGCGTCACCATTTCCTGGGTCGTAAAATCAGCGAGCTGCCAGATTATGAAGTTATCCAGCTCAACGATACACATCCGACTATCGCCATTCCTGAAATGCTGCGCGTACTGATCGATGAACATCAGCTGAGCTGGAATGACGCGTGGCGTATCACCAGCCGTACCTTCGCATATACCAACCATACGCTGATGCCGGAAGCGCTGGAAACCTGGGACGAGCGTCTGGTGCGCGGTCTGCTGCCGCGTCATTTTCAGATTATCAAACAGATTAATGCTGACTTTAAGAAACGGGTCAGCAAACAATGGCCCGGCGACGAGGCGGTCTGGGCGAAGCTTGCTGTCCATCATGACAAACAGGTGCGTATGGCGAATCTGTGCGTGGTTGCCGGATTTGCCGTAAACGGTGTTGCGGCGCTGCATTCAGATCTGGTGGTCAAAGATCTGTTCCCGGAATATTACCAGTTGTGGCCGGAAAAGTTCCATAACGTGACCAACGGCATCACGCCACGCCGCTGGCTGAAACAGTGTAATCCGGCGCTGTCGGCACTGATTGATGAACGGCTGAAAACCGACAGTTGGGTCAACAATCTTGACCTGCTGAAAGGTCTGGAAGACGGCATCAAAGACAAAAAATTCTGCAAACAGTACCGCAAAATTAAGCACGATAACAAAGTGCGGCTGGCGGAATATGTCTGGCAGCGCATGGGCATCAGGCTTAATCCCGAGGCGATTTTCGATGTGCAGATTAAACGTCTGCACGAATACAAACGTCAGCATCTCAATCTGTTGCACATTCTTTCGCTGTATCGCCAGTTACGCGATAACCCTAAGCTGGATATCGTGCCGCGCGTTTTTCTGTTTGGTGCGAAGGCTGCGCCCGGATATTACCTCGCAAAAAACATTATCTATGCGATCAATCAGGTGGCGGAGAAGATCAACAATGATCCGATCGTCGCCGATCGTCTTAAAGTGGTGTTCATTCCCGATTATTGTGTCTCAGTGGCAGAACTGATGATCCCGGCGGCGGATGTGTCGGAACAGATTTCAACTGCCGGTAAGGAAGCCTCCGGCACCGGCAACATGAAACTGGCGCTGAATGGTGCGCTGACTATCGGTACGCTCGACGGCGCAAACGTCGAGATTGCCGAACAGGTCGGTGAGGACAATATTTTTATCTTTGGTCTGACGGTCGATGAAGTGAAAGCGCAGCTGAAAAAAGGCTATAAGCCGAAAGCGTGGGTCAAAAAGGACAAACATCTCAAATCGATTCTCGATGAGCTTGCCAGCGGCTTTTATGCCAATGGTGACAAAAAAGCCTTCGATCTGATGCTGAACAGTCTGCTCGATGGCGGTGATCCGTATCTGGTGCTGGCGGATTTTGCCGCGTATTGCGAGGCACAAAAAGAAGTGGATACGCTTTACCGTAATGCCGATGAATGGACACGCCGTACGTTGCTCAACACGGCCCGCGTAGGTATGTTCAGCGCCGACCGCTCCGTCCGCGATTACCAGCAACGCATCTGGCAGGCTAAAAGATAGGAGCCGATATGGAGAATAAGCAACTTGCTGAGGCCGCGCGCCGGGCAGGCATTGTAGACAGTTTCATTAATATGACGGATGACGTGGAAATAGTGTCCGATGACACGCGTGTCGCCTTGCTGGCCGCTATGGGGCGTGATCCGGCTTATGTGCCGGAGGTTACACCTGTGCCGCCCGTTAAAGTATTTACGCAAGGCAAAAAAGTGCTGGTGACACCGGAAGTCAGTGGTGTATTTAGCTGGCAACTGACGCAGGAAAATGGCAGCCAGACACAGGGTGAGATCGCCGCAGGCAAGGCGCTGGATCTCGGTGTGTTGCTGCCTGCCGGCTATCACCTGCTGACGTTATCGCAAAACGGCAACGTCTGGCCCTGCCGGATAATCGTTGTGCCGCCGCGCTGTTATGAGCCTGAAGCATTGCTGGCAGGAAAAAAACTGTGGGGCGCGACCGTTCAGCTTTACACGTTGCGCTCGGAGAATAACTGGGGCGTCGGCGATTTTGGTGACCTGAAAAAAATGGTCGAAGAAGTCGGCCAGCGCGGCGGGGCATTCGTCGGACTGAATCCGATACACGCGCTCTACCCGGCGAATCCACAAAGTGCCAGCCCGTACAGTCCCTCGTCCCGCCGCTGGCTGAATCTGACCTATATCGATGTCAGTGCCGTGGAGGAATTTACCAGCAGCAGCGAGGCACAAACCTGGTGGCATTCTATTGAGACGCGTGATGCGTTATTGCAGGTGCGCAGCGCCGGGTTTGTTGATTATCCGCGGGTGATGGAACTGAAACTGGCGGCGCTGAAACTGGCATGGCGGCTGTTTTGCGGGCTGCCGGAAAACAGTACGCGTAAGCAGGATTTCCGGCAGTTCGTGGCGCAAGGCGGTGACAGTCTGCGGCAACAAGCACTGTTCGATGCATTGCATGTGCATCTGCGCGATCAGGGGCTGGGCGAGTGGGGATGGCCGGTGTGGCCGGATACCTATCGCGATGCGAAAAGTGCAGACGTACATGAATTCAGTGAGCGTTACGCCGGTGAAATTGCGTTTTATCAGTGGCAGCAATGGCTGGCGCATACGCAGCTGTCTGAATGTTATCAGCGCAGCGTGGAGCTGGGGATGCCCGTTGGTTTATACCGCGATCTGGCGGTGGGCGTGGCGCAAGGCGGTGCGGAAACCTGGTCCGATCCGGCGCTGTATTGTCTGAATGCCACAGTCGGCGCGCCGCCCGATATTCTCGGACCTCAGGGGCAAAACTGGGGGCTTCCACCCATTGATCCACACGAAATGAAAGCCCGTGCCTATCAGCCGTTTATTGATTTGCTACGGGCAAATATGGCGGAATGCGGCGCATTGCGTATCGATCATGTGATGGGGTTGCTGCGTTTGTGGTGGATACCTGCTGACCAGGACGCGGGCAGCGGTGCCTATGTCCGTTACCCGCTGGAGGATTTACTCGGCGTACTGGCTTTGGAAAGCCAGCGGCATCGGTGCATGGTGATTGGTGAAGATCTGGGCACCGTGCCGAAAGAAATCCTCGCCAGTCTGCGTGATAGCGGCGTGTATTCCTACAAAGTGTTGTATTTCGAACACGATAAAAACTTCCGGTACCACCCGCCGGAAGACTATGTTTCGCAAGCGATGGCGACCGTGACCACGCATGATTTACCCACGTTGCGGGGTTACTGGGAAGGCGGTGATTTAACACTGGGCGCATCTCTGGGGATATACCCGGATCCACACGTGCTGGAAAAACTGCGCGGGGAGCGCGAACGTAGCAAGCAGGGGCTTCTTAATGCGCTGCATCTGAAACAATGTGTACCGAAATCGACCCGCCGCAGTGCTGAAAATATGCCGATGACACCGCTGCTCAACCGGGGTTTACAACGTTATCTGGCGGGCAGTGCCAGCGCATTACTGGGCCTGCAACCGGAAGACTGGCTGGACATGTCCACACCAGTGAACGTGCCGGGCACCAATACCGAATACCCCAACTGGCGACGCAAGTTGTCGCGGACGCTGGAGGAGATGTTTGGCGATGAGCATATTGATGCGCTGCTGGCCGATTTGAGCAAACGGCGAAAGGGGTAATCCAGGAGGCAGAAAAGGGCCTGAGTTTCCTCAGGCCGCTGTGATTAATTCTCTGTTACCGCCTTGTAGCCTTTCACGATCAACAACGGTGGATGGTTGGTTTCGGTGGAATCGAAGGTATAGGTTCCGCCATTCTGGTCACCACCGAGGTAGAAAGCGACTTCCGTTTTGCCTTCTGCCAGCGCCTGGCGAACAGCCGTATCCACGATAGCGTCGCGATACTGACGGTTATTATTCATCGAGATGGTGCCAGCTGACTGGTAATCCGTTGCCGGATGGTTATCCCAGTTCACTGTTTTGCCATCCCAGTCCGTGGATGTGCTGTAGACATTCAGCTTGCCGGTGGCGCTGGAAGCCGCATTGCCACCAAACACCCGCAGACGGTAGACGAACAATCCCTCTTCAGAGGCCGGGATGGCTTCCGGCAGTGCAGGAATTTTAAACTTAAACAGGATCAGGCTTTCCGGGTTACTGGCATGACCGCCGTTTTTCCAGTTGTCGCTGGCGGTCAGCAACGTGCTGGTGCCGTAATTGGTGCTGCTGTTGGTACTGCTGACGACCGTGTCTTCCAGTGCAGGCTCGTAACTGAAAGGAATACTGTTACTGCAATCGAAAGCCAGATTCATACACAAGTCGGTCATGTATTTCGCTGACTGTTCAGGCCAGCCATTCACAAAATCTCCATGGGCGGTGTAAATGCTGCCCCACTTCTCGATGCGTTGATCACCGACCATTTCAGGGTCCAGCGAAAGCTGTATTTTGCTGGTATCCAGTGAGGTGATCTGCGGCAACACGTAGGCAATGTTCATGTTGACCTTAGGTATTTTCACCGGAAAAGCCGCAGGACAGACATTGTTTGAGTCATACGTGGCATTCGCTTGTCCATTTACCGGTATCAGATGAACGCCGTCCCAGCAGTTAGGGAAGTTAATGCCGATGTTGAATTGCACGGCATCCCCGCCTGAGCGCAAACCACAGACCTGATCGGCGGTGTTTGTGTAGCCGTTCCCATTGGCACACAAGAAGCTGACGTGCGGATTGGGTGCGGTGCCCACGTGATCCCCTGCCAGCAACTGTAACCCCTTTGGGAAAGGCGTCAGCGGATACTTTTCTACCGAGTTAGCCTGATAGTAGGTTTTCTGATACGACGGCTTCACCACTTCACCTGAAGGCAGTTTCATGGTCGGTGCCCAATAGGCGGTGGAATCTGCCCTGTTGTCGCAGGTGGTTTCCGGTTTTGCCTGCAACGTATCGTAGGTGGAATACGCATCCGTGCTGGTGTTACCGAAGAAGTCATGGAGCATCGCATGATTGGGCATACCAAACATCAGAATGGCATCGTCGCCCAGCGTGTGACTGTAGGAACAGGAGACGTTCGACTGGCCGGACGCCGCATGAGACACCAGCGGTGTCAGGGCGAACAGACCTGCGAGAGGCACTAAAACGCGTAAGATTTTTTTCATAACAGACTCCGGACAGACAGTGATTTCCTTAGAAATGACATCCGGGGAAGTGTGTGTTCCGTGCCTGACGCCTGCGGCAAAAAGCAGGTCTGAGACGTGTTGTATTACACGATTCCTTTTCCCCTGCCTCTGTTTTATGCGCAATCCGCAGGCGCTGACAGCGGGTCTGGTTGTACCATCAAGGGCACATCCGGAAGGGGGGAAACAGGCAATAAAAAGGGCTCAGCAGTGCTGAACCCTTGATGATGGAGACTGAAATGTGCTCAGGCGATCAGTAGAACGAGTGTTCGCCGCGCTGGTGTTCGGTCAGGTCGCGAACGCCTTTCAGCTCAGGGAAGTTTTGCAGCAGTTCTTTCTCGATGCCGTCTTTCAGTGTGACATCAATCATTGAACAACCATTGCAGCCACCGCCGAATTGCAAAATGGCAATCCCGTCATCGGTGATTTCCATCAGGGAAACACGGCCACCATGGCTGGCGAGCTGCGGGTTAATCTGCGATTGCAGCTGATATTCAACACGTTCCATCAGCGGTGCATCATCAGAAACCTTACGCATTTTGGCATTCGGTGCCTTCAGCGTGAGCTGGGAACCGAGCTGATCGGTGACGAAGTCGATCACGGCGTCTTGCAGATAAGGTGCGCTTAATTCATCAATGAAAGCAGACAGTTTTTCGAACTTCAGTTCGGTATCCGTCGCTTCCACGGCGTCAGGTGGGCAATAAGAGACACCGCATTCTGCGGTTGGCGTACCGGGATTGATCACGAATACGCGGATTTGGGTGCCTTCTTCCTGGTTTGCCAGTAATTTGGCAAAGTGCTCTTGGGCAGCATCGGTAATAAGGATCATAACATTCGCTCAATAGTTGACTACTCTGGTTGGTTATAATACGCCCTTTGTTTTTACCCGTCACCCTTCACGTTGCCAGTGTGTTAGCAGCACGTGCTCAAGCCTGTAAAGTCCGGCAAATACAAGCTATTTGCAGCGAAGCAAAGCCCTGATTGCGCAGAATTTTGCTGATTTCCCGCACCGTGCTGCCGGTCGTAACCACATCGTCAAGCAACATCACGTGCTTATCGCGCAGGCTGACATGGCAGGTGAATGCTTTACGCAGATTCCACTTTCTTTCTCGCTCGCTCAGGCTTTGTTGCGGCGGTGTACGCCGGTCACGGCTCAGGGCATTGGGCAGATATTTACAATGTAGCCATCGTGCCAGCGGCTTCGCCAGCAATTCACTCTGATTATACCCGCGCGAAAAATAGCGTTTTTGATGCAGCGGTACACTGAGGAGCACATCGGGTCTGGGCAGATTGCTCATCCGGTAGCGTTCCTGCCAGCGTAACAACAGCAAACGGGCGAGCGTGGTGTCCAGTTCCGGTTGTCCTGAGAATTTGAACCGCAAAACCAGCTCGCTCAGCGGCATTTCATAAGGACTGGCGAAGATCATCGCGTCCCAGGGTGGCGGTTTCAACAGGCATCGTCCGCAATCGGTTTTGCCCCCGGCGGAAGGCAATCCGCAGCGAAGACAGCAGGGCGGGGCAACCGGCAGATATTTCATGCACAGGCTGCAAATACCCTGAACCGGGAGATGCAGCGGACACTGGCATAGCCAACAGCGGCTGGCAATTGTTAGCATAGTGGCGGGTTCCTTTTGCCAAACAGACAGACACGGACAATACGCTATGAATACGCTTTATCGGGAGACTATCGGCGAAGGAGATCGCCATCTTGTGCTGCTTCACGGATGGGGACTGAATGCCGAAGTGTGGCGTTACACGGCAGAGCGACTTGCGCCGCATTTTTGTCTGCATCTGATTGATTTGCCGGGCTATGGCCGCAGTGAGGGATTCGGGGCGATGACGCTGGAAGACATGGCAGAAACCGTGCTCACCGCCATGCCGGAAAAAGCCTCATTACTGGGCTGGTCACTGGGCGGTCTGGTGGCCAGCCAGATAGCCCTGAGTGTGCCACAACGTGTGGAAAAACTGATTACCGTGGCGTCATCACCCTGTTTTACGGCTCATGAAGACTGGCCGGGTATCCGCCCCGATGTGCTGAAGGGGTTCCAGCATCAGCTGAGCGAAGATTTTCAGCGCACGGTCGAGCGCTTTCTGGCACTGCAGACGCTCGGCAGCGACAGCGCACGTCAGGATGCGCGCCTGCTGAAATCCATTGTGCTGGGTCAGCCGGTGCCTTCTGTCGATGTGCTTAATGGCGGGCTGGAGATCTTACGCAATGTGGATTTACGCCAGCCGATGACTGTACTGACGTTGCCTGTTCTGCGGATTTACGGCGCGCTGGACGGACTGGTGCCCCGCAAAATGGTACCCCTGCTGGATGCGATTCTGCCTGGTTCCCGTTCGGAAATTATCGAAAAGGCCGCGCATGCGCCGTTTATCTCCCATCCGGAAACGTTTTGTGAAATTGTCGGGCGGTTCCTGATTGCAGATTGAAAACCAATGTAAATATTTTTTTCAATTTTCTGGCTAATTCCCAAGGGTGACTAATACTTAAGCCGATGATGACGGGGTGAAAGGCGGGCGTAAATTGTTGCGCGAGCCTGTTTGCGTCTCTGGGGAGTTTACTGGTGTTTAACCATGAAGGTCATGCCAGCGCAGATGCACCTGCTGTTCATATGTTGACTGCTTTCTTTGAGAACTATTCATCCAATTTAGAGGTAAAGTCATGAAATCAAATAAAATTATCGTTGCGGCAATTCTGACGGGGTTATTCTCACTCAACGCAATGGCGGCTGAGATGATCTCGAAAGAAGAAGCCAAAGATAAAGGTTACACCAGCCTGGGCGTGATCACGACCAGCAATGAATACACCGCGCCGATGGATGCGAAAGAAGAGCTGTCCAAACTGGCTGATGAAAAGGGTGGCAAATACTATGTTGTGATTGCGGCTCAGGAGAAGAAGAAAATCACAGCAACGGCTGAAGTCTTCAAATAATCCCTTTTGAGCTGTTCTGATTTCCGGGATGCCTGCGGGCATCCCTTTTTTATTTCTCATTTTCTGTGCACTCCTTCTCTTTCCTTGTCCGGTATCAATTTGTTTTTAAAGAAATACGGCAGATCGTTACTCTCAGGGTAATGAAGTGTCAGGCCGCTTAATTGATGGAATATTCTTCGCTGCTTACACTTAGCAGGCTATCAAAACAGGTCAAATGTGATGCAACCGCCACTTGACTGAACTTCCCAACATCGTCTCGTTTCATCACGCCGGGAAGTATTCAGCAAGCTCAACCCAGGGAGGTTTGGCATGCCGCAACATCCGCAGACCACGAAAGTGTGGGACACCCGCCGCAATGAAAAACAACGGCGTATCGACAGTGTCCGTTCCGTGGCCGAGGGTAAAGTATTACCCACAGATAAAATCATCCCTATCCTCGAAACGCTGATTGCCTCCGGCGACCGCGTGGTGATGGAAGGTAACAACCAAAAACAAGCTGACTTCCTTTCCCGCTCACTGGCGAAAGTGAACCCTGAAAAGCTGCATGACCTGCATATGATCATGCCGAGCGTCAGCCGCGCTGAACATCTGGATCTCTTCGAACGCGGTATCGCCCGTAAGCTCGATTTCGCCTTCTCTGGCCCGCAAAGCCTGCGTATCGCGCAACTGCTGGAAGACGGTCAGATGGAAATCGGTGCGATCCACACTTACATCGAATTGTATTCCCGCCTGTATGTTGATCTGGTGCCGAACATTGCCCTGATCGCGGGCTTCAAAGCTGACCGCAAAGGCAACCTGTATACCGGTGCAAGTACGGAAGATACCCCGGCGCTGGTCGAAGCCGCAGCCTTCAAAAACGGCATCGTGATTGCGCAGGTTAACGAACTGGTTGATGAAGATACCGACCTGCCGCGCGTGGATATCCCGGGTGACTGGATCGATTTTGTGGTCGTCGCCGACAAGCCATTCTTCATCGAACCGTTGTTCACCCGTGACCCACGTCTGATTAAACCGGTTCACGTGCTGATGGCCATGATGGCCATTAAAGGCATCTACGCGAAGCACAACGTGCAGTCGCTGAACCACGGTATCGGCTTTAACACGGCAGCCATCGAACTGCTGCTGCCAACCTACGGCGAACGGCTCGGTCTGCGCGGCAAAATTTGTAAACACTGGACACTGAACCCGCATCCGACGTTGATCCCGGCCATCGAAAGCGGTTGGGTGGAAACCGTTCACTGCTTCGGTGGCGAGCTGGGAATGGAGGAATATATCCGCGCCCGTCCTGACGTGTTTTTCACTGGCTCCGACGGCTCCATGCGTTCTAACCGCGCGTTCTGCCAGCTGGCAGGTCAGTACGCCGTAGATATGTTCATCGGTTCCACCTTGCAGGTTGATGGCCTGGCGAACTCCTCCACCGTGACCCGTGGTCGTCTGGCCGGTTTCGGTGGTGCGCCTAACATGGGACATGACCCGCACGGTCGTCGTCACTCCACGCCAGCCTGGCTCGACATGATTGAAGAGCCGGACCCGATGGCACGCGGTAAAAAACTGGTTGTACAGATGGTGGAAACCTTCCAGGCCGGTGGCAAACCGACATTTGTTGAGAAACTGGAAGCCGTCGATGTGGGTAAAGAATCCGGAATGCCTCTGGCACCTGTGATGATTTACGGCGACGACGTGACCCACGTGCTGACCGAAGAAGGCATCGCCTATCTTTACCGCGCCCGTTCTCTCGAAGAGCGCCGTGCGATGGTGGCGGCAGTCGCCGGTATCACTGATATCGGTCTGGGTGTTGACGCCAAACGCGTTGCCGATCTGCGCCGTCAGGAACTGGTGGTCTTCCCGGAAGACATGGGCATTCGCCGCACTGACGCCACCCGCTCTTTACTGGCGGCTGGCAGCGTGAGCGAACTGGTTGACTGGTCAGGCGGTTTGTATAACCCGCCAGCCAAATTCCGTAGCTGGTGATCACGATGCCGCAAACTTTAGCGATTGGCGCTGTGCTGACAGCGGAAGAACTGGCCGAAAGGCTGGCAGAAACGGCGACGCAGGCGCTGATCGACGAAGCGCGGCTGAGTCCGAAACCGGGTCTGGTAGACAGCCGGAGTGCCGGGGCTCATCAGGATTTAAGTTTAAATCTGATGGTGCGTTCGGCACGCAGCCTGACGTCCACTTTCTCTTTGCTGGCGTTACACAGCTGGCAGCGTCCGGCGGATATCGCCCTGCGTCAGGAAGTGGGACGTTTAGGCCGGGCGGGAGAAGCGCAGATGATGGCGGAAACCGGCGGCGTGAACACTCACCGGGGCGCTATCTGGGCGATGGGGTTGCTGGTCAGCGCCGTCGCCATGCAGCCGGAAAGTTTACTGCCGGGGCATATTGCGCAGCGCGCCGCGAAAATTGCGGCCTTGCCCGATGCTTTCAGTCCGAAAAAATTCAGTAAAGGTTCGCACGCCGTGCAGCGTTATCAGGTGCCGGGTGCACGCGAAGAGGCGCAAAGCGGTTTCCCGCACATTATCGGTTGTGCACTGCCGCAGCTTCATGACAGCCGGGCCCGTGGTGCGAGCGAAAGCGAAGCACAGGTCGATGCCTTACTGGCGGTGATGACCTCGCTGGCAGATACCTGCGTATTGTCCCGCGGTGGTTTGCCTGCCCTGCAAGCGATGCATCAGGGCGCGCGGGCCGTGCTGGAAGCGGGTGGGATGAGCACACTGGCAGGTAAACAGCTGTTGCGTCATCTCGAACACCGGATGCTGGCGGACAACACATCTCCCGGCGGTGCTGCTGATTTACTGGCCGCGACGCTGTTCCTGGACCGCGTGAGCGTGGTCTGAACCGGATACGCATTAACTAACATCAGTACAAAGAGGTGTTATGGAACGTTTTGAATTTAACTACCCGGCGGCAAAACCGCTGGCAGGCCGCGCCGAAGCAGGCGTGGTAGGGTCCGGCGATTTAGAAGCGCTGTATGAACCTGACACAGCCAATACGCTGAAAATTATCGTCACCACGTCCGTCGACGGCAGCCATACCTTATGGCAGAACTTTTTTAACCGTCTGAACGCACTGCGTGAATTACCGGCAGGCCATCTCGACATCAATGATTTTGGCGCTACACCAGGGGTGGCCCGTCTGCGTATCGAACAGGTCTTTGAGGAGGCTGAACATGCCAACTGATACTTCCGTTCAGGATCAGAGCTTTATCGAACTGAGCGCCCGTCAGCGCGCCCGTAAACTGCTGGACGCCGGAACGTTCCGCGAACTGCTCGGGCCGTTTGAACGCATTATGTCACCGTGGCTGGAACCGCAGGGTATCGTGCCGCAGGCCGATGACGGCATGGTCGTTGCTAAAGGCCAGATTAACGGTCAGCCGGCGGTGGTTGTGGCAATTGAAGGCAGCTTCCAGGGGGGGAGCATGGGGGAGGTGTCCGGGGCCAAAATGGCCGCTGCGCTGGAAATGGCGGCAGAAGATAACCGTAATGGTATCCCGACGCAGGCCGTTCTGCTGCTTGAAACCGGCGGTGTGCGTTTGCAGGAAGCCAATCTGGGCCTTGCCGCCATCGCTGATATTCATGCTGCTATTGTTGATTTACGCCGCTATACGCCGGTGATCGGCGTGGTTGCCGGTACCGTCGGCTGCTTCGGTGGCATGTCGATTGCCGCCGCATTGTGCAGCTATCTGATTGTCACCCGTGAAGCCCGCCTCGGTCTGAACGGTCCGCAGGTAATTGAACAGGAAGCCGGTATCGATGAATACGATTCCCGTGACCGCCCGTTCATCTGGAGCATGACCGGTGGCGAAGTGCGTTATCACAGCGGTTTTGTTGATGCACTGGTGAAAGACTCCCTCGCTGAGGTGAAAGACAGCATGCTGGCCTTCATCAAAAAAGGCGTTCCGGTGAGTCATCGTTCTGATAAATATGATTATTATCTGCCAAAACTGACCGGTTTTGACACCGCGCAGCAGGCCAGCCGTGAAGTGACGGAAGCCTTGTTTAACCGGGAGGATCGCGCATGAGCAATGTAAAGAGTAACGCAGCCAGTCGGGGTGATTACTGGTTCGCTGAACTGACCAAAGACGCCACTCCGGTCAGCGGTCTTTGCCCTTCCGTGAAAGCGGCAGACGGCAAAATAAATGACCAGTCCGTGCGTTTTATCGCCGTGGTACCGGACAAGAATAATCAGTATCCGCGTGCAGCGGGCGGCGAGGTCGGTCTGCTTGAAGGCTGGAATCTGGCAAAAGTGGTCAACAACGTGATTGACGCTGACGCCAATGCCAGTACTAAACGTGCCATTGTGGCGGTGATTGACGTGCCAAGTCAGGCGTATGGTCGTCGCGAAGAAGCATTCGGCATCCATCAGGCGCTGGCCGGTGCTGCAGGCGCTTATGCCAAAGCCCGTCTGGCCGGACATCCGGTGGTCGGGTTGATTGTCGGCAAAGCGATGTCAGGCGCATTTCTGGCGCACGGTTATCAGGCCAACAAACTGATCGCCTTCAAAAACAACGGCGTAATGATCCATGCAATGGGCAAAGAATCTGCCGCACGTATCACCCTGCGTTCTGTGGATGCCCTGGAAAAACTGGCTGCCACCATCCCGCCGATGGCTTACGACATCGAAAACTACGCCACGCTGGGTCTGCTGTCGCAATTACTCGACATCGCTGACCCGGACAACGCCACACCCGATGACATCAGCAGCGTAGAAAACGCTGTCTGGCAAAATATCCAGGACGCACGCAAAGAAGGCGTTAGCCTCAGCAACCGTCTGGGTGCAGAAAACCGCGCAAGTTCGCAGCGCGTTCGCCAGCAGATGCGTCAGGAATGGTAATTCTTTAACACTTTCAGTCTCAACCGGTAACGCACCTGCAAACAGCGTGACGCAGCCGCATTGCGGGTTCCCGCCCTGACATATCCGTCAGGGTGAGGGCCTGCTGTTGTCTGCTACTGGACTGTCATACTAAAAAAACCATCGCACCGGCGCCGACTGAGCAATCATTGTTTGCCTCAGGAAAAACGCTATGACTTACGTAATATTGCACGCGCTTGCCCCTATTTTCGTCATCATGATCCTCGGCTTTTACGCCGGGAAAGCGAAAATGGTGGATAACCAGAATGTCTCTTTACTGAATATATTCGTGATGGATTTTGCTTTACCCGCTGCGCTGTTTGCCGCCACCGTACAGACCCCGTGGTCAGGCATTGTGGAGCAGTCACCGCTGATTCTGGTGCTGGTGCTGGCCATGTGGATCACCTATGCGGCGATTTACTTTATCTGCACCAAAGTCTTTAAAAAATCGCCGCAGGACGCTGCCGTTCTGACGCTGACCGTAGCCCTGCCAAACTATGCGGCGCTGGGGTTGCCTATTCTGAGCAGCGTGCTGGGTGATGCGCCATCAACATCGTTGTCCGTTGCGGTCTCTATCGCCTGCGGTTCCGTGCTGATGACACCGTTCTGTCTGCTGATTCTGGAACGTGAAAAAGCGCGTCTCAGTGGTGAAAATCAGGGGTCTTCCCTGACACTGCTGCCGGTTCTGATGTGGCGTTCCGTGAAAAAACCGATCGTCTGGGCACCGTTGCTGGGCGTGATCCTGTCAGCGATTGGCATTAAAATGCCGGAAATCTTCCTGGCGTCGATCAAGCCGCTGGGTTTGTCAGCGACTGCGTCTGCGCTGTTCCTGACCGGTGTAATTCTGTCAGCCCGTAAACTGAAAATTAACGGTCCGGTGCTGTTATCTTGTGTGGCGAAAAATCTGATCCAGCCGTTCATCGCCTGGGGTCTGGTTCTGGCGTTTGGCCTGAGTGGTCAGGTTGCGGTGACCGCTATCCTGATGATTGCGTTGTCTGCCGGTTTCTTCGGTATCGTGTTCGGTAACCGTTTCGGCGTGCAGTCTCCGGATGCTGAAGCCTCACTGCTGATCAGTTCCGTTTTGTGTATCGTGACCCTGCCGCTGTTTATCTCGTTAACGGCAGCCCTGCATTAAACAAGGATTGAATATGTCTGACCCGCGTGCCCATGATTTTGTCTGGATCAGTGACCGTTCAGCGCTTGAGAACGACGGCGGTTTACCCGAATGGGTGAACACCTGCTGGCGCACGGCGCTGCCGCTGGTGGTGCGTCGCGATAAGCGTGCTGACGGTGCGGTTCCGGTGGGTATTCGCGGGCTGACCCGCATTCAGCGGGCCGCCGCCTGGATTGATCCGGCGGCGGTGATGCGGGTTGTCACACCGGAATCCCTGATCAGCGACGTCAACGCACTTTTACACTCGCCGTTTGTGTCTCAGCAACCGGTGCAGGCGCTGATTACGTTGTGCAGTCTGCAATGGCCCTTCGTCTGGGGGGTGACAGGCAGTTGTGCGTATGCGCTGGTGAGTGATCTCCCGGTGATGCACGCCGACAGCGATCTCGATTTACTGGTGCGCTGCGACACGCCGGCAGAACCCTCTCAGTTTTCTGATTTTTACGACCAGCTTCAGCGGCTGCCCTGCCGCGCCGATGTTCAGATCAATACACCACGGGGTGGATTTGCGCTCAGCGAATGGCTGCGTGGCGGTGACATCATGCTGAAAACGGCGTCCGGCCCGTTGCTGGTGCGCGACCCGTGGCAATTGCCGGCAGAGTGATACCGGCCAAAAGAAGCAAGGAGCACGATGAAAATCTTATTTACTTTCCCCGGACAAGGGCCGCAGGTGCCGCAGATGCTGCATCGCCTGCCGGATAATCCGCTCACGCATTCTCTTATCGAACAGGCAAGTCTCGCACTGGGTGAAGACGTCCTGTTGCTCGACAGCACCGATGCTTTGCGTTCCACCCGTGCGGTACAACTGTGCTTATTGATTGCCGGTGTGGTCTGGGCGAAACAATGTCAGGCCGAAGGGATTGAGGCGGATTTTTGCAGCGGGCTGTCGATTGGCGCGTTTCCAGCCGCGGTGATTGCCGGTGCGCTAGGCTTCGGTGATGCCGTCCGGCTGGTGGCATTGCGTGGTGAACTGATGCAGCAGGCTTATCCCCATGGCTTTGGTCTTTCAGCGATCACCGGCCTGCGTCAGGCGCAGATTGAGGAACTGGTGGCTCAGGTCAACAGCGCCACATCACCGGTGTATCTGGCAAATATTAATGCGGAAGATCAACTGGTGATTGCGGGCAGCGATGCCGCCATGGCACAGGTGATGCAGCTCGCCAAAACACGGGGCGCGCAGAAAACACATCAGCTGGCGGTCAGTGTGCCGTCACACTGTGCGCTGCTCGATGAGCCTGCGACAAAACTGGCGGAGGCGTTTAAACAGATTCATCTTTCCCGTCCGGCCTGCGGTTATCTCAGCGGAACGACCGGACGTGTGTACTGGCAGCCGGAAAAAATCGCCGGCGATCTGGCAATGAACATGGCGCGTACCGTTAACTGGCGGGATGCCATGGTCGCTGCGTATCAGCGTGATGTGCGGCTGGCGATAGAAATGCCGCCGGGCTCGGTGCTGACCGGCCTGACACGCCGCGCGATGGAGCAGGGTGAAGCGCTGTCTGTCTGTCAGTCGGGCATGCAGGTTGCGGCACGTCTCGCAACACGGTTACGGGAAAACGAACGCTGAGTAAAGGCATGACAGGTTGGTGATGAAAACACATTGCATTGTTTGATTATTGTGCAACGTGCTATTGTCCAACCACTCTGACCAGACGGTTTGAAATCATCGATGAAATACGATTCAACAACATGATACGGAAAAAGGACAGTTTTACCCTTATGACGGTTCGAAAATGCGTTATGACGGCGTGAGCATTCCGGAATCAGCTATCTGGAGCCACCATCCTGATAAAACGCACTGGCCGGTTGTGCTGATTGCGCAAAACAGCGAGCGCTTGTCAGCGCTTTCTGCTCGTTAACGCATACATCCGGCTTTCAGCGGCCAGGGCGAGCAAATTCGGGTCGTGCTCGCGGCTGTGCGGGAAGACCAGCGAGATGGTCTGGCGCATCTGATAGGCTTCTGCCAGTGGCAGTAATCTCACCGTATTTTCATACACGCCTTTCATTCTGCCTGGAATGAGGGTGTAGCCAACCCCCGCCTGCACCAGACTCAGCATCGAGAAAATATCATTCACCCGCGTGACGATGTCCGGCTCGAAACCGGCGACCTGGAAGGCTTCCTGAAAGCCGTGATAGGTGGCGAACCCTTCGGCCAGCGACACGAATTTCTTCTGTCTGAAATCGCGTAAGTCTGCTGTGCCTTCTGAAGCCAGCTCAGCGCTGGCCGGGGCAGCGAGGAAAATATCGTCCTGAAACAGGGGCAACTGATCGTAACGCTGGGCATCAACGTTGGAATCACTGGTCGAAATCAGAATGGCATCCAGCTGACCGTCTTCCAGCTTGTGCAGTAAATCATTGTTGGACCCCATCACCAGCTCCAGTTCAAGCTCCGGACGGCGCAGTTTCAGCCCCATGATCAGACGCGGAATGGTTTCCAGTGTCAGTGAATATAACGTGCCGACTTTCAGCCGCTTATCGCCATAACCGGCGGCACGCCGGGTCGCCAGAATCCCGTGCTCCATTTGCTCAATGACCTGCGTCGCGTGCTCCAGCAGCGCTTCAGCGGCAGGCAGCGGCAGCAGATTGCGGCCACGATGGATAAACAGCGGGCAGCGCAAGCCTTCTTCCAGTGAATGCAGGGCGCGATGCACACTGACGCTGCTCAGACCGAGTTGTTCGGCAGCGCGGGTGATGTTTTGCTTTTCCATATAGGCGAGAAAAATTTCGAGTTTACGGAAGGTGATTTCACTGTCGATCATGCAGGCTCCTGCGGCGCGTTGTAGGCCGTTGCGGTCTGAAATGATAGCTGAATAGCCGCCGGGCGACTATTCAGGAAGGGCGGAAAGGCCGGTATCAGGGAATGAGGGTGTAAGAAATTGTCAGGCACTTCTTGCCGTCGGCGCAGCTTTGACAACTGCCGCTCAGGCAGTTGTCATCGGCTTCGATGACTTTTGCTTTGTGCATGGCGACCAGCCGTTCAAGCATCGCCTGCACCAGCGGCTGTGGGGCATTAAGCTGATGGCTGAGCTGGCGGGCATCTGCCCGTCCGGCCAGTGCGAGAGTGTCGCGAACCTGAATCAGACTGGTCATTTTATCTCCTAGTGACAGTCGCTGCCGGTAGCGGGTTTACAGCAGGCCGCCACATTGCGCGGATGCAGATGGATGCTGACCCGGCTGCGGGCTTTGCGCAGGGCGGTTAAAACGATGGCATTGAAAATCAGCACGCTCAGGATCATACCGGCGCTGTGTGCCGGATGACGGCTGAACGTCGCCGCCTGATAGAAAAGCGTGGCCAGCGAATACGCCACATTCAGTCCCCAGAAGATGGAGAACGTCATCCAGCTGCGGCTGGTTTCACGGGCAATCGCCCCCATCACCGAGACGCAAGGCACGTAAAGCAATACGAAGATCAGGTAGCTGTAAGCCGAAATCGCCGAGCCAAATTTGGTGCTCATGACGCCCATCGAGCTGACGCCCATTTCGCCGTCACCTTTGCTGGCTTCGATCGGGTTTGACAGCACGCTGATGCTGAAGGTGTCTTTCAGGCCCTGCCAGGTTGCTTTCACCGCACCGCCCAGTTCATCGAACAGATTGAAACTGGCCGCATCGAAACCTTCATGGGTGATGTGTTCGGCGGTGTAGAGCGTATTCAGCGTACCGACCACCACTTCTTTTGCCATGGCACCGGTCACCAGCCCCACGGTCGCCTGCCAGTTGTCAGGATGGACGCCCATCGGTGAGAGCACCGGTGTCAGGACTTTACTGACTGACGCCAGCGCCGAGTCATTGATGTTATCCACCGCCTTGCCGCTGAACGAGAAGCTGTTCAGTGCACCGATGAAAACACTGGCGATGACGATCACTTTACCGGCCCGCAACACGAAACCTTTCAGACGCTGCCACGTTTGCAGCAGCAGGCTTTTCAGATGCGGAACGTGATACACCGGCAGTTCCATCACAAACGGTGAGGCTTCGCCGCGCATGATGGTGTATTTCAGCAGCAGGCCGGTCAGGATGGCGACCACGATGCCTAACAGATAGAGCGAGAACACTACGGATGCGCCGTCCTGTCCGAAAAAGGCCGCGGAGAACACCGCGAAAATCGCCAGACGTGCACCGCATGACATAAACGGCGCCATCATCACGGTGATCAGACGTTCACGCGGTGCATCCAGCGTGCGGGCGCCCATAATAGACGGCACGTTACAGCCGAAGCCAACAATGAGCGGTACGAAGGATTTGCCCGGCAGACCCAGTGACTGCATCAGTCTGTCCATGACGAACGCGGCACGCGCCATATAACCGGAGTCTTCAAGGAATGACAGAAACAGATACATCATGCCAATTTGAGGCACCAGCGGCAGCACGGTGTTGATACCGCCGCCTATCCCCTGCGCCAGAAAAATGGTCAGCCACTGCGGGAAATGCAGGGTAAAGCCTATCCACTGCATACCCTGAATGAAAATCGCAGCTGAGCCGATATCGAAAATAGGTTGCAGCGCGCCGCCGATGTTGATGGCCAGTACGAACATCAGATACATCACCAGCAGAAAAACCGGCACGCCCAGAAAGCGGTTGAGGATCACCCGATCGAGCACCTGCGTCAGTTTATTCGGTGCCGTGAGATGAGAATTGCTGACCTCCGCGCAGAGTGTCGCGATACTCTGATAACGCGCATCGGCAATCAGCAGCGCCGGGTCTTCCAGTTTTTGCTCAGCCAGCCGGGCTTTCACCTGCGGCAATAAAGCGTGCGCGTTGCCTGCGTGTGTCTGGCTATAAATATCCCCTTCAAGCATTTGCAGCGCCAGCCAGCGGCGTTGTTGTAGCGACATGTCTTGCGGCATGCCGGCGGCCAGCACATCGACTTCCTGTTGCAGCAGCGGATGATATTGCACACGCTCCAGCTCAGCCACCTGAGGCAATGCGTCGATGGCAACTTTCAGTTCCTGGATGCCACTGGCCCGGGTAGAGATCAGCGCCACCACCGGGCAACCCAGACGGGCAGACAGCGCAGGGATATCAATATTGATGTTCTGGATTTTGGCGATATCAAGCATGTTCAGCGCCACGATGCACGGTACGCCCAGTTCCAGCAGTTGCAGCGTCAGGTACAAGTTACGCTCGAGGTTTGAGGCATCCACGACGTTGATCATCAGATCCGCGTCGCCGCTAAGAATGTAATGGCAGGCAATTTGTTCATCGAGCGAGGTTTGCTCGGAAATGGTGGTCAGGGAGTAGGTACCGGGTAAATCCACCAGCGTAATCTGATGTTCTGCGGTGGCGAACTGACCTTCTTTGCGCTCGACAGTGACGCCTGCCCAGTTACCGACACGCTGACGGGAACCGGTTAACTGATTGAAAAGGGTGGTTTTACCTGAGTTCGGATTACCA
The DNA here is from genome assembly GCF_049199325.1 of Rahnella sp. PD4. Lineage (NCBI taxonomy): Bacteria > Pseudomonadati > Pseudomonadota > Gammaproteobacteria > Enterobacterales > Yersiniaceae > Rahnella > Rahnella sp. PD4. Next base: position 71,581 of record NZ_JBLZQF010000005.1, on the reverse strand, counting down.
ATCAGGCCGATAGTTAATGGTTTCATACGTTAAAGTCTGCGTGTGAGAAAAGGTGAATATGCAAGCGCAAGGCCCGCCGCGAAAAATGTACTGTCACCGGCCTGACGGGGGATCAGGCCATCATCTCGAGCTGCAGCAGATCGAGATCTTTTCTGCGGACCACCAGGCTGGTACGGCGGGTTTCAATTTGTACCGGATCGCCCATCGGCGCCACGCGGATTATGTTGAAAAATGAACCCGGCAACATCCCGAGTGACAGCAGTTTCTGCCGGTAAGCCGGGCTGATTTCGTGTGAAAAGCCGGTAATTTTATAAGCACGTTTTGACTGAAGTTGCATAATTCCTCGCGAGGCGATCAGGCATTAATGGATGACGGCGTTTTAGTGATTTTGCGCCGTGCGTCCTTGCCCGGTGGTTCCACTGACTGGCGATTTATGTTGCTAAAAATATTGCTCTGAAATTGTCCCTGGTGCGAAATGGCCAGCCTGAAACTGGCGGTGCACTGAATACACAAAGAAGTACAAATGAGAATAATTATCATAATTAGTACGCGTATGGAGACAAAAGAAAAGAGGTGGGCCTCTTCGCGGGTATCTCCACCGCGTCGCTATCCTATGCCTGCGGGATGTGCGTTTTATTGATTTACCTCAGTGATTGATTCATTAGGAGAGAGTTTAAAAAGTGTCGAAAAAAGAGGCGTAAAAAAAGCCGCTGATTATCAGCGGCTTTCACAGGGAGAGGAGCAAAAGGAAAATTACCGTTTTTTACTCAGTGCAGCTGCCAGCGCATCGGCCATCGCGTTGTTACCGGCAGGAGCCGCATTGCGCCCCGCCGGTTTGCCCGGTGAATGACGCTTCTGATTATCGCGGGAATCTGTCGCCGGTGCGGAAGGACGCCGTGCCGGTGCTTCGCCGGGCTGTTCGTCCAGTCGCATAGTCAGCGCGATACGTTTACGTTGCAGATCGACTTCCATCACTTTGACTTTCACGATGTCACCCGCCTTCACCACTGTGTGAGGATCTTCGACGAATTTGTTCGCAAGCGATGAGATGTGAACCAGACCGTCCTGATGGACGCCAATATCGACGAACGCACCAAAGTTGGTAACGTTAGTGACAGAACCTTCGAGGATCATACCCGGCATCAGGTCGTTCATGGTTTCGACGCCATCGGCAAAGGTGGCGGTTTTGAACTCAGGACGCGGATCGTGCCCCGGTTTTTCCAGCTCTTTGATAATGTCGGTGACCGTTGGCACACCGAACTGCTCATCGGTGAATTCGCTGGCTTTCAGGCCGCGTAACACATTGGAATCACCCATCAGATCTTTCAGTGCCAGCTGTGTCGCTGCCAGAATGCGTTCCACGACCGGATAGGTTTCCGGGTGAACTGTCGAGGCGTCGAGCGGATTATCGCCGTGGTTGATGCGCAGGAAGCCCGCGCATTGTTCAAAGGCCTTTGGCCCCAGACGGCTGACTTTCAGCAACTGCCCGCGGTTACGGAACTGACCGTTTTCATCGCGCCAGCTGACAATATTCTGCGCCATCATGCGGGTCAGGCCCGCCACGCGGGTCAGCAGAGGAACGGAAGCGGTGTTGAGATCGACACCCACGGCGTTCACACAGTCCTCCACGACGGTATCGAGTTTTTTCGCCAGCTGGCTCTGGCTGACATCGTGCTGATACTGACCGACACCGATGGATTTCGGGTCGATTTTTACCAGCTCAGCCAGCGGATCCTGCAAACGACGTGCGATGGAGACGGCTCCGCGAATAGAAACGTCCAGATCCGGGAATTCCAGTGCCGCCAGTTCGGAAGCGGAATACACCGATGCACCGGCTTCGCTGACAATCACTTTCTGCGCTTTTACCGCCGGGAACTGTTTTTGCAGCTCGAGGAAGAAACGTTCCGTTTCCCGCGACGCGGTGCCGTTGCCGATCGCCACCAGTTCGACGTTGTGTTTGATGCACAACGCGGCAACCTGTTGCGCGGCTTTTGCCGCCTGACCGGTATGGGGATAAACGGTATCGATATCCACCAGTTTACCGGTGTTATCCACAACGGCGACTTTCACACCGGTACGTAAACCCGGATCAAGCCCCATGGTGGCGCGCATACCGGCCGGCGCGGCCATCAGCAAATCGTGCATATTACGGGCAAAAACGTTAATTGCTTCATCTTCTGCGCGTTCACGTACGGTGCCCATCAGTTCAGTTTCGAGATGCAGCAGGACTTTGATACGCCATGTCCAGTTGACCACGGCGCGACGCCAGACGTCAGCAGGCGCATTGTTCAGGCGCAAACCCAGATGGTCGATGATCAGTTGTTCGGCATAGCTTTCTTTTGGCGGTTCGTCATGCTGTGGATCGGCATTCAGCGCCAGCTGTAAAATACCTTCGTTGCGGCCACGGAACATCGCCAGCGCACGGTGCGAAGGTACCTGGGAAATCGGTTCGTGATGATCGAAGTAGTCGCGAAATTTCGCGCCTTCCTGCTCTTTACCTTCCACCATCCGGGAGGTCAGATGGGCATTTTTCCACAAATAATCACGGACTTTTGCCAGCAGCGAGGCATCTTCTGCAAAGCGTTCCATTAAAATATAACGTGCGCCGTCAAGTGCGGCTTTGGCGTCCGCTACGCCTTTGTCTGCATCGACAAATTTTGCGGCAGCAGCGTCCGGCTCATTTTGCGGCGCGTTCCACAACAGTTCGGCCAGCGGTTCCAGTCCGGCTTCAATGGCGATTTGTCCGCGCGTGCGACGCTTTGGTTTAAACGGCAGGTAAAGGTCTTCCAGCTCGGTTTTGCTCAGCGTGGTATTGATGGCTTTCGCCAGATCGTCGCTGAGTTTTCCCTGCTCCTCAATGGATTTGAGAATGGTCTGGCGACGGTCTTCCAGCTCCCGCAGATAACCCAGACGGGTGTCCAACTGACGCAGTTGGGTATCATCCAACCCACCGGTGACTTCCTTACGATACCGTGCAATAAACGGCACGGTATTACCTTCATCCAGCAGACGCACCACGGAAGCAACCTGCTCCGGGCGAACCTGCAATTCACTTGCGATAATGCGGCTCAGTTGATCATTCATAGGTCTGGTATCAGTTTTTTCGTTTAAAAAAGCAGGGCACAGTTATACGGTTTGAAGACATAAAATGCCAGTCATCAGGCCATCCACCTGCGTGTTTTGGGAGTTAGCTGATCATTTCACGTATTCAATTTCATTGACGTACCAGGTTGCGTCGCCGACCGGCGTGGTCACCACCAGACTGTCGCCCACTTCTTTTTTCAGCAGGGCGCGCGCCATCGGCGAATCGATAGAAATGTAGTCTTTGCGGCCAAAAATTTCGTCATAGCCGACAATACGGAAGCGCTTGATGTCGCCGTCGTCGTTTTCCACCTCCACCCACGCGCCAAAGAACACTTTTCCGTCCTGCTGTGGTGAGTAATCGACGATGCGCAGTTGCTCCAGACATTTCGTCAGATAACGCACGCGGCGGTCGATTTCGCGCAGCCGCTTTTTATTGTACTGATAGTCAGCATTTTCGCTGCGATCGCCCAGACTCGCGGCCCAGGTGACTTTTTTGGTCACCTCCGGTCGCTCTTCGCGCCACAGGAAGTCCAGTTCAGTTTTGAGCTTGTCGTAGCCTTCACGGGTAATCAGTTTGGTTTTCATGTCACCTGTCGCTTTCCTCAACATTCTCCGGCTATTGTTTCATACAATGGCGCCGCTGGCAGCGCAGAAATCAGCCGGAAATTCTGCGTTACTGCTACGCTATATCTGATGGCTTTGCGGGCAAATAATCTTTATCCTGCGGCGCAATGCGTTGAATTTAATAACAGTCCTGATTCACATAAAAATATCACTTCTGGCGATAGTTCACAGGGATTAGAGGTACAGCAGCAAATGGATTTATTAAAATTCTTACTTCGTCTGCCTTTTATATTGATAAAAGGTTTTTTCCGCGTGCTGGCTTTTATACTGAGCCTGCTGGGTCGCGTCTTCAAACCGGTGGTCGGCAATATCGACTGGCGTGCGCCTGCCTGGTGGGCAGCCACTTCCGGCTGGCTTAAGCGCAGTGTTACGCGCATGGAAAATGGCGTAGATCACTACCCGAAAACCATCAGCCTGGCGATTCTTGTTTTGCTGTGCGCCGCAGGGGCGGGCGTTTACGGCTGGCACTGGTGGCTCAGCCGCCCGCAGCCTATCGACCCGGCCCCGAGGGTGTATCAGGACACCAGCGTGCGTGTCAGCGGACCTGAAGCTGTGAATTACGCCGCGCAAAAACCTGCATCACAGCAGGTGATTTTCAATTTCCGCCATTCTGCCGCGCCCGTAACTGATGTTGGCAAAGTGGTTGAAAAAGGGATTTCCCTGAAACCTGCCGCCGAAGGTGAATGGAAATGGGTGAGTGGCTACACGCTGGTTTTCATCCCTAAAAATCCGCTGCCGATGGGCAGAAAATATGACGTGAACTTTACGCCTGATGTCCTGCTTGCGCCGCAAATCAAGCTGGCGAAAACCCGTTATGAATTCACCGCCCCTGCGTTCGATTATCAGCTGGGGCAGGCTGAGTACTATCAGGATCCACAGGACCCGCAAAAACGCAGCGCGATTTTTAACGTTAAATTCAATGCACCGGTGGATGTTGCCAGTTTCGAAAAACAGATTTCGCTTGGCCTGACCGAAGGTAAAGCGAAAACTGAGTCGAAACTCAATTACTCTGTGGTCTATGACCAGAAAAAACTCAACGCCTGGGTACATTCCGAGCCGCTGAAACCGCTCGATCACGGCGGTTCGGTGCGTGTCACCCTTGGCGAAGGCATTACATCGACCGTGCCGTCGAATGCGACTGCGCAGACTAAAAATGCCGTGGTGTCTGTGCCGACGCTTTACAGCCTGGCGGTGAATGAAGCCAGTGCGCAGGTGGTGGATGCCGATGGGGCGAAAGGTCAGCGGGCGCTGATCGTCGGTTTCAGCGACGCGGTGAAAGATAAAGATATCCGCCAGGCAGTCAAAGTCTGGCTATTGCCACAGCACAATCCAAATGATCAGGACGAGGCCAAAGGCCCGGATGATTATGCCAGCTGGGCCGTTGACAGCGTCGAAAACAATGTACTCGCGCAGTCCACGCCGCTGAATATCCAGCTTAATGATGCGGAAAGCGATTATCAGCCGCAGTTCAGCTTCCGCTTCGATGCGCCTGCCCGCCGCGCTATGCTGGTGGAAATTGACAATATTCTGACCTCTTCCGGTGGCTACAAAATGCCGGAAAAAGTGTACCGCATCGTCGCGGTTCCGGATTATCCGAAATCCCTGCAATTTATGTCGCAGGGCTCGCTGTTATCGGTCAGCGGTGACAAACAAATCAGCGTGGCGGCACGCAACGTGCCGGGCCTGCGTCTGGACATTAAACGGGTGATCCCAAGCCAGCTGCAACACATTGTGTCATTCAAAAGCCGTGAGTATTCATCGGCGGAATTTAACCGCCTGAATGACGAATATTTTACCGAGCACTTTACCTATCAGACGGCGGTCAATAACGACAAACCGGGCGACGTGAATTATCAGGGCGTCGATCTTTCGCGTTACCTCTCCACTGATCCGGCGTCACATCGTGGCGTATTCCTGCTGACGCTGTCGGAATGGGATCCGAAGAAGAAAGAAAATAAACCGGAAACTGATGACGCCGGCAATGTCTATCAGGACGATGGGCAGGGCGAAGAAGAAGCACCGGTCGGCGACTCACGTTTTGTTGTCGTCACCGATTTGGGGATTATTGCCAAGCGTTCACAGGATAAAACACGTGATGTGTTTGTGCAGTCGATCCACAGCGGTGCGCCGGTGGCGAACGCGAAAGTTTCCGTGATTGCCAAAAACGGCATTACCCTTCTGACACAAACCACCGGTGCTGACGGTCATGTGCGCTTCCCTGCGCTGGACGTTTATACCCTTGAACGCCAGCCGGTGATGTTCCTGGTGGAAAAGGAGGGCGATGTCTCCTTCCTGCCGGCGGACCGGAATAACGATCGCGGTCTCGACTTCTCCCGTTTTGATGTCGATGGCGAAATCACGCCGAACGACCCGCGCACGCTGAGCAGCTATCTGTTCTCTGATCGTGGCGTTTACCGTCCGGGGGACACCTTCAATATCGGACTGATTACCCGCGCCGCCGACTGGAGCAACGGTCTGGCGGGTGTGCCGGTGCGGGCTGAAATTCACGATCCGCGCGACAAGCTGATGAGCACTATTCCGCTGACGCTCGGTGCCAGCGGTTTCAATGAGCTGAGTTATACCACTGACGATAATTCACCAACCGGTGAATGGAACATCTATTTGTATCTGATTGGCAAAGACAATGCCTCTTCCACTTTGCTGGGCCATACCTCGGTCAACGTCAAAGAGTTCGAGCCGGATCAACTGAAGGTGAAACTGCAACTGACGCCGGACCGCAGGCAGGGCTGGGTGAAACCGTCAGAATTGCAGGCCAGTATCGACGTACAGAACCTGTTCGGTACGCCCGCGCAGGACAGGCGTGTGACCTCCAGACTGACGCTGCGCCCGATGTATCCGAGCTTCGATCAATTCCCGGATTACGCTTTTTACGAGAACCGTCAGAACAGCGACGGTTTCGAAACCGAGCTGGAAGACCGCAAGACCGACGAAAATGGTGCGGCGAATATCCCGCTGGATCTGAAATCTTATGCTGACGCGACGTACCAGCTGCAACTGCTGTCCGAGGCGTTTGTGGCCGGTGGTGGCCGTTCCGTGGCTGCGACGGCGCGGGTGCTGGTATCGCCATATGACTCTCTGATCGGCGTAAAAGCCGACGGTGATTTAGGCTATATAAACCGCGATGCCGCACGACATCTGAACGTTATTGCGATCGACCCGTCGCTAAAACAGATTGCGCTGCCGGACCTGAAAGTTGCGCTGATTGAACAGAAATACATTTCAGTGCTGACCAAACAGGATTCCGGCGTTTACAAATATCAGTCGAAAATGAAGGAAGTGCCGTTGTCGGAACAACCGCTTTCGCTGACGGCGCAGTGCAACAACCTGACGCTGGCGACGGATAAACCCGGTGATTTCGTGCTGGTCATTGAAGATGCGAAAGGCAATGTGCTGAACCGCATTGGCTATACCGTGGCCGGTAACGCCAATCTCAGCCGTTCGCTGGACAGAAATGCTGAACTGAAGCTGAAACTCAATCAGGCGGAATATCAGCCAGGTGAGGAAATCGAGGTATCCGTTAACGCGCCGTACACCGGCAGCGGGCTGATCACTATTGAGAAAGATAAAGTGTACAGCTGGCAGTGGTTCCATACCGACACCACCAGTTCGGTGCAGAAAATTCGCGTACCGGCGGGAATGGAAGGCAACGGTTACATTAACGTGCAGTTCGTGCGTGATGTGAATTCCAATGAAATCTTCATGAGTCCGCTGAGCTACGGGGTGATGCCGTTCAAAATCAGCACCAAAGCACGGCAGAACAGTCTTGAAGTCAACGCGCCTGAAGTGATTAAACCCGGCGAAAATCTGGTCATGACGGTGAAAACCGAGGGGCCTCAACAGGTGGCGCTGTTTGCTGTGGATGAAGGTATCTTGCAGGTGGCGCGTTATCGCCTGAAAGATCCCCTGGAGTATTTCTTCCGTAAACGCGAACTGGGTGTGGAAAGCGCGCAGATTCTGGATCTTATCCTGCCGGAATTCAGCAAGCTGATGCAGCTGGCCGCCGCGCCGGGCGGCGATGCTGGTGAAGGGCTGGATCTGAACGTCAATCCGTTCAAACGTAAGCGCGATAAGCCCGTTGCGTACTGGTCGGGTATTACCGACGTGAACGGTGAGAAGCAGTTTAATTATCCGGTGCCGGATTACTTTAACGGTAAAATCCGCGTGATGGCGATTTCCGTCACGCCGGACAAAATAGGGAAAGCGCAGACCTCGGCGACCGTGCGCGACAACTTCATCATGACGCCAAACGTGCCGTCGATGGTGGCACCGGGCGATGAGTTTGATGTCAGCGTCGGGGTCAGCAATAACCTCGAAGGGCTGAACGGCAAAAGCATCCCGGTTGCGATTCACCTGACCGTACCGCCGCAGCTTGAAGTGGTGGGTAACGCCGATCAAAACGTGTCACTGGCAGAAAAACGCGAAGGCGTGATTAACTTCCGTCTGCGCGCCAAAGCGTTGCCGGGCGATGCACCGCTGGTGTTTGTCGCGAAGTATGCAGATAAAACCAGCCGCCGGACGATCAGTACGTCGGTGCGCCCGGCGATGCCGTTCCGCACGCAGTCAGTGATGGGGCGTATGAGCGGCAGCAGTCAGAACGTCGATAACCTGCGCCAGATGTTTGATGCTTATGCGGTGCGCACGGCAGCGGTATCCAACTCGCCGTTAGTGCTGACCCGCGGCTTATCCCAATATCTGGCGGATTATCCGTATTACTGTTCTGAGCAGATTGTCAGCCGCTCCGTGCCGTTGATCCTCGAAACAATGCATCCGGAAATGCGCGGCAATCTCAGCCCGGCGGACAGCAGCAAGCAACTGAAAGACATGATGGCGGTGCTGCGTTCACGTCAGAACGACAGCGGCGCGATTGGCCTGTGGCGTTCATCGCCGCAAACCGATCCGTTTGTCACACCGTACGTGGTGCAATATTTGCTGGAAGCCAAAGCGGCGGGCATCGCGTTGCCTGCAGGTATGCTGGAAGAGGCCAATTCGGCGCTGCGCGAACTGGCAGCCAATCAGAACGATGATTTGTATACCCTGCGTCTGCGGGCATGGGCGGTATATCTGCTAACCCGTCAGGGTGAAATCACCACCAGTTTACTGGCCTCGGTGCAGGACACATTACAGCAGCGTTATCCACAGAGCTGGGAAACCGATCTGAGCGCGATGTATCTGGCGTCGTCATACCGTTTGCTGAAAATGGATGATGAGGCGAATACGTTGTTACAGCCAACCTGGAAGCAACTGAGCAAGGCGTATGACACAGCCTGGTGGACGCAAAGTTATTTTGATCCGCTGGTGCAGGACGCGACGCGGCTGTATCTGATCACCCGTCACTTCCCGGAAAAAGTGTCGGCCATTCCGCCGCAGGTACTGGAAAATATGGTTAAAGCGCTGAAAGAAGAGCGCTATACGACGTATTCCTCGGCGATGAGCATTCTGGCGCTGGAGAGTTATTCCACACAGGTGGCGGCGCAGGCGACAGTGCCGGATGCGCTGAAAATCACGCAGATCAGCAAAACGAAAAACGTCGAACCGCAGCTGATTTCTCAGGTTCAGGGGCTGTTTGCGAAAGCGAATTTCACTGCTGACGCGCAGGCTATCCGGGTAGAAAACAGCAACAATGCGCCAGCCTGGTATGTGGTGACGCAGGCGGGCTACGATCTGGCCGCGCCGGAGAAAGCCATTTCCCGTGGTCTGGAAATCACCCGCGATTACACCGATGAGCAGGGTAAGCCGGTGACGCAGATTACGCTGGGGCAGAAGATCAATGTACATCTGAAAGTTCGCGCTAATTCGCAGGAAGGACAAAGTAATCTGGCGATTGTTGATTTGCTGCCGGGTGGTTTTGAAGTGGTGCAGCAAACACCACCGGAGCCGGAATCTGACAGTGATGAGGAAAACAATGGCGCAGAGGCTTCTACGTCATGGCAGTCACCACTGGCGGCATCGGGTTCGACATGGGCACCGGATTACAGCGATATTCGTGAAGATCGCGTGGTGATTTATGGCAGCGCCAGTACCGATGTGCAGGAGTTTGTGTATCAGATTAAAGCCACCAATACCGGCAGCTTCCTCATTCCGCCAGCCTACGGTGAGGCGATGTACAATCGTGATGTTCAGGCTTTGTCCGTCAGTGATAAAAAACTGGTGGTCGTGCCGGCGGATGACACAGCAGTGGCTGAAAAATAACAAAACGCAGAGCCCCGTCGTTTACGGCGGGGCGTAACCTGTTCTGAGTAGCAAGATGATCACCTTTCCCGCATTTTCCAAAACAGCCAAACGTCAACTGCAAAACATAGCAATGGCGGTTTTTTTACTGGTGCTGATTATGGTGGCGTGTCGCCTCTGGCCGCATCCGCCTCTTTCGCAAGGGCAACCTTTTTCCACCGTTTACTATGACCGGCAGGGCACGCTGATGCGTATCACGCTGGCGAACGATGATCGCTACCGGCTGTGGACGCCGCTGGAACAGGTGTCTCCGCTGGCGGTGAAAAGCTTGTTGCTGCACGAAGATCGCGAGTTCTATTATAACCCCGGTTTCAATCCGTTCAGCCTGATGCGGGGTTTCTGGCGCAGCTATATCGCTGGCGAAAAGATGCAGGGCGGCTCGACCATCACAATGCAACTCGCGCGAATGCGCTGGCATCTGAATACCCGCACGCCATCCGGTAAATTCATGCAGGTGTTGCGTGCTGTGCAACTGGAGCTGAGTTATTCCAAACATGACATTCTTGAAGCCTATCTGAACAACGCGCCGTACGGACGAAATATTGAAAGTATTGGCGCGGCCAGCCTGATCTATTTTAACAAAGCCCCGAAATACCTGACGTTACCGGAAGCCATGACGCTGGCAGTTTTGCCGCAATCGCCGAGCAACCGTATCGACCCTAAAACCGGTGTTGTCGGTGCGGCGCTGACGCAGGCACGTAATCGGCTTTTCCTGCGCTGGCAGGCGCATTATGCGACAGACAGCAGCCAGCTTTCATTATTCCGATTGCCGTTGGCCATGCGCCAGCCCGAGCGGATGCCATACATTGCACCACATTTCATTGAACAGTTACGTCAGCAAAACCCGCAGGTTATCCGCACGGATACCCGAATTGATACTACCCTGGATGCGGGTTTGCAGCGGCTGACCGAGCGTCAGGTCAATGCATTTATCACCCGCAATACAAACCGTGGTATTCACAATGCCGCCGTTTTACTGGTCGACACCCGTGATATGGGTGTGCGTGCGCTGGTTGGGTCTGCGGATTATTACAATCGTGCGATTCAGGGGCAGGTAAATGGCACCAATGCCAAACGCTCGCCGGGATCAGCGCTCAAGCCCTTCATTTATGCGCTGGGCATGGAACAGGGTGTCCTGCACCCGATGACTATCCTGAAGGATGTGCCTTCCGCGTTTGGTGCCTACGCGCCGGAGAACTTTGATCGCCGCTTTCTCGGTCCGGTGACCGCAACTGATGCACTGAATTTCAGTCGCAATATTCCTGCCGTCTATGTCGCGTCACAGCTTCACCAGCCAACGTTCTATCAGTTCCTGCGTCTGTCCGGCATCGCCAATATGTCCGGCGAAAATCACTACGGTTTGTCGCTGGTGCTGGGCGGCGGGGAGGTGACGATGCAGGAACTGGCAAAACTGTATGCCCTGCTGGCGAACCGGGGTGTGTTGCAACCACTGCGGATGCAAAAGTCCGATCCACGCCAGACGGTGCCAGTGCGTTTGCTGAGTGAGGAAGCCAGTTTTATGACACTCGACATGCTGCGCCAGCACCGCCGACCTGGCGATACGCTGGCACAGGCGCCGTCTTCGCTGCCGGTTTATTGGAAGACCGGCACCTCCTGGGGCTTTCGTGATGCCTGGAGCGTGGGGGTTTTCGGGCCTTATGTGTTAGTCGTATGGGAAGGGAATTTTGACAGTAAAGGCAACAACGTGTTTGTCGGCGCAGAGGCGGCGGCGCCGTTATTTTTCAATATTATCGACAACATTAACGCCAGTTATCCTGATTTGCAGGAGCCTGAACGCCCGTTTCCGAAGCGGCTGAAGCGGGTTGATATCTGCCTCGCCAGTGGTGATTTACCAACCCCGTGGTGCCAGCAAAAAGGGAAAACCTGGTTTATTCCGGGCAAGTCGCCGATCAAAGTTGATACGGTTTACCGGCCGGTACGTCTCGATAAACTCACCGGTGAGGTGGCCTGCCCACCTTATGAGGAAGACGAAACCCGTACGGAAGTGTTTGAGTTCTGGCCATCGGATCTGGCGAATGTGTTTGCACAGGCAGGCCTGCCAAAACGCAAACCCCCGGTCAATCACTGCAAAGATGAGGGGGTGGATGTCAGCGGTAATCCTCCGCGCATCACATCACCACTGAAAAATACCACTTACACGCTGCGGCAGTCACTGCAAGGTCGTGACCGGATTGCCTTTAATGCGGTCACGGATGCGGACAGTAAAACGGTGTATTGGTTTGTCGATGACATCTACCTCGGCAGCTCTGCCAGCAAATCTGCTATCAACTGGCGGCCCATCAATAACGGCCAGTACCGTATCCGTGCGGTCGACGATCATGGAAGGGCGGACAGCCGGTTAGTGAATATAGAGATTGTGAACTGAAGAAGGATGCTCTGAAGAGAACAGGCAGCATCAAGGCTGCCTTTTTAGCACTTATTTAATATCAATTTTCAGGGTCGCGACCCCGCTGAATTCACCGGTTTCCAACTTACCGCCGACCAGATTGATGGGGTAGGCACTCAGGGTTATCTGCCCCTCACCGTTCTGATTCATAGGCAGTATGCCGTTTCTGAACGGGATAGATATTCCGCCACTATCTAAAACAGTGATGCCAATATCGGCCACATTATCCTTAGCACGGCGTCTGCCCACCAGATAGTACTGATCAACCACATCTTCTGCTTCGAGCGTCATGGTTAATTTGTTGCCGGAAGGAATGACCGGAAGACCATTTTGCGTACAGTCGTAAACGATATCGAATGTATTAGGTCGGAAATTCTCCGGTGGTTGTTTGAGCCGGGTAAATGTGGCCGCGCTAATGGTGCCAAAATCTACCGATATAATTTCACCTTTATTGATCTCGCAACTTTGAGGAACCGTAATGGTACCGCCGATATAAACAATGGCGACCGGAACAGTCGATTTTGTGCTGTATGAGGATGATGTTGCAGACGTTGCATAGATTTCAGCTACCGCAGTACGCGGGATTTCCAGCTGACCCACAAAGGGTTTTGTGACGTAGAACGACAGGCTGCCTTCCGAGCCAGTGGTCAAGGTGTCCTGTGTACTTTGCTGTGGGCAAATTCCCGTTCCGTCCTTATCCCAGTGTCGTGTGGCATCACTGATTTTACTCGCCGGAACAATCACTGGCTCTGACGTTTTAGGAATAGCGATACGTGTCATCACATCCAGATGATCATTAATTTTATAATAATTGTTTGTATGTCCGGCCGGTAAAGAGGATTTCAGGGCATAAAGGATCAGTATGGCATCGGTACTCACATCGGCATCTGAGCAATTACACATTATCTGGTAACCCTGATGACCTGCATTAAATGCACGTTCATAGGACTTACCCACGGTATTCTCTTCTGCTTTCATGTCTTCATTGAGCGAATTGTCATAAGACAGCGCGCTGCCCGTGCTGGGCTCGCAGGCTTCCGACCCTGCAAGGGCTGAAGAGGAATACGTACCTGACAATGCTAATACCAGCGCGAGGAGGGTGATCCTCTGCTTCCCTTTGTTTATCTTCATCTTCATCCTTAAATGCACTGAGCCGTGAGAGTCTGCACAGACTTCCCGGATGTTTTCACTTTGATATTCGCACGACATTGTTGGCTTGCTGCAAATCCCCATTTCACATGCAGCACGGTCATTTTTTCCGGGGTGAGCCCTGTCAGATACAAGATACCGCCATCATCAACAATATTTTCCAGCGTCTGATCTTCACTTACCGCAACGGCTCCAAAGGGGACGGGTTTATTACCGGGTTGAACCAGTTTGATTAATGCTCTTACGCCGATATGCGCATCGAAGTGAGCCGTGACCATGGCGCCTTTATTAGGAATTACTATTTCTGAATTATTTTTGACATCAACATCTTCCGGTAAAGTCGTGGTATCGATAGAAATACGATTTTCGCTATAAGGCGTCAGATAAGGGACGATCGCATAACCACGCCAGTCTGTTTTCAACCCCGGGATGTTTTGTATCCGCGCACCACTGGCCCCGTTTGCATCTATCAGGGCGAAAGAATTACTGAGAGGCTGAGATAAGGTAATACCGTGCGAATGGGCTACAAGGCCACCCGACATGCCATAGCTGGTTTGCCGGGTAACATCGTCATAGTTATAACCTGCATTGAGTGTACCGAAAGCCGCACGGTATGAAGAATAAAGACTGCTGCTGTTGCCGCCTCCGTGATCCGTGTGGCTTTGCTGCAAGTTGTAGCTTAGCCGATTGTCATCTAATGCTGTTCCGCTTAATCCGACCTGCTGACGGGTATCACCGCCTTTTTGCTGCGTCGCGTTATAGGATGCCCAGCTGTTTGGCAGCCAGCGACTTAACGGAATACGGACATTCAGCGCGAACTGCTGATCACTGTCTTCATCTTCCAGACGGCTGTAGATGTACGTCAGGTTATAATTGATTCCGTAGAGGCTGAAGTTAAGCCCCAGTGCGAGATTTTTCTCTGTGTCACTTCTCTGCCAGTAATCCTGCTGGTAAGCCGAAAGATACATGCTCGTGCCTTCCCATAATCCCTGGTTAACACTCACCTGAAATTTGCTGCGCTTATGACCGTCCAGAGAAGAGGATTCGTTGTCGTCCTGGTGTTCATTCGCTTCATCGAAGTCATAGAAACCTGCCGTTGAATAACGATACCCAGCCAATGTCACGTTGGTTTCCGTGGCTTCGATATTTTTGGAATACTGTATTCGATAAGATTGCCCGGTATGACGTTGATCGTTATCCAAAGTCGTTTGGGCATAAGTCATGTCTAAAGAGACTGAACCTAATGAATGAAGGCTAAAACCTGTGCCAGCAATTCCGGCCAAATAATCGGTTGAAAGCAGGGTGCCGGTGTATAAAGTGATATCGTTAGTCACCCCATAAATTGCGGTGGCCTGTGCGAACTCAGGTTCGCGGTCATTTTTATCTGCCGCACGGTACCTGGCCAGAGTCGCGCTGTATTTTAACCGCCCCGGACGCTGCATAACCGGTACGGCAGCAAAAGGCTGATTGAAACGTCGCTCAGTCCCGTCGGCTTCTTTAACTGTAACTTCTAAATCTCCGCTATAGGCCGTGGGATACAAATCTGTTATTTCAAAAGCACCTGGCGCGACATAACTTTGATAAATGATGTAGCCATTTTGTCTAATGGTAACTTCAGCATTGGAGTTAGCGATCCCCCTGATCGTGGGCGCAAATCCTTTCATGCTGTTGGGCAGCATGTTGTCGTCTGAGGACAATTGAATACCGGTAAATTGCTGGCTGGGGAAAATATCTCCAGGTGTGGAGCTTTCTCCGATAATCATTTTAGATTTAAGAAATTTGATATCCCGCTCAACGTTTGTGGAGATGACATCCCATGAGTTCTCTCCCTCGTTACTGCTGTAAGTGGTGTAGTTACGAAAACGCCAGGGGCCTGCATTAAATCCATTCTGAAGATTCAAATATTGGCTGGAATCACCACCGCCATTCCTGTTCTCGCGCTTTGCGCCCGAAAAAGTGTAGTTGGAAAACAAGACCGGAACGCCGTCATCCCATCTGGCAGGATCAACAAAATCCTTCGCCCGGTTGTTCATCGCGGCCTGAGGAATACTGATATCGAGTTTCATCAGGTTGAAATCAAGTTTTGCATCCGCAGCAGGAATATAGACGGAGAGATGCTGCAAAGGGGCATTATGTTCATGCGCGACTAATACAGGAAAAGCATCAACATTCACGTTTAACGCACGCAGTAAATCCGGGGTGATTTGCGGAACAAGCGAACCATCGGCTGCCTGATCGTAACGTATCTGCTGCTGCAGGATTTTTTTCTGATTAACGTAAATCGTGGTGTCATAAGTCCCGGCTATTTGGGCTTTATCACTGAGGGTGAAGATCGACAAATCCACGGGTCCGGTTTCAGGACCGGAGTGCTCCATTAATCTCGGGTCAAAATAGACTTCACCAGATGTTTCTGCATGTGCCTGACAAGTCAGCGCAATGTGCACCAGCATACTCACAATGCACAGTTTAAAAAGAATACGCCGCCGGCAAGAAGAGACGGCGTGTGCCTGCTGGCGTATTGCACGATGATTGTCATCAAACGATATCGTCATAGAATCTCTTATGGAAAACGTAATGTTGGTTGCCAGAAAATGGGGAATTACAGAGTGCGTTCTTCAAAAGCAGAACTGCCGCCAAAGTCATTGATGGCTCCCCAGCGGATGATATTTCCAGAAATATCGGGGGGCAGTTTCACCGTTATCTGAGCTCCGGGCGCAATCATGTCAGTATCTTTCAACGGCGTATTTCCCAGCTTAAGTGAACTAAAAACGACGTAATAAGGAGACGGGTTGGTAATTCGGAGCTCGTTATGGTCCCGGAAAAACGTCAGTGATTTGTAAGCTTCAGCGCTACGACCCGACAGATTTTGTGGTCGGTAAAAAAGTTTGATGCGGCTTTTAAACACCAACTTAAGTTCATTTGTATTATTTTTGGGAGAAGAGGGAATTGCCCGAACATTTATATAGAATATGGATTCTTTATCGGATGGTAATTCACTGCCCGTATACGAAATACGAAGAGCATTTTCTTGTTTTGCATTTAGTCTGAACAATGGCGGCGTGACAACAAAAGGCCCTCGACTTTTCCCATCCCCTGTGTCAATCCATGACTGAATCAGGAAAGGTATATTTTCTGAATTATTTGTCAGAGGGAGTGATGCCTCTTTTTTATCCGCCTCATAAATGATTCGTGTTCTGCCAACAATGATACCGCCAGCGTAACACAGCTGACAGCCAAGCAAATAAATAAGGAGAATGTTTATTGATAATCTAATTATTTTAGGCATGTCATCGCATCCTGCAATTAACAACAATTAATTGTCATAACATAAAACAGGCAGGCTGATATGCCTGCCTGAACGGGGGGGTAGAAATTAACGGTAATCTAACGTGACATTAACAACAGCATCGGCCAGACCAGCAGTGATCGCCGTAGCAGCAGCAAAAGACTCATAATAGGCCATCAGATTCACATTCATGACGTCGCCTTCAATGTTATAAGTCAATGTCGGTAGTGTGTTGATTTCTAAAGGTGTGCTTGGTGTTTTTGCATCTACGATACGGATGCCGACCCCTGTCGCAGAGGTGCCATCTTTGAATTCATCCGCAATCTGAATCAGATTCGGGTGATCGGGTACAGTAGGTGCTTCCAGCCAGATACGGAAATGATCTGTTTCCTCACTGCCATCTTCTGCATAGGGGCAATTCGTTAATGGAATAGTGAAAGGTATTTTTGGTGAAGGATCGCCGACACTCACAAATTGGGCAGCTGAATAAGTCCCTAGTGGAACATCAATATCCTGATAGCCATTTATGATACACGCCTGAGTGATTATTTCGCCGTGAAAGTTAATAGCGCCATCAGTCGCATAGCTATTGACTGCCATAGCCATAAATATCCCACCCGCTAAGAGTTTGAGCTTAGTTTTCATTTTGCATCCATTCTGAAATAAAAAGTGAAGGTTAACAAAAGATAAGTTGAATAGATTTTAATAAAACCTATCACTCACCTTTTCTCGTCGGATTCTATCAACAGTTTTATCCATTGAATAGAGGATGGCGGCTTATGAATTTAAAGCACTTTTATTTTCCCTGCGGATATATAGTTATTAATGATCATTAATGTTTGATTGATTTATTTCCTTGATCAATTGATCATTAATTGATCGGCTTTTAAAAGGGAGTGTTATTTATAAGTTCTTTATTATTAATTAAACGAATGATTAGATTCTATGAAATTTCCGCAAATTTCTTTACTGAAGTCATCCGAAAGGGGGCTTTTTGCCATAAATGGTCAGGTAGTGAACAACCCAGCGCAGGAGCGGTAACGGGGATGAGGGGGACAAACGGTAACAAACCATCCTTCGCGTGCGGAAGATTCCTCTGATATTGTTGATAAATTAGGAAATCCATAATCATTGTTACAATTTCGACTAGAATATATACCATTAAACGCTGTCTGTTTTAGCTGACTTTTCTAACAATACAAGCTTCAGGCATTCACGCCTTTGGGAGATTTAAATGCAAGAAAATCACAAGATTCTGGTGGTCGATGACGATATGCGTCTGCGCGCACTTCTTGAGCGTTATCTGACTGAACAGGGCTTCCAGGTGCGTAGCGTTGCCAATGCTGAACAAATGGACCGTTTACTGACCCGTGAATCATTCCACCTGATGGTTCTGGATCTGATGCTGCCCGGTGAAGATGGTTTGTCGATCTGCCGTCGCCTGCGTAGCCAGAGCAACCCGATGCCGATCATTATGGTTACGGCAAAAGGTGAAGAAGTAGACCGTATCGTGGGGCTGGAAATTGGTGCCGACGACTATATTCCTAAGCCATTTAACCCGCGTGAATTGCTGGCCCGTATCCGTGCTGTCCTGCGCCGTCAGGCCAATGAACTGCCAGGCGCACCTTCTCAGGAAGAAGCGGTCATTTCATTTGGTAAATTCAAACTGAACCTCGGTACCCGCGAAATGTTCCGCGAAGATGAACCTATGCCGCTGACCAGTGGCGAGTTTGCCGTGTTGAAAGCGCTGGTAAGCCATCCGCGTGAGCCGCTGTCCCGTGACAAGCTGATGAATCTGGCGCGTGGCCGTGAATACAGTGCGATGGAACGTTCTATCGATGTGCAGATTTCCCGTCTGCGCCGCATGGTAGAAGAAGATCCGGCGCATCCGCGCTATATCCAGACAGTCTGGGGCCTGGGCTATGTGTTTGTACCGGACGGCAGTAAGGCATGAAGCGAATACGCTTTTCACCGCGTAGCTCGTTTGCCCGAACCCTGTTATTAATCGTCACCTTGCTGTTCGTCAGCCTGGTGACGACCTATCTGGTGGTGCTGAATTTCGCCATTCTGCCCAGCCTTCAACAGTTCAATAAGGTACTGGCATACGAAGTGCGTATGCTGATGACCGACCGGTTGCAGCTGGAGGATGGGACGTTGCTGGCTGTGCCACCGGCATTTCGTCGCGAAATCTACCGCGAACTGGGCATTTCTCTTTATACCAACTCTGCGGCAGAGGAGAGTGGTTTGCGCTGGGCGCAGCATTACGAATTCCTCAGTCAGCAGATGGCACAGCAGCTCGGTGGCCCTACCGACGTGCGCGTCGAGGTCAATAAAAATACCCCGGTGGTGTGGTTGAAAACCTGGTTGTCGCCTGACATCTGGGTGCGTGTCCCGCTAACCGAAATCCATCAGGGCGATTTCTCTCCGTTATTCCGCTATACGCTGGCGATTATGTTGTTGGCGATTGGTGGTGCCTGGCTGTTTATCCGTATTCAGAACCGACCCCTGGTCGAGCTGGAACATGCGGCGTTGCAGGTCGGTAAAGGTATTATTCCGCCACCACTGCGTGAATACGGTGCGTCTGAGGTGCGTTCTGTTACGCGAGCCTTCAATCAGATGGCAGCCGGTGTCAAATTGCTGGCTGATGACCGTACTTTACTGATGGCGGGTGTCAGCCACGATTTGCGTACCCCGCTGACGCGTATTCGTCTGGCGACAGAAATGATGGGTGATGATGATAGCTATCTCGCTGAGTCGATCAATAAAGACATAGAAGAGTGCAATGCCATCATCGAGCAGTTCATCGATTATTTGCGCACCGGCCAGGAGATGCCGACAGAAATCACCGATCTCAACAGTATTTTGGGTGAAGTGATCGCGACGGAAAGCGGGTATGAGCGTGAAATAGATTCTGATCTGGCCGACGGTGAATTGCTGGTTAATGTGCATCCGCTGTCGATCAAACGTGCGGTGGTCAATATGGTGGTCAACGCCGCCCGATACGGCGACGGCTGGATTAAAGTCAGCAGTGGCCGCGAACTGCAGCGGGCCTGGTTCCAGGTGGAGGACGATGGTCCGGGCATTGAACCTGACCAGCTTAAGCATTTGTTCCAGCCCTTCGTGCGTGGTGAAAGTGCGCGAACCACCAGCGGAACCGGACTCGGTCTGGCGATTGTTCAGCGCATTATTGATGCCCATTCGGGCACGCTGGATATCGGGAAAAGTGACCGGGGAGGATTGCGGATTCGCGCATATTTGCCGTTGCCGGTGGAGATGCTGAAAGCGGTGGCGGTTCAGCAGAAACCGGTTTGATTAAGGGGGGCCTTAATAGTCCCTTTTATTCAGGCAGGTGAAAGTTTCGGTTTCTTAATTCGGGATTGCAGCCTCAAGTCTGCAACCTGTCATTCAGCACGTTTCTGAACCGCCCGCACGATCTTAAATTCAAAGGCAGTTGTGCTCCTCCCCCTGCGAAGGGGAGGCAGGGAGGGCGTTTTACGGTTGTCGCTGCAGCACCGGAAGCAAAGTCAGCGGGCGAAGCGTGCAGTGAAAGGCCAGTGCCGGCAATCCACCCCTCAACTCTTCCTGCTCATCACATAATACTCTGCCGCTTCTTCCCGCCATCTCGGCGTCTCCGCTGTATCCCACGGATTAACTAACACCACGCCCGTATGGGCAAACACTTCCGTGTGATCCGTAGCCAGCCTCGCCTGATGGTGCAGGCAAATCGCCGCAAGCTGCATATCACGCTCCGACATCACGATATTGGCCGCCTTTGATAATGTCAGCACCTCCGGGTAATACAGTGCGCTGGCAGCATCAAATGACAGCAGACGCCCGGCGAAATCCTGGTTTAACATCTCCAGTAAGGCATCGGAAAGTGCGGCCTTCGGCTGGTTCTCCGGCAGATTATCCGCCCAGGTGAAAAGCGCCGCGACGTTCAGGCTGGTCAGGTACAGTTGTGTTGCGTCCTGCGCATCCAGCCATTGCAGCACGTTCTTTTGCGGTCCGGGGCTAATCATCTCAAGGATGACGGCGGTATTGAGGATAATCATTTCGGTGGTCGTTCCAGGTGTTCCACGCTCAGGGAAGAGAAACGTTGTCGAAGCTGACTGCCAAGACCAAAACCAGGCACCGCAGTGGTCAGCGCCTGTTTCAGTATTAAACGTGCTTCTTCTTCCATCGAATGGCCTTTTCTGGCTGCAGCGATGCGCAGTAATTCCTTCACTTCATCATCCAGGTTACGAACGGTAATTGTCGCCATAACAGGCTCCTCTGTCAGCAATACTGTTATTCTGAAATGCGGCTGTGCCGGTTGCAATAAAAAAGGCGCGGGAGCCCGCGCCTGTTAAAAGTGTCTGAAACTTAACGTTTCGGCCCTGCACTGACCAGCGCAGCTCCGGCCGGAGTATCGGTGTATTTATCGAAATTATTAATAAACAACTGTGCCAGGTGCTCGGCTTTCTCCTGCCATTGCTCACGACTGGCGTAAGTATTGCGCGGATCCAGAATGTGCGTGTCAACGCCTGGCAGAACCACCGGCACTGCCAGATTAAACAGCGGCAACGTGAAGGTTTCCGCTTCATCAAGGGTATCGTTGAGGATCGCATCGATAATAGCGCGGGTATTTTTCAGCGAAATACGTTTGCCGGTGCCGTTCCAGCCGGTATTAACCAGATAAGCCTGAGCCCCTGCGGCTTCCATACGCTTCACCAGTACTTCAGAGTATTGCGTCGGGTGCAACATCAGAAATGCTGCACCGAAGCAGGCAGAAAAGGTGGGGGTAGGCTCATTCACACCACGCTCGGTACCGGCCAGTTTGGCGGTGAAACCTGACAGAAAGTGGTATTGCGTTTGTGCAGGTGTCAGATGTGAAACCGGCGGCAGTACGCCAAAAGCATCGGCCGTCAGAAAAATCACTTTGCGGGCATGGCCGGCTTTCGATACCGGTTTTACGATATTCTGAATATGATAAATCGGATAAGAGACGCGGGTATTTTCGGTTTTGCTGCTGTCGTTGAAATCGATTTTTCCGTCTTCGCTGACCATCACGTTTTCCAGCAAGGCATCGCGTTTTATCGCACCGAAAATTTCCGGCTCGGCTTCCTGGCTGAGTCTGATGGTTTTGGCATAACAGCCACCTTCAAAGTTAAACACGCCGTCATCGTCCCAGCCGTGTTCATCATCGCCGATAAGCTTACGCTTGGGATCGGTGGATAAGGTGGTTTTACCTGTCCCGGAGAGGCCAAAGAATACCGCTACATCACCTTTTTCGCCCACGTTTGCCGAGCAATGCATTGACGCGATACCCTGCAACGGCAGCAGATAGTTCATGACCGCGAACATGCCTTTCTTCATTTCGCCGCCGTACCACGAGCCGCCGATCAGCTGGATGCGCTCGGTCAGGTTGAAGGCGATGAAGTTTTCAGAATTCAGGCCCTGTGTCTGCCAGTCCGGATTGGTGCATTTGGCGCCGTTCATCACGATGAAATCAGGTTCGAAATTTTCCAGTTCACCTGCTTCCGGGCGGATAAACATGTTCTTGACGAAATGCGCCTGCCAGGCGACTTCCGTGATAAAGCGTACTTTCAGGCGGGAGTCAGCATTAGCACCGCAGAATGCATCGACAATAAACAAACGTTTCCCGGATAACTGTTTGCCGACCAGCGTCTTCAATGAGGTCCAGATTTCCTGCGACAGCGGTTTGTTGTCATTTTTTCCTTTGCCCTGATCAGCCCACCAGAGCGTATCGCGGGTGGTGTCATCACGGACGATGTATTTATCTTTCGGCGAGCGGCCGGTGAAAATGCCGGTATCGACATTCACGGCGCCAAGCTCTGTCACCTGCCCGCGTTCATAACCTTCCAGGCCCGGGGCTGTCTCTTCTGCAAAAAGAGTTTCGTAATCAGGGTTATAGACAATTTCGCTATTCTGGTGGATCCCATACTGGGAGAGTGTTTCGGCGGTGATACCGATAGTGGTTGGCATTTCCCTGCTCCTTGCTGAACTTGGATCCCGTCAATAGGGATAAATCAGTTGTTATTGTAGGTATATATCGCTTTTGTGCCGCGACAGGTCTCAAAGAATAACGGCAGATGTGAATGTTTTTCCAGAATTGTGATGAAAAACCCGAAAGGTGTGCAAGCGAGGTTATGAAAAAGCAATAAAAAAGGGACCTTTCAGTGAAAAGTCCCTCAGGCTGAGCGTATCAACGATCAATGAATGTGATCATCTCCGGAATGGACATCACCGCTGGCTTTCAGCGTCGCCATATCCATCCCATCAAATTCATAGTCTGCGCCACAATAATCGCAGTGCATCTCGATTTTGCCATCAGCTTCCAGCATTTCGTGAATATCTTCATCCGGCAGCGTCAGCAGCGCGGCGGCACAACGCTCGCGGGAGCAGGTGCAACGGAAACACACATCCTGTGGCTCATACAGCGTGACCTCTTCCTGATGATACAGACGATAAAGCACTTCATTTGCCGGCAGAGTCAGCAGTTCTTCCGCTTTGATGGTGGTGGTCAGTTGTGCCAGATGGCTGAACTCTTCCGGGTCTGTATCTTGCGCTGGCAGAACCTGTAACAACATGGCACCTGCAGCAGGCTGGCCTTCCACTTCACCGGTACGGATGAAGATGCGGGTGGGTAGCTGTTCAGACTGCATGAAATAGTTTTCCAGACATTCTGCCAGATTTTCGCCTTCCAGCCCCACGACGCCCTGATAGCGTTCGCCAACGGTCGGAGAAATAGTGATCACCATGTAGCCGTTGCCAATCATCTCTTTCAGTGTACTGCCTTCGATGATGTCACCCTGCAGACGTGCCACACCGCGCAATTCCTGCTTGTTGTTACCGTTGATCACGGCCAGTTTCAGCGGGCCATCGCCCTGCAACTGCACGGTAATATCGCCGTCAAATTTCAGGGTGGCGGTCAGCAGGCTGGTCGCCACCAACATTTCACCCAGCAGAGTACGCACTTCGGCCGGATACTCGTGACCGGCAATAACCTGCTGGAAGGTTTCTTTGAGTGAGACCAGTTCACCGCGAACGGCGTGATGACTGAACAGGTAGCGATGCAGTTGGTCGTGATTAGACATAGTTTTCTCTCTGTTTAGCGAACGTAAATCCTTCCTCTTTCATCGAAAGATTGAAGATTTATTCAGTATCGCCATATTTAAATTTGATCAGGTTGCGGCGTTCCTTTTTGTCCGGACGTCTGTCCGGGTGCGGCATCGCATTCATTTTGCGCGCCTCGGAAATTTTTTCCCGGCTGGCAATGCTCGCACCGGTTTCCTGATACAGTTTCTGTGCTTCTTCCGCACTGCGGCGCTGAGTGGTGAGCCCCAAAACGATGATCGTTTTTGTATCATTTCCCTGGCGCAAGGTAATTTCGGCATTCAGTTCTATCAGCTTGCTGGGTTTCCCCCGCTGACCGTTGTAATGCACTTTGCCGCCATCAATCATCTCGCGTGCCAGCGCACGGGTCTTATAAAAACGAGCCGCCCACAACCATTTATCGAGGCGCACTGCATTATCGTCGTCTTGCGTTTTACCTTTCATAACCCTCCCCTGAGCATACCGGTATTACTTCGCCGGGCCTGTTACAGGGTGAATTGCAGGCAACAGGCTGCGGTAGTCATTGATGGAAGGATGTCCATCAAATGACTTATTTGCCATGGTCGAATCTGGGTTTTCTATACCCAGACAATAGCGGATGCCGAAGGTTTTTGCCGCATTGAGGATAGGTTCACCGTCATCGACAAATAGGGTTCTGTCGGGATTAAAGCCCGTTTGCTGCTGAACGGCAGACCACAACCGCTGATCTTCCTTCGGATAACCAAATGTGTGGGTGGAAAGGAGTAAATCAAGGTGCTGATCTAATCCGGTATGTTCAATTTTAACGGAAAGGCTGTGTGGATGCGCATTAGTGAGCAGAATTGTTTGCCGTCCGCTTTCACGCAGATGAGCTAAAAAAGGCAGGGTATCGTCGCGAAGCCGCGCATTTTTGCCGATGTTTGTCGTCATCTGGTAGATATCCAGGCTTAGCTTTTCGCTCCAGTAATCGAAGCAATACCAGTTCATGGTGTGCTGAACGGCAAGGTATTCGGTATGAATTAACTGGCGTGCGTTCTCAAGCGGGATCGCACGCTGCTGGCTGAGGGCCAGCGGGACATCCTGCAACCAGAACTGGCTGTCAAAAGCCAGATCCAACAATGTACCGTCCATATCCAGTAAAACGGTATCGATGCATTGCCAGTCAAAATCAGGGGACATGAAAACTCCATGTTCTTGCGGCTGTGAGAAGCCGCAGGGACAAATATATGAAAGCAGGGAAGGGCGTCAGGGTAGCATAATCTGACCGGGGGACGCAGGGACGCCCGGTGCTTTTCAACCCAGTTTTTGCGCGGGTATGGGCATCAGCGTGGGATGAAAGCAGGCATTATAGTATTGCTGAATATCGTCTATCCGGCGCTTATCTTTGATGAAGCGGCGGATAAACAGCAGGCTATTAACCACCAGAACACCGATCAACAATAACAGTAATAAGCTGGTGCCCAGATAACGCCAGAGCGTTGAGATATCCGGCTCGCTGTGCAGCGAAATGTGACGGGTTCCGTTAGCATCGATACTGATACTGGTGATCACGCCCTGCGCACTGAAAGGGGTATGCAGCAAGAGTGTTGATAACTGTTGCAACTGCTTCCACTGTTCCTGCGGCGGGTTAGCGAATACACTCACCGGAGGAGCTGGCATCTCAATCAGCTGACGTCCTTCATCATTGCTTATCAGGAACCCACCCGGTGGCGGACTGTTAAGCCTGTCAGCAGCACGACGGGTCTCCTGAACAAAGAAAGAAGATGTTGCGTTATTCACCAGTTCGCTCAGCGATTGCGCACTGACCGGACGTAGCAGAACGTTAATCCCCTGCAATGTGCCCGCCTGTGCCCGCTTCACCAGTGAGTTCCAGTTGCTCGAATTGCCCAGATTCACCAGCGCGTTTTTCAGCCGAACACAATCATTGCTGTTTCCGCACAGCGTTTCGGTTTTCAGCACGATATCTGCGAAATCATCAAGCAGGATCATCCCGGATTTTTCGATGGCGGTGGCCAGCTGCGGATTAATGTTTTGCTCAGGCGTCTGGTTCTGACCGGGATGCAGCTGGTTGTTCACCGTTGTTTGCAGCGCCGTAGCGGCATCAATAATTTCTGACTGCGGAACCGGAAGAGGCGTCGCGGTATTCCAGTAAATCGCTGAACAATCAAAAGGCATAAAACCCGTTGCGGAACGGCTGCCCGACGGTGGTACATAACACATCCCGGAACCCTGAACTTTCAAGGTATCGCCGACGCGCAGAGCCGCCTTTTCGAGTTCCTGTACGCTGTTAACCTGCGAACTTTGTGCTCCCTGCAACCAGGCAACGCTGAGTTTGAGCGGCAGGCCAAGCGGCACATAAACCAGTAACGCCAGCAGCAGGAGGAAGGCGCTGGTGGCGAGCACCAGATTTCTTCCCCACTGCTGGAGGGGAAATTTTTTCACTTCCTCGTGGAGTGTCAGATAACTCCCCTGACGCACGACGTGGCTGTTCATATAGACTTCTACATCCGTAGGCTGTCCGAGATCACGGCCAATATAGGGCTGCCAGTGAGGCGGATAAATCAGGTCTACCACACCGAGTGAAATATTACTGATATCCCCTTGTTTGGATTCACCAAACAAACCCCAGCGTTTAGGTAAGCCACGCAGGCAATGGATTTCCTTGCGATTTTTACCTAAACGTTCGGACACTAAGCGCCAGATAACCCAGACAGCTAACCCTGCCGAAAGCGTCAGCAACCAGGGTAGAAATATCACCGGACTTTGCAGCGTGATAAAAAGCAGCAGCAGAATGGCGGAAACGGCCACCGCTTCTTTTACGCCGTTCGACCGGGTCAGCGCATGCTCTTCACGCGTTTCGCGGCGCACTTTGACCAGTTCTATATGCTCGCTTTCTTCGTGCCGGATAGACGCATTTTGCGGCTGCGAAGGTATCACCGCTGAAACCGGCGCGGGGCCTTCGTAAACGTGGTCGGTCAGGGTATGGCCGTTGAGTGAAATGACCAGCGGCAGGCTCTGCGTTTTGATCAGCTCGACCTGATTTTCCTGAGCAATGTATTGCTCCCAGAATGGCGGCAGGTGAATTTCAGTAGAATCGAGGAAGTAACGCCATTTGTTAGGATCTTCACTCGCTACACCATAGCGGGTGATTGCGCGGGTCAGGCTATAAACATTTTCGCTTTTAGTGGTCAGCGTCAGTTTATCGCGCAGGATAATCAGATTATTGCGGTGGGTAATTGGCGTCTGGCCGAGGCCTTCATTTTGCCGCAGATAGCGTTCAACTGCATCGCGTTCTTTCTGAGAGAGTTTGCGCTGACTCGGTGTGGAGAAACGCACGACGGACTCGTCGCGTTGGCGGCGACGCAATACAAGCCAAAAATAAGACGCTGTAGCAATAATTGCGATACACAACAACACCAGTGTCACGACTACTGTGCTCATCCGATCCCCGTTCAGACGTGGGTGACTTACGTCAACTCTGTGAAAGTATTATACATAAACGAAATGCACATTTTGCGCATGAACGCCTTTTTGATAGGAATTTTATTATTGTTTGCCTGAATCGTGCGCATAAAAATACCATGCTAGAGAATACCTGCATTTGGGAATCGGCGGGTATCGGTATAATCCTATTTTGAAGTGAGAGTGTTTTTGTTAAAGCAAAAATGTGACAGCCATGAGGTAACGTGTTTTTTTTGCGCGAATGACGGTGATTTTTTAATGATATTTTGTCCGAAAAATACACGGGACAAAGACAGTTTTTCAGTAAAGATTGCGATGCTGGCGTTCATTAACGCACAATGACTACCGTTAGTGGCCTTTGAACAGACAAACGAACCCATTAGAACACCTCTGGTCAGGTGAATAATAAGTTGGGGATAAGATGACACAACACCTGCAAAAACCGAAAATTACGAAGGTGGAAACCGTAGCCCGTTCGCGATTATTCACCATCGAATCTGTTGATCTGACATTCAGCAACGGCGTCGAACGCGTGTATGAACGCATGCGTCCTTCCGATCGTGAAGCAGTGATGATTGTGCCGATCATTGATGATGAACTGCTGTTAATTCAGGAGTATGCCGTAGGCATTGAAAGCTACGAGCTGGGTTTCCCCAAAGGACTGATCGACCCGGGTGAAAGCGTACTTGAGGCGGCGAACCGTGAACTGATGGAAGAAGTGGGGCATGGCGCGCGGCACTTTGATGTGCTGGCAAAACTGACCATGGCGCCTTCTTACTTCTCAAGCCGCATGAATATCGTCATTGCCAAAGATTTGTATATGAAAAGTCTGGAAGGTGACGAACCGGAACCTTTGCCACAAACTCGCTGGCCAGTGTCACGTATGATGGAACTGCTGCAGCATCCGGATTTTTGCGAAGCCCGCAACGTGAGTGCATTATTCCTGGCGCATGATTTTTTGATGCGTAACGCCCGCTGATCCCGCGGTAAACACTATTAAAAAAGCCGGTCATGCATTTCGCAGACCGGCTTTTTGCTTTACAGCTCAGGCATCAGAACAGTTCGTGTTCCTGACCGTTATCCATGATGGTTGTCCCGACTTCATGCACAGCATGTTCTGTCGGCTGAGTCCCGTCGATAAAGTATTCAGGGCGACTGTTGCCACCGCCGTCAGAAAGCTTACCGGTACTCTTATCGATAGTCACCGTCACAATACCAGGAGGCGGGGTCTGCGGCTGTTCCGGCACGCCCTCCAGCACGGCTTTCATGTAATCATCCCAGGCCGGCTGAGCACTTTTCGCGCCGCCTTCGGCACCGGAGATTTGATCCGCAATCACACCGGAAGCCGTTGAGCGACCCAAATCACGACGGTGATCGTCAAAGCCAATCCAGACTGAGGTCACCACGTCAGGGCCATATCCGGAGAACCAGGCATCTTTCGAGCTGTTGGTTGTACCGGTTTTGCCACCAATATCGTGACGTTTCAGGTCACGTCCTGCGCGCCAGCCTGTTCCCATCCAGCCGGGCTCGCCGAAGATGTTGGAGTTCAACGCATCACTGATCAGGAATGACAGCGGTGTGCTGATCACATGTGGCGCGTATTGCTGTGCGGCATCAACCTGCGGCGAGTTCGGTGGAACCTGCTCAAGCTGTGGCGTTGGCACACTGGTATTATTATTGGTGGTGGATGTGGCAACGTTTTCTACATTGTCATCCGACAGTACGGCAGATTTCTGCGTATCACCATAAATAACGGGAATATTACAGGTACGGCAGGCGATTTTAGGCTTGGCTTCAAACTGCACCTGACCGGATTCATCCACAATTTTGGTGATGAAATACGGGTCAACCAGATAACCGCCGTTGGTCAAGGTGGCGTAACCGCGCACAACCTGCAACGGGGTGAATGAAGCAGAACCTAACGCCAGTGATTCGGAATGAACAATGTTCGCAGCCGGGAAGCCAAAACGCTGCAAATATTCAGCTGCGTAATCCACTCCCATCGCACGCATAGCACGTACCATGACCACGTTCTTGGATTCACCCAGCCCCTGACGCAGACGAATCGGACCGTAATACGTTGGCGGTGAGTTCTTCGGACGCCAGTCAGTACCGGCACCGGCATCCCAGCGGGTAATTGGCATGTCATTCAGGATGGTCGCCAGGGTCAGACCTTTGTCCATTGCTGCTGTGTACAGGAAAGGCTTGATGTTCGAACCGAGCTGGCGAACCGCCTGGTTGGCGCGGTTAAACTTGCTCTGGTTGAAGTCAAACCCGCCAACCAGCGCTTCAATGGCACCGTCGTTTGGATTGAGCGAAACAATGGCTGAGTTGACATCAGGCACCTGCGCCAGCCACCAGTCATCACCCACTTTACGTACCCAAACTTGCTGACCCGGACGTACCACGTCAGTGACTTTTTTCGGGGTCGGGCCCTGAGCATTGTCATTACGATAAGGTCGCGCCCAGCGCATGCCGCTGAACGGCAGGCTGATAACCGCGCGGTTCGACATCGTCGCCGTGGCCTGAGCATCATCCGTTGCGGTGATAACGGCCGGGAACAGCGGACCATATACCGGCAGCGTTTTCAGCGACTGGACAATCTTGTTCTGATCCCACGCCGGTTCACCTACTTTCCATAGCTGATTTGACGGACCGCGATAACCGTGGCGCATATCGTAATTAAGCACGTTGGTACGCAGGGCTTCCTGGGCAGCAAGCTGGGTTTTTTTGGTAATGGTGGTGTAAACCATGTAGCCATCGTTATAAGCGTTGTCGCCATAACGTTTCACCATTTCCTGACGCACCATTTCGGTCAGATACGGCGCCGAAAACTCGATATGCGGAGCATGATAATTGGCGACCAACGGCTCAGCACGCGCCTGATCATACTGGGCCTGCGTGATGTATTTCTCATCCAGCATACGTGCCAGTACGGTATTGCGACGGGCCAGAGAACGGTCATGCGAATACAGCGGGTTGAAGGTTGACGGTGCTTTGGGCAGCCCGGCAATCACTGCCATTTCACTGAGCGTTAGCTGGCTGACATCTTTACCGAAGTAAACCTGTGCAGCGGCACCGACGCCATAAGCACGATAACCGAGATAAATTTTATTCAGATACAGCTCGAGGATTTCATCTTTGGACATCATCTGCTCAATGCGGATGGCCAGAAATGCTTCCTTAATTTTACGGGTCAGTGTGCGTTCAGGGCTCAGGAAAAAGTTACGAGCCAACTGCTGGGTAATGGTGCTCGCGCCCTGTGAGGCGTGGCCTGACATCATCGCAACGGAAGCCGCACGGAAAATACCGATCGGATCCACACCATGATGTTCATAGAAGCGACTGTCTTCAGTCGCGATAAACGCATGCACCAGTTCCGGTGGGATCTGGTCGAGTTTCAGTGGGATACGGCGCTTTTCACCATACTGGGCAATTAAATCACCCTCGGCACTGAAAACCTGCATCGGTGTTTGCAAGCGCACGTCTTTAAGCGTGGCGACGTCGGGTAACTGAGGCTCGATATATTTATACAAACCGAAGATCGAGGCGGCTCCCAGCAAAATGCAACACACTGCAAGAATCAATAAATACTTTACGAACTTCACCTGAGATTTCCCATTAAGTGTCAATTGGGCAGTTTATAAACAACCGCGCGGTAGTATAAAGGCAAGCCAGCAACATGGATACGTTCTTTTATTTACCTGACGATATGGAGATTGGGCGAAAATGCGACTACAAGCATGGCAGGTAGGTCTGGATATTCAAGCCGGTTTTGCCCGTGCGATCGCCGTTCAGCGGCGGCGTCATGGCTGGCAATTGCGTCACTGGTGGCAACATCCTTTGCCTCCTTTCACATTGCGGGAGGGGATATTACATGAGAGCGCGCCGCTGATCGCCATTTTATCGTGCTGGCGAAAAACGCTGCCGACGTCTTTTTCATTACGAATCAGCCTTCCTGCGCAACGTATTATGCAACAACGCATGGCCGCGCCCGATGCCCGTTTGGGTGAGCCGCAGCGCAGTGCGTTTATCTTCGCTAACGCGGCAAAACAGTTTCCTCTGGCTATGGAGCATCTGGTGATGGACTACCGGGCTGACCCGCAGGGCGATAATCAGTTGGTGGTTACGGCGGCAAGGCAGCAGGAAATCGAACAGTGGATGCACTGCATGGCGCAGGCCCGGTTGTTCCCGGACACTATTGAGCTGACTCCCTGCGCCCTTCAGATGGCGGCCTGTGCTGCAGGCGTTCCGGGTGATGCATTGCTGATCCATCCCCTTGATGATCTCTTTCTCTGGGCTTCGCCGCACAGTTTGCCGTTCCAGTTTGGCATGCTGGATTATGCAGAGGCCGGCGCTGAAAACACGGTCTCTCAGAAGATTCGCACACAGTATCGCGCGGCTGCGTTATGCCATGCGGAGGACTATTACAGCGGTGAATCGTCCTCTGCGGTAATGCAATGCTGGTCGCCATTAAGCGCGATCGTGCAATTGTCCGCGCCTTTGCCGGCAAATCCCGGTGCATTCGCGCCTGCCGTCGGGCTGGCTATCCGGCAGGCAGATAACTGATGCTACAGGTCAATTTATTACCGTGGCGAAAGTTGCGCCGTCAAAAGCTGATGCGTTTCTGGCTGAAAATTTTTATTTCTGTTCCTGTCTCTGTGGTGGCCGGTGCTTTGCTTCTGGCCACTTTCCTGGTGCAGGAACGGGCGCTGTTACAGGTGAAACTGTCAGCGTTACATTCAGATATTCAAAAGATTACGCTCCGTCAGCGTCGTGTGGAGGCAGCATCGGAACAGGTAAAGGTTCTGGCTGAATCGCGTCTTTTAAGCCACCAGCGTGTGCAACGGAGCCGGGATTATCTGCAATTGTTGGTGTTACTCGCGTCAGAGATGCCCGAAGAACTCTGGCTGACGGAACTGACGGAGCATCAGGGAGTGATGACGTTAAAAGGCGAAGGGCGGATATATCACGACATTGTGGCATTGAGCGAAATGCTGTCAGCAGGAGAGTTGCTCAGTAAAGTCAGTCTTTCTGATGTACAGCAGCAACCCAACAATAACTTGAGTTTCGTGATGAAAACGCAGTTTCGCCCTGAAAAAGCCCTGCCTGCGCCGGGAGTAGTGCAATGACCGGTTTACTGGCAGAGCATATTGATCCGCTGATGGAAAAACCCGGCTGGCAGCGGGTGTGCATACTGACTGCATGTCTGCTCATTCTGGCTTTGACGCTGTATCAGCTTGTATTGCGCGGGTTATGGCAGCAACACGACACACTGAAACGGGAGATTTACACCGCACGGCAGACCCTTTCCCAGGCTCAGAGGGCGTTGATGCTCAGGGTTCCGTTGGAAAGCCTGGAGCAGGAACTGGCCGGCAATGCGACATTGCAACACGAAATCCTGCCGCTTGAGCAAGCGTTTTCCCGGCCGCTGAAAGACGCTCAGGCCGTACTGATTCGCTGGAAGCCAGTTTTGCAACCGAAACAAGAACCACAGGGTGAATTGCAATTGCAGGTGACTTTTGCCGGACTGATGGATTTTCTTTATGCGCTGATGCAACGTCCCGGGCAGCCTGCATTCAGCGAGCTGAATTTACACACCACCGGTGATGCCGGGATGAAAGCCTCAGTGTTACTGACTCAAACCACGTCAGCGGCAGGATTTTTTACCGCTGCCGTCGCGCCGCATGTCGTACGTGATCCGTTTAGTGTGCCACAGACGCCGTCCTGTGCTGATTTTTCTACGGTATCTGAATGGCGCCTTAGCGGGATTTCAGATGCCGGCGGGGAGCGTTATGGCTGGCTGCTTTCACCGCAAGGGCGCTGGAGTAAAGTCGAAACGGGTACGCAATTTGGAGTGCCGCAATGGACGGTTGAAGCACTCAGCAGTTCGCAGGTTGAACTCAGCCTCAGTGATGCGCGTTGCGGTGCACTGCGTCAGATTATCAGGCTGGGTAAAGGCAAGGATTCTCCAGGGAAAGGGAAATAATGAAATACGTGACTAAGCGGATTGTACCGTGTTTGCTGTGTTTATACCTCAGCCCGGTGAAAGCTGATGTACCACCGTTGATTTCGCTGGAGTTTCAGTCCTCTCCGGTCGGTTTGGTATTACAGGCGCTGGCAGATTTCCGGCAACTGAATCTGATCACTGCACCGGGTCTTGAAGGGCAGATGAGTGTGAAACTCAAGGAAGTGCCGTGGCAGCAGGCGCTCGACATTATTCTGCAAATGAACCATCTCACCAGCCAGTTGCAGGGCAACGTTTTAATTGTGTCGCCTGAACAAGATCCGCAGGTTGTACAACAGCGGTTGAAAGAGGCAGCCGACCAGCAGGCGCTCCACAGCCCGCTGATCAGCCTTACCGTTCCTCTGCAATACGCAGATGCGAAAGAGACGGCGCTTAGCCTGAACGCGCAGAAAGGCTCGCTGTTATCTTCAAAAGGTAATGCCTCTGCAGATCCCCGCACCAATACACTCTTATTACGTGACACGCAGGCTGCGCTGGATGTTGTGGCACCCTGGATAAAGGAAATGGATTTACCTCTTCAGCAGGTTCAACTGGCAGCACATATAGTCACAATGAACAGTGAAAGCCTGCGCGAACTGGGTGTGCGCTGGGGGTTTACCGGTGAGGAACCCATTACAAAAGCCGTGCGTATGAATAATTTTAGTATGGGCATGCCGGTCGAAAATCCGATATTTACTGCGGGTTTTAATCTTGCACATATCAGCGGGCGGATCCTTGAGCTTGAACTGACGGCGCTTGAGCAGGAAGACAAGGTCGATATTATCGCCAGCCCGCGGTTGCTGACGGCGCACATGCAGACTGCCAGCATTAAACAGGGTACGGAAATCCCGTATCAGGTTTCCAGCGGGGCGAGTGGCAGCACGTCGATTGAATTCAAAGAAGCGGTGCTGGGAATGGAGGTTACGCCGAAAATTCAGCGTGACGGTCGTATCCAGCTGGCATTGCAGATTAGCCAGAACATGCCGGGCCGGAGCATTAAGCAGTCCGAAGGTGAGGCGCTGGCGATTGATAAGCAGGAAATCAAAACTCAGGTTACGGTAAAAGACGGAGAAACTATCGTGCTTGGCGGGATATTTCAGCGTAAAAACCAAAAAACGGACACAAAAGTGCCTGTCCTCGGCGACCTTCCCGGGGTCGGTTCCTTGTTTAAACACCAGTACACCCATGAACAGCGGCGTGAGTTGGTGATTTTCATCACCCCGACCTTAATCCTTACCCGTTAAAAGGGCATTCTGACGCTCTGTAAATTGCACAATAACGTTGAGCGTATGCAACTTTTTGTGTCGCAAGAGGCTTCTGAGTTTGACGCTGCCGTCGATTTAGCTTACAAGGGTTACCGAATTGAGCACCGTGATCTTTTTATTACGACAGACACGCCGATAAAAACGTACGGTTTCCCTCCTGCGGCGTGCAAAGTGATTTATTCGGTTGCCAAACTACCAAGAGTGTTGAGATAATTTTTTTCTGATCTCGCACTATATCGCTCATGAGGTTTCAGTTTAGGTCCCGCCGCTAATTTGATTGGCGGGGCGGGTTATCATCAACGAATTGTCTTAGTAATACCGAAAAACATGGCAGAGAAACGCAATATCTTTCTGGTTGGGCCTATGGGTGCCGGCAAAAGCACTATTGGTCGACAGTTAGCTCAGCAACTCAATATGGAGTTTTTTGACTCCGATCACGAAATTGAGCGACGTACCGGAGCTGATGTGGGCTGGGTATTTGATTTGGAAGGCGAAGACGGATTCCGCGACCGCGAAGAAAAAGTGATCAACGAACTGACCGAAAAACAAGGCATTGTTCTGGCGACTGGTGGCGGTTCCGTGAAATCACGTGAAACCCGTAACCGTTTGTCAGCGCGTGGCGTTGTCGTCTATCTTGAAACTACTATCGAAAAACAACTGGCGCGTACACAACGCGACAAAAAACGTCCATTATTACAAGTGAGTGCTCCGCCACGTGAAGTGCTTGAAGCACTGGCGAGAGAACGCAATCCTTTGTATGAAGAGATTGCCGACGTCACTATTCGTACCGATGATCAAAGTGCCAAAGTCGTTGCCAACCAGATTATCAATATGCTGGAAAGTAACTGATTATTGGTGTTCATCATTGCCTGAGGGTGTCAGTTAAAGAAGGTCACAGAGCACGACATGGAGAGGATTACCGTAACGTTAGGGGAGCGTAGCTACCCCATTACGATTGCTGCCGGATTGTTCCACGATCCGGCTTCTTTTATGCCGGTAAAGGCAGGCGATCAGGTCATGATAGTGACCAACGAAACCCTGGCCCCTCTCTATCTGGACGCTATTCGTTCAGTGCTGGAGCAGGCAGGCGTTCGTGTTGATCAGGTTATTTTGCCTGATGGTGAACAATACAAATCCCTGACTGTTCTCAATGATGTGTTCTCCGCGTTGCTCAAAAAGCCGCACGGACGTGATACGACTCTGATCGCCCTTGGTGGTGGCGTCGTCGGTGATTTAACCGGCTACGCTGCAGCCAGTTATCAGCGCGGTGTGCGCTTTGTTCAGGTGCCAACCACGCTGCTTTCTCAGGTTGATTCCTCCGTTGGCGGTAAAACGGCGGTAAACCATCCACTCGGAAAAAACATGATCGGCGCGTTTTATCAGCCTGCGTCGGTAGTGGTTGATCTCGACTGTCTGCGAACGCTGCCTGCCCGTGAAATGTCTTCGGGTCTCGCAGAAGTTATCAAATACGGCATTATTCTGGATGCTGATTTCTTTGTCTGGCTTGAAGACAACATGGAAGCTTTACTGGCGCTGGATATGAATGCGCTGGCATATTGCATCCGCCGTTGCTGCGAGCTGAAAGCCGAGGTTGTGGCCGCCGATGAACGTGAAAACGGCATGCGCGCCTTGCTGAATCTGGGCCATACTTACGGCCATGCTATTGAAGCCGAAATGGGTTACGGTAACTGGTTGCATGGCGAAGCTGTGGCAGCCGGTATGGTGATGGCCTGTTATACGGCCCATCGCCTTGGGCAGTTCAGTCTGGGTGACATAGCCCGGGTAAAAACTTTGCTGACCCGTGCGGGTTTACCTGTGACCGGCCCTGAAGTTATGGAGGCGCAGTCCTATCTGCCGCACATGATGCGTGATAAGAAAGTACTGGCTGGCGAGCTGCGTCTGGTTTTGCCGAAAGCAATAGGTCAGTCGGAAGTACGCTCCGGCGTATCGCATGAAATGGTGCTGGCTTCGATTGAAGATTGCCGTTAAGACAGTGGTCATCATGGTGGCCACATAACGATCGATTTTACGTTTGCCAGCAAAGCTTTATATTTTTAGTCAGGATAGTTGCTCCGCGTAAAGCCTCTTGAGGCTTTTGCCGGGTTGGAGGTTTTAGATGGATGATTTAACACCGGAAGACGATCTCAAACCAGACACCAGCGATCGCCGCCCACCGCGCGCGCGCAAACCGTCTCCTTCCATTCCAAAAGTTGCGGTATCCCGTCAGTACGTGATGATCGGCATCGGTATTGTGGTGCTGGTATTGCTGATTGTCGGTATCGGCTCTGCCATGAAGTCATCTTCCTCCAGCCAGCCTGCTCAGCAGAACAATGGTCCGAAAGACATTAGTCTCGCGGGTAATGATGCGGCGGCACCTGCTCAGCCTTCTGCTCAGGCTCAGGCCAATACAGCGCAAGCTATAGACGGTCAGCAGCCAGCCGATGGCCAGCAACCGAAGAGTATCGGTTTACCGCCAGTTTCCCCGACACCAACTGAAGCTCAGCCTGTTCCGGATAATGGTCAGGCGAAAGAACGTGTCGATTTGCCGGGTGATATGAGTGATGCGCTCTCTTCCCAGCAAAATCAGGTCGATGGTGTGGCACAAGGCAGCATGGCACCCGCAGCTCAGTCACTGACTTCTTTGCCGACCGCACCCGCAACCGTTAATGGTTCAGCACGTACTCAGGCCCCGGCAGGTTCTCAGCCGTCAGCCACCCATACACGCCCTGCGCAAGCTTCGCGAAATGCGCAACCTGCTCATACTTCGAAGCCTGCTGAGCATAAAACAGCCGCTACGGCATCGCATACAGCGAAAACGCCGGTAACGAAGTCCACTGCGTCATCTGCTCCGGTTGCATCTGCACCGGCCGCAGCTTCTGGTAGCATGTCGGGCATTAAGTCTGCACCAGGTACGCACTTTACCCTGCAACTGAGCGGTGCTTCTCAGTCCAATACACTGAATGCGTTTGCAAAACAGCAGGGCCTGAAAAATTATTTGGTTTATCAGACCGCCCGCGAAGGGAAGCCGTGGTTTGTACTGGTAAGTGGTAACTATGCTTCTTCTGCAGAGGCCAAACGTGCTATTTCCAGTCTGCCTGCGGAAGTTCAGGCTAAAAAACCGTGGGTCAAACCTGTACATCAGGTACAGCAAGACCTGAAAAAATGAAACTGATCTCAACGCGATTTGCTGTCTAAAAACAGGATACAATCCGCGGCTGTGAATTGTATAAGTAGCTAACTGACGGCATGAAGAAGAACCGCGCGTTTTTGAAGTGGGCTGGCGGCAAATACCCGCTGATTGATGACATCAAACGTCATCTTCCGGTGGGAGATTGTCTGATTGAGCCTTTTGTTGGCGCGGGCTCGGTATTTTTGAATACCGAGTATGACGCTTATATTCTGGCGGATATCAACAACGACCTGATCAATCTTTACAACATTGTGAAGACACGCACTGAAGAATTCGTGCGTGATGCACGTGTGCTGTTCACGCCAGAGTTTAACGAATCAGATCGTTTTTACGTCCTGAGGGCTGAGTTTAATGCCAGCAGCGATATTTATCGTCGTTCGGTACTTTTCCTCTATCTTAACCGCCATTGTTACAACGGCCTGTGTCGTTATAATCTCAGTGGCGCGTTTAATGTGCCTTTCGGGCGTTATAAAAAGCCGTATTTCCCTGAAGAAGAACTCTACTGGTTTGCTGAAAAAGCGAAGCATGCGGTATTTGTTTGTGAGCATTACCAGGACACCTTGCTGAAAGCACAGTCTGGCTCGGTGGTTTATTGTGATCCGCCTTATGCCCCGCTTTCTGCGACAGCAAATTTTACGGCGTACCACACCAACAGTTTTAGCATGGATGATCAGCGCAATCTGGCTCGTCTGGCGTATCAGCTTTCTAATGAGAACGATGTGCCGGTGCTGATTTCCAACCACGAAACACCTCTGACGCTGGAATGGTACGCTCAGGCGAAACAGCTGCACCGTGTGTCAGCGCGCCGTACTATCAGCAGTAAAGTTGCCCAGCGCAGCATGGTGAATGAACTTTTAGCGCTATATCGCTGATGGCCGGTCAGCCGGTGATCATCGGGTAAACCTATCGTTTGGAGAAGCGGATGAAACAGTTTTTGATTGCACCGTCCATTCTGTCTGCTGATTTTGCCCGTCTGGGTGAAGATACAGCCAAAGCCCTGGAAGCGGGCGGAGATGTTGTCCATTTTGATGTGATGGATAACCACTACGTTCCCAATCTGACGATGGGGCCAGCCATTCTTAAATCGTTGCGTAACTACGGCATTACCGCACCTATTGATGTTCATCTGATGGTTAAACCGGTTGATCGCCTGATCCCGGATTTTGCCGAAGCCGGTGCCTCTTACATTACCTTCCATCCCGAAGCGTCTGAACATGTTGACCGCTCACTGCAGCTGATTAAAAGCCATGGCTGTAAAGCCGGTCTGGTGTTTAACCCGGCGACCTCCCTGAGCTATCTCGAATACGTGATGGATAAACTCGACGTGATCCTGCTGATGTCGGTGAATCCAGGCTTCGGAGGTCAGTCGTTTATTCCGGGCACACTGGATAAACTGCGTCAGGTTCGCAAGATCATTGACGCCAGCGGTTATGACATTCGTCTGGAAGTTGATGGCGGAGTGAAGGCCGAAAATATCGGTGAAATCGCCGCAGCGGGTGCAGATATGTTTGTCGCCGGTTCCGCTATCTTTAATCAGCCGGATTACCGTACGGTGATCGACCATATGCGCAGTGAACTGGCTAAGGTCTCGCATGTCTGAGCTCCTTGAGGCGCGCGGTTTAGGTTTTGATCTCGACGGTACGCTGGTCGATAGCGCACCGGGTCTCTCCGAAGCGATGGATATGGCGCTGCGTGATTTCAGTTTACCTGCCGCAGGCGTTGAGCGTCTTAGTACCTGGATTGGCAATGGCGCTGATGTCATGGTAGAACGTGCCGTCCGCTGGGCCGGAGGCGATTTATCGCCAGCTTTCCTGCAGACGGTGCGCGATAAATTTGATCATTATTATGCCGATACCGCCGCAGGTGGCAGCCGCTTATACCCGCAAGTCAAAGAGACGCTGGCAGCATTGGCAGCCACAGGCATGCCCATGGGGCTGGTGACCAACAAACCGACGCCTTTCATTGCGCCTTTACTGCAATCGTTAGGCATCGACAGCTATTTCACGGTCGTGATTGGCGGTGATGATGTCGTGGCGAAAAAACCGCATCCGGCGCCGGTCTATATGACGCTGGCACTGCTTGGATTGCGTGCCAGTGAAATGGTCTTTGTGGGGGATTCCCGCAATGATATTCACGCTGCACAAGCCGCTGGCTGTCCGTGTGTGGGCATGACTTATGGCTATAACTACGGTGAAACTATCGCGCTGACCAAACCCGATCGCGTACTGGATAATTTCGCCGACCTTTTGCCCACGTTAGGGCTGTCATCTTTAAAAGATCAGGAAGCATAAAATGAGTAAACCCATCGTATTTAGTGGCGCACAGCCCTCCGGCGAATTGACCATTGGCAACTACATGGGTGCGCTGCGTCAATGGGTCAAAATGCAGGACGATTACGAATGCATTTACTGTATCGTCGATTTGCACGCGATCACCGTACGTCAGGATGCGGAGAAGTTGCGTAAAGCAACCCTCGATACGCTGGCGCTGTATCTGGCGGTCGGTATTGATCCGAAGAAAAGTACTGTCTTCGTGCAGTCTCATGTTCCTGAACATACCCAGCTAAGCTGGGCGCTGAACTGCTATACCTATTTCGGTGAGCTGGGCCGTATGACGCAGTTCAAAGATAAATCTGCGCGCTATGAGACATCCAACAGCGAAAGCATTACCGCTGGTCTGTTCGATTATCCGGTATTGATGGCGGCGGATATTTTGCTGTACCAGACCCATCAGGTACCGGTCGGTGAAGATCAGAAACAGCACCTGGAACTCAGCCGAGATATTGCCAGCCGTTTCAACGCGTTGTATGGCGATGTATTTACTGTGCCGGAGCCGTTTATTCCGAAATCCGGTGCGCGGGTTATGTCATTGCAGGAACCGACCAAGAAGATGTCTAAGTCGGATGACAATCGTAAAAACGTGATCGGCCTGCTGGAAGATCCAAAAGCGGTGACCAAGAAGATTAAAAGCGCGATGACGGATTCTGAAGAGCCGCCTGTCATCCGTTACGATATTAAAAACAAGCCGGGTGTTTCTAACCTGCTGGATATTCTTTCCGGTGTGACCGGCAAAGGCATTCCGGAGCTGGAAGCGGAATTCGAAGGCCAGATGTATGGTCATCTGAAAGGTGCGGTTGCCGAAGCGGTTTCAGGCATGCTGACCGACGTGCAGGAACGTTTTAACCGTTTCCGCAGCGACGAGGCTTATCTGCAACAGGTAATGAAAGAGGGCGCTGAGAAAGCCCGTGCCCGTGCCAGCGTGACACTGAAGAAAGCTTATGAAGCGATTGGCTTCGTCACGCTTCCATAATTTCTACTTCGATTGTTAAATCAAAACCACGTCTGCGGACGTGGTTTTTTGCTTTAAGACCTCAGGAAAGCGGTGTGCTCAATTCTGTTGTACCACCACGGTTTCGCTGGCAAACCAGTTAAGTTTCTGACGTAAGCTCACCACACTGCCGACAATAATCAGACTGGGACTGCGCACCTCTTTCGCCAGCTTATCGAGCTCTGTGAGCATCCCTGTCACCACCCGCTGTTGCTGGCTGGTGCCGTTTTCTACCAGTGCGACAGGTGTTTCTGCAGCCAGACCGTTTTCCAGCAGACGGCGCTGAATCTCTCCGGCCTGCGTGAGCCCCATATAAAAAACCAGCGTTTGCTGGCTTTGCGCCATGCAGGCCCAGTCCACAATGCCGTCCTGCTTCGCATGACCGGTGATCAGCCGCACGCTTTGTGCATGGTCGCGGTGGGTCAGCGGAATGCCACTGTAAGCGGAGCAACCGGAGGCCGCCGTGATGCCCGGCACCACGGAAAACGCGATGCCTGCGGCTTTCAGCGCTTCCAGTTCTTCGCCACCACGACCAAAGATAAAGGGATCGCCCCCTTTCAGCCGGACAACGCGTTTGCCCATCTGGGCCTGTTCCAGCAGGATTTTATTGATGCTTTCCTGCGGTACACAATGATGTCCCGCGCGCTTGCCCACGAAAATCCGCTCTGCGTCACGACGAACCAGATTCAGCACACTGTCGGAAACCAGACGGTCGTAAACCACCACATCGGCCAGTTGCATTTGCTGCAAGCCTTTGAGTGTCAGTAATCCGGCATCGCCCGGTCCGGCACCGACCAGAATGACCTCGCCATGTTTATCCACGGGTTCATGGAATAATGCTTCAAGATATTCGTGGGATTGCGCAGTGTCATTATTCGCCAGCGACTGCGCCAGGCGATGATGGTTAAACAGTTTTTCCCACCAGCGACGGCGCTCGGAGGCATCAGGGAAGCATGTCTTGACCCGCGCCCGCAATCCGCCCGCAATCTGCGCCAGTTTGCCCAGATGCTGCGGCAGAATGGACTCCAGACGTTCGCGCAGTAAACGCGCCAGCACCGGCGCATTGCCGCCGGAAGACACGGCGATCATCAGCGGAGAACGGTCAATGATTGACGGCATAATCACGCTGGCACTTTCCGGTGCATCGACCACGTTACAGAACACGCGCCGGTGATCTGCGGCTTCGCTGACTTCCTGATTTACCAGGTCGGAATTGGTCGCGGCGACCACCAGCCATTTTTCATCCACCAGCAGTGGTGAGAATTCACCGCGTAACAGGCGGACTTTACCTTCGTCTGCCCACATCTGAAATTGCGGTGTAAAGGTGAGGGCATTCACCGTCAGTTCTGCGCCAGCTTCCAGCAGCAGACGCGCTTTACGTTCAGCAACATCACCGGCACCAACCAGTAAACAGGCTCTGTTTTTTAACTGACAAAAGAGGGGCAAATAATCCATGGACGCTTCTCTATCAAACTGATGTGGCGGAACAGATAATAACGCCGCCCGGAGGCGGCGTGGAAGGCGTGCAGTTTAGCCGGCTACAGACTGAAGGCTGGCGGTATTGATTTCCACATTGCCGTTCTGTACACGGACCTCGTAAGCCGGAACTGAATACTGTTCGTCTTCCATGCAGACTCCGTCGGTCAGACGAAAATGCTGTTTTTTCAGCGGACTGGCGACCCACAACTCGCCCTGATGTTCCGCGATAATCCCCCGTGACAGCACGCTGGCCTGTGCAAACGGGTCAATGTTCGACAGGGCAAAAATCTGCTCATCAGCGTAAGGACGGAATAGCGCAACCTGCTGATCGCCTGCCAGCGCGCATACACCGCAGGCGGGTAAGATCTGGTCGACGGAACAAAGTGTTAACCACTGGTTCATAATACTTCCTCCCCGCCGGCGATTTGTCTCACCGGAATACGCTCGTCGGGACGCGCCGGACGATGCTGCTGACGCTCACCGACAAACTGCACGTTCGGGTCACGCTGGCTGCTGTTGATAAAATGGCTGAAGCGGGTTTGCGCAGCCGGGTCGTTCAGGGTTTCCTGCCACTCGCAAACGGCCGATTCACGCAGGCGTGCCAGTTCGGCTTCCAGTTGATCGTTAAGCCCCAGTTTGTTATCGATGATGACTTTGCGCAGGTAGCCGATACCGCCTTCGAGGTTATCCATCCAGACCGAGGTGCGTTGCAGCTTATCGGCGGTGCGGATGTAGAACATCATGAAACGGTCGAGATAACGCAGCAGGGTGTCATTATCCAGATCGGCGGCCAGTAAATCACCGTGCCGTGGTTTCATGCCACCGTTGCCGCAGACATAAAGATTCCAGCCGTTTTCTGTCGCGATAATCCCGACATCTTTGCCCTGTGCTTCAGAGCATTCACGGGTACAGCCGGATACGCCGAATTTCATTTTATGCGGGGTACGGATGCCTTTGTAGCGGTTTTCCAGGCTGATGCCGAAACCGAGGCTGTCGCCCACACCATAACGGCACCAGGTGCTGCCAACGCAGGTTTTCGCCATGCGCAGGGCTTTGGCGTACGCCTGACCGGTTTCGAATCCGGCACTGATCAGTTTCTGCCAGATGGCCGGTAAATCGTCTTTTTGCGCGCCGAACATGCCGATACGCTGTGAACCGGT
Organism: Rahnella sp. PD4; assembly: GCF_049199325.1. Classification (NCBI taxonomy): domain Bacteria; kingdom Pseudomonadati; phylum Pseudomonadota; class Gammaproteobacteria; order Enterobacterales; family Yersiniaceae; genus Rahnella; species Rahnella sp. PD4. The sequence continues at coordinate 27,797 of NZ_JBLZQF010000005.1, read as the reverse complement.
AATCTTAGTGTAGAGATTGTACTCAGCCGCGATTTCACCTATTGCCTGCAAGCCTTGCGGCGTGATTTCACCACCCGGCGAACGCGGTATAACGGAATAGGTGCCGTCTTTTTGCATGTTGGCGAGAAACACATCGTTGGTGTCCTGCAACGGCGTGTGCTGCGATTTCAGCACATAATCATTCCAGCAGGAGGCCAGCAGCGAGCCGACGGTTGGTTTACAGACTTCGCAGCCGTAGCCTTTGCCGTATTTATTCAGCAAATCGTTGAATGAGCGGATGCCTTCAACGCGGATCAGGTGATAAAGCTCCTGCCGCGAATACGCGAAGTGTTCGCAAAGATGATGGTTAACTTCGATGCCTTGTTTGCTGAGTTCGGCATTCAGTATCTGCGTCACCAGCGGAATACAGCCGCCACAGCCAGTGCCAGCTTTCGTTGCTGATTTCAGCGCCGCCACGGTAAGACAGCCACCCTGAACTGCTTTGATGATATCGCCTTTGGTGACGTCAAAACACGAACAGATTTGTGCGCTTTCCGGCAGGGCATCAGTGCCCATCACTGCGCCGCCACTGCCTGCATGAGCGGGCAGGATCAGCGCATCCGGATTTTCCGGCAAAGGAATACTGTTCAGTACCCGTTGCAGCAGATTGCCGTAATCACTGGTGTCGCCGACCAGCACTGCGCCAAGCAGCGTTTTATTATCTTCGCTGACGACCAGGCGTTTATACAATGCTTTGGTTTCATCCAGATAGACATAGCTGCGCGCGCCTGGCGTACGGGCATGGGCGTCGCCGATACCGGCCACATCGACGCCTAACAGTTTCAGTTTGGCGCTCATGTCGGCACCCGTGAAAGCGTTATCGCGACCCAGTAAATGGTCGGCGGTGACCTGCGCCATTTTGTAACCCGGCGCGACCAGTCCAAAAGTCCGCTGATTCCACGAGGCACATTCGCCGATGGCATAGACGTCCGGGTCACTGGTTTGGCACTGATCATTAATCACGATGCCGCCGCGCGGGGCGATCTGCAGATCGCACTGACGTGCCAGTTTGTCCTGCGGTCGGATACCGGTGGAGAACACGATGAAATCGACTTCGAGGAAAGTACCGTCGGCAAATTCCATTGTTTTACGGGCAGCACTGCCGCCCTGAACAATCTGGCGCGTATTTTTGGCGGTATGAACGCGTACGCCCATGCTTTCGATTTTCTGACGAAGCTGGCTGCCACCCTGTGTATCAAGCTGTTCCGCCATCAGGCCAGGCGCAAATTCGACAACGTGCGTTTCTACGCCAAGGTTTTTCAGTGCCCCGGCTGCTTCGAGGCCGAGCAAACCGCCCCCGACCACCGCACCGCGTTTACTGCGACGGGCACAGGCCTCGATGGCATGTAAGTCTTCAATGGTGCGGTAAACGAAGCAATCCTGACCATCAGAACCGGTAATCGGCGGCACCCACGGGTAGGAGCCGGTAGCAATAATCAGTTTGTCGTAATACACCGTGCGACCGCTGCTGGAGTGAATGACTTTTTCACTGCGGTTGAGCGTAATTGCCCTTTCGCCAATCAGCACATTGACATGATGCTTTTCGTAAAATCCTTCGCGAACCAGTGACAGCTCTTCCGCAGTATGGTGGGAAAAATAAGAGGAAAGATGGACGCGGTCATAGGCCACGCGCGGCTCTTCACAAAACACCGTGATATCGAACTGATCCGGTTCTGCTTTATCCAGTAAATCTTCGATAAAGCGATGGCCGACCATGCCGTTGCCAATCATCGCGATTCTGACTTTGCTCATAATTGCCTCAATATTGATTTTCTGAGGCTAAACATAACCCGCGCGTAACAGGGGGTATTGATGCAAATCAAGCCGATCCCAATATACTCCTTAGGGGGTATTTAACTGATTTCATTGGGTTTTTGTGTAACCTTTCGATTTATAAACACTTTCAGGCTATTGTTCTAGGATTGGCTTTTAAAAAACCACAACACAGTCTTTCTAAAAATGGTGAGGTAATGCGTGAAGAAAACTCTTTTGCGTACCGTTAAAAATGTCAGGTTGCCTGGCCGTGAAGGGTTATGGCAGATAGACATCGACGACACCGTGATACGCCAGATTGTCCCCCAGTTGGACAATGCCGATTACGGCAAACATATCCTTGATGCTGAAGGCGGGCTGGCAATCCCCCCTTTTATCGAACCGCATATCCATCTTGATACCACCCAGACTGCCGGTCAGCCAGCATGGAATCAGTCCGGCACGTTATTCGAAGGCATTGAGCGCTGGGCTGAACGCAAAGCGCTGCTCTCGCATGAAGATGTTAAACAGCGCGCATGGCAAACCCTGAAGTGGCAGATTGCCAACGGCATCCAGCATGTGCGCACTCATGTGGATGTGTCTGACCCGACGCTGACGGCGCTCAACGCCATGCTGGAAGTGAAAGCCGAAGTCGCGCCGTGGATCACGCTGCAAATTGTGGCGTTTCCGCAGGAAGGCATTATGTCGTACCCGAACGGTGAGGCCTTGCTGGAAGAAGCGCTGAGGCTGGGCGCGGATGTGGTAGGCGCTATTCCGCATTTCGAATTCACCCGCGAATACGGCGTTGAATCACTGCATAAAACCTTCGAACTGGCGAAAAAATACGACAAGCTGATCGACGTCCATTGCGATGAAATTGACGATGAACAGTCGCGTTTTGTCGAAACTGTGGCCGCGCTGGCCTTGCGGGAAAATATGGGACCACGCGTCACCGCCAGTCATACCACGGCAATGCATTCCTACAACGGGGCGTATACCTCGCGTTTATTCCGCCTGCTGAAAATGTCCGGTATCAACTTTGTCGCCAACCCGCTGGTCAATATCCACCTGCAGGGGCGGTTTGATACTTATCCGAAACGCCGCGGTATAACGCGTGTGAAGGAAATGCTGGAGGCGGGGATCAATGTCTGTTTCGGGCATGATGATGTGTTTGACCCGTGGTATCCGCTTGGTACCGCGAATATGTTGCAGGTACTGCATATGGGGTTGCATGTCTGCCAGTTAATGGGATATCAGCAAATTGATGACGGGCTGAAGCTCATCACCACCTGCAGCGCCCGGACTATGAATCTGGAAGGTTATGGTCTTGAAAGCGGCAATGCTGCCAGCCTGGTGATCCTGCCGGCGCAAAGTGGTTTTGATGCCGTACGCCGCCAGACGCCGGTACAATATTCCGTGCGCGAAGGGGTACTGATCGCGCAAACACAGCTCGCAAAAACGGTCATCCATCTTCATGAAGATTACCCTGTAGATTTCAACAGTTAAGACCGTTAAAAACAGGGTGTAATATTTTGAAATAATTAGAATATTTATTCTCAAGCGTAAATAAAAGTAAAGGTCTGGCGCTGAGCGTAAAGGCTCTTTAGAATCAGTAAGATCTGTTGTTTGTATTCTGGAGAAAGGAACTGTCATGTTTAAACGTACTTTAGTGGCCCTCACTGCGCTGCTATCCCTGACTGCAATGTCGCCCGTTCTTGCGGCCGCTCAAACCCACGTCATGCTGACCACTTCAGCAGGGAATATCGAACTGGAACTCGACAGTGCGAAGGCACCGGTTTCTGTAAAGAATTTCGTTGATTACGCCCAGAGCGGCTATTACAACAACACCATTTTTCATCGCGTGATCCCAGGTTTCATGGTTCAGGGGGGCGGTTTTACGGCTGACATGCAGCAGAAAGCGACCAAAGAGCCCATCAAGAACGAAGCGGATAACGGCCTGCGCAACCTGCGCGGCACCATCGCCATGGCGCGTACTGCCGATAAAGACAGCGCGACCAGCCAGTTCTTCATCAATGTGGCAGATAACGCCTTCCTCGATCACGGTCAGCGTGATTTCGGCTATGCCGTATTCGGTAAAGTCATCAAAGGGATGGATGTGGTAGACAAAATGTCTCAGGTCAAAACCAATAATGTCGGGCCTTATCAGAACGTGCCGACGACGCCGATTGTGATCCTGTCTGCGAAAGTGCTGCCTTAATTTCTCAGCCTTTCTTCCAGAATACTGTTTTTCTAAGCCTCCGGTTCCGGGGGCTTTTTATTGCCTGTCTGCTAACACGCTTAAGCTGAAACGCATCAGCTTATGAACCTTCATTCTTGTTTCAGATCTCAATTTCATGTGCAAATTTTCCCTCAACCAAACAATTTTTGCGAAGCCGGGCACGTTACCATCTGCCATTTAGCCTCAAAAACGCTCAACTTGAAGGCTGTCACATTTTTCGCCTGACGGAGTTTGTAGGCTGAATTGCTTTTGGGCTAAATCAATTCAGCAAAAAGGGGTTATTGTGAAAAAATTACTCGCAACCGGGATCGTTCTGGGGCTTTTTTCGTGGCAAGCTGCTGCACAAACTATCGTGCTGACGGATGCTGAAGCCGGTACAGAACTGGGAAACTGGAAGACTGATAGCAAAAAGCTGAACATTGCGGGAACCGATTTCAGCATCGAACAAAAAGTGTTACACGGTGGCAAACAGGAAGGGTCAAAAGTTATTACCATTACCAGCAAGGGACTGACCATCGCTCTCAGCCCGACGCGCGGGATGGATTTATTGCACGTGACCGGCGATAACATTCGCTTAGGCTGGGATTCTCCGGTTCAGGAAGTGGTCAATCCTGCGTACATCAATCTTGAAAGCCGTAACGGTGTGGGCTGGCTGGAAGGTTTCAACGAAATGATGGTGCGTTGCGGCTTTGAATGGACCGGACATCCTGTTACTGCCGACGGCATGATTTATACGTTGCACGGCCGGGCAGGCAATACACCCGCCTCGAAAGTGGTGGTTGAGATCGCCGATAAAGCCCCTCATGAAATCACAGTGCGTGGCTTGCTGAAAGAAGATACCTTTAAGAAAGCCAAGCTGGAAACCTGGACTGAACTGCGTTACGTGCCGGGTAGCCATTCGTGGACTATTCACGACACCCTGACTAACCAGTCGGATTATCCGCACGACTATCAGATTATTTATCACAGTAATTTCGGTCAGCCGATCCTTGAGCAGGGTGCCCGTTTCATTGCGCCGCTGAAATCAATCTCTCCGTTCAATGATTACGCCAAAAAAGGTTTAGCAGACTGGCAGACTTACGCCGGGCCGACCAAAGGCTTTGATGAGATGGTCTTTAACATGGTGCCGCTGGCGGATGCGCAGGGTAAAACGATTGCCGGCGTAGTGAACAAAGCGGGGAACAAGGGCGCATCGATTGAATTCGATACCCATCAGTTGCCGCTGCTGACGCTGTGGAAAAATACCGACACCCTGAAGCAGGGTTACGTTACGGGTATCGAACCGGGCACTAACTATGCCTATCCGGTGACTATCGAACGTAAACAAGGCCGCGTGAAACAACTGCAACCCGGCCAGAGCACGGTCTTTGAGTTGAAATATTCACTTCTGCCGGATGCGCAGGCGGTGAAACAGCTTGAGGATCGGGTGAAAACACTTCAGGCAGATCATAAAACAGACGTGAACGAGACCCCTATCGCTGTTGAATAATCCGAGTTTAGGGCGCTGAGGCTGGCGCCCTTTTTTCTCTGTCTATACTTAACTCCACAAGGTATATGCCCGAATAGCTGTACCCAGGGAGGAAATGATGGCGAAGAAACTGACACTCAGGCAGCAGGAAAAACTTTTTCGCGAACGTCAGCGGCAGAACTTTCAGGCCAGCAGTGCGCTTGATGGTTTGCAGGTTGAGGTTATCACGTTAGACAACGAACAAATTTCACAACGTCTCACCGAACTGAGGAAGCACTATGAACGATAAACTCGTGGCCGGTGCCGACCCTTATTATTATCCCGGCATCAATGTGCTCAAAAACCGGCTGGAAATACGTGAAGAGCATCGGCTGTTGCAGGCTGAACTGGCGTTTACTGCCCTGCGCGCGTCAGCGATGCCGCTTGGGCCTTCAGTGATGGGATTGCCGCATCTGTGTGCGGTGCATCTGTCCTTGTTCCAGGATATTTATACCTGGGCAGGCGAGTTCCGTGAGATCGATATTTATAAGGATGACACGCCGTTTTGCCATTTCGAATACATTGAAAAAGAGGGCAATGCGCTGATGCAGGAACTGGAAGAGGAGAAATTTCTGATCGGCTTACCGCTGGATAATCTTGCTGAGCGACTGGCTCATTATTATACCGGGCTGAATTTGCTGCATCCGTTCCGCACAGGGAATGGTCGTGCGCTGCGCATTTTTATCGAGCAACTGGTCATTCATGCTGGCTACGACATTGACTGGTCTAAAGTGGATCGGGAAAGCTGGCTGGCAGCCAATAAAACAGCGGTATTTGGTGATGAATCAGGGTTGGTGGCAATTTTTAATACCGTTGTCAGTGAAATCCCGGAAGAACATTAAGCGACAAAATACTGAGCCCGCGCTGAAAAATGCGTAGAATTGCCCGGTAAATTCTCCGACTTTTACCGGGTATACTATGCTGCTGCTGATCGACAATTACGATTCCTTCACCTACAACCTCTATCAATATTTTTGCGAGCTGGGCGCAGAAGTGAAAGTAATGCGTAACGATCAGCTTACCCTCTCCGACATTGAACAACTTTCTCCTTCACATCTGGTGATTTCTCCGGGCCCGTGTACGCCTGATCAGGCGGGCATATCCCTGCCCGCCATTGTCCATTTCTCCCACCGTTTACCGATTCTTGGCGTTTGCCTCGGGCATCAGGCGATGGCGCAGGCGTTCGGCGCGAAAATCGTCCGTGCGCGGCAGGCCATTCACGGCAAAACCTCACCTGTCCGCCATACCGGCAGAAGCGTCTTTACCGGGCTGAATAATCCGCTGACCGTGACGCGCTACCATTCTCTGGTGGTCGCGCCACAGACGCTGCCCGACTGTTTTGAGGTCACGGCATGGACAGAACGTAGTGGTGATCGCGACGACATTATGGGCATCATGCACAAAACCTTGCCCCTGCATGGCGTTCAGTTTCATCCTGAAAGCATTCTGAGCGAGCAGGGGCACCAGCTTCTGGATAATTTCCTTAAAATCTAATCAGTTAATATTGCTGAAAAAATTACTTCCGCCTCGGGTGCGATTTTCGTTTGCCTGTCTGTGATTTTTTATGCATATTTTGTGATTATATTTTCATATTAATGGCAGTGGGGAGACGAGTAATGTCAGAAAAATCAGCGGTAGATCGGGGTACATTCGATAAAGTCATTTTACCGGTTTATTCACCGGCGAAATTCATTCCGGTGAAAGGTAAAGGCAGTCGCGTTTGGGATCAGCAAGGGAATGAATATGTTGATTTCGCAGGGGGTATTGCTGTGACAGCGCTCGGGCATTGCCATCCGGCACTGGTGAAAGCGTTGCATGAGCAGGGCGAAACCCTCTGGCATGTCAGTAATGTATTTACCAATGAACCCGCCCTGCGACTGGCGCAGAAGCTGATCGATGCCACTTTTGCCGACCGTGTATTTTTCGCTAACTCCGGCGCTGAAGCCAACGAAGCGGCTTTTAAACTGGCGCGTTACTATGCTTCACACCGTCACAGCCCGTACAAAAGTAAGATCATCGCTTTCCATAACGCCTTCCATGGTCGCACGTTGTTCACAGTTTCCGTGGGTGGCCAGCCGAAATACTCCGACGGCTTCGGCCCGAAACCCGCTGACATTGTGCATGTGCCGTTCAACGATCTGGATGCCGTAAAGGCGGTGATCGACGACCACACCTGCGCCATTGTGGTTGAGCCGGTGCAGGGGGAGGGCGGCGTTACCCCCGCTACCCAGGCGTTTCTGCAAGGCCTGCGCGAGCTTTGTGACAAACATCAGGCGCTGCTGGTTCTGGATGAAGTACAAAGCGGTATGGGACGCAGCGGCAAGCTGTTCAGCTATATGCACTACGGCGTGACGCCCGATATTCTGACCACAGCCAAAGCGCTCGGCGGCGGTTTCCCGGTCAGTGCCATGCTGGCAACTGAAGAAGTGGCTTCCGTTATGGAGCCGGGCAAACACGGCACCACCTACGGCGGCAACCCGCTGGCCTGTGCGGTGGCTGAAGCTGCGCTGGATATCATCAATACACCTGATGTACTGGCTGGCATCAACGAACGCCGCGAGAAATTCATCAGCGCGCTGGATGCCATCAATCAGAAATATCACATCTTCAACGAGTTCCGTGGTCAGGGGCTGCTGATCGGCGCCGAGCTTGCCGATGCGTATAAAAACCGTGCCGGAGAATTCCATGCCGCCGCCGCAGAAGCCGGGCTGATGATGCTGGTCGCCGGACCAAACGTGATGCGGTTTGCGCCTTCACTGGTGATTGATTTCGCTGACATCAGCGAAGGGATGGAAAGGTTTGAGAAGGCGGTGGGGAAAGTTTGTGGGGGGTGATCCCCACGGCCCCGTCTTTAAACGCTTGATCGAGAAAATTTCGGTTTCCCACTAACATTTATCACATGGTCTCTTGCGCCGAAACCGACCAAAGAGGGCTATGACTAGCCCAGTTTGGGGGGTTTGGGGCGGGGAGGTTAGCGGAGACGGGAAATTTAAATGC